>NZ_CP196080.1:0-684838 GCF_051549855.1 Mycoplasma sp. 3341 | reverse complement strand
CATTTACTTTATAAAGTAAATTTGAAATAAAAATTGTCAATTTGTAAAATTATTTACATAGTTATTGACAATTTATTTACACAAAAAGCACACAAAATGAGTGTTTTTTTGTTTTATTGACAAAATTTGCTTGTCGTTTTTAAATTTTTTGTTTAAGGGTTGCAAACAATACTTTGCTCGCTGCCCCTTTATACTTAATGTATAAAAGAATAAGGTTTTTGGTAAAATAATATTACATATTTTCAAATTTATCAGCTTGAAGATAATCAAAATATTAGTTAAAAGGAGTAATTGTGAAAAGAACATATCAACCTAAAAAACGTAAACACATTAAAGTTCACGGTTTCCGTGCTCGTATGCAAACTAAAAATGGTAGAAAAGTTTTAGCTGCAAGAAGAGCTAAAGGAAGAGCTAAATTAACAGTTTCAGATGAAAAATAGTTAACAATGAATAAAAAACACGTTGTTAAGAAAAATTGAGAGTTCCAAAAAATAATTGATGGCAAGAAGCAGTTTGTTTCTCGCTATGTAATCGTTTATTATGAAAAATGACCTACATTTCAAGTTGGAATCTCTATTCCCAAAGCTTTTGCAAATGCTTGCACTCGTAACAAATATAAAAATCAAATACGACAAATTGTTCGTAAAAGCGATTTTTTTAATATCAGTGCTCGCAGTGTCATCATTGTAAGAAAAGATTTTTTTACAATTGATTTCGCTAAAAAAGAATTGGAAATAAAAAAACTATATGAAAGGATTCGTAGTGTCGTACAAAAATAGATCTAAACATTACGACTTCTTTAGCCCTAAATCAAAACAAGGAGCAAATACACCTGAGGGTCGGAAAAATATCCTGAAAAAGATTTGAAAATGAATCAAGATTTTACTAATTATTTTCGTAATCGGAACAGGACTTGCTGGCTGTGTGCAATCGTTTGTTCTTCGTTCACCAGTTAAAATCGGAACAGGTTTTGAAATGTACGGTGCGAAAGAAGAAGTTTCGCCTAACGTAGCACCTCTACGTTACAACGACAATACTGGTACTTTTGAAAACGTCAACACTGGCGGATTCACAAATGGTAACCCTTATGTTTGAAAAGAAGATAAGCAAGAACTAGAAGCTATCAAAAACCAAATCAATAACAACGGTGGAAAATATGGTGAAAAATACACACGTAACCTTGCTTTCCAATTGCGTGATAGTAGTAATGCTTTAATTAACAACTCAGATGCTAATAAGGGTGTAGTTTATAACAATGGCACAAACTACATGGTTCTGTCTTATGGACAAACCAATAAAGATGGAAGTGTGTCAAACGCCATTACAAGCTACGACTATGTAACAAAACTAGAAGACATTTATTTCTTTGACTTTGCTATTACAAGTCTTCCAAAAACAAATAACTCAACTGATGCTACAACTAACAATAATTCAGAAGCAACAACAAATGATCAAGTTAGTGATAAATACAAACTGGCAATCAGTAGTTTCTCAGTGCTACCGGCGTACAGTAACGCCAACGGTAATGCACTAATTAAGTTCTACCGTGACATGTACCAAGCATTTATTAACGAAGGTAGTGAACAATTCAAAAAACACTATGACAAACAAGATCTTAATGATGCAAGCTTGTATGTTGATAAAGAAAAAACAACAACATACTGACAAAAAATAGCTTCAGAATCAGGATTGACTGAAGAACAATTGCAAAATGCTTCAGCGCTTGATGTTATCAATGCATTTATCTTGAATTTCAAAAATAACAAACAAAATGTTGAAGTAGATGAAGCATATTACAAAACCATTAGTAAACTTAGAGAAATTTCAATTAACAATTTCAGAACTTATGGGTCATACACAGGATACAGATTATTAACAAACAAAACTGATAAAAATGGTGCTAATTTAGTTGGTTACACATTGCTAGATAATTACAATAACTATGTAAATCCTAGCCAATTGCTAAGTGGACTAGTTGGAGAAGCACAACGCCCTATTGCTACATATGGAGATTATTGATCATACGGACCATTCTATGGAATCTTCGTTTGACCTATCTTCAAAATGTTAGTGGGTATGATGCGGGCAATGGATAGTATTGGTGGTTGATCATTCATTATTGCAATTATTATTACTATTATTGTTACTCGTCTAATCACAATTCTATTGTCATACAAGAGTATTCTTGCTTCAACAAAACAAACAGAATTAAATGCTAAAAAAGCAAAAATCGAAGCAAAATATGCACCTTACAAAGGTGACAAACAAATGGAACAAAAAAAACGGATGGAAATTAACGAAATGTATAAAAAGAACAAAGCCAATCCGTTTACCGCTTTAATTAGCTCATTTATAACGTTACCTATTCTTTTGGTTATGTTTAGGGTTATTCAAGGGTCTCCTGATATTAAAAGCACAGTGTTCCTTGGTTTAGATCTAACTGCAACTTCTTGAAGAAATTTAGTATACAATCGCGAATTCGGTTACTTACCGGTTATATTGATTTCAGTTGTAATTCAATTATTCGCTCAACTTTTACCAAGAATATTGAATCGAAAAAAAGATAAGTTACGTACTAATGCTGTTGAAAGAGAAGCGTTTAAGAAATCTAACCGTACTCAAACAATTATTACAATAGTATTCGTTGGTTTTGGAGTTATCTTCCAGGCTGGACTTCAAATTTACTGAATCTTTACTGGTATTTGACAAATATGTCAAACATTGGCAGTTTATAAATTAGAAAGAACCTCATTCTATAAAACGAAAATCTTGCCAAGATTATAAAGTATGATAAAAAGCACGCTCTTAACTGACGCGTGCTTTTATTCATATCAAATTAGAGAAATGTTTCAAATATATTTATGTTTAAAAAAGTTATTTTAAACACACTAACATTATATTACTTCACTGATTTAAAGTCAAGTACATAAGTGAATCTATTTAAAAAGTTTCGTCTTGTAATTGCTTCCATATTTAGCAATTAGCTGTTCACGATAAGAATTTGTTTGGTGTGGATATTTTTGTTTGTCTGTGCCATCTATTAAATTAAAAGCATAGGCAATTCCATTTTCAGTATATATGTCTTTTTGTTGTGTAAAAGGTTGCACTATATTAAGTGAATACTTACTCATTGTACCATCATCATTTTGCAAATCATATCAGCCTTGATTACCGTAAATTAAACCAATAGGCATCATTTGTGCATTCAATACCATCCCACCGCTGACTCCACCTACTGGGCCTACTTTTTGATAAATACCATACGAAAGTCCATAGTACAGCGATTTAGCGCTTTCATTAAACTTAGCACCGTGACTTGCAATTGGTTGATTGTGAAACAGGGATTGAACTGTAAAAATGCTCTTAGTAACCCCATCTTCTTTATTGACATTATTTGTTGCTAAATATTGATTAGGTACTGAAGCTAAAAATTTTCATTCAATACCATTCACTAAAGGAAACCCAGCTCAATACACATTATCAGTAGATGAATTATATTGATAACCATGTAAGTATTTTTTCACAAGTGCTGACTGTGATTTTGCTTGTTGTTCGCTTGTAGGTAATGCAGATTCGAAGGTTTTTGTAACATTACCTGATTTTTTTATGTCATTGACAGTGGAATAATCTAAGCTCAATAACTTGTCGGTTTTAGTTGCATTGATCAAAGTATCTACGTCTGGATTTATGTCAAAATTGTTAACAATTCTCAACAATTTTCTCCTGAATTCAAGAGCATCTTGTTTTGTGGTCTTATATTTTATAGCACTCAATTCATTAAGATCAACAGTTCATTCAATAACAGCGAAATCAGCATAATGATAGGGATTTTGATTGTAATCCATAGCAGTTGAATCCATAAAGTTTTGAGCTAAGAAGAAAATTCTTGGTCAATTATCCTTTGGTAAATTTAGTAAATACGATGGTGTGTTAGATGAAGAATTATCTTTTCAATTTTTAGGACTTAGCAATCTAATATTTGTTATTGTATTGGTTCTTTTTAATTGCTGATACTCTTTAAAATCTTTGTCTCCTTGATAAAGTTCCAAGGCAACATGATAATTGGTGGCAAAGTAAAATGTGTATTTAGAATCAGTTAATTTTTTATAGTCTAAAACTCATACTGTTCCGGCGTGTTTGTTCCGTCTTGAAAATCTCACATTAATGAAAAACTTTGATCAACAATCTTTCGCACGTATTGTTCATTAGTTCAATTTACAGGCCTATTTTCGCTTGTTTCTTGATACTGTTTTTCTTCTGGATGTTGTTTAAAAAATTCAACTGCATCAAAAGTTTGTTCTTCAGAATTTGCTTCCGAATCAGTGTTATTTTGTTTTTTGAAATTTTCTATTTGCTTGTTTAGTTCTAATATTTTTGCTTCCAGATCCAAATTCTTTTGTTGAATTTGATTGTAGTCTTTAAGTTTTTCTTCTAGAGAAGATATAGCATACTGATTTTGAGTAATAGTTTGTTGTAAAGACTTAATATTTTCACCTTGTTGCTTGTTAGTTTGTTGTAACAAGTTTAACTGATTTTGCAAGTTTTTATTTTGTTCTTGAATAGTGTTTATTTGATTTTGATACTGAGTGATTTGAGTATTCAATTGAGTGGATAATGAGTCTTTTTCAGTCTTTAGCTGTGTGAGTTTCTGCTGCAGATCACTAATCTGTTTTAAATAGTTAGAATCTTTTGTCTTTAATGCTTCTAACTCTTGCTTTGCTTTTAATATCTCTTTATCCTTCGTGTTAACTTGTTCTATAAGTGTTTGAATGGTAAATTTCAATTGTGCAATCTGTGCATTTTCATCGTTTTCGTTTGAATGTTTTGTTTCTTCTAATTGTTTTTTAAGAATTTCAATTAATTGGTCTTTATTTTTAATTTCAGTATTCAAATCAATAATTTGTGTATTTAAACGTAAAGAAAGAGCGTTATTTTCAATGTTTTTGGCGCTAATTTGTTTTTTTAATTCTGAAATTAGTTCATCTTTGTGTTTTAGGATCTTATTAAGATTGTCTACCTGGGCCTTTAACAATTGAATGTCTTTGTTATCAGTGTGAGACTCACTCGTTGAAGAAGTTTTTTTAACATCATCCAAGTCATCTTTAAGCTGTTCAATTTCTTTATCTTTTAACAAAATTTTGGCTTTTAAATCATCAATTGTACTTTGATAACTTTGAATTTTTAGGCCGCTTTTATCCTCGTTATCTTTAAGTTTTTCTTGAGCTGTTATGAGATTATTTTTATATTCATTCACTAACTTGTTTAAATCGCTAATTTTGATCAAAAGATTACTTTTTTCAGTTTCGTTAGTTGCAAGTTTTTTGCTAAGTGAAATGGTTTGATTTTTTAAGTCTTGAATTTGTTTTTCAAGTATATTTATATTGTTTTGTTTTTTATTATTTTGATTTATTAAAACACCACAGGCAATAGATGTGGGAATAATTGCGGATGCTAATAATGCTAAAACTGACAAAAAGATTTTTTTCTTCATTAGTATATTAATTGTATTAAAAAAGCCAGCTTAAAGCTGACTTTGGACTAATTATTAGAGTCTTTTTTATTTTCTTTGTCTTGTTGAGCTTTTTTTCTTCTTTCAAGAATTGCTTTTTCACGAGGTGTCAAATTGTTTTCATCCAAGACTTTTTCTTCTTTTTTAGATTCAGATGATTTCTTTGAAAACATTGAAAAATCTAAAACGTCATTTGAAACTTTTAGTTGTCCTACTACTGCAGGAGCTGAGTCTTCAGCTTTTTCTTCAACCTTAGTTTCTTGTTGTGGTTTTGCCTCTTCTTTGCTTGGTTGTGTTGCTAATGAAACTAACTCTTCAAATGAAGGCTCATCATCATTTTTAACATCATAATGTTCTTTATCTTTTAGAACTTCCTCAGGCAATGACATATGTTTTTCAATATATTCAATTTCTTCTGCAACAATAGTTTCTTTAATAATTAGAGCTTGTTTAATTAATTCTAATAATTCGCGATTTTGAGAAATGATTTCTTCAGCTTTTCTTTCTGCTTCAGTAATGATGTGTCTAATTGCTAAGTCAATTTCTTGCGCCACTTTAGAACCAAATGAAGCACTTTTAGCATAGTCACGCCCTAAGAATGGGTTAGAACTATCTTCTTCATATTTGATAGGTCCTAATTCACTCATACCTCACTCAGTAACCATACGACGAGCAATTTGAGTTGCACGAGAAATATCATCACTAGCACCTGTTGAAACATTGTCGGCACCGTAAATTATCTTCTCTGCTGCTCTTCCACCCATGTATGAAGTTATCACAGCAATTAAGTCGTGTTTAGACATATTGTATTTTTCTTCTTCAGGCATCATCAAGTTGTAACCACCAGCATTTCCACGAGGAATGATGGTAATTTTTTGAACTTTGTTTCCGCCTTTCATTTTTAGCCCAACAACAGCGTGTCCGGCTTCGTGATAGGCAACTGCAATGTTTTCATCTTTTGAAATTGTTCTTGATTTTTTAGCAGGTCCTGCCATTACTCTATCGATTGCTTCATCAATTTGATCCAGAGTAATAACTGAAGAATTTTCTCTAACACTTAGTAACGAAGCCTCATTAATAACGTTTTCTAATTGTGCTCCACTAAAACCTGGGGTACGTTTTGCAACTTTAGCAAAACTTACGTTTTTATCCACTCTTTTTCCGCGAGCATGTAGTTTTAGAATTGCTTCACGCTCTTTAACGTCTGGTAATCCTACAGTGATGGTTCTGTCGAAACGTCCAGGACGCAATAGTGCAGGATCTAAAACGTCAGTACGGTTTGTTGCTGCCATAATCAGCACACCACTATTTTCTGTAATACCGTCCATTTCAACTAGCAATTGGTTAAGAGTTTGCTCTCTTTCATCATGTCCTCCACCAATACCAGCTCCACGTGTACGACCAACTGCATCTAGCTCATCGATGAAAATGATAGCCGGTGCATATTTTCTTGCTTCACGGAACATTTCTCTAACTCTTCTTGCTCCCATTCCAACAAATAGTTCAACGAAACTTGAAGCAGAGATAAAGAAGAAAGGCACATTAGCTTCTCCAGCAGTTGCTTTTGCAAGTAAAGTTTTTCCTGTTCCTGGAGGACCTCCTAATAAAATACCTTTAGGAATTCTTGCTCCCGCAGCAGTATATTTCTTAGGATTTTTAAGGAAATCGACAAGTTCCATAACTTCTTCTTTTGCTTCTTCATTTCCAGCAATATCACTAAATTTAGTTTTTGAATGAATTCTGATAGCTTGACTTTTTGAAGCATTTGCCCCCAAGCCACCACTTTGTCCTTGTCTCATCATTAAGAACATGATTAGACCAAAGAATAAGACATAAATGATGATTGGTAATAGAAGACGAATTCATGAAACAAATCCGTTTTCTCTTGGTACTTCAACTGATTTAAATGAACCTATAACAGTTTTTCCATCTTTTACATAAGATAAAGCATCAGTTCAGATTGCATTGTTTACTGGGTATAGTTCATATAAACTCTTCATCTGATTTGACGAAGCATAAACATAACCATTCAATGCTGATCCATTGTTTACATATTCAAAAGCTATTTGATTTGTAAATGGATTATCGCTAATCGAAGTAAAGTAGATGTTATCTGATGTACTTGCAGACGCATCTTTTAAGGCTTGTTGGAATGTGTTGAGATCAATTGCAGTAGCATTTGTTCTTCTTAAAACACTAACAACAACGATTCCGATAATAATTGCAACAAGAACTAAAATAACTATTGCTCATTTAGTTGCTTTTGAGCGGAAGAAACCATTTTTTTTCGGTTTGTTGTTTTGGTTATCCATTACTCTCCTTTCAAATTATTAATAAAATTATATGTGTTTTTATTCAAAATAAGTCTTTTACTTGATTACTAAGATGTTGTTTTTCTTCGCTAAAAAGATATCATTTGCCAATTTGTATTGCTTTGCACCATTTTTTGCTTCAATAAATTGTCAAATTGAATTCATTTTTTTGTTGCTGATATTAATTGAACCAAAATGAATAGTTAGAAAAAGATATAGTACTTCATTTTTATTTTTAATAGCTTTTAAAACTTCAGGACGACAAGAGAAAAGATTGCTTTCTCAATATTTGTATTGTCTTTTTACTTTTAAATTACTAATACTTTTTAGTAAATTTATGAATCTAAATTTTCAAAAAATCAATTGCTTATAGAAATAAGATTTTGACTTTAATTGATTGCGAATTTTGTTTCTTTCATAAATATCTAAATCGTTAGTATAGTCTAAAGCATAAGGAATTTTCTTGCTTGCTAATTTCTTTAAAATTTGTTTTTTGCTAAGTTTATAAATAAATGGACGATAAACATTCATCCCATTTATATAAGTATGTTTTTTGATTCCGAAAAAAATTTTTTTTCGTTTTTGTTGTTTTTGCAGCAAACAAGTTTCAATAAAGTCGTCTTTGTGGTGGGCAACTACTAGCTGATAACAATTTTCTCGCTCATAAATTGTTTTAAAGAACTCATAACGAATTTTTCTAGCATGATCTTGGAAGTTGCTAACTTTTTCTTCTTTTTCATTAACATTTAGAACTTCAAGTTTTAAATTGTATTTTTTGCAAAAATCACGCACAACCTGTTCATCAATGTCGCTATCAACACGTTTGTGGTAGTTGACGCAAGCAACAATAACATTTGGTTCTTTGCGATACTTGTAAGCAAGTAACATTGAATCAGGACCACCACTGACTGCAAGCAAAATGTTTTTAGTCATTATTCTCTGTGTTAAATTGCGTTATTGCAAAGCGAATATCATTAAAAATGTATGTTTCTAATACTTGTGCTGATTTTTCCATCACTTGTCTTACTATTTTGTCTTGTTCAGGACTAAAACGATTAAGAACATAATTTTTTAGATTACCAATTGGTCTTCCAATTCCAATCTTTAATCTCTTAATTTCTTTTGTTCCTAACTTTTGAATTATGTCATCTAAACCGTTGTGTCCACCAGCCGAACCTGAAGTTTTAATTACTGCCTTTCCTACTGCGTGATCCATATCATCATAGACAACAATCAAGTCATCTATGTTAATTTTGTAAAATTGCATTAAAGCTTTAACAAAATCCCCACTGCTGTTCATAAAAGTTAGTGGTTTAGCAAGAATGTAATCATCAGTTTTACTATATTCTCCTTTAAATTTTTCACGAAAAGCAGGAGCTTGTAATCTTGAAGCTAGAATATCGATAACATCAAAACCAACATTGTGGCGTGTGTGTTCATATTCTTTGCCAGGGTTGCCTAAACCAACAATAAGTTTCATGTTACCTCCTTATAATTTTTGTCACAACAATTTGATTGATGTGTCTCTTTTTGAGTCGTTGTCATTTTGAATTCCAAATTCTAGTGTACTTTGTTCACCATAAATAATTGAAAGTTCTTTTGCTCGTGTTATCGCAGTATAAATCAGTTTCTTGGATAGCAATCTTTTGGCTTCGCTAAATAAAACTGTCAGTACAACATCACATTCTGAACCTTGATATTTATGCACGCTAGTGCAATAAGCCAGCATAGTTTTGTTTTTAAACTCAGAAGGAGTATAAGCTATTGTTTTTCCATCTTCAAAAACTACGTATACAAATAAAACATTACCTTCTTCGTTAGCTTTGGAATAACTAATTCTATCGACATAGCCAATTTCACCATTGAAAACATTTTTTTGCACATCATTTTCTAAATTAATGACTTTATCATTTAGAAAAACTTTTCTTCCATTTACATTGTGCTCTTTTTTGTTTTCATGCTGCGATCAGAAATTTTGTAATTTTTCATTTAAGTTATCTATTCCGACTGGAAAATCATAAATCGGTGAAAGGATAGCAATTTGTTTCTTGTTAAAACCTTGAGAAATCAATCTTTTTACTTCATCAATAATTTGGTCTGTTAAGTTTAAACGTTGTGTTGGTATAAATTTTGAACGTTGTTGAGAAAACAACGGCAAAAGACCCTGATTTATTTGCTTTGCATCATCAATGATGGCAAAGTTTTCTTTCTGACGATAATTTTTTTCTAGATAGATAGTTTTAAAAATATTGTTCTCAATAAAATCACTAATCAAGTTACCAGGACCTATTGCTGGTAATTGATCGCAATCGCCTACTAGAATAATTTTTTGTAAACTGTTGTTCTTTATTCCTTTTAGTAAGTGATAAAAAATTGTATTTGAAACCATTGAAAACTCATCAATGATTAGAACTTTGATGTCTAAAGCATTATTTTCATTAACATAGAATTTTTGTGCGTCTGTATCTCATTTCAAAAGTGAGTGAATAGTTGAAGCACGTACAGTGTTTTTTTTATTAAGATTAATGGTTGCCCTTCCGGTTGGGGTTACAACAGCTATGTCATCTTCATGGTATAAAGTCATTAACTTGCAAATTATTTCAGTTATTACAACTGTTTTTCCGGTTCCTGGGGCTCCAGTAATTAGTGATAATGGGTTATTAAGTGCTTCTTGAACTGCATTTGTTTGAATGCTATCAAGATATGATGATGAGTAACTCACTTTTTTTACATTAGCATTATTAGCAATGTATTTTAATCTTCTAACAATGTAAGTTTCTTGTTCGAACAATTCCCGCGGTTCTAAGATGTTATAGTTTCCGCGTTTAATTTTTAAAATGTGTTTATTTTGTTCTAGAGTATCAACTACTTTTTTAAAATCTGCAGGGGTTAAAACAATATTCTTTGCTTCTAATTCAGTTCATATTTTTGACTCAAAAACTCTTGTATTTCCTGAACTAAAACAAAAATCAAGAATTAAATCATAGATTAAAGCCATAGTTTTTCAGAAAGCATCATTTTTGTCTAATTTTGATGCTATTTTTTCAACGTCCTTGAACTTCGCTTCTGCCATGTCAAAGTAAAGTTGTCAAGGATTCGAACCATATAAATCAAAAAAGCTGTTGCTTTTGCAATGTTTCACTAAATTTGAGTAAAAGTTGTCGCTAAGCCCACATTCATATAAGAAAAGTTTAAGCTTGATGTTGTCTTGTGAAGAAGTTAAATCTGTTTTTAATAACTCAAAAGTTTCTCTTGAAATATTAAGATCTTTTTCTGAAACCAAGTTTTGCTTAATTTTTTCTAACACGTCTCTACCCAAGCTGTCCACAATTTCCTTGGCCTTTGTTGCTCCTATTGATTTATAAACATTCGAAGATAACAACTTTATCACGTTTTGATAATCGGCATTTGTTAACTTTTCCATTTTCATAACTAGATAAGTGTCTTTGTAACGCGCGTTATTAGCGTTCATCAAGTCTAGTTTATAAATGGAGTTAAACTCAAAATCGACATTCGAAGTATTGATAGAAATGCTACGAAATCTGTTTAAAACAAAGCTGGGGCTTGTTTTAACTTGTTCATCAACTACAAAACTTGAAATTCTAAAGGTATTATCTTTAGAAACGAATATATCTCTGACAAATCTTCCTTTTACTGTTTCACTCATAATATTTATTAATTTTACACATTTATACTGCCTTAAAACTAAAGTTTTAAGAAAAATTACCCAGCACTCAAACTGGGTAATTAGATTATCTAATCTTGAATTTAAAGAATTTTGTTCCTGAGTTAAAGATAAGTGGTTCTTGTGTTAGATCTGATGTTGTGGTTGTTTGAGTTGGGTTATCACTTGATGATCAAATCAATTTTCCTCTTCCACTCGCTTTGTATATTTTAGCAAATGCATCTGATGAGATGAAGTCATCATCTTTTAAATAACCTTTACCATATCCACTTGTTGTAATTGTTGAATTGTTGTTAGGTACAACACTTCCTGTATCTACATTGCTTGCATACTTATTTAAAACATTGGCAGCAATATTGATAATTCATTTTTCTGGTGCAACTTGTCAAATTTGAGTGCCTGGTGTTCCACCAGTATATGAAATAGTGTAAGGGGTATAGTTTGAAGATAAACTTGGATTTACTGAATCATGGAACGATGGATCTTTGTAATAACTTTGTGTTTCCATTCAACTATTGTATAAATACATCTTGTTATCTGATTCATTGTATTCAAACTTGAATTTGTATAAATAAACAGTAGCAGCAGGCATTGTGTATTGATTTTGGTACACAGAAATACCAGCTTTTGTAGGCGCATATGCCTTTCCTTGACCAACTAGATCACCATATTCACTAGAATTGGCAGCAGCTGATGCAGTTGGCCCAGAAACTAATGTACCAGGTACAACTTCCACTAGAACTATTTCCTTATTGGTATCATCGGCATTTATCACAATCATTTGGTTAGCTAAATCTTGATAAATAGCTGAGAAGCCAGCTCTTTCGTAATTTAGAACAGGTGAGTTCAAGAATTCAATTTTCATGTTTTCAATGTCAGTATTGCTTGGTTTAAACATCACTAAAGCATTATTATTTTCTTTTTGAACTACTTGGTTTTTATCTAAATCGGAATTATTTGCTTTCAATGTATTTTTGAAAGCTTCGAACATTTTGTTTTCATATTGTTCTTTGGTTAAACCGGTTGCTCAACCAGCATCATTAACATCTAATAGAGCAACTTTTGATTGATAACCAGTGTTTTCACCTTGGAAAATTAACTCGCTACTTCCATCTGAAACTTGAGCTCAATCTACTGAATTAAATGATACTGTGACATCATCAAAACTCATTTCACCTGTTTTGACACCGTTTGTGTAAACATCGTACGGACCACTTCCTGTGATGATTGAAAGACTTTCAATGTTTTTGAACTCAGTTAAATTGTTTGGAGTGTATTCGAATTTTAATCTTAATGTTGCTTTTTTAATGGCCTCTGTATCTTGAGAAGGATCTACTTTGTACCATGAACCGTCTTCTCATTTTAATATTTTTAATCTAACGTTTGTTGAATCGAAAAACGTTAAACCACCAAGACTACTCAAAGATGAGAATTTTTCAAACAAATCAGTAAATGAAGTTGCATTTGTTACATCTATCTCATTCGAGTTTTCCCTGGCTAAACTAGACAAAATTGCACCGAATTTGGTCCGCGTTGTTGTACTTTCAGGTACAACATGTTTGTAGTCCACATTATTGTAACCATTTTGAGGCGCTTCATAACGACCACCATATAAATATAAACTAGTGAATAAATCAGTTATAAATTTTGAAGGAAGCTTAGTAAAATCATAAACTTTATCAATTAGTTTCTTCAATGCAAAAGTGGGACTAGAATCTTCGGGAACAACATTTAAATTACTTTCAACGTCACTGAAAGTATTTGCGTTTACAGTTTCACTATTGTAATTATTTAATATTTCTTTTCATCCTTGCAGATTTGCATTTAACTTATTTTTTGCTATGTCTTGTCATGTAGGGTCAGAGCCAAGAACCTCTCTAATTAAGTTATCAAAAACATGCTCATTATTATAAATAGTGTTGGCTTTTGACTTAATTGCTGCGACAAATGAATAATATGAATTTAATGTTTCATTCATTGAACTGGCTTCTTGTGCAAAGATGCTGTCATAATCAAATTTCGACAAGTCTTGAGTTGCAGAATAGGTTGAACTTAATCCAGAATATTTTGGTAAGAATTCGCTAACAAAAATATTTTTAGCATCGGTCATTTCTGATTTGGTGAAAATATCGTTTGTTCCTGTTTCTAAAATATATTTCATACCAAATTCACTATCTTTCTCAATAAGAAATGCTTTAAGTTTATCAAATAGTCCAGTTAAATCACTCTTAACAAGTGTGTGCAGTTTTTGATTCACATTGTTTGCTAATTGAGTAGGAAAATCTCCTAACTGTCATCAATAGTCTCTACTTTGTTTGAATCAAGTACTGAAATCCTGATTTTCTGATAAACCTAACGCTAAGTAATTATCAATATTAAATGTTTGGTTTGAATGTTGAGATGCTTGCGAAGCTAATGAATTCATTTGAGTGTAAATATCATTTCCAGCATAACTTCTAATTGTTGTGTCTAGGAAATCATTCTTAGTTTCATCAGCAGTTTTTATTGCATTATCTAAACGACTTTTTATAAAGTCATAAGCTTTAACAATAGCTACTGAATAAGTTTCGAGTGCTGTGTGAATTCTCTTATTAACTTCATCAATAGGGTTTGAGTCAGCTGGTATTTCCTGATTTAACAAATCTAAAGTTTTAGCGTCAAAATCAGAATCTAAAATCTGTGAAAAATCAGCATATTTTGTTTGCTCGCTATTGTCAATTTGTTCTTGAATTTTATTTTTTAATCAAGTGATTTTTTCTTTAACTTTATCAATATCAGATTTTCTTTGTTCAATAAGCTCACTTATTGCTGTATTTAGTGCTTCAACTGATTCCTTTTTATGTTGTGTTGTTCCAGATTGTAAGTTTTGGTTTGCATTTTGAACAACAGTACGCAATGCACTATATTTTGTTTTTGTATCAGAACTATCTTCATATGATTTGATACCAATATTTTCATATGATAGATACTCGTTTGCTTTGTTGATTGCCAGTTTTAAAGCAACTGTGTTTTCAAACACAAAAGGAATCGATTTTTCTGTTTCTGTTGCATTGTTCAAGTATGTATTGTAAAGATCGTCATAATCAGCAGCACTACTATTATTTGTATCTATTGAATCTAATTTGCTTCTAAATTCAGTGAATAGAGACTCTAAATATGCTTTTTCTGATTGACTTAACACTCTATCAGCATCAACTTGCGCCCTAATGATTTGGTATTTATTTAAAAGATTTAATTTAGCACTTTCACTTGCAAGCTCTTTTGTTTTTTGATTGATAGAAGCAACATCTGTTGAAACATATAAATCAATAGCATCTTCTAATAGATTGCTTAGTTTTGTTTTACTACTCATTACCTCTGGATAGTTAGCTTGTACACTATCGTAGATGGTATTTGAGGCCTTAACTTGTTTTGCTAGTTTTAATAAACTTTCGAATGCATCTTCCAATTCTTGTAGTTTTTTATTGACTGCAATGTTACCGCTTTCAGCCTTCAATTGACTTAATTCTGTTGATTCAATATTTTGCTTATTAATTGCACTTAAAGAACGTGAGATGTATTTATAAAGTGTCGCAAAATCAGTCTTGAATGAATCTTGCTCTACTTTAGATGTTTTAAATGACTCAATATTTTCATTATTTGCCATTCTTGCACTGTGTAAGTCTTGAATAGCTTGTAGACTTGTTTTTAAATTATTGATTTGAGTAACAATTTTTTGTGAGTCTTTATCATCTTCGTACCATTCGCTAGCCTTAGGTGAATTTGTTCACAATTTTGAAAGCAATAATTCAATATCAGTTGCATACCCACTGTATGTGTTTTCAGGTGCTTTTCAATCAGTAATTTGGTCTGAAACTACCTTAAGCTGTTGCATTAATTCCAAGGCTTTTTGAGCTCTTGCCTTTATTGCTGGTAAAAGCACCGAATTTTGTGTTCCGTCTGTTGCAAGTGAGTCGTTTTGAATACTATCTAATCATTTGTTAACTTGTGAAAGTTTTGTAGTTCCTGGTGTACCTTCGAATTCATAATATTTGACTCCGTTATCTTCGTTTGGTTGGCCATTAAGAACTAATTTTGCTTGTTTGATTAAATCTTCAATTTCTAAAGCTAATTCTAAATTATTTCTTGTTTCAATAATTTGTTGTTTTAGGGAATTTAACGTGTCAATGTTCATATCTTGTGGCACATAATTATTTTGTGCTTTTTCAACAAGACTTTCCAATTCTCTTTTTAGATTTAGTGCGCTCAATTGTGTTGTATCTTTAGCATTTTCTAGTGTATTTTTAGCTTTTTGTACTTCTTTTGATAAATCAATAACTTTGTCTTGATTGTCTTTTAATTCTTCAATAAAATCTTGTAATTTCTTTAGCTCATCAATAGATTTTGCGTCATTGTTTTTTTGTAACAAATTGTCTAGTTGTTCTTCTAATTTTTGCTTTGTGTCAGGATCTACTTCTGTTGCATTTGAGCTTAAATCATCGTTAAGTTGTTTTTTGATTCCACTAGTTTGATCTTGAATTGCATTGAAGTTATCAGTTTTTCACTTATCGGCTTCTTTCGAAAAATCATATGCTTTTTTCAACTCTTCATATTTTTTTGGACTATCGTTGTAATCTAAGTCTCTGGTTGGATAAGACTTGGTTAAAGCAGTAGCAAGACTTGACAATGATTGTTGTTTGCTTTCTTTTTCACTTGCATCCTGAATAGCATCTCATTCTTTTAATTGTTGAGCAACATTTGATTGCAATGAAGAAAGCTTTTCGCTGTCCGAAATCTGTTGCTTATATTGATTTATTTGTTCTTCAGTCAAGTCAGTGTTTGTTAATTTATTTTTAAGATCTTCTGTAAAGGCAAGAATTTTTGCCTTTGTTGTGTCAATAGCATTTTTGGCTGGATTTTCGACATTATCTGTATTGAAGTTGTCTGAATTCGCTAAAGCTTCTAGTTTTGTTAGGCGGTTGTTTAGCTTATCTCTTTCAAAAGCATTCAACA
Source organism: Mycoplasma sp. 3341 (assembly GCF_051549855.1). Lineage (NCBI taxonomy): Bacteria > Bacillati > Mycoplasmatota > Mollicutes > Mycoplasmatales > Mycoplasmataceae > Mycoplasma > Mycoplasma sp. 3341. Next base: position 668,340 of record NZ_CP196080.1, on the reverse strand, counting down.
TTTCAGTTTTTAAGTTTGCTAAAGTTTCTAAATCTGTGCTTGGATCTTCTTTAGCAGCTTCATATTTAGCTTTTGCCGCATCATAAAGTGGGAAAGTATCATTTTCATTTCCGCTCACTTGTTTTAAGGCTTCAATTGCAGCATCTGTTTTGTTAACAACATTTGTGTCAATATCATCAACAGCTTGTTGTCAGTTTGTATCTATTTGTTTTTTAGCAGCTAGAATTTCAGCAATTTTGGCATCCAGTTCTTTTTTCTTGTTGTCTAATTCAGTGCTTGACAGGAAGTTAGAATCAACATAACTAGAATATTCAGCTGATAACGATTCAACCTCTGCTACTAAGTCTTCGTAAATTACTTTCTTTTTGTCATCTTGAGTAAAGATGCTATTTAAATTATCAAGTGACTCACTTAGACTTAATTTAGACTTTGCTACCTCGAAAGCAGTTTTAATATTTTTTTCTTTTTCTTGCGAGCTTTCTACTGTGTCATTTGCTAATAGAAGATTATCACTAACCACATCTTCTAACTCACTAAAAATGTTGTCATATTTATTGTTTTTGTTTGAAGCAACTCAGTCTAAAGCATCTGCTGTGGTTTTGTTTAATGAGTCTATTGCTTTTATTTTGTCTAAAGCATCTTCAAGAGAAGTTGTTGAATTTGAGTTAACTAAGCTTCCATATCAAGTATTGGTAATATTATTTTTAGCATTTTCATATTGTTTTGCAACTTCAGAATCGGAGTCAGTAGTTTTATTAGCAATCCCTTGATTATATTTAGTAATTTTATCTTTTAATAAAGCGTTGTTTGTTTCGGTCTCACGATTTTTCAACGCATCGATTTCACTCTGTAAAACACGAAGATCAGGAACTAAATCAGAGTTGATTTTGCTTACCAATGAACGAGCTTCTTCGATTTGTGCGCTATTTAGTTGTTTTGCACCATTAACGAAATCTTTAGCATCGGCATCTGATGTTACTTTTTGTTCTTCAGTCTGCAGCTTCTTAATTTCTTCTTCAATTGAATAAGTTAGAGACACAGCATCTTTTACTTTGTATATTTCTTGTAATAGACTTGCTTTATCTTCATCTGACAATTGCTTTTGTTCACTTAGCTTCTTTAAGTCAGCGGCTTTTTGAACTATTGTTTGGTATCCTGGTTGAGATTTTAATTCATCAGTGTTGTAATATTTGTCCAACTCTTGTTGAATCAAGTCTAGACCGTTTGTCAAGTCAGCACTTTGACCTGAGTCTTTTAGTGAGTTTAAAGCTGATTGTAATTGTTTTTTGAGTGATTCAATATCTTCTTTTTTAGCATTTTCATCAGCAAACAATTGTTCAGATTGTTCTTGTAATTTTTTGATGTTAGCTATTTGGTCTTTTAATTGTTCTTTTTTAAGTGGGTCTTTAGAAATGTTTTCAATTAAATCATTAATTTCTTTATTTGTAGCGTCAATGTCGTTCAAAGAATCAATGTTTTGACGATAGTTTTGAATTGATTTATTTAGCTCATCAAGTTTTTTAGTTAGATCGTCAGAAGGTTCTTGGTATCAAGATTGATAATTTAATTTGTTATATTCGTCAAGATACTTATCCAACATATCTAATTGTTTTTTAACTGCATTAGATGGTTTTCAAATTAAATCATTAGCACGGTTATATGTGATACGAGCATATTTATCCGCATCATCGTAAGCTTCTTTTAGTTCAATAGTTTTGTAGATAACCGAAGCCTGAGCAAGTTCTTTCAATCTTCTTATTAATGCATCTTTATAAATTTGAGCAGTATCAGTTGTGTCGTCTGCAATTGATTTTGTATATTCCTCTTCGATGAAATCTTCGATTTGTTTTGCTAATTCATCAGTATTTGGCTTGTTGTAAATCAATGCTAAGAATTGTGCAATTTTTGCATCAATACCGTTTAGAGATTCAATTAAAGTTTGACGATATTTTTCTTCTAAAGAAGCACTTAATGTCTTAACATCTTCAGAGCTTAAATTTTTGTTATTGAAAACTGAATCAATTTGTAAATAAATTTCTTTTAGTTTAGCTTTCAAAACATCTTTGTCATCATTAAATCAAGAAACGTTCGAATATTGTGAAATTTTGTTGTTTAAGTCTTCAATACTTTCTTTGGTATTTTTAGCAAAAAGCTGTGCTGAAACAACAGCCGCCACATCGCTGGCAACTTTATTTATTTTTTTATCAAGACTTTCAACAGTTAGATTTGCATTAACCGACTGTGTTAATTCTTGTTTTAGTAAGTTGTATTTTGCACTATCAATCAAATCTTCGTTAAAACTATCACTTAGTGATTTGTGAATGTTAGCTATTTTTTGTTCTAATAGTACTAAGTTTGAAAACTGATTTGTGTAATTTGCTTTTGACTCTATAACTTCATTGTAATTGTTGTTTTCAATAAAGTTTTTGTAGCTATCAGAATTTTTGATGTTTTCTGCGTAAGGTTTCAAGACTGAAATTTTGCTTTCTTGCGATGAAAGGTAAGAATTTCAGTTATTTTTAATTTCTTCAATACTTTTTGTTCTATCAATGGCGTGAGTTGCTGCATTTGAAGTTTCAGCAGATAACTTTTCAAAGTCATCCACACTTACACAGTTATTTAATTTATCAAGATAATTATTTGCTAAGTCAATTAATTTTTGACTTACTACAGAATTTTCAGTATTCTGAGTAGCAAAAGTCTTTAAAACATTGATGTTTTCATTGATGTTCTCTACGAAATTATCAATTTTGTCTTTGTTACTTGTGTAAAGATTTAAAACATCTTGTACTTTATTTTTTAAGATTGTTAATTCATTGTAACTATATTTTGATTCTAGCAATTTAGATTCAATTTGATTAATTAAATCATTAGCTTGATTTTTAAGAACTTTGCTTGGTAATGAATCAATTTCTTGTTTGTATTGCACTAGATAATTAGTGTCATTTGCTCCTAAAACATTATCCAAAAGTTGTGACTGACGGCTGTTTGCGTCAGTTAACATTTCACTAAAATTGTCTAGTAATTTTAGCTTATCTTCTTTTGAAATATTGTTATACCCCGAAACAAATGTGTCAATATCAGTACTAAATTGTGGATTGTTAGCATAGTAGTAAGAATAAACGCTTTGTTCTTGGATACGGTTTCTTTGTGAATAAAGAAAACTTTGTAGCTCTATTTGATTGCTTGAACTTAGGCTGTAGTCAATATTGTTTTTTAGTCAATTAATTACATTATTTAAGAAAGTATTTTGGAAATCATTGATTGCTTGAATTTTTTCTTTAAGTGTTTTAGTTTCATCTGCTCAACTACTTTCAGCTGTTGTTAATTTTTGATTTAAATCATTTTGTGATTCCTGACTAAAATTTCAAAAATCTTTGTAAGTTTGGAATTGTTCTTTTGAACGAGTAAAAGTTTTATATAAATCGCTTTGATTTTTATCAAAGTCTTGTTTGGTTAGAGCAAGTCCTACAGTTGATGCAGTTATAACAATACCCAAAACAGAACTTAATGCAAGTAGTACTTTGCTTGATTTAGTCATAATATCTCCTTATTTCCTAATTAGTGTAATTTCATTTTTATGTTTATTGTTTCTACGACCTCAACAAATTTCGGATCCCCTGGATAGTAATCACCATTTAAATAAATAGCCCCGTCTCATCAGGTACCTTTATCTCAGCTACTATCTCAAATAGAACGTAGACGGTCGGCACGTCCAGTGATTGTTTCTGCAGCTCGACGAGCATAAATTTCTGGAATGTATTTAATTAAGCCATTCTCTTTTCCTTCATTTAGCGCTAGTGTTAACGAATTTGCTTCAATATTAGTGTTGATTGTTTTTTGTGTCCCATCACTCAATGTAATTGTTTTTTGAGAACGAGTAGAACTTTGCTTAGGTCAAAATGCTCTTCATTCATTTCCTTCTAAACCATTACCACTACTTTGTTTCGAATATCCTAATTTGAAACTGAAGTTTTCATTTGATGACGTGTCAATGCTTCCACCAACAAATGTATGCAAGTTGTAAATTGCTACTCTTGGTACTTCTGTTTCTGAAACAGTTTGATTTTCTTCTACCATTGGAACCATAATATCGATGTAATATGAGTATTTATATATGCTTCCTTCAACTTTAAATTTAGTTTCCATTGGAGCTCAGTAAATTATTGCATCTCCATTTGGACGCACATATTGTTTGTATTTATATCCTTCTATATTTAATCTAAAGTCATCTTTGAATTTGAACTTAACTTCAAAGTTTTCATTTTGCTTATTGTTAACATCATCTCTGCCTTCTGAAGAACCCAATGTTGAGTATGAAGCGAATGACTTAATTTTTCTCTTTAGTAAATCATAGTAAGAATATTTCAAGTAAGCTGCTAAGTAGTTAGGTACTGCAGTATATTTGTTTCATCCTGCTTCATTCATTGTGAACAGCGATGCATTTTCCATAGCATCAGGACTCGAAAAGTTTTCTTTAGTTAATGTTGAAACATCGAGTGTTTTAAACGTTAATAATTGTGTTTTAAGATCTATTCAGAATGGGGGAACGTCTTTAAATACGCTGTTTTGCTCGTAGTCAGCAGGTGTGTATGAAATTCTTATGTTAAAACTTACTTTCTTTGTGGATGTATCAGACTGCAAGATGACTTTGGCAAAATTTTCTTCACTTTGTTCTTTGTAAATTCAGACTTTTACGTTATTTACGTTATATGTCTCAAGTTCATCTAAAAAATTCACTGGTGTTTTTACAACAGGGAATCAGCGGAACAAATTAATAAATGCAGTTTGATTATTAATTTCCTTGTACTCATACACCTTGCCATCTTTTATAAATGTATTTTGAGATGTGGGAATATCGTTTAGTTTTTGTATAAATGTTTCCGCAAGAGTATTTGAGTCTGCTAAAGCAATTCCTCCTCAATATGAGTCTTCCGAATTATATTGGTATTTAACTGGTGAATAAAAAAGATCAAGATTTGTTGGTTCTTCTAGTCATTTTCACAAGGTGTGAGTGGATTTATATGCTTTGTAAATGCTATAAATAGAGTCAGCAAGACTCATGCTATCTTTGTTTCATTTGGTTATAAGTAAATTTTTAAAATCATAAGTACTTTTAGCAACGCTTTTGTAGCTGTTTGTTGCTATTAAAAATGCGTCGTTACTTGCCCAATCTCACTGTGGTCCAAATACCTTACCACCGATTTTTCTTACTACAATATTTTTTAAAAATGGAATCAAATCAACCCGGGCATCTACATAGGTAGCAAAAATATTCTTCAATGACACATCTTCGTTTGAAGAAGTTCCATAAACCATGTCGTTGAATTTTTCATGTCTTTTTCAAATATTAGCCACTGTTGTAATTCAACCATTCATTGATTCATTTACTTTATTGCTTGCATCACTTTGATCTTCTTTGACAGTTGCTTTATCAAAAGTAAATTTGTATTTCGAAAATGCAAATGGAGAGTTTTGATAGTTAGCCCATGCAGTTTCTGACGAACTTGTGTCTGAATTTGCAAAAGCAGTAATAAGATTTTCGATTTCTGAATATCTATCGATATTTTTTAGAACTTGAGTAAAGTATGTTGAGTTTGAATCATCTGACAAGTGTGACTTAATTTCATTAGCAAAGTCATTATATTGAGCTAATAAAGGCGGGGTGGTTATAACAAACTTAGATCATAAGTTTTTGATTTGTGATTCTAGTGCTTTTTGAACAGGCACATAGTTGTTAATAATATTTGAACGGTAATTGGCAAATAAGTCTGTTCCTTTTGCTGTGTGAGTTTCATCCGGTTTTTGTTCTAAATCAAAGCTAAAGCTGTTTAGATATGTGTTGAAACTTTTTAAATCTTGTTCAGTCATATTCATTGATTCTAGAACTTGTGATTTTTGCAAGTTTTGTCAATCTTGAGCAGTATTTGCTGTTCCTGCATTATTAATACTGTCAATGAATTGTTTTAGTCATTTGTGTTCTCAATAGATTCTAGATCATGAACTTTCATACAGTCATGAAAGATTTTGTTGATATTTTGTAGTTGCTTCATTAAAGTTTTCAGAAATAGCATTAAATTTGTCAGTGTCTTGAATTTGAACATTATTCATTGAACTGAATGGATCATTAGAAATGCTATCAAGTGTTTCTATTCCTTGAAGTGTCATAAAGCTGAATAGTGATTTTGATTCATCATATAAATTACGTGCTTCTGATTCTTTTGTTTTCTTTAATTTAGCAATTAATCCATCAAATGGATCACTTATTTTATTAATGCTTTCTTCTTTGTTTGAATTTAATAAAGCAATCACTTGATCAGTTGTCATATTTTGAGTGTTTTCACTCTTAGCAGTAGCAATTGTTTTGGTTGTGTTTACTTTTGCTTTTTCAATAGCAGTTCCTAATTCTGTAAATAAACCTTGAATTGCTGGAGTTTGTGCATTTACATCTTTTTGGTTGTATCAATTTTGAGCATCAGCAATAATATTTTTTAGTTGGGTTGTAGCATTGATTGCTGTTGTATATGAATAAGGTCCTGAACTCTCAATGTATTTTTGTCTTAGAGAGTTGTAACCTTCTTCATTTTCTAAAGTGCTATCGTTAGCTAACAATGTAAAAATGTTTTCTAGAATGTCTCTAATTGGTGTCTTTTCTTCTTCTGATAATGAATTATTGGTATTTAGCTGATTTAATGCAGTTGCATACGCTGCGATAATTTTTAATTTTGCAATAGCATTTAAAATTTCAGTGTTTCTTGTTCTTAGGTTTAGATTGACAAAATCTTTAGCATATGTTTCTTTACCTTTTTCGATTAGACCTTTTACAGCAGGATTTACACTAGCATCTCCTTTTAGTACTTTCAATTGTTCAACAACTTTTGGATTGTTTTTAATATCATCATTCGACTCTACACTTGTTATTTCTTCTTGTGCTTTAGCAATGCTGTCAGCAATATCTTTGTATAAACTTAGCACACCAAAAGCATTGTTAGAAGATTTTTTAACATCTAACAATTTATTAATAACATTGTCAAAGTTGTTTTGTTGTGGGACAACAGCAGGATTTACAAAGTTGATTGATTTTGTTTTTTCTAATTGACTGGTGAAGTAATTTACCATAGCAGTTTGCAAGTCTTGATATTTTGCTTCGACGTCTTCTGATGATTCCTGTTTCAATGCTGCTTTGGTTTTATCAATCAAGTTTTCGTTTGGTGTGTTGATGATAACGTTTGCAACTTCTTTTCTTGTTTGATAAATCTCATTTAAAGAAACAAACATATCATCTAAATCACTTGCCAAGTCATTAATATTTGATTCCTGTAATTTTTGTCCTGATAGCGCATATTTAGGAACACTTCTTAAAATGGCATCAGCCATGTTGGTTGTATCAATATCAAATTTGTTTGTTTGATACAAGATTTCATCTTTAATACTTGATTGCACTGCAATTTTTTCGATTTGTTTATCAAATAAATTGCTAAATTTGTTCATTTCAAGGGTTATTCTTGTTACTTCTTCATTTGTTGTGTCAGATGCTTCTGACTGTTTTAACAATTGGTCAATGTAGTTTTGAACTTCTTGTTTTTTGGCATCTGGTGTACCAAAATTATTACTTCCTTGTGGGTAAGTAATTGTCGCTAATTTTTCTTTAACTGAAGCATATTTTTGACGCAAGTTGGTTGAACTACGTAATTTATCTAATAGTTCATTAATTTGTTCTGAAAGTTCAAAAACATCTGCTTCTGTTGCACTATCTGAACCATATTTTGTCTTAGCTTCTGCTATTTTTTGTTGTAGCTTTTGAACCGCTTCTTGTTCAGCTTCACTTAGATTTTGAGTTCCAGTGTTGGTGATTAAATCACTTGCTTTCTTAACTACTTTAGCTAGTGAACGAGTTTTTTCTAAACGTCCAACAAGATCATTTAATTTTGTGTCAACAACTTTTACGTCCGCAGTTGTATTAGCATCTGTATTTTCTTGTGAAAGTTGATCAAATAAGGCATCAATAGCATCCTTGTAATCTTGATCAGTTTCACTTAAGTTAATTGAGTTATCGAAATCTTTTTTAGCAGTATTGATCTTTTGTGCTTCTTGTCTTTTAGCTTCTTCTAATGACAATGAGTCAATTAAAGCGTTTTCAAGATTTTGTTTTTCAGTTTTTAGTTGCTCAGTTGTTGTATTGTCAGCAGCTGAAGGAGTGTTGTCACGAATCGATTGTTCTAAATAATCAGGAGTGATAGTTACATCGGTAGGTGGATTATCTTTTAGGTCCTTAATTCTATCGAAGACTTTCTTTTGAGTATCAACTAAAGAAACTAAGTTTTTTAATCTTTCAGTTTCGTTAGCGATTTCTTTTTCATCTCCTACTTGAAGACTTTGCACATGATTGTCAATAGAATTTAAATATTCTTGTAATTTTTGTTTTGTTTCTTGTGCTAAAGGACTTTCTGAGTAAGGGCTTTGGCTTAGTTCATCAAGTTTTTGTTGAGCTAATTGTTTTTGGAAATCAAATAAATCGTTTTGATATTGATAATTCATTTGATTATAAATATCATCTAGTTGTTGTTGGGTGGTACTATCAGCATCTTTTAGTTGTTGATATTGCTCATATAAAGCATTTAGTTTAGGTACTACTGCTTCTGAACCATTGACAATATCTTTTGCCTTGGCGTCGTTTACTAAATCGTTATATTTAGCTTCAATATCACTTTTAGCTTTGGCAAAATCACTAGTGATTTGATCTTTTTCGCTATTGCGTTTTCTTAATTCTTTAACTGCTTCAACTTTTAAGTTCTTTAATTCAGAAATTGTAATTGGTTCATTGTTTAAGCTTTCACTCAACTTGTTAATTTTTTGTTCAAGTTCATTTGCAGGAGCTGAATAGATAGCCTTATTTTTCTCCGCATCATTGTAAACACTTTTTAGTTGGTTAATGGCGTTTTCAGCTTCTATGTAACTATTTGATTTTGAAAGCTCTTCATTTAGATTATTAATTTTTTCTTGAATTTGTAACGCATTGTCACCATCATTAACAAGTGGTTCATTGATGGTGTCAGCAAATTTTTGTCAAGCAACTGGATTAGTTTCTTTATCGATTGCGTCTAAACAACTTAAAGCATCGTTAAGTTTATTAGCAAGCTTTTGTTGTCTTGCTAGTTTTTCAGTCATCTCTTGAATTTGTTCCACAGTAGCATCAGGGTTGGCTAAAAGTTGATCTTTTTGATCTAAAAGAGCTTGAATTGAATTATTTACTGAAGCATAAGGTTCTAAGTTTTTGTTGTCTCCAGTATACAAACTTTTTGCAAGATTTGCTGCTTCATTTTTCAATTCTGCCAAAGCAACTTGAATTTGTAAGTTTTTATTTGCTTCATCAATTTGAGCTTGAATTTGGTTGTATTCGCTAGCCTCATTAATATTGTCTTTATTGAAATCAGCACCATTACTGTATGTTTGCAACAGCTCTTGTGCTTTGTTGTACGCTTGTTTTAACTCTGGATAGTTTTCGCCATTTTTATTTACAGAAGAAGCTGAGTTATTGTATGTTGATTGCAAAGCTTGCAAAGCAAGTTCTAAATTTGCTGCTTGCGGGGCAGATTTTTGCATTGTCAACATTTGGTTTTTAATTTTTTCACGTTCATCAGTATCTTCAGTTGCTAAATAAGCTGTCTTTAAAGCTTCCAATTTATCTAAGAAAGTTTTTTCGATTGCAGTTGGTTCACTTGAGTAACGAGTTGGCACAAAAGCATCTTTAATTGCTTGTAGAGTAGGTTTGTAAATACTATTAACATCAAATTGTTTTTTCTTTTCGTTGAAATCTTCGATTGCTCTTTGCAATCTTTCGTATGTATCAACAGGATCTGAATTTTGTGGATTGTCAAAATCTTCTTTTGCTCTGCTTAGCAATTTTTCAATGTTTTTAATTTCTTCACCTAGTTCAATCTTTAAACTTTCAGGTAGATTTGAAATTGTGTTTTGTGCTACTGGGTAAATAGTGTCAAGTTTGTGGAAATTCTCAGCATTATCATTGATAGCTTTAATTTCTTGGTAGATTTTTTGTAATTGTTCCTCTTTTTGCTCAACACTTAAAGTTTTATCTGAGTCTACACGATCAGCATCGTTTCTTAAAGTGCTAATTTGAGTAAGTAAGATTTCTTTTCCTTTGCTTCATTTTTCACCAAAAACATCCACAACTTTTTCTTTTGTTACATCAGCATAACTTTGAACATCGTCTTTTTTAATTTTTACTCTTTGGTAAATATAAACGTCCTGAGCTCAAGCAATATCTTGTTGTAATTCTTGCCGAGTTGAACCATCGTACAGGGTAGCAACTAAAAAGACATCATTTAGTTGTCATTTATCAAGTCAGTTTTGAACGTTTTGTTTTTCAGTTTCATCAACAATTGAATCTTTTAATTTACTTAAGGTTGTGACTCAACCTTTAAGTTCTTCTTTGTTAATTTGTCTTTCTTCTTCGGTTAGTTCAGCTAATGCCTTTTCATTTTCACTAATTGTGTGGCTTTGTGCAAGGTATTTAGATAACTTATCTTTAAGGTTTTGAATTCTAGTTTGATTTTCTGAATCCAATTTTGTATATTTTAAATTTTGATAAGAAACTTTTACTTGTTTTTCAAGTACTTCTAATTGATTAATTAATTGTTCATTATAAGAAATTGATGTGGCTAATGAATTGTATAAATCTGATAATTTTTTAACGAATTCACCTAGATTTTCAACATTTTGAGTTAGTAATTCATTGTTAATGTATTTATCAAAATCATCACTACTAATTGAGTGATTGTCTTTTGCATTTGTAAGTAATTGTTTTAATTTTTGACTGTAACGGTTAGCAGTTGAAATCAAGAAGCTATTGTCTAGCATCTTGATATATGTTTCCACATTCACAGAACTTGTGTCAACTGAAGTAATTAATTTTTCAACTTGTGAGCTAAAAATTCCGTAGTTATCTTTGTTTTCTTGATAGCTGTTTTGTAAGGTTTGAGCTGATTTTTTTAGTTCTTCATCTGTTAAGAAGTTGGCACTAATTTTTGAAAATTCCGTATTAATAAAATCACTAACATCGCTTTGAGCACTTAAATTGTTTGCTGGAACTAAAGCGTAAGAATTTAGGATTGCTTCTTTGAAATCGGAAACTTCTTTGATAAATTTATCTTTTGAATCTTTTTGTAGTTGTGAAGCATTAATTTCGTCAATTAGAGAGTTTAATTTTGTGTTGATACCTTCTAGATTTGCTGTGCTTAAAGACTGCATTGATTCATCAATGTTAGTTGCTGCTGTATTTAAAACATTAGCAAAAATGCTATTTAAGGTTTGTAAATAATCTTTAGTTAAGTTTTTGGCATTTAAGTTTGTTCTAATTGTGTCGATAGCTGAAAAAACATTTGCTTTGTCAGTTGAATTTTTTAAGAATGAATTGTCATAAATGTTGTTTTCAATTAGGTGATAAAATTCTTTTTCAAGATCTCAAGTTGACTTGTTACTACTATTCACCATTCCATCAAAGTTTGAATAAAATTTAGTGAAATCAAATGAGTCACTATCAGCCTTAACTTTTTCGTAAAGTGGTTTAACAAGTACTTTTAGCTCTTTATCTTTGATTAAGTTACTTAGGTTATTTAGAGCAGCATCAACTTGGTCTGTTGTGGCATTAGTGTCTTTTACCACTGACTCAAATTGAGCTTTTGCAACTTTATCAACTAATTCATTTTTCAACTGATACATTGTGTTTATATCAGAATTCTTTTGCTTAATTAATTCTTCAGCTCTTTTTACAAGATCATTAATGTTGTCAACATTATTTGCATCTAGATTTTTGTTATCTGCTAATTGTTTTTTTGTGTCAACTACTTGTTGTTGTAATGCTTGATAAATATTTTTATCTTTTACGAAGTTTTCATTTTTTGAATCTAACTCATGAACAAGAGCTAAGGCAGTTGCAAGTCCTGCAGCCGCTGCTAGAGTTGTTCCAAGAAAAATTGAAGCATTTAATTTTTTGTTATTTCTTTTAGCCATAAATCTCCTTTGTGTTTTAGTATTTATGATTTCTAGTTATTTTTGAAGAATCCAAAAATTCCATTAACTCTTTGTGCCTTAGTTAAAAGTAAACCATTTGCATCTGTGTTATTGAAACGAATAAAATCTGCTAGATATGCTATTTCTACGCACAAAATTAAAAGTAAAAGTAGTGTTAGTATGATAGCGATTGCTAGTCAAATTTTTTGTCCTTTGGTCATCGCTTTTTTTTCTTTTTTTGCTTTAGCTGGTTTTTGTTCGACAGCTTGCATGTTATCTGTTGAGTTCATATTTACTCCTTGGAAAATAAATGTTTGAAAATCTATTGTTAAAACATTTTGAAAATAAAAATATTTTTAAAATTATACTACAAATTTATAAAATTTGTTAGAGGGCTTAGATAAAAAAAAAAAACATTTTTACTCAAAGAAAGACTGAAAAATTGCTTTTTTTGTTTGCGAAAATGTCAAAAAATTATTGAAAAAACTAGCAGTTGTCATTTTTTTGTGCTGTTGTATAATTTAAATAATTATTTAAGGCGGTAAAAAATGTTAGATTTAAAATGATTATTAAATAATGAAAATATAGCAAAAGAGGGACTGAAAAAGAGAGGTTTCAATGTTGAAGTTGTTGATAATTTGATAACTTTGACAAAACAAAGAAATGCAGCAACACATGTTGTTGAAAATCTTCAGTCTCAACGCAATAATTTGAGTGAAGAAATAGGTATCAAAAAAAGAAATAAACAAGATGCTTCTGAGTTGATTCAAAAAGTAAATGAAATTAAAGAAGAAATTGAAAAACACAACGTTGAACTAGAAAAATTGAACCAAGATGTACTAAACTTAGCAAGTCAAATTCCTAATGTCCCACACGAAAGTGTTCCTGTTGGGGCTGATGAAAATGACAACGTAGTTATCAATGAACATGCGAGCTTAGGAAGAGGTTTGGTTAAAGGTATAAAACCTCACTACGAAATTGCTAAAGATTTAGATATTGTTGATTTTGAAAGAGCAGTCAAACTGGCGGAATCAAGATTTGTCACATACAAAAAAGATGGGGCAAAATTAGTTCGTGCACTAGCATCGTTCATGCTTGACACACACATTGCGAATGGGTATGAAGAAATTATGCCAGCACACTTGGTTAACTCAAAAATGCTTTTTGGAACCGGACAATTACCTAAATTCAAAGAAGACCTATACAAATTGGAAAATGAGGATTTATGACTTATTCCAACAGCAGAAGTTCCAGTTACAAACTATTACAATAGTGAAATTTTAGATTTAAGCAAAACCAAAAAATTTGTAGCATACACTAAGTGTTTTCGTTCTGAAGCGGGGAGTGGCGGAAAAGATACTCGTGGTTTAATTCGCCAACATGAATTTCACAAGGTTGAACTGGTAAAACTTTCGAACAATGAAAATGTAATGCAAGACTTTTTTGAAACAGTTGAAGATGCAAAAAGAATTTTGGAGCTTTTAGAAATTCCTTATCGTGAATTAAGTTTAAGTACAGGAGACATTGGGTTCAGTAGTGCTAAAACTACTGACTTAGAACTTTGAATTCCTAGTGAACAAAGATATCGCGAAACATCATCAATATCTGTTTTCTTTGATTTTCAAGCTCGTAGAGCAATGATGAGATATCGTGACCTGGAAGGCAAAATTCAATATGCCAACACAATTAATGGAAGTGGATTAGCAATCGACAGAGTAGTTGCTGCAATATTAGAAAACTACCAAAATGAAGATGGAAGCATAACAGTTCCTAAAGTATTGGTACCATACATGAAAAAAGAGGTAATTAAATAATGGCTGTAGAATTATTGATTTTAACTTTTGTCATCATTATTTTATTGATGGCAATTGGGGCAGCAATATATGCGTTTATAAAATTAAAAAAATGAAAAGATTCAAATAAGGAAACAAGGGAAATAATTGAAAAAACGAATAAATTAAATGATGAAACAAATAAATTGTTACAAGAATTTAGAAGTGATTTCAAATTACTTGAAAACGATCTTGTCACTCTTAAAGCTGACTTTAAAAACAATGTAGAAAACATTGAAAAAGAAATAAAGAATTTCAAAGAAGAATTAAATCCAAAAATTGAAAACTTTATTAATAATTACGACAAAAAGTTTTCAAGCGCTGTTGAGTCGTGAGAAACAAAAGCACAAGCAAATCATGATGCATTAGATAAGATTTTAAAAGAAGGTGTTAACAACAATACAAATATCACAAATAAGTTTGTATTGGACTTCAGTGAAGCATTAAACATTAAATTTGAAGGTTTAGACGTAAAAATCGACACAAAACTTACTGAAATTGAAGATGCTTTCAAAAAACGTTTTGAAAACGAAATGACTGCTAAATTGAAGGAACATTTTGCAAATGTAACAAACACAATGAGCGAGCTTTCTAAAAACTTAACCAAATTTGAAACAGTGCAAGATTCTGTTAAAAACGTAGAAAAAATATTTAGCAATGTAAAATCGTTTGGGGCATTTGGTGAAAAATTTGCTCAAGATTTAATTGAAGAGTCATTTGGAAAAACTGATTCTTTAGTAGAAATACAAAAACAATTTGTTGTTAGTGATTCAAAAACAAATGAAGAAAAAACTTACAAGCCTGATTTTTCAATCAAAGTTTTTGATGTGAACGGTGAATCAAGAAACTTGTTTTTGGATGCTAAGTTCCCGCTACAAAAATGAAAAGATTTAACAAGTGCTTTGGAAGAAGGGAATAAAAGCAAGGTTGAAACTGCAAGTAAAAATTTAACAAGTGCAATCAAAAACAATATTAAAGACATTAAAAGATATGTTGATCAAATTGAAACATCTATAGATTTCGCTATTATGTTCTTGCCTTCTGAAGGATTATATGCTTGATTTACCACAAATAACATTTTAGTAAGTTTAGCAAGAGAAAATAATATTGTGGTTTGTGGACCAACAACTTTAGTTGCTATCATTAATACAATTAAAACAATTAACGAAGTTGCTGCTTACTCATACAACTCGTTAGAACTCGTAAAGCAAGCTAAAACTTTGAAAAAGAGTGTTACAGCACTTCTAACTGACATCGAAGACGCAAAAAAATGGGGTCAAAGATCAGTAGATACACTTACAAAAGCAGTGGGTAAAAGTTCTACTGTATTTAAAAACATCGAAAATGTTGGTAAATTTGAAAAGTTTTTACCAGATGTTGAGATACCAAACAGCTCACACGTATTAGTGTCTCCCTCTGGAATTGATGAAGTCGGCACAGACAAAGAATAAGTTGTTAAATTTTGATTTTTAAACAAGGCGAAGGTCTTGTTTTTTTTGTTTTTTGTTGTTGCTAGTTACAAATTATAAAAAAATACCAGTCCGCAGACTGATATTCTCGCTAGCTTATATTAATCAATTTTAATTTTAACTGCTGGTCCCATTGTTGCTGAAACTGTTAGGTTTAGCATGTATGTCCCTTTAACTGCAGCTGGTTTTAATCTTTTGATTGTTTGGATTAAAGTTTGAGCGTTTTCTACAAGGTGTTCTGTAGACATTGATTTTTTACCGATAAGTGAGTGGATAATTCCACCTTTTTCAGCACGGTAGTTTGCTTTCCCTTTTTTGATTTCTTCAACAGCTTTTCCTGGTGTTACAGTAACTGTTCCTGTTTTAGGGTTAGGCATTAGACCTTTAGGTCCAAGTTTTTTCCCGTATTTTCCTAAAACAACCATCATTTTAGGGTCGGCAACAATGATGTCAAAGTCATATTTGTCTTGATTTAAAACTTCAGCTAATTCTGCTCCTGAATAAACAAAATCTGCTCCCGCTTCTTTAGCTTGTTGTTGAGCTGTTGCATCATCTGTAGCAACTAAAACTCTTACAACTTTTCCTGTTCCATGTGGTAACACAACTGCTCCACGTAGTTGTTGATCTGCTTTACGAGTATCAATGTTTAATTTGATTGCTAAATCGATTGAAGCATCAAATTTTGCATATGAAGATTTTTTAGCTAATTCAATAGCTTCTTCTAGTGAATAAACAGCATTTTTATCTACTAATGCACGTGCTTTAGCTAGATTCTTAGAAACTTTTTTCATTAGTTGCATCCTTCACTTTCATCGTATCCTTCAACAACAATACCCATGTTTTTAGCAGTACCAGTAATTGTTCTCATTGCTGATTTTAGGCAATCTGTATTTAGGTCAGGAAGTTTGTATTCTGCGATAGCTTTTAGTTGGTCAACTGAAATAGTTGCAACTTTTGTAGTTCTTGAATTTGAAGAACCAGATTTGATTTTTGCAGCTTCTTTTAATTTGTATGATGCAGGTGATGTATATGTTTTAAAGTCAAATGATTTGTCTTTGTAAACTCAAATTTTAACTGGAACTGGTTCACTTCCACGGTCTCTTGTAGCGTCGTTGAATTGTTTTGTGAATTCAGGCATAACAATTCCTAATCCAGCTAAAGCAGGACCCGGTTTAGCTTGACCAGCATTGAATTGCAATTTAGCAATTCTAACTAATTCCTTAGCCATTGTATGTTTCCTTTCGAAATATGTGGTGCAAATGATTTACATAGAAATCTCCCACTTGCTAGAGGCAATTAAAAATTGCATTAATATTTTATCACAAAAAATACTTTAAAATAGGACAATATTTTCTAATCAAAAAAACACTCAAAAATAAAGCTTTTTCATTAAAATTGTTTTATTACTAAACTTGGAGTAAATAATGGCTAAAAAACAAAATTCTAAATCTAGAAATACTAAATCAAAAAAACCAAAAACTTTAGTTTCACTACTAACAGCTTTAATCGTGCTAGCAGCTGGTGGTGGGGGAGTGGGATACTACTTTGCAAATCAAAAAGAAAAAGTAGTTTTAAATACATCAGTGAGCTTAGAAAAAACTTCTGACTTGCGTCTTATGAGCTGAAATGTTCTAAATTTCGGTGGTTCTAACACTGCCTATAACTCAAACAAAATGATTAACATAGCAACTACTATTTTGAGTTCGCAGGCTGACGTTATTGGATTGGAAGAGATTAACTGAGGACAGGAAACAAGTGTTAAAAACTTGGTGAAACTTCTTAACCAAAACAATCAAGAAGAAACTTGACAATATGTTATCAGTCCACTCAATGTAGCTTCATATCGCAAAGAATTCGAAAATTCTAGAGAACAGATTGCTGTTTTATATCGTAAAGATAAAGTTAAGGTTCTTAATTCAGGATTTAAAGGTAAAGAAATTTATGCAAGACCACTTTACTATGTGCAATTTGAATCTGTAACAAAATCAGATTACAAGTTTGTTTCAATTTTTGGTCATTTTGATGCTCCTGATGTTAATACGAAAAACGGCGAGACAAAATCAAATGAATATTCTGGACAAGGTAACCAAGAAATAAAAGAAGCTAAGGCCTTAGCACAAATTCTGGTTGAACTCAAGACACAATACAACTGCGACATTATTTTCGGTGGTGACACAAACATTAAGGCAAAAAACAATTCGGCAATTGAAAGTGAAAAATATGCTCTAGGTTATGTTGATTTTGAAACTAATCTTGAATATTACAAAACATCTCTTTCAAACAAAGTTAAAGCTTATTCTGAGCCTTATGACAAATGAGCGATTATTGACACTGGAACAAAAAATGTTTATTATGGACAAAACTACCCATACAAAATAGATATTATTAGTGCTTTTAAAGAAGATGCAAGCGGGCATAGTTTATGAAATAGACAGGAAAGTGTTCAGAATTATAAAAGATATAAAAACGATAAACCAAATCCAACTGATCTAGAATTAATCCGTGATGTTAGTGACCATGCTCCTATCTTAGTAGATATCAAGTTTAACTAATCCCTTAAAAACAATAGCCAAGCATAGCTTGGTTTTTTTTAAGCAAAAGAAATGGAAACAAAAAGACATAATTTTTGTTTTCTTTTTTTATAAAAGCACAAAAAATTATTACCTTTGAGTTAATTTTTTTTGTAATTATTGAGATTTTTATATATAATTGCCATATATCAAAGGAGAAAAATGTCAGCGAAAATTAAAAAAATCTTGGCTTTTTCATCGTTTGTTTCGGTTGTTTCAATTACACCTTTAATTCCTTTGAGTTGTAATCAGCTCAAAAGTGAAAAAAGTACTCATAATGACACAAAAAATGAAGAAAATAACAATCAGGAAGAGTTCAAAAATGCAAAGATGGATGAACTTCTTTCATTAGTTTATGATCCAATTGAAAATGACAAAACTCAAGATGAAGCCAACTTGCAAAAAGCTTCTTTTCTTGCAAGAATGCAAGAACTAGAAGTGGACAACTTTTATATTAAAAATGTGCGTGAAGCGATGCTTTATTTTAACGGACAAACTTTTTACTATATAAAAGGAGAAGATATTTCTTATCAAAACATTAGCTCCACATTGGTGAGAATTCCTGACATTAAAACAAGTCAAGAATTTTTCTATCAACTTTTACGAGAAAACTGATATTTAGCGCTCAAATGAAGAAGTGATTTCACTTTTGTTGGTGACTTACATCAAGCTCCAAGTTTTGCATACAACAATCCGCAAGATTTTGCTGTGGTTTATCCTAATGAAGCCCTTCAAATTACTGGTGTTTCTAACAAATTGGTAGATTTGAAATACCAATACAACAAAGATAAAAATAGTTATTGAATCATGCTTAAATTCAGTGACGATACGTATCAAGCAATGTATGTCTATCGCAATACTGGAGCAATTATGTTGGAACCAAGAATATACAAATTTAAAAAAGATGATAAAGATGCAGAAATTTCAATGGATGATGCTTTTGATGTTGTTGTAAATTTAACAAAAAACGATTCAATCAAAGACATCGATATAGTTCCTTATGACATTAAGAGGTTAAACAATGTTTAAAAAATGAAAACTATTTTTACCTGTTTCACTGAGTATTTTAACGCCGCTAAGTCTTGTGTCTTGTGTTACAACTGAACAAGAAAATCCAGTTATTAAAAATAATCTTAATCTTGATGTTAAAGCTTTTTTGAATCAAAATGCTGTCCAAAGCGTCTTAGATGAAGTTTATAAAAAAGATTTTTGGGATGAACAAAGTCAGGAAGAATTAGACAAGCAAAAGCAAGAATATATTGATTCACAATTGTTAGAAAAAAATATCAAGAAACTTGATAAAGAAATGGAAAAAATTTATGCTAATTATTCTTTTGCTCGTTTGCAAACAAATGCAGCAATAGTTTCAATTAGAAAAATTGATTTTTGACGACCTAATCGATACAATCCTTTGATATTTACAAAATACAGTGATCAATGAGATGAGTTCAAAAGACAAAACTGACTGTATCTTCTTTATCGTGTAAATTGCTTTACTGCTGTTGGTTATCAGTTTGCTAAAACATCAGACAGCACTAATTTCAGAGCAACTTATCGCAATTCGCTTCCCATCACTTGACAAATGAATTCAAACCAGATAATTGATTATGCTAGTGAAAAGTTTCCGCTTAAAAGTGGACTATGGAGTGACCAACCTACTCCTAAAGAAGGTGATAATTATCAGTTTTCGACGCAACTGTTTTTATTCAAATATCCTAATGACACTTTTTTAAAGTTAAATATTGTTAAAGAGCAAAAATGAACAAATAACACACCTTCAAGACTGAAAACTGTAACTTTTGCTCCCGATAATGCTTTCAGAAGTTTTCAAAGAACATTCAACAAAGAGGTAAAAGACTACTCAGCTTCTGAAGTTTTACCATACATTATTGATATTTCAAGAGACTTGGTAGCAAAAAATGATTTTATTAGCTTAGACATTCCTGATTCAGGATGAAATCCAGATTTTGAGTTAGCAAAAGTAGAAGATAAATTTGGATCATATGTTTCATGAATATTTGCAGATTTTATAGTTCAAGGAGACAAAAATGACTAATATCAATTTAAAAACAAACTTTTTAAAGTTCTTACTTTACTACTTGATAAATAAGAAATCGACATTGTTGATGCCGATTTTGGGTTTTGCATTAACTCTTGGACTAAGTTTTATGTGTCTTGCAGCCAACAATTTGTATCAATTGCAAATGTTTATGATCGCACCGATTGTTTTATCTTTAGTCAACACAGTTGTGTTTTCTAATCTTTTAGCTATTAATATTTTTAAAAGTATTGAAACAGACGGAATGGAATTAATTGTCACTTCGAAACCAGTAAGTAGACATAGTATGGTAAATGTAAAAATTTTAATTTTCTTTGCCTTTAGTTTATTAAACGCCTTGTTAGTGTTACTTGCATTTGTTATAGGATTAAGTCCTGTTGCAAGTCAATACACTACTTACTATAAATACTTAGTGGGTGGTTCATTTGTCACAAGTCTTTTCGGATTTTGCTTCTTTGGTTTAATAACAGCACTGATTTGTACACGTTCTTCAAGAAGACTGGCTTCAACATTGGCTTCTACTGTTTTTGTACCATTATTTTTACTAGGAACATTCAGTTCTTACTTTGCTGAGCCTGCTATTAAATCAATGGCTAAGCAATTAAATAATAATTACAACGATTTAAATGTATATTCTTTTGCAACTAACAAAAACGATGACAGTTTTTACATTGTTGATAGACAACCAAGAGACATTAAAGGAGGTATAAAACCTTCTAATGAGTCAACTTATTCAACATCTCCAGAACAAAAATTGAATACTTTATTCAATCAAGTGAAAGATAATGCTGCAATCGCTCAAAGTCTTGCCTGATTAAATATTCCTTACCAAATGTCGACAATGATGACACAAAACGGAACGGATTTAATTAATACATTACAAAACAATAAGTCCAAATTTTTAGATAACATCATTAACTATTCAAACAACAATGATTTGAAATATAGTTATCAACTAATTAATAGTCAACAAATGAGTCAAGAGCAAAAAAACATTGTGTCACTAGTTCCTACAGCACCACTAATCAATGACGACATTGACTATGCTCAACAAAAATGACCTACTAATGAAATTATTTACGCTTGAGAAAAAGCTGATACTAATGAAAAATTAGCACAAGATAGTTTTGGATTTTCAAATATCGAAAACTTTGTTGGAAGGCTTAAATGAAACATTATTTCTTCTCTCTTACATAGTTCTATTTATCAAAACGAATTCAAAAACGATTTCAAAAATGATTTCAATAAGCAATTAACCGTTGATGAATTTAATGACAAAATTTATCAATTGATGAATAAATATTTAGAATTAAACCAAATTGCAAAATGATTCGATTCTTCTGTTTTAAATCATGAAAAACAAATTTATCTATATGTGGTAGCATACTATAATCTGTTTTATAACTTCAACCAAAGTTCTTTATACAAATCAGTCGTTTTAAATTACAACACTCAGGATAACGAAACAAAACCACAGCAATATAAATTCAAAGTTTATATGAATGAATACGAGACAAGAAATTATTTTGTTGGAGGATATAGCTCATTTATGCCTATCCTGACTGTCTTACAACCAGAAAATGATAGTGATAAAACCAATCAAAAAGTTGCTCGTTACCAACTAACAAAAGACTCAAATATGAATCTTTTTTCACACATAAATAATGTATATTTAATTCAAAGAAAAGCAAATATAGTTCCTGCGTCCGCAGTAATTCCTGTGTGAGTGATATTAATTGTTTTCTTAACATTAATTACTATTTGAGCGCAACGTAGAAAGGATTTTAGATAATGGAAAAAATTATTGAAGTTAAATCACTTTCAAAAAGTTATGACAAGCAAAATTACGCTATTAAAGAATTGAACTTTGATATTTTACCTGGTAAATTTCACGTTTTTATTGGTTCAAACGGTTCTGGAAAAACAACAACTATTAAATCAATTGTTGGCGCTTATGCTAACTATGAAGGACAAATTCTTATTGGCGGACTGAAAAATACACAAGCCGAAGCAAAAGCTAAAATTGCTTACATGCCGGAAAACCCAAACTTCCCTAAGGAATTGAATTTAACAAAATACATTTATTCTTTTGGTTTATTGAGTGGTTTGAGTAAAAATGAAGCAAAAAAACGTACTGAAGAAATTATTGAAAAACTAAACATTAAGTCATTTGCAAACAAAAAACCAATCAATTTTTCGAGTGGTGAAAAAAGAAAAGCACTGCTTGCTCAATGTTTGATTAGTCAACCGCAATTGATGATAATGGATGAACCTGCCGCTAACTTGGATCCAGAATCTCGTCGTGAGTTATTTAATATTCTTAATGGTTTCGTTGCCCAGAATCGTTCAATCTTTATTTCTACACATGAACTTCATGAAGTTAATCGTTTCACTAATTATGTAACCATTATTGACAAGGGAAATATTGTTTACTCAGGCGATTTTAATCCTTTAGACGATTTGGAAAAATTCTATTTCAGTCAAGTGGAAAGCTATTATGCTAAGAAATAAAAAATTCTTTATACTTTCTTCGCTTTCTTTATTGTCTTTAACTGCCATTTCGTTTGCTAGTGTGTCTTGTTCAATCAAGTTTGTTGATGAAAATCCCATTCCTGCACCAATCAAAAAAGTTGATGAAAATAGTAACATTAACATTGATAGTTTCTTGAAAAATTTCGTATTTGCTAATAAGGGTGATGCTGAAATCAACACTTTTAAAGAAAGTCAAAAAGTTAGTCAGGAATGAATTAGTGATTTAAATAAAAAAATTACTGAATATCAGTCTCTTTTCAGTGAAAACACTGAAGCAAATAACTTGAAAATGAGTAATTTGGAAACTGAAATTTCTCAACTTTTAAGTGACAAATGATACTGATACTTAACACATTTAAATCATTTCAATTTTGCATTCTCAGGTGTTGATAGTCAATTTGAGCAAATTCCTAAGTTATATAACTTTAAGCCTTCAGTGGAATATTCAAGCGCACAAAAAGACATCATACAAAATCCTTCTAAATATGTGAGTCTGACTTATCGTTCAAAATGACCTGAAGTGGAAAGTATTGTTCCAATTGAAAATGTTGATTCTGATGCCAGCGGAGTTTTTGCAGCAAAAATTAATCAAAACTTCTTTATAAGACTTTGACTGACCGAAAAAAATGGACAACCTTCAGTCGAAGTTCCATTCTTTATTTATCGTTTTAGTGAAGATAAACAAATCTTGTATACTCAGTTTCAACATTTCTATCACCAGTTTATATACCACACCAACACTTTAGGTGACGTTGCTCCAAAATTATTTGGCCAATGAGAGCAATTTGTAAAACAAAATGGTTTTTGATTGAATTATCATATTTCAAAATGAAATGATAGTGTCGGACCAAATAAAAATGTAACCGACTTACCGGTAGGACAATAACACGGATTTTCCGTGTTTTTTTTTCATTCCACACTCACTACAAGAGGCTTTTGTAACTATATTTTGGTAAAATTATAAATATTAACATATTTATTTAATGGTTAAAGGATAAAAGATGACAATAAAAAAATTATATGATTCACTCCAACAACATGATGGTAAACACTTTGCAATTAAAGCATGGGTGGCAACAAATAGAGGAAATAAAAAAATAAGATTTATCGAAATTAATGATGGAAGCACAGTGCAAAACTTACAAGTTGTACTAAACGAACAAAATGTTAATCTAGATGAAGTTGAATCAGCAAGAAGTGGGGCTGCTATTGAGGTAAGTGGAACATTAGTTCTAACACCACAAGCAAAACAACCTGTCGAACTTAAAGCTGATTCTTTTAAATTGCTTGCTAACGTTGACGAAGACTATCCAATTCAAAAGAAAGAAACAACATTAGATTTTTTAAGAGAAGTTCCACACTTAAGACACAGAACAAATCTACTTAAAACTGTTATGTTAATCCGTTCAACACTAGCTCAAGAAGTACACGATTACTTTAGAAATCATGACTTCGTTTATGTAAATAGTCCCATTATCACTTCGAATGATGGAGAAGGTGCTGGGGAACTTTTTGTTGTTGACGACGAGAATGAAGACATGTTTTTCAAGCAAAAAGCAACACTGGGAGTAACTGGACAATTGCATGCTGAATCTTATGCCCTAGGGTATAAGAATGTTTATACGTTCGCTCCTACATTTAGAGCTGAAATGTCACACACATCACGTCATGCCGCTGAATTCTGAATGATTGAACCTGAATGTGCTTTCTATGATTTAAATAAAATCATTGATCTTGCTGACGATTTATTAAAAACAGTTATCAAAAAAACAATTGCAAAACATCCTGCTGAGTTTGAATTCTTGACTAAAAATGTTAAAGCTGATCTTCTTGACACATTGGATAAATTCATTAATACTAAATTAACAAAACTTGAATATCGTGAAGCTTTAAAAATTCTTGAACAAAACAAAGAAAAATTTGAAGAGCAAAACTTTGCTTTCGGTACTGACTTAGCTTCAGAGCATGAAAAATTTCTTTCTTCAGAAATTATTGGTGGGCCTGTGGCAGTTATAAACTACCCAAAACAAATCAAAGCATTTTACATGTATCAAAACCCAGACAACGAAACAGTGGCTGCTTTTGACTTGCTAGTTCCAGGAATTGGTGAATTAGTTGGTGGATCACAAAGGGAAACAAATTACAACAAATTGTTAAATAGAATGAATGAACTAAATATGAATATTGAACCATTGCAATGATATTTAGATTTGCGTAGATTCGGTGATGCTCAATCTGCAGGTTTTGGAATTGGTTTCGAAAGATTAGTAATGTATGTAACTGGAATGTCTAATATTCGTGATGTTATCCCTTACCCAAGAACAACTGGAAACTTGAAGATGTAGGTTTTATGTTAGAAATAATTATTCCTATTTACAACCCAGACAATTCAGTTCATGAAATCTTGAAACAAGTTTATAAACAAAATTCGCGGAACTTTTCAGTTTCAATAGTTATTGATAAACCAACAGATGAACACTTGGTAGCGATTAATGAAGCTCTAAAAAACTTTGATGCAAACAAAATAAAGTTAGTTATTAACTCAAAGCATCAACCTTTAAATTCAGTCATTTATGAAGCTTTAAAACAAAGTGATAAACCTTATTCTTACATTTTGTTTTCAAACACTGAATTGGATGAAGACTTCGTTACAAGAGTAACAAAGGCAATTAAGAAATCACAACAAGCAGACATCATTGAGTTCAAAGCGGTTTATCGAGGTCTAGTGCGCCATGATGCACCCACAAAACCATTTGAAGAAAAAACTATTAATTTAAAGGAGAATTGAGAACCATTGATAGTTACTTCTCCTGTTGTCTTCAATAAAGTTTTTTCTAACAAACTTGCATTAAGTATCTACGAAAACAATAAAACATTAAAATCTACAAACAAACAATACTCAATCGATATTACAGTTAACGCTTTTTTAAAAGCAGCAACATATTTTTACACATCAAGCATTGAAGTTAGAGATTGAAACTACCAACTTGCTAACTTGAATGTTAAATCAATCAATCTTGAATGAAAACAAATTTTGAACCAAACAAAAGAAGCAAGTGATGATTTAAAAGATGCTTTGAACTTGCTACACATTATTCACTATCGACTTTTTCTAGCAGGATACATTGGTTTCATAAAACAATGAAAAATGTTCATCGTTCTAGGAAAAACATTGAAAACACAAAACATTAAAGATGTGCTAGCAAAAGAGTTGGCTGCTATTTATGGTTCAAATCCTGACTTAACACAAAATCGTTACTTTGCTTGATACAAATGATCTGCTTTAATCGATCCTAAACTTGTTGACGAAAAATACTGATCTGATATTTTTCACAAAATTTACTAATGGCACAAAATGAAATAGTAACAACCAATAAAAAAGTTGGTTTTTGAATTAGATTCACCATAACATTCTCAGATCTATTTGTTTTCTTAATCTTCTTATTCGCAATAACTTTCGCAATGATAAGTCCAGACAAAAACAATGTTAGTTTTAGACAAAATTACTTGTATTACGTTTGACTAAGTTTAATAATAATCTTTATTTTTAGCTGATGAATATTAATTCCATTCCTAACTAAAGGTCAAACAGTGATAATGTGAATTTTCAGAGTCAAAATCATTCCAAAAAAGAAAAAACAAAATCTTTTTCTTGCTTTACTGTCAAGACAATCATTCGGAGCAATTTTTTGAATAATCGTAATGTGGGCTTGAATGATTTTAATAAGTCCAGAAAGTTTTGAACAAGTAGCATTCCAAAGAAAACATTTAACTGAACTACCACCAATAACTAGAGCCTTCGTCACCTTTCCTTTATCACTAACATCATTAGCATTATTGATTGAAGTTATGTTCATCCTTTCGGTTGCTAAACCTAACAAAATAGGATGAAATGACTCACTATCGCAAACATACACAGTTTACAAAAACAAATACACTACTGAAAGAATTAGTAGTTGAGATCAAAAGTCTGTAAAGCCAAAAAGCAGACCCTTACCTGACATAGACATTCAATTTTAAGACTAGGAGGTTTTGAATGAGTACAGAACATCTCGATTTGACTATGCTTAATGAAAAGCAGCTAGAAGCAGTAAAACACACCCAAGGACCACTGAGATTAATTGCTGGGGCAGGTAGTGGTAAAACTAAAGTTTTAACTACCAAAGTAGCCTACTTAATTAAAGAAAAAGAAATTGTTCCGTCAAAAATTTTGGCCGTTACTTTTACTAAAAAGGCAGCAGATGAAATGCTGGATAGAGTTGTGCGGATTATCGGCTCGAGTGAAGAACATCCACACGTTTCTACTTTCCATAGTTTATGTGCCAAAATTTT
This sequence comes from Mycoplasma sp. 3341, assembly GCF_051549855.1. Taxonomy (NCBI): domain Bacteria; kingdom Bacillati; phylum Mycoplasmatota; class Mollicutes; order Mycoplasmatales; family Mycoplasmataceae; genus Mycoplasma; species Mycoplasma sp. 3341. Next base: position 641,516 of record NZ_CP196080.1, on the reverse strand, counting down.
AAGAAGTGATATCCATGTAATGGGTATACCGAATGATTTTAAGATAATTGATGACCCTGAGCAAAGGCAAATTTTAAAATTAGTCTATGACAAACTCGATATAACTAATGAAGATTACACTTATGATTCTGTGCTTTCTTATATTTCTAAAGAAAAAGTCTCACTAAGAAAACCAAAACATAGTCTTGAAAATGCAGAAGATAAAAATGATTTAAGACCAACAATTTATAAAGAATACGTTGAATATCTAAAGAGAGGTAAAGCTTTAGATTTTGATGATTTGCTAGTCTATGTACATGATCTATTCCATAATCCTAAATATGAAGCTACTCGTCACAAATGAGAATCTAAATTTGATTATGTCTTAGTTGATGAGTTCCAGGATACAAGTCACGTTCAGTATGGTATTGTAAAAGTTTTAGCTAAAAAAGGTGACATTACAATAGTTGGAGATCCTGACCAAACTATTTATTCTTGAAGAAATGCTGATATTAATATCATTATTAACTTCGAAAAGGATTTTCCAAACGTTACAACTATATTGTTAGAAAAAAATTATCGTTCAACTAAAAAAATTCTTAATGCTGCTAATAACTTAATTTCATACAACTCATTAAGAATTAAGAAAAAACTTTACACCGACAATGAAGAAGGTGAAGACATTGAATTCAATTGTGGTTTCAGTGATGAAGATGAAGCGCGTTGAATATCAATGAAAATCAATGAACTAAAGAAAAACCGTGTGCAACTTAAGAATATTGCTATCATTTATCGTGCAAATTCTTACTCACGTGCAATTGAAGGTTCTTTAATCAATGACAACACTAATCACTATGTTGTTGGTACACAAAGATTCTATGAACGTGAAGAGGTTAAAGATGCCCTAGCCTACCTTCAACTAATTTATGCTCCTGATGATTTATCTTTACAAAGAGTTATTAACAAGCCTGCTAGAGCGGTTGGTAAGGAAACAGTACGTAAACTTTATGATTTTTCACTGCAAAAAGATGTTTTAATGTTTACGGCTATTGAAGAACATATTAAAGAAATTTACGAAACACTGAAAATTAATATGAAAACAATGAAAGGTCTTGCTGATGTTGTTAATAAAGTTAGATGAGCAAGAACTCAAATTTTTAAACACAAACAAAAACCTACACTAATTCTTAGAAAATTAATGTACGACGAATTAAAATACTTTGAATCGTTAAAGGTACAACCTGAAACACTGGAAGCAAAAGAAGAAAACTTCAATGCTTTAATTAATGCTATTGACGCATGAGAAGAACAAAACAAAAACAAAGAATTAACCGACTACTTACAAGAAGTTGTTATTTTAGGTAATGAAAAGCCTGGTGGAGATCCTTTAAGTTCTGTTGCTTTAATGACAGTACACAATGCTAAAGGATTAGAATTTGACTACGTTTTTGTTGCTGGTTTAGCTGAAGGAGTCTTTCCTAATGCGCGTGCTCTTAATGTTAAAAACAATGACTCCACAAAGAAAAAAGGTTTATTGTTTAATAAACTATCTTCAGAACAGATTGAAGCACTAGAAGAAGAAAGACGTCTGGCTTATGTTGCTTTTACACGAGCTAAAAAGAAATTGTTCTTAAGCTTTTCAGCAGCAAGAAATGGACAAGAAAGTCGTTTTATTAGTGAAGCGGGTGTAAAAGGTGGAAAAAGAGGTATTCATATTGCCTCAATGTTTGCGAAAAGTGAAACCGAAGATACAAATAATCTTATTGAAGGTGACTCAATCATTCACTCTAAATTTGGAGAAGGAAAAGTTCTTCAAGTGCAAGGTGATGTAATACATGTTAAATTCCAAGGTGACGGAATTAAAACACTAAACAAAACTCACCCATCTATCCGCAAAAAAGAAGATTAATCATGAATTTTGGTTATTTAATTGTGGTACTAATTATTTGTTTGGCAGCACTTGGAATTATCATTTACTTTTGTTATTACAAGTTTATTGTCAACAATAATGCCACTGTTTCTTTTACATTTGACTTTGAAGAAAACAGGGTAAAACTTTTAGCTTCAGAAGTTAATAAGAAAAATAAAACTAGAATTTTTCATAATAAAAACTTAACCCGCGGATATTGAATATCATTTGAGGATTTTAGTAAAAGTTTTGTTACAGAGAGTGCTCGCTTATGTGTGAATTCACTTGCAAACTTTTTAGACAACAACAAAAATATTGATATTGTTTTAAATCTTAAAAATGTCACAGACAAAGAAAAATATCAATGTCGTTTAATGATTGAAAAGTTAGCAACAAAATCAAAAACTGTAGGTGTTATTGCTTGAAAAAAAGTTTCTAAAAGCCACAAAACTAATATTTTCTTTTTACGTAAGCCATTTGAGTTTATGGAAATGAACAAATCGCTCAATTTTGTTGTTTTGCTAGGCGAGCACCAGTACTCACAAAGAGCGAATGTACTGAACTCAATATACAAAAGACTGGCTAAATTTCACAACATAAACTATGTTTTTTATAGACAATATAATGCAATTGTACTAAGTGTTGTTCCTAAAAGTCAAGTAGTTAGCAAAAAGGTACACAAGTATTTTGTTGCTAAAATGCAAGATTTAGTAAATCAAAAGAAGTGTCAAACAGTTATTTTTGTTGATGCACACTTTGACTGCAGTCTATTGAGTGGTCAAATTCTATTGGACTACTTAACTCTATTAGGAGCAAAGCACGACAATTTTTATCAAGTAAAAGTGCAAGATTTTGACGAAAATGTTATTTATGAATTTACTTCAGCTTACAAGAAAACGCAAGCCCTTGTTGAAAAGAAACTAATAATAGAAGATCAACATTTAGTTATAGACACACAAAATCAAATTGTTGCAATGAAAATTGATTCTGAGTTGCAAAGTTTAGATAACTACAGTAGTTTAATTCTTAATACATCATCATTAAAGACAAATTACTACAATAATATTTTTCCACTTGATGAGGACAATTTTGACAAAGTTAAGTTCGTTTCCTTCAAAGATAGTGAATATGTTTTTTTAAGGGATAGTACAATTCCTTTAATAGAACCTACAAAACAGAAACTAATTTGCTTTTTAGAAAGTGAAGAATTATCAGAACAAGTCATTAAAAGAATGAATGAATTTAAACAACGTAACATTGAAACGTATTGAGGTTTTGTTGAAATTAACACAACTTTTTACTCAATGATCAGTAACTATCCAACTGAATATGTTTTCATTTCTAAGAAAATGACTAACATGTTTAATGACAATAACATTTTTCTAAAATTCATGAGCTTTTTGGAATATGCTAAGAAACGTAACATTAAGGTTGTAATTGAGGATTTTAATAAAGACAAATTTTTAGCAAAAATACTAAAAGTGAACAAGGACGTTTTGCTAACAGAAAGGATAACTAATGACTAAAATAGGAGTAGTATTAGACTCGTATTCGGGGTACACAAAAGACGAATTAAAAGAATATGGTTTTGAATTTTTACCACTTCAAATAAATATTAACAATAATAATTATTTAGAGGGTATAGAGATTGACAAGGTTGAAGTTCTTTTGAAATTAAGAGAAAAAAAAGAAGCCAAAACTTCACTTCCGCCTTTCTTATATATGGAAAATTTGATGAAAGAATTAGACTCTAAGTATGATAAAGTTGTAATTCTTCCTATTAATAGTAACTTATCAAGTGAATGTGGTTATCTTCAAACGATTGCTGCCGATATTAACAAATCAAAATTTATTATTTTTGACAATAATTTTAATGGCGAGCAATATTTATGAATGGCACAAAGAGCAAAAAGCATGCTTGAAAATGGCAAATCAGATGCTGAAGTTATTAAGTTTTTAAAAGAATATAACGAAAGCTCGTTAAATTTCATTGTTCCTGCTTCATTAGATCCATTTATTAAAGGTGGAAGATTAAAGGGAGCTAAAAAGATTTTAATGACTTCTCTAAAGCTGGTTCCTTTACTTAAAAATCAAGATGGAGTTACTGTTGATGGAGTAAAGAAAACTCACAAATCGGCTGTTGTAAAAGTAGTAGAAAAACTAATTGAATTCATTGGTGGTGAAAAAAATATTCAATTTTATGATTTTTGAATATTGCAAACCGGGGACGGACAATTAATAGATTTTGCTAATGAAACATTAGCTAAGTATTCAATTGTGCCTGTTTTCACTCGTTTAGCTTCTTCTTCAACAATGATTCACGCTGGAATAGACTCAATTTCAATAGGAGTTTCGAAAAAATTATAATGTTTTATGAACACAACGAATTTGAAGAATACCAGCTAGAAATTGATGGACATACAGTTAACTATCAGGTTTCTGGCAAAAAGAATGGTATACCAGTAATTTTTGTTCACGGTGGTCCAGGTGGCGGCACTAGTCGTGATGATTGCAAATATTTTGATCCTAAATATTATCGTGTTATTCTTTTTGATCAGCGTGGTTGTGGTAAAAGTTTACCAGCAGCTAAAATAGAAAACAACACAACTCAAGATTTAATAAATGACATGGAACAAATTAGACAGCATTTGCAAATTGAAAAATGAATTCTGTTTGGTGGTTCTTGAGGTACAACCTTGAGTCTTTTATATGCTCAGACTCATCCTGATAAAGTAATAGAAATGGTGTTAAGGGGAATATTTTTAGGTCGTCAAAGTGATTTAGAGTGATTGTATGGTGCAAATGGAGCAAGTAATTTCTTTCCTCGTGATTATGAAATTTTTACTCGTTTTGCCGAAACAACCGATGTAAAAACTCTAATTAGTTTCTACTATGAAAAAATCAAACTTCCTGACATGCGTAAATCTTTCGTAGCTGCAAAAAAATGAGCAGATTGAGAAAATGGTCTTGTTACTCTCGTTCCAGAAAGAAGAGACATCGCTAGAGTTCAGGATACAATAAATTTTTCACTAATGGAAACTCATTATTTTGCTAACAATTGCTTTATAGAAGAAAACCAAATTTTAAAAAATATGCACCGAATTAGACTGATACCAACAACTATTGTTCATGGAAGATATGATGTTGATTGTCGTCTTTCTGGAGCTTATGAATTAGCAAAACAATTGAAATTTGTAGACCTACAAATAATTGAACAAGCAGGACACTCTTCTAGGGAAAAACCTATTGCTAAAGCACTTTTGGAAATAATGGACAAATTAAAGAAAAAGATAATTTATTAACACTCGTTTTGAGTGTTTTTGTTTTGTTTTTTTAAACAAAAAAAAGCACAAAGGGCTTTCTCTGTGCTTTCTATTTTTTGATATCTAAAAAAATATATAAAAGAATTCTTTGAATTCTAGTTTTTGTATAGCGTCTACTTGTGCAAGCATCAACAAAAGCATCGAAATCAGTAATATTTGAGTGTTTTTTGAGTAAATTTTCAATGCCTTCACTTACTAATTTATGTTCAGCAAGTATTTTTGGATCTGTGTCTATTATTTTTTGTCTGATTGAGCTAAAATGATTTTTCAATCTGTCTGGTTCTTCATAAAAAACAACAGGAGTGTATTTTTTATAATCTTCGTTTTTATCAAAAATCATCTCTCTTATTTTTGAAGCACTGGCAAAATTTTCTTTCGTTTCTAAAGAATGAAAACCTATGGTCCTTTTCATACAAAATGCTTCGATTTTATAGTTATTTTCTACTATCTGTTTAACGTACTCTAAACCTAAAATATCGTTGGGTAGCACAAAGTTTTCTCCATTTATTTCTTTTAACGCTTCAGCAGATGCCCTTACAAATGAATAACCTTGTTTGAGTCAAAATTTAACGTTTGTATTATATTGTTCTTTGTTGTTTTTTAAAGTTCTGGCAGCTTTATAAAATGATTCAATATTATCTGTTTCGCTACCAAAAAACAATTTGTCAATGTTATTCTGAGCTATTAATTTTACTGCTCCATGAGCAAAAATGTGTGCTGCTTGGGTTGAAGAATCAAAGTCTAGAGCAATAACTTTACTAGCACCATATTTTAATGCGTATGTCTTTCTTTGTTCAAAATCCATAACATTAAAATCGCCTCTTTGTGTATAGTTGGAACTCAATATTATAACTATTTCATCATTAGGAAATAGTTCTTTAGCTTTTTTTAATTGATAAATGTGGCCATTATGAAAGGGGTTGTATTCTGCAATTATTGCTACTGCCATTAACTAAATTCCTCCACTGAGAATAGGAGAGTGTCTTGATTTACATCACTAAATTTTTTACTATGGTGACTAATTATTTTTTGGTTATTTTTACTTTCAATCGAAAGCAAAATTCTTAAAGATTTGCGAGCAAAAATATTTTTTTCAAAGCTAAATTCAAGAAGTTTGTTTCCTTGATGAACAAAAGAGTTGGGAATTTGTTTAAAAATTGTGTATTTATTCAAATCACCTTTAAACAAAATTTGCATTTTTATTGTGAAATTATCATTTTTTATCGTTATTTCGTTTGTTACATTATTGAACGATTCCACCATTCCTGATATTTGGCTGTTTATTTTGTTGCCAAATTTAGATAAACTAAACTCTCAAGTGTTTGCATTCAATTGAGCAACTTTACCCGCAACTGGAGAAGAAATGAAAAATTCTGTTTTTCTTTCTTTGTTGTCAAAATTTAGCTCAATTACTTCTTTATTTTCAATGTCATAAACTCCAGTCATGACTTGGGTTTCGCTATAGTTGGATTTTTCTAAATTGTATTTTTGTGTGTCTTTTTTAGTGTTAGACGTGTTATTTATTCAAAATTCTTGAGTCGGTATTGAGTCTTCAAGATTAATGGGTTGTTTTTGTTTGGAATTTCTTGATTCGAAGATGATTGATACATCCATTGACTTACAATTACCCATTCCTGGTGTAAAAGGCTTTGTTTTCAAAGCAAAGAAGTAAAATCCTATTGCTATTAATAAACCAATTAGTAACGCAAAGATAAATATAAATGCAATTCCTGTTTGATTCTGTGTTCTAGCTGCTATATTGATATATTCAAAGAAGCCATAATTACTTGTTTCTGCACTCAAGCCAATTCTAGCTATTATTAATTGCATTATTGGTGAAATCAAATAGAAAATAGCAATGTACATTAGTGGGCTTGACATTAAAACAATTAGTGTTATTGTGTATTCTGTACCTATGAAAAATGAACCAAGAACTGAAGCAATTACAACTTGAGTTGTGAAAATTATTTGATCTTTGTCGGTTAATAAAATCATTACGATTCCTAAAAATGGAATAACGAATAATGAATTTAATAAAGTGGCTACATTGAACTTACCGAACATTAAATTGAATGCTTGCTGGGTGCTAGGATCAATAAAATACACTGAATTTGACTGGTTTTTTCATCAGGCAGATGAATTGTGATTGAACTGATTTATATTAAATAAAAATGAATTATCTAAAGTTGTTATTAACTCTTTTTTATTTAAATTGCTATTCAACATATTGAACAATTGTTCTTTTGTTGTTGCAAAATCTAAATTGGAATTAAGTAATGTTTTGTATGTTTCAATGTTTTTAGTAGAGGAATCAATAACTTGTTGTGGCTGATTGTTAATTATTACTCATACTTGTTGATTGAGATCAAAATTAACTGTAGTGAAATCGCTCACAAGTGATTTATTCATTCCGAACGGTATCAAAATTTGCTCTAATAATCCCACAACAAAAGAAGCTGATGTTTTTGTGCTAAACCTATTATTCTTTAGCGATGAAAGACTTGTTGCAAAAAAACCCATAAATAATAGGTGAATAAAAATTAGAACAAAAACAAGCATTGGAGCAAAATACATTACAACACGATTGAAATTTATGTACTTAAAGGTTTTGTGCTTTTCGGTTTTGTTTAAACAAAATCCAATTAAGTAACCTGTCAAAATAGCGTCAATAAAATTAAAAGAAAATCCTTTTATTTCACTAATTCCTAAAAAATTATTAATATAAGACGAATTTATGTTTTTGTATCACAATACTTGATAAATTCCGTCTGTTGATGTTTTATGTATAAAAAGCGTTTGACTAAAACAAAATACAACTCATATTATTATTGAGCTAAATGTTGCTAAGACAAACTTTTTGGAATAATACATTGCAATACTGATTGTTATTGTTAAAGGAAACAATTCTAAAAGAAATTTAGATAAAGTTTCCAACACTTTAATTCATTCTGGAACAAACGAATAATTGATTTTAATTAAATAATTTTCTTTTGTAATGACAAAAATGGCATAAAAAATAGAAAACACTGACAAATATGCAAAAGGCAGTAACAAAAGTCTTAAAATGCTACCCATTTTTGTTGAACGAAGGTAAAAGAATTTCTTCCATTTACTACTTTCAATATTTATTAATTGTGTTTTAGAGCTTTTAATTCAATTCATGTCCTAAATTATAAAAAAATAACTATATTTTTACTCAATGTCAATAACTCTTAGTTACAAACATTTTTTTGACAATATTTTTTTATAAAAAATATCTTTACACAAGATTCTTTTTGAGTTTTGTAAGTTAAAAACAGAGTATATAAATATTATTAAATAAATAAAACAAGAAAACAAATAAGATCAAAAAAAATCAAAAAACTAAACTTAAAATAAACATTAAATAATTTAAAATTTATTTATTATGTGAGATACAATAACGGCAATTAGTTCAGGAAAAATTAATCAAGCTGTTTCTATTATTAGAATTTGCGGTCCTGAAGCAATAAATATTATTAAAAAAATTTTTAGAGGTAAAGAAGGTAAAAATAAGGAAATAACTTTTGGATCAATATTTGATGGCAATCAAAAAATAGATGAAGTTTTAGTAGCATGATTTCCTGGAACACAAAACTATATAGGCGAAGATACTGTGGAAATTAATGCTCATGGTGGAGTTGTGGTTTCAAATATGATTTTGGAATTAATTTTAAGACATGGTGCAAGAATTGCGGATCCTGGTGAATTTAGTAGAAGAGCATATTTAAATGGCAAAATCGACTTAATTAAAGCAGAGGCTATAAATGATTTGATTCATGCAAAAAGCGAAAAACAAGTTAAAATGAGTGTTAATAAGTTTGATAATAGGCTTTCAAACAAAATAACTGCTTTTTTGAATGAAATCGAGTATTTAATTGGAAATTGTGAAGTTAATATTGACTACCCAGAAATAACAGATATTGAAGTTTTAACAAATGAAACTCTTTTACCAAAAATTAAATCTTTAATCAAAGGTATAGACGAATTAATAAAAGTTAGCTCTGATGCACAGAAAGTTTATGAAGGGATAAAAGTTGCTATTGTAGGAAGACCGAATGCCGGGAAATCTTCATTGCTTAATTGTTTATTACAAGAAGAAAAAGCGATAGTAACTGAGATAGCAGGAACTACTCGGGATGCGATTGAGGCACAATTTCAATTAGACGGAGTTTTGTTTAATCTTATTGACACTGCGGGTATTAGAGACACTGAAGACATAGTGGAAAAAATTGGTATTCAAAAAGCAAAGCAAACCATTGAAAAAAGTGATCTTGTTATTCACGTTGTTGACCAAAAAGAAAAATGAAATGAAATTGACGAACAAATTAAACAACTTGCCAAAGAGAAAATTTATTTACAAGCCTTAAATAAAACAGATTTAATAACAACTAATAAAATATCTCACGAACCTAATCAAGCTCTTATTTCGGCTAAAAACAACGAAATAGAGTCGCTTTTGGATTTAATCAAGCAGCAATTTGCGAACATTGATTTCAATAACCCTGATCTAATCTATAATACACGTCAACTTTCGTTGATTAAAAGCGCTAAAAATAATCTTTCCGACGCTTTAGATGCTCTTGAACAAGGTTTTGGTACTGAAGTTATTGTTGTTGATTTGACTGAAGCATGAAAAGCAGTTTCAAGCATTATTGGAAAAGGCAAAGAAAGTGATTTGCTTGACTCAATATTTTCAAACTTTTGCTTAGGTAAATAATGTATAAAATAAACGAAATACTCACAAATATACACACAACAGAGTTCAGTTATGAAGGTTTAGGTGTGTATCGGACAGAAAATTATGCTATTTTTGTTTTCGGGATGCTAGAAGACGAAGTGGCGGACATTCAAATTACTAAAGCTAATTCTCGTTTTGCTTTTGCTTCAGTAGTTAGATTAATAAAAGCTAATCCTAAAAGAATAGAAATTAACAATAAAAATCTAGTTACAAGTGGTGTAGCACCGCTTGCAATTTTAGATTACCAAGATCAATTAAATTTCAAGCAATCAATAGTTGAATATCTATTCAAAAGACAGTTAGATTTTACTGATATCAATAAAATTCAGGCAAGTGATAAAGAGTGAAACTATAGAAATAAAATAGTTGTATTTGTTAAAGATTTTGAGTTAGGTTTTTATAAAAAGAATAGCCATGAATTCATAAAACAAACATCATTTGATTTAGCAAGTGAACCAATAAATAAATTTTTGCAATATTTAAATCCGCTAATTAAAAAATATAAATTAACAAATATTAGTAGAATTGTTGCACGAAGTTCAGATATAGACAATTTTCTACAAATCGTCTTTGTCAATAAAATAAAGAAAGAATTGCCACAAGATTTCATACAAAAAATTACGAATGACTGGCTAAATGTTGTTTCAATCGTTAGCAGCATAGAAGACACAAAAAACAAAGACAATCTTGTTGGAACCGATCTAAAAACACTGATAGGAACTGATTTTTTGACACAAAAGTTAGAAAATTTCGAATTCAATATATACCCACACTCATTCTTTCAAGTAAATACTCAACAAGCTGTTTTGATGTATAAAAAAATGATTGATAAACTCAATCTACAAGAAGGTGACAAAGTTATTGACATGTATTGTGGTGTTGGAACAATAACTTCATTTATATCTAAAAAAGTCAATAGAGTTTATGGTATCGAAAATATTAAACAAGCGATCGTTAATGCTAACGAAGCTATGAAAACAAACAAACTAAACAACATTGAATTTATTCTGGGCGACGCTTCAAAAGTAATCAATAATCTTAAATTATCAGATTTCAATGTAATCACACTTGATCCACCACGAGCTGGATTAAGTCAGGAAGTTATAGACTATATAATAAAAGCAAACCCCTCAAAAATTGGATACATCAGTTGTAATGTTCATACATTAGTGAGAGATTTGGTTAAATTGAAAGATTATTATGATATTGAGTTTGTACAACCTTTCGATATGTTTCCGCAAACTCACCACATTGAAATCGTTGTCACACTATCTAAAAAAATAACTCAATAAACCAAGGAAAGGATTTATTCTTTTTTATCTTGGTTTATTTTTTTTTTTTTTTTTTTGATTTACTTACTTGACTATCAAGGAAAGCAAAAAAAAACGATCAATATATGCTTCGTCCAAGAAATTGCAAGCAAAAGAAATTAAAATTTTTGCTTTTTCTTGTCTGTTAAGATCTAATTTTCATATTTTTGTTTTGTTAACAAAACTCAATACTCTATAGGCATAAATTGAAATTGACGAATATACTCGTCTATACAAACCAAAATTTAGATTGATTTTTTCTCAATTTGTGCAATAACGTGCTCATTTACTAAATTTATGCTCTATCTTTTTCAAATATTCATCTTTAACAAATAAAGATAAATATTTTCTGAAATCCATATTCAATATTTCATTTTTATCGAAACACTTATAAATTTGTCCGTTTTTTATTAAATATCTAATTTGAAGTAAAATAGGAATCCAAAGAAGAAGACTAACAATATAAAAAGGTAAAAAGATACAAGCAAAATTAAAGCAACTTACATTACCTATGAAAATCATTTTTTTCAATTGCCCATGAAAAACAATCATTAATATAGATGAGACAAACAAAAGAACAGTATTAAAAATTACAAGACTTATAGCGGAAATATACTCACTCTTCGAAATTCATTTGTTTTTTCGAAAAAATTTACTGATAAGTAACAATAAAGGTACAAAAAGCAAAATACAACCAAAAACAGCAAGTTCTATACAAAAGATCTCTGGCAAAAGATTTCGTTTTGAACTTAAAGTTAAATCATAATTCATGTTTTTCATATAATCTCTTTCTTGTGTGATTGGGTATAAACTATACATTTGAAATATTAGAGTAACAAAAAAAAAAAAAAAAAACTTAACATCTAGAATGTTAAAGAGACATTTATTAATCACTAATGTATATCATTTAATAAATGTCGATTTAAAAGTATTGAAATACTCGAAAAGTGATTAATATCAAAATGTTGCAATAAAATATAACTCTATCATGTAGCCTTGGTTAAGTCTCAGTTGTAGATATATTTAAAAAATGTAAATACTCATTTGTGAATAATTAATAATAATAAAGTAATAATGAAAGAAAACATAAAACAAAAATGTTGTAACCAAAAAATACAAGCATATTCAAATAACTAAGTTTCAGTGATTTTTTATGTTTACAAAATAAAATAAAAACACGCGTAACAAGCTAACAAAAACAACAAAAAAAAAAAAAAAACGGAATTACAACAAAATTTATTGATACAAAAAACCTGATTTAATATTTATTTTGTGCTTCTTACAAAGTAAAATTGCAAAATGCATAAAGGCAATTGCCCTAATAGACATTAACATATAAAAAAAGCGAGATAGGAATTATTGGTTCTGCCCGCTTTATTTAAGTTGTTAATTAACCAAGATTATCAATTTTGGTATTATTCTTTATTGTTCTCACATATCAACCTTTGATACTATCATTAACTTTTTGTAGACCCATCAATCTAAGTTCGAACTGTGATTTATTTATTAAATCATTTACATTGAAAATCTCTCCAGTTTTTATGTTTTTAATAACTAAATTCTTACCACCATAACCTTCTTCTGAATAATTACCGTACTGTTTGGTTTCATCTATAACAACCCATCTAACTTTGTCTAGATAATTCTTACTTATTTTATTCAAGTTTTGTATTTCATTTCTAATTTCACTTACTAAACTATTTATTTCATAGAATTTTTGAAATTCACTTACAACATCTTTAATATCAAGTCCAAAAGAAATGGTAGAAAGTGCTAGTGATCCTATTTTTGTTCCTATTTGCGCAATTTCAATGTTAGATAAAGAAGCTAAGTTGCTAATTTTTTCAAAAATAGATTTGTTCAAAACATTTCCAAATATTAAGGATGCCGCTCCATTTTTAAGCGACGAACTTTGTTCTTCAGCCAATTTGATAATGTTATTAATATTGTTCATTCTCTTGCTCACGGCAATGTCGATACCAAGAGAAATTGCACCGCAAATCCCTGCAAACCATCCTGCAGTAGTAGCAACAGCTGCTAGCGGGGGAAATAAAAAAGAACCAACAAAGGATGCGACGGAGATTCCGGCAGCAACAGCTGCGGCTGTTTTAATAGCGATTGAGGCTTTAATTAAACCTTGATTCAAATTGCTCAAAGCATCTTTTTGAGAAACCAAATATTTTAATTTTGTGTTTATTTCAATAAGCTTTAAATGTATGTCTTTAGAATTTTGACCTATATCACTGCTATCGAAATTTATTGAATACCCTTTTTCTTTATCTATAATTACGGAATCTTTTACTTGCAAATCTTTCGATGGTTTTCAAGTAGAAGCATTGTTTATATTAGAGAGCATGGAATCTATTGATTTTTTTTTACTTTGCTAAGCATATTTTTTTCTTCCGAAGCCGAAATAGTTTGAATTTCTATACCTTCATTAGAAAGTATGCTTTTTACATGTGAAACAATTTTTGACAAACTTTTATTTGTTATTTTTTTGTTGCTTCTTTGTTCATTTAGTACATCAGTTATATAGCTGTCACTTTTAATTTTTTCAATAAATCTTGTAATTTTATCATCTTGTTTAACTAAATTGATATCTTCTTTGTTATTGATAGCATTATTAGTAATTGTTACTGTGCAGATATAGGATCTTGTATAAGTGGATTAATTTGTAATGGGGTTGCTACCGCATTTAAAATATCGAGCTTTTTCATATATTCTTCCTTCTTGTGTAATAATTTTGCATCAATATTATATTTAATTTCAGAAGGTAAAATTACAAGTTTTTTGAAATTTTAAAGGACGAAAAAAACAAAAAAATTAAAAGACTTTTTAAGTAAAAAAAACAAGTAAAAAGACTGAATTATTGGCATTTTTTTGAGTTTTAAGTAAAAGAAAATAACCTTAAAATTTTACCCATAACACTTATAATGGGTGAAATTTAGAAATGAAATAAAAACACATAAACATTAATATTTACCAAAAGTTAAACTTTAAAATAAACATATTTAAAAACAATTTTACAATTCAAAATTCAGTCTTTTTAAAACACATTTATCAGCTATCTTATTTTTACTTATACACGAAAATTGTTTAGTACAAAAATCATTATATGCTTAATAATTCTTACAAATTGGGTTGATTTTTACATATAAGAGACAGTTTGTTACGCAAAAAACAATAAAAATAAATTTATTAATTTAAAATTTAAATATCTAAAAAACTCTTTAACTTTTGTTTTTTAAAGAGTGAAAGTGACAAAATTATGAAAACAAGACTGACAAAAAAATTAGATTTTTATAAGACTGCCTCAAAAAGTAATAACATCATTTTCTCACACTCATCAGCCGTCAATCTCCTTAAAAATGAAGATCCAGTTCGTGTATTTGAAATTACTGTTCCGCAAGGTTACAATGTTATTCACATTACAAAAAAATATAAAAATGTCAAAGTTCATTATGTAAAAAAAGAAATTTTCGATTTTGGAATCATCGAAAAAGAGATTTCTGATAATGTGAAAATTAAGTTTTATAACTGAGAGAGAACATTTTGTGATTTAGTTAAAGCAAAATTTAAAAATGGAAGTACTTTTTTTACTTCAATAATTGAAGACTACTTTATGAGTACAAAATTCGATTCCAATCTTTTGCATAAAACAGCGAAATTTTTAAAAATCGAAAGTACACTCAGTGAATTAACCAGACTATGAATTTATTAGGGATAACATATGGAAAAACTATTTAATTTTTTAAACGAGAATAACTTCGTTAATTCTAATGATTTAAAAAGCTTGAATATAAGCCAACGAAAAATTAGATATTTAGAAAAAAAGTATTGTAGAAAGAATTAAAAAAGGTATTTACAAAGAAAAAGATTTACCTTTTAGTGTTTATAAAGAAATTTCATTGAACAATAACATTATTTTTTCTCACGCTACCGCGCTTAGTTTTCATGATTTATCACTAAGAGAACCTTTAAGATATGACATTACAGTCATGCAAGGCTATAATGCAAAACATATAATCAAAAAGCACGGAAATGTTGACGTTCATTATGTAAAAAAAGAGATTTTTGAATTAGGTATGTCAACAAAAAAAACCATTTTTGGTGATGCGGTTCCTTGTTATGATGTTGAAAGAACTATTTGCGATGTAATTAAATGACAAAAAAATATTGATCCTGAGATTTTTGCTCGTGCTATTTCAAAGTATTTTCAGAACAAAAATAAAAATTTAACCAAACTTCTGACATATGCAGAGAAAATGAATATTTTAAACAAAGTAAAGAGAGTATTAACATTTTTAAATGTATAACGAAAGTTCTGTTAAAGATAGGCTAAAAAATCTTGCAAAAAAGTTCAACCTTAGAAACGACGAGTTATTTTATATTTTTTTCATAGAAAGGTTCCTTGAAAGATTAGCTAAAAGTTCTCATAAAAAGAAATTTGTTATTAAAGGTGGGTTAATAATATCTTCAATAACTGGTATAGATAGAAGAACAATGAAAGACTTGGATGCATCAGTTATTGGAAAAAAACTAGGACTTAAAGAATTGGAAGTAATGCTATTAGAGATACTGAAAATTAGCTTAAATGATAGTGTAAAAATTGAGTTGGAAGAAATAAAGAAAACCAAATTTCATAACATTTTTCTTGGATACGAAGTTAAATTAAAATTCACCTTAGGAAAAATAACTAATAAAATAGTCTTTGATATAGTAATTAATGATGTTTTACTTGAAAGAGCGATAGATTTTGAATATAAAAGCATAATAGAAAACAAAGCAATTACTATTAATTCATACACAGTAGAAATGATTTTGGCCGAAAAACTCCAAACACTTTTATATCATGGAATTTTTAATACAAGAATGAAAGATTTTTACGATCTGCATATTTTGTGAAAATTAAAAGAAGAGGAAATAGATTTGAAAAAGTTATTTTTAACTCTCAAAGATGTTTGTATAAAAAGGCAAAAAGCTAACTTGCTTGATTCATGACAAATTATTTTAGAAGAGATTGAAACCAATGATGACATTCACTCTAAGTGAAATTTGTATAAGGACTTATATAGCTTTACTAAGAATTTAGAGTTTAAACAAATAATTGAGGAAATTAAAACCCTGCTGCAAAAAACCACATGTAAACAATAAGCAAGAATTAAAAACACCCCAGTATTTCTGGAGTGTAGAGGTGCAATTTATGTAACACCCGAAAACCAGGGTGTTTTTTGTTTGATAAGTAAATCTATTTATTAAAATTTTGCAAGTTTAAAACAGCACTAGCATTGCGAATTGAGTTTTCCAAATCTAAAACAAGGCTTTTGAATTCTTGCTCACTCAAATTGGAGTCTTTTAGTCCTTTCTCAGCTCTTTCAATACTTAATTGTAATTTTGACAAAAACTCTACAGGGAAATTGTTTGTTGTGTTAAGTTTTGCAAGATATTTTTCCTGGATCTCCTGAGCTTGTAAGAGCAGTTTTTCTATTTTAGTTTGTTTTTCTTTTTTATTTTTAGAAGAAATAGAAATAATTGAAACAGTGGTTATTATTGGAACAACAACTATCAATGCTCCTACAGCAAATAAAACTCAGAAGAATTTTCAATTAAATTTTTTAGCTTTTTTGCTCATTCGTTCAACTTAATTCTTTGGAGATGGTATTTGAATTTATTTGAATATAAGCCCCAATGTTTCTTGAATATTCGATGGTTCAAAAAACTAAAGGTACAACAATTTTGTTATTTGCTTCAATCTTTATGTCGCCATTAATGTAGAAAGACACACTTCGCGAGAACGATGTTTTAAATGAGCTAACAAAAGCATTAGCTTTTTCTTCCATGTTTTGAATTCCATTAATTCTCTCGACGACATCTTGCAAGGTTTCATTTTTTAAATCAAATACAGCACTAAATTTGAATGAATTTGCCTTTTCATCACTAATAAAAGTTGGTTCACTTTGTTCAAAGCCTTTTAGCTCAATATCAAAAAATTTATTATTTGCCCCGACCGTGAAAATCACTGAATTTGTTGAATCATTAATTCTTAAATTAAATATGTCATAGTCCATTTTTGGGTCGGCAAGTTTTACATCAAAATATTCATTTAACGTTTTATTGTCGAATTTTTTTGTTTTACTGAATTGTGCAACAAAATCTTTTGCTGAAATCTGACCTACATTTTCTTTAGGTGTGATATCTACATAAAAAGTTTTGATTTCTTTTTCATCATAAATTTTATTTTTGTATGAATAAAGTCTCCATTCATTGCCGTTTGCTCTTAAAACTATTGCTGATGTACCAACTGCAATAATGCAAATTCCCAAAGTTCCTCAAAGAATAAATTTGCGATATCTTTTGAAAAAACTTTCTTTCTTTTCAAAACCTAATTCAGGCTCATTGTTTCTTTTAAACATTTAACCCACCTTCTTCATCATCAAACGGATTTAAAGAAAACTCCTGTCCGCTACTGTTTGAATTAGACTCTTCACTTTGTTCATTAAATATATTGTGTGTTTCTGTTTCTTGACTCTGAATCTTAGCGAACTCTTCGTTTTGAATTTCAATCTCGTTTTGATCTTCAACTAAAATATCTTCAGTCTTATCCGTGTCAAAATATGCATTTTGTTGTTCGATTAGATCACTATTTTCAGTCTTTGTTGTGTCTATTTTCTTTTCTTTTTCTTTTAGAGTTTTAAAGTAGTTATTGATTGCTTCTCTGGCTTTTGTGATAAAAATGTCTTTGTTTACTTTTCATTCAATCTCATGAATTAAAACAATTGGATAATTTTTTGATTCTAAGAATTTTAGTTGATCATAGAATTTCAAATAAGCCTTTTCATTCCCACCGTATGAGTAATTGTCGATAACAAAACCTTGAATTATTCTATTTGTGTCATTATCAACAATAGCTAAATCTATTTTTTTTGTTCCAATTGAATAATCTAAATATAGTTGCAATGTAGGTCACTCACGAACTAGTGGATTCAGTGTTTTATATACTTCATTTAATAAATCCAAATTAACATCAATAACCGAAGTTTGAGTTCAATCTTCTTTTTTATCCATTTCAATGTAATTTTTCTTTTTTGCTTCACTTAAGTCTAAAAATCTCAATCATTCACGCAAGGTAATCAAGTCTTTAGATGAGTATTCATTTAACTTAATGTCATCAGCATAAATAGATTTAATAACAATCATTTTTTCTTTAGCTCTTGATATTGCAACGTTCAAGGCGTTTTTTCCGCCAGGACGAGCAACATAAGTTGATGAAAGGTTTGTGTTAGCATCATAAACAACACTAATAATTACTAAGTCTGCTTCATCACCCTGGATATTTTCAATGTTTTTTAAACTCAAACGCTCATCTTGTAAAGCTCTTTCTAGCTCTGGAAAATCAGAGAAAATTTTGTTAAAGATGTACTCTTGTTGCTTAACGTTGAAAACAAGCAGAATAATTTTTTTGTATTTATCTAGATTTTCCCTTACTTTTTGAATAGCGATATTTGCTTCTTTTTGGTTCAGTGAGTTGTCTCAAAATCCATCAGTTTGAATAACTTCAATTGTTTGTTCATCATTATCAATTTTGTAATCATCAACAACATCCAATTTTGAATCATAGAAAATTTTCGAACTAAAGGTCATCAAAGAAGCTCTTTTTGAACGATAGTTTTTGTCTAAAAGAATTTTGAAAACTCCTCTAGCAATAGCGTAATCTAATAAGCTTTCAATACTTCCTAAATCTTCATCATCTTCAACTGTGTATGAAGCACTAAATCATTTGGTGGGTTGCATTTGTTTGTCATCTCCTGCAAACACCTTACGTTTTGCAAGATAAAGAATTGGCAATCCTTTTTCAAGAAAAATTTGACTAGACTCATCCAAAATAGCATAGTCGATTTCGTTTTTGGTTCACATTGACAAATCAGTATCAGGAGTTGCAACAATAACCGGGAATAACTTTTTGATCATGTTTTTGTGCTTGTGGAAAAACTTGTAAGGTTTTAAGTTAGCACTTCTTACACTTAAAGCAAAATCACGATATTCTTTTTCTTCTTCTTTTGTAAAGTTAGACATTTTAGCAACGATTTTTTCAATTAACATTTTTGCTAAAACTTTCGATGTGTTAACTTCAAGAGTTTTGTTACGCAACTGAATTTTGTAGAAGAAATCAATCTTTTTCAACGCATCAATATCAACACTTTGAATGTTTTTTACTACACGATTAATATTAATTTTAAGTAAGTTAGGATTTGAAGCTAAAACCATAGCAGCATCCTTAATGTTTTTTGGATACATATTAATCAGTGAAAGCAGTTTATTTTGCTTCTTATTATTGTTTACTTCATATAGTTTTTTAACAATTTCATTGTAATCAGTGGTGTCAGATTTGAAGCTGTAATTTAGATAAGGGTCTAATTTTTTAAGATCCTCTAAGGTTTGTTCGTTAATCTCGGCATTAGCCATCCCTGAATATACATTAACTACTTTTTCATAATCTGGAATTGAACGAATTTCTTTTGCATAGTCAACATATCTTTTTTCTTCCTGAGTAAGAATTTCAATGTATGGCTCACTTGCATTTGAGTTAAAGTTCTCAATTTTGTTTAAAAAGTCGTTTAAAGGATCATAAAATTGATCAAGTTTCATATTTTTGTCATTTAGCAAGAAAATACAAAAAATAGACAATTCTTTAAGTCTTGTTCTCAACACTTCAAGGGCTGCTCTTTTTTGACTGACAACTAAAGCGCTTCTGTCACGAGCTAGAATATTAGCAATGATGTTTGTGATGGTTTGACTTTTCCCTGTACCTGGAGGACCTCAAATTATTGTATCTTGGTATAGAGCACTAACGGTTGCACAGTCTTGTGAAAAGTTTGTTTTCTGAATTTTGTAAAACTTGAAGTTTTTATTAAAAATAACATCATCGATTTTTTCACGATATTCGTTTTTGTTAAATTTAGTTGCCAAGATTTCATCAAGCTCATCGTTTTCAATAATTTTCTTCATTTGGTTTCATAAGTAACCACTTGACACATTGAAAAATCCTAGAATCAATCCTTCATGGAAAACAATGTTACGATCTAATTCATCAACAGAAATTTTTGGAATAGTATCTTTAAATTTTTCAGGAATTTTGAAAACTTTATTTCAAGAATTTCTGAAATCGTTGTAAACATCATAAATGGTTTTCTTAGTAAAATCGTACGAACTTGTGTCTAACGAATATCCAAATTGTTGCAAGAAAGCAACAAGTTTTGAGTTAATTTTAATTTCCGAAGCACTCTTTAAATAAACTTGTGAGTTTTTAATTTCAATTGTTACTTCTTTGAAGAACAAGGGTGCAAAAATGTCTTTTTTCTCAGTTCTTACTCCAACAAAGAAAAATCCAACATGCAAAGGTCAGATGTTTGTTTCAATATTGATGTCTTGTGCTTTTTTAAGGATTTTTTTTCACTTAGTAATTGATTTTTGATAACGATTTTCTAAATTGACAACTAACTCTTTTTTAGCAAATTCAAAATCACCATTCAGTAATGAATTGGCATTTTCAGGTAAGGGAATATTAAATTCTTTGAACGAGTCAGTAATTTCTTCAATTGTTTGTGCATTTTGAACTTTACGAATTAAATCTTTGTGCCCGAACTCATTAAATAAAATTTCAAAATCAGCTCTTGAACAAATCTTTTCGAAAGTTTTTTCACCATTCATTTTGAAGATATCAAAAAATCTTTCATTGTCAACCTGACAATAAAGTGAAGAGTCGTTATTGTTGATGTCTAAAAGGTTTGTAAGCAAAAAATCGTAATTGTGTTTATTTGACATTTTCAACCCTTTCCATAATTAATTTTTTAATATAAGCAGCGTTATTCCCGGTAACTAAACTTATAGAGGATGATGTTGCTACAACACCTGAAATTCCATCTAATTTTTTTATTTTTTCAATATCTATATCTTGGCGAACTTTAAAACCAATCTTAATCTTTTTGTTTGATGTTTCGACATTTAAAATATTCTTCTCACCACCCAAAAACAAAATAAGATCATTAATTGAAAAATCTATTTTTTCAGTAGTTGACAAGCGATCTTTAACTTCTTGTTGACGATATTTCTTTCATTTGAGTTTTATTAAACCTAGCGTGCAAATAATTAATGTGTAATATTTAATTTTATTTTTATTCATACTTAACCCCAAAGTGCTTAAATATAAGAAATTATAACAATTTAACGCTTGGGCTTCATTTTAAATATTAATATTTAATTTAAATCAAGTTTTGGTCTCTATCTATGTGTGCTTTTGAATGCTTTCAAATGTAATATAATATAAAATATTATTTACAAAGGATTTTTATGAAAAAAATAATTAGTGGAATAAAGCCGACAGGAGAGCTTACTTTAGGTAATTACATTGGAGCTTTAAAAAATTTTATAGACTTGCAAAACGATTATCAAACTTATTATTTTGTTGCTGATTTACATGCCTTAACAATGGGTGATAGCAACGCCAAAGAATTAGCAAAAAGCCGTCAAGAAGTTGTTGCTTTATACTTGGCTTGTGGTTTAGATCCAAATAAATCAGTAATTTTTTACCAAAGTGATATTCTAGAGCATGCCATGATTCAGTGACTGCTATGTACTGAAACGTCACTGGGTGAGTTAAACAGAATGACTCAATTTAAAGATAAAGCTCAAAAAGCAGTCAAATTAAGTAATGGGACTGAAACAATTCCAACTGGATTGCTGATGTATCCAACTTTAATGGCTGGAGACATTCTTCTTTATAATGTTGATGCCGTTCCTGTTGGTGAAGATCAAACTCAACACATCGAACTAACAAGAACACTTGCTAAAAGAATTAATAACAAATACAAAACTAATCTTAAGATTCCTGATGCCTTCGTTCCTAAAGTGGGGTCAAGAGTTAAGGATTTACAAGATCCAACTAAGAAAATGTCGAAGAGTGAAAAAAGCTCAAAAGGAACAATTTACTTACTTGAAGATCCGGAACAAGCCTACAAAAAAGTTCTCAAAGCAGTGACAGATTCAGAAAACAAAGTTTATGCTTCAGAACAAAAACCTGGAGTGACAAATCTACTAAATATTTATGCAAGTTTAAAATCAATAACTCTACAAGAAGCAGAAGAATTCTTTAAGGACAAAAACTATAAAGAATTCAAAGAAGCGGTTGCTCTAGAAGTTAAAAATTTACTAACAAAAATCCAAAATAATTTCCAACAAGCACTACGTGATGTAGAAAAAGTAACGCAAGAAGGAGCACAAAAAGCTCGTCCTGTAGCACAAGAAACACTTAATGAATTAATGACAAAAATGGGGTTCTAAAATGAATGACAAAAATGATTACAAATCAAAATTAAATCACACCACCAGCCACTTATTAGCAGCTGCAATTTTGAAACTATACCCTAACACAAAACTAGCAATCGGACCTTCAATTGAAGATGGTTTTTATTATGATTTCGATTTCGAACAACCACTAGTTGAAGAGGATTTAACTAAGATTGAAAAGTTAATGCAAGAATTAGCAAAACAAGACTATGAAATGGTTGAAGTAAGTAAAGATGAATATGATCTTTCAAATCAACCATACAAGCAAGAATTGTTTAATGAATTCAGTAAAAAGAGACGTAAAATCACTTTTTATGCACTGAAAAACACCAAAACAAATGAAACCTTGTTTGTTGACTTGTGTGCTGGAGGCCATGTTCATTCAACAAAGGAGATTAAACACTTTAAGCTTCTTTCACTAGCAGGCGCTTACTGAAGAGGGGACTCAAAAAACAAAATGCTGACTCGTGTGTATGGAACAAGTTGACCTACAAAAAACGAACTAATGCAATACCTTGAAATTCTTAAAGAAAGAAAAGAAAGAGACCACCGTAAAATAGGAAAAGAATTAAATATTTTCACACTAAATCCACTATGCGGTCAAGGTTTTCCAATCTGACTTGAAGATGGAATGAAAATCCACAATGCAATTCGTGATTATGTTTTAAAACTAGACAAACTTTATGGTTTTAGAGAAGTTTTAACCCCGCACTTTGGCGAAAAGAAATTGTATGAAATTTCAGGACACTGAGCTCACTATAAAGACACAATGTTCAAACCTATTAAGATGGATAATGAACAATTAATTGGACGTCCAATGACTTGCCCACACCACATTATGCTTTTTAATATGACAAGACGTTCATATCGTGACCTACCTATGCGTTATAGTGAACAATCACGTTTATATCGTTATGAAAAAAGTGGAGCTTTAACTGGTCTTGAGAGAGTTAGAGGAATGGATTTAACTGAAGGACACATTTTTGTTCGTCCTGATCAAATCAAAGACGAGTTTAAACATTTATACAAAATGATTTTACAAGCACTAAAAGATTTCAATATAGAAGTTGATCACATCTCACTAAGTTTAAGAGATCCTAAAAACAAGAAAAAATTCTTTGATAACGACGAAATGTGAAACAAAGCTGAAGATGATTTACGTGAAGTTTTGCAAGAGTTGAATGTTGAATATAAAGAATTTGAAGGAGAAGCTGCATTTTATGGACCAAAAGTTGATATTCAAATTAAAACAGCTCTTGGAAGAATCATTACTATGTCGACTCTTCAATTAGACTTCTTACTACCAAACCGTTTTGAAATGCAATATGTCGACGAAAATCAAAATTTAGTTACTCCTGTTTTAATTCACAGAGGATTAATTGGTACTTACGAAAGATTTGTGGCTATTCTTTTAGAACAAACTAAAGGAGTTTTACCTTTCTGATTAAGTCCAAAACAAGTGGTTATTGTCCCTATTAGTGATGACCAAATGGATTATGCTCGTGAAGTTTATGAATTATTATTATTGAACGATTTTAATGTTGAACTAGATGCAAGAAACGAAAGAATGCAAAAGAAAATTCGTGAAGCACAAATGTCAAAAGCAAAATATGTTGCTATTTTAGGACAAAACGAAAAAGAACAAAAAACTGTCAGCCTGCGTGCTTATGGTTCACAAGAAACTACAACTTACTCACAAGAAGAATTGCTAAATCACTTGACCAAATTAAAAAGAGAATTAAAATAAAATGTCTAAAAAAATTGAATCTTATCGTGTAGCCAAAATTTTAGGCCTTTCTTACCATGCGAGAATTGCTCTTTTTGGTATGGTATTCATTGTTATACCTGCCTTTATTATGTATTTTGTTTTAGGTAAAGATGTTCCTACTGTTTACGAAGCTTATTCAAAAAACTTTACTTGATGACATCTAACACTAATTACTCTAGGAACCTGAGTATTATTGATGTTTCTTGCCTTTTTATTTATTAAAGTATTTCGTTGATTCGGATTTGAAGCGTATAACTTTTTTGTTCCCCTTTCATTAGTTATGCTCTCATTTACAGTCACAAGCGGGCTAAATGACTTATGATTTGTCCGTTTACTAGTTGTTGCTGTCTTATTTTTAACAATTCCACCAGTGGTTTTACTAAATAGAAAATTAGCAACTAAACAACTTAAAGCAAAGAAACAATACGATGAAGAACAAAGAAGAAAAAATCGTTCTTTATTAGATTAAAAATTTTTATCAAAATACTTTTTATTGTGCTACAATATATTCATAGCGACCAAAGCGAAGGTGTCCACCTGAACCCATTCCGAACTCAGCAGTTAAGCCCTTCAGCGCCGACGATACCTCCAAGGGAAAATAGGGCGTCGCTTTTTTTTATTATCTTTTTTTACTTAAACTTAAGGCAACCTTTTTAATGGGCTGCTTTTTAATTTAATTTATAATTAAATTGATAAAACATTTAAGAAGAAAGAACTAAGGAAAGACAAAATGAAAAAAACCAAAAAGACAAAGCTTTTAGCTTTGGCAGGACTTGTTGCAAGTACTGCAATTATTGCTACGCCTTTTATAGTTTTAGAAGTAAATAAAACTAAGAAAATTGACCCCGAAACAGGAATAAATAATCAGCCAGTAAGTATTAAATTCCTACCAGCTTTAAGCACTAATACAGGAGCAATAAATAAAGCACAAATACTTGCCAAAGATCTACAAAACAGTCTTGTTTTAAACAACTCATCTTCAACTAAGAATTTGACAGACGCAATCAGCGAAGGAAAAAGATTTTTCTGAAATAAAGAAAAGCAAGCAGTTTATTTTGCTAATAAAGAATTGCTAGTTAATGAGCTAAATGACAATAATATTGTTCTTAGTATAAACAGCGAAAAAACTAGTTTATTAACTGATGAAATTGATTTAGCTAATCACTTTTTACCAATTATCGACGTTGATGGTGTTAAACAAATCAATCATGAAATTAAAGCGAAAATTACCGATGATAACAACATAACATTTCTATTTAAAGTTGCGGTTTTAGATGGTAACGGAGAATATAATTTTTCAAAAACTTCAGTTTCTAACGTTATTGAAGCACAAAATCTTGTGAGTCAGTTGCCAAGTGATATCAAAGCAACTTCACCACTTTTAAGTGAAGAAAACCGTAGTGCTGAATCTGTTTTAGTAAAGAAAACACAAATTCGTGAAGTAAGCAAAAAAGATCTTAAAAAAGCAGCACTAGACACACAAAAATACACTCAAGAATTTGAAAAAATCCTGACTGATGCAAATGAGAAATTGAAACTAGCACTAAACAATCCAACAATTTTAAATAAAGTTTTTGCTGAAGGTATAAGCCTATATTTCAACACAACTAATCGAACAGTATTTTGATCTCCTAACGATCAATATTTTGCTTCAAATTCAAATGCTCCGATGTTTACGTTAGACTCAGCTATTAGTGACAAATTAATCTTAGTTAATGATGAAGCACCGGTAAGTAGTTTTAATTTACCAAATGTTAAATTGAATTACTCAATTGATACCGAAACTGAAACAATAACTATTAAATATAAAGAAGCATATGTTTACAAAACCTTGCAAACACCTTTAGTCAGCCAAAAAACATACCAAACTTCGATTCAAATACCAGGGCTTGTTCATGAAAAAACCCCATTGACTGAAGAGCAAATTTTTAAACAAAGTGAAGCATGAACTAACTTTGTTAACTGATATTCAAATACTGAAAACTTCAATCTTCAAATCAATGATCCTGACAATAAATTAGAATCAAGATTGAAACAAAAAAGACACTTGTTGTTCAATGATTCAAACAACACAATTTCTTGATCTACAAAACTTAATCCAACTGAACAAACTAGAGAAAAGAATAAAACTTTCTCTTTTGTAACTCCACTATTAGACAATGTAGTCTTAAGAAATGCTAATGACGAAAATAGTGATTTGATGGATTACACCTATGATCAAGAGACAAGAAAATTAGTTCTAAAATTCTACCCTTATATTAAAGACGGAGATAAAAAATACAAGGCAGAGCTTGAACAACCAATTGAAGCAAGTGTGGTCTTGCCACAAGTTCATGAAGAGCCAGTTACACCACCTTCACAACAAGACTTTAAACAAAGTCAAGAATGAAACGATTTCAAAACTTGATATCAAAATCTAGAAAACTTCAAAGTGAAAGTTCAAGATAAAGACAAAAAGCTTGAAACAAGACTAACAAAAGGAAATCTATTCTTTAACGATTCTAAAGACACAAGTGGTAAAAATAGTATTTCATGATCAACAAGTGTGTCACCCTCACAAGCAACAAGAACTAAGAATAAATCATTTGTTTTTGAAACTACATTCCCAGAAAACACTGTACTAAGAAATCCAAATGACGAAACAAAAGATAGTCTTACATTCAGCTATGATAAATCTAATAAGACTGTATCAATTACTTTCTACCCATACATTTCACACGAAAATAAACTATACAAAGCAGAGCTTGAACAACCAATTACAATTCAAGTTAACTTAGAGCAACAAGAACAACCGAATACTGATAATAACACTGAAAATCCAACACCGCCAACACACAACGATACTGATAATCAAGGTTCAAACACTGAAAACCCTGATGCAAATAATCCTCAACCAGCACCAAATCCAGAACAACAATTTAAAGCAAGTGAAACATGAAGAAATTTTGTTTCTTGATATTCAAATAAGGATAATTTCAAGACTGAGATTACTAATCAAGAAAAGCTAACTAGTGCAATAAAACGTAAATATCACTTCTTCTTAAATGCAGCAAGTAATACAATTGCTTGATCTTCATCTAAAACTCCAAAACAAACAACTTTAGATAAAAATAATGTTGTTAACTTATTAACAGCTCTTCCTGAAAATGTTTTAATCAAAAACGATTCAGATACTGATAACAAATGATTAAATACTGAATACAATGATGAAACTAAAGAGTTAACCATTCTATTCCATGCATATATTCAAAATGAAGGAACAGAATATAAAGATGAGAGTCAAGAACCTTTAAGAATTAAAATTTCACTACCTATTGACACAAATGAATTCGACACTTGAGCTGTAGGAGCTACAAACGGATTCCAAGTGATCGAAAACAAAAAAGATTTTTTGATTTCTGAACTTCAAAAAGAAGGCAAATTATTCTACAACGAAAACACTCAAAGTATTTTCATTGTAGGCAAAAAAGACAATCCAAATAGTGGAACTCTTGCAACAGACAATACAGTTCTTGAACTAAAAACTAAACTAGATCCAGCTGATGATAGATATCTAGTTGTTAATGGCGGTGCAAAACAGTACACTAAGAAAACAAATAAAGAAACTGGTGAAGTAACATATTCTCCAAACAAGTTTATAACTTATGAATACGATCAACAAGCCGCTAAATTAACAATTCACTACACAACAATGCTTATGTTGCCAGGTGATAGAGAACCTAAAGTTTCAGAACAAAAAACTACATACGAAATCAACCTTACCTCATCTTCTGAAACTCCAGCTTCAGATACAAACACCACACAACCTTCAAATGAAGGAAATGAAAATCAAAATATCGAGATAAACACATTTGATGATTTTAAAAACAGTCTAAAAATTAATGCTCTTAAATTAAAAGATGGTAAGTTAGATGCACTGAAAAAAGCAATCAAAGACAATAAATTAGACTTATATTACTACTACCGTTCAGGAACAATCGTTAACAAAACCGGTAAAAAATTTGATACAAGAAATACCATCTTTGAGCTAGTTAATAAACCAACAAATACAAGTTACCAACTTGCTTCTCCAGATTCAGAGCAAGGCACAACAGAAGCTAATAGAAAACTTGAAACTGAAGTGGCCAACAACGTACTAACTATTAAATTTAAAGCATTAGAATACAAAGGAAAACAAGGCCCTCACAATGTTTCTGATGAAGTTTATACATTTACATTTAATTTAGGACAAGATTCATCTAATACAGAAGATAATGATTCTTCTTCAGGTTCTTCAACTGCACCTGAAACTGAAACTCCTTTAAATGAACAAGCTTACGAAACTTGAGCTAGATCATTAACTAGTGAAGATTTCACCCTAACAAGTGATACTGAAAAACTTAACCAAGCGAAAGAATTACTAGCAAAAGAAAAAGGAACAAGTATCCACTACGATCCCGATGCCCAAACACTATATTTCACAGAAGGCGATAAACCTACTGCTAAAAAGGCAGAAAAAGCTAACGTTCTACTGTCACTAAAACCAGAAAAACAAAACCAGTCAGGATATGTTTTAGCAAATGATTCCAGACCTATAAATGGAAAGAAAAAGAAAGTTCCTAACTATTATCTTTCATCAACTTATGATGCTGCAAACAGTCAATTAACAGTATCATTTAAAGCATTGAGTTCTGAGTCTAATCCAGAAGCTTCACAAAACAGTTACTCGCTAACATTTACCATTTAGTTGTATTTAACGCCCAATTTAGGGCGTTTTTTTTTACTGAAAAAACACTCATAATAACACACTTTTTTGACTAAAATGGCAAATATAATATAATTTAATTATGGAGAATTGTTGTTCTTCATTCAAACACAAGGAGAAAAAAAGTCTAAATGAAAAAAACTAAAAAATTTTGAAGTTTGATTTCAACTGTTGCCATAGCATCAGTATCGCTATTATCAGTTCCTGCTATTGCAGCTCAATGCAAGAACACAACTGAAGATCCTAAAAAATCTGAAACACCAGCCAATCCAACTCCTGAAACACCTACTCCAGCAACACCATCCACTGATGCAACCACACCAGCAACTCCAGTAGAAGGTTCAAATACTCCCGCTACTCCGGTTGAAACTCCGACAGTAGAAAATATTACAACTGCAGAGGAATATGGTAAATATGTATCAGAAAAAGGATATAAAGTTAAAGACGAAGCTGCTGGAAAAACACTATATGAAAAACTAAATGCAAACAAAAAACTTTGATATGAAAGAAACTCAAGATCAATTATTTGATCAGATGGTGATACGCCTGTTTGAAAAACCGAAGCGAGCGCTAATGCTGTATTAGTTTTACCCGAAGACTCATCAGTAAATCTAAATCAAAATGTTCAACTTGCTAACCCTACAGATCCAACCTACACTAATAAAAGAAACCAAACAGCTATCTCATCTCAAATAACATATGAATTTACAGACAGCAAGTTAACACTAAAATTTAAAGGTGCTAAATTCATTCCGAACGCTGCTCCAGAAATTGGTCAAACTGAATATTCAGTAACAATCGATTTAAGTGCTTACAAACCACAAACCACTGAATCACAGCCTTCATCAGAAGCAGCCACTACAACACCTTCAGAAACAGCACCAGCAACTACAGAATCTACAACAACTGCTTAATACAAATCAAACTCATTATTAAAAATAAAAGATCCCAAATTTGAAGGGGGTCTTTTCATAAATTACTTAGGAAGATAAAAAAATGAAACTCGAAGACAAAACAGCCATTTATTTTTCAAAGACAGCAAACATTTCAAAGACTTTTTATAATAACCAAATTGTAACTTTGCAATTTTTTCAAAGGGAAGACGATGTAATCCTGTGTGGAATGACAGAAGTTCTAAATTTGCTTAAAAAACATACAAATATTAATAATTATGCAATCAAATATTTGCCCGAAGGAAGCCATCTACAAAGTAAGGAAGTTGTCCTAGAACTGATTGGACCTTATCATGAATTCGGACTTTATGAAGGAATTATCGATGGAATTTTAGCTAGACAAAGCTCAATTGCAACTAATGCTTATCGAGTTAAAAAAGCAGCAGGAGAAAAAATAGTAATTTCTATGGCCGACAGAGCTGATCACTACCGTAATATTCGTTCAGATGCTAAAGCTATAGAAATAGGTGGAATATATAACCATGCAACAAAAGCAAGCGCGGTATCAAAAAAATCAAAAGTGTTTGGATCAATGCCACATGCTTTAATTCAAATGTCTAAGGGTGATTTAGTAAAAGCTTGTCAGTACTATACTGAACTTTATCCAAATGATAATTTAGTTGCTCTTGTGGATTTTCACAATGATGTTATAACTGATAGTCTAAAGGTCTTAAAAGTATTTGGTAAAAAATTATTTGCAGTACGTGTCGACACGTCAAAAAATATGAAAGATAAAATGTTTCAAGATAACGAGCAAGAATATGGAGTAACTGTTAATCAAATTAAAAGACTTCGTGAAGCCTTGGACAAAAACAATGGACAGCACGTAAAAATATATGTTTCAAGTGGATTTAATGTTCAAAAGATTGCTGAATTTGAGTCTCAAAACGCTCCAGTGGACGGGTACGGAGTGGGTGCTTCACTACTTAAAATATGAGTAAATTTCAGTGCGGATGCAACAAAATTGAATGAAGAGTTGATAGCAAAGGCAGGAAGGGGATATAATCCCAATCCAAAGTTAAAAACTTTTCGCTTGAGAAAGTAAATCCTTTGGATTATAATTTTTATGGAAATGAAAGAAAAAAACACACAAAAGTTTGTAAATTGCAGAACCTTCGTGGCCAAGTGTGCCATTGTGTTTTTAGTAATCCAAACCCACTAATGACGGCATTTTTGCCGTTATTTTTTTATTAAAAAAAGGAAAGAGAAAATGAAAAAAACGAGCAAAACTAGGCTTTTTAAAATCTTAGGTGTATTGTTGGGAACTTCAACATTAGCTATGCCTTTTGTTGCGGCTCAATGTAATAATGAAATTGCAAACCCAACTCCAAAGCTAGGACAGTCTAACGACAATGATACCAATAATACTCAGGCCTTTGAGGAATGAAGAAGCAAATTAAATAATGCTTTTAAATTAAAAAAAGAGGATATTAAATCATTCACTGAAGCTTTAAGTAGAAACAAACAAGCTATATATAATCCACAAACAAACACAATTGACTTCGTAGATAATAATCAATCAATATTATCTATTTCTCTAAAATCTGAGCTACTACCTTCAAATTCAAATTTCACAATCATCAGCTCGACGGACGACAGTAACAAAATCTTGTACGACTTTGATGTTGATACAAAAACTGTAACCTTTAAATATCGAGCAAAAAACAATTTAAACAATACAGTTTCAGTGGAAATTTACACAACTCCTATTAATCTACTGGATTACATAACAGAAGATGATATTGATATAGCGTTAAAATCACTTGAGGAAATATTGCTAAACACTAAGGCTTTCCAAATAGAAGAAAATAAAGAAAAGCTATTGATTCAAAAAGTAAATCAAGAAAAAAAATTACACTACAACTCAAAAACACAATCAATTTATTACAAGGACAATGAAAATGATACATTGACTGATGAACAAGAAGAAACCAATAAGGTTTTGATTGTAAATCCATTATATGTAGATCTTTTTAAAGATGTTAAAATAGTTGGAACTGATTCAACTGCTGAAAAAATGACTGACAACATTGGTGCAGTTATCAATGAAAATGTCTTAACAATCAAATTCACTATCGCTTTGCAACACAAAGATAAATTAATTTTATCTAACATTGAAATTTCGAACAGTTTCGTTTTAAGTGAAAGCGACAATGTTGTAAAACCGGAAACAAAACCCGAAGAACCTAAACAACCTCAACCAGTTCCCCGACCAGACAATGATAAAAATGAAGTAATTCATGCAGGATTTGAAGAATATCAAAAAGAAGACTTAAATAACGTTTTCGAATTCGTTAATGAAGAAACAAAACAAGAATTAATTCAAGGACTTCAAAGTAATGAACATGCTGCCCTACGTTACGATTTTAAAGAACAAAGAATAGTGTTCGCTCCTAATGGATGAGTTGATTGAAGAAAAGAAAATAAAACATATTTAACACTGAACAAAAAACCAAGTGTTACTAATATTCAGTATGTAAATAGCGATTCTCCATTACAGAGCAACGGAAAACCAAACAGCATCATTAAATATGAAATAAAAGATAACAAATTGATATTAACTTACAAAGTCGTGCTTTATGATGCTAAAAACCAAATTGCACAAGTTAGTCCTGAACAATGAACAACTACTTTCAATTTAGAAACCAAAACAAGCAATGAACAAGAAAAACCACAACCTGAAAAACCAGTTGTAAATGAAGAAGAAAATAAGGAAGAAACAAAAGAAACTCCAAAACAATTAATGGCAATTGAAAACTTCTTTGATTATCAAAAAAGTCTAGAAGAAGACGGTTTAAGAATCATTAAAGACAAAAAAGAATATTTTGTTAAAGCACTAAAAGAAGGCTACACACTTCGTTATGATTACGTAGCACAAGTAATTTTAGCTATTCCTCAAAATGAACAACCTGACTGAAATAATTCAAAAGAAAAATATGGAGTTCTTGAATTTGTAAATAAACCAAAAGATACAAAATATCAAATTGCTAACGCAATTGATTCTATTGGTAAAAAGAATTCTCCAAAAGCAACAATTGACTATACATTAGAAGGTAATATTGCTACTCTTGAATACAAAGCAGCTCAATATAATGGAAGAAAACAAAAACCTTTAATTGGTGAAAAAGTGTTAAAATCAACATTTGATTTAACAAATCTGCCTGAGTATGCATATCCTAAAGAAGAATCTAAGGAAGAAGATACAAATAACACATTACCAACTGAAGAAAACACAAACACCGAAAACGGCCTTTCTGTTGAAAATAAACCTTCATTACTAGGTGGTACCTTAGTCTATAACAATAAAGATGAGTACTATAAATCATTAAATGGATTAGCAGGACAAAATTTAGTAAGCAACTTAATAAAATTGCAAAGCGATATTATTAGAGATAAAATGCCTAATGTTATTTGAAAAAAGGCCATTACAAGACCAAATTTAGCAAAAATTTTCAGCGACACAATGTTTGATGACGACAAGTCGATAATTGACATTTATTCAGAAAATCCAACAGGGGCAGACGCATACAAGTATGTATTAAGTAGTGGAGTTGGGTCTAAAGGCGAAGCTGGTGGATGAAATAGAGAACACACAATTCCTAAATCGTGATTCGGTGAGTCAAATAAGTTAGCAGCAGATTATCAACAAGTATGACCTTCAGATACATACTTAAATGCTATGAGAAGCAATTTCATTTATGGTGAAGTAAAAGACGTTAAATATATATCAAAAAATGGAACTAAATTTGGAAAAGACAGTAAAGGAAGAACAGTTTTTGAACCTATTGATGCTTTTAAAGGTGATATTGCAAGAATCTATTTCTATGCAGTAGTTTCATATAGTTCACTAAACAAAACAAACGGTCACGGTGCTAGTGTATTCACTGACCAGTTCCCTTTCTTCCAAAAAGATTATCTAGAAATGATGACTAGATGAGCTGCTATGGATCCTGTTGACAAGTTTGACGTCATTAGAAACCAAAGAACTTATGATGTTACTAACACAACTAGAAATCCTTTCATCGATTATCCTGAGTTGGCAAAAATTTTCACCAATGCAGAAGGTATTAAATTTGAAAATAAAGGAACAGCAATAGACGTCAAATAATAGAAGACTGAAAAAGCACACAAAATGAGTAGTTTTTACTCATTTTTTTGTTGATTTTCACATACTGCTCTATATAATTAAATAGTGCCCTTATTTTGAAAGGTACATACTAAATTTTGTTTAAGGATGATATGAAAAAAGTAAATAAATTCAAAGTTTTTATTAGTTCATTAGCATTGACTTCACTAACTGCTTTAGTGACCGCTGTTACAATTTCATGTGTTAATAAAAATCCAGAGACTGATAAAACTCCAGTTAAAAATCCCGAAACTACTCCAAAAGTAGAAATGGATTCTTTTTTAACTCAAGGTCTTAAACCAACATATGCTGCAAGTGACTATTACGACTCACTAAAAGATAAAAGTGGTGAAAGCCTTCTAAACGCATTAATCACTTTACAGGAAGAAAAGACTAAAAATTTACCTGCGAACAAGACTATAAGCCAAGTTGTTACTTGAGACAAGGTTGCAAAGATTTTTGTTGACAAGTATTATGAAAAAGATAATACATTATTAGATATTTATTCAGAAAACCCAACAGGTTCAGACCCTTATGAATACCCACTAAATTTCAAAGATCACAGTACTGGCGGTAGTGAAGGTTTAGGATTTAATCGTGAGCACACAATTCCACAATCATGATTCAATAGACAAGCCCCACTAGTCTATGATTTCAACATGGTTTGACCTACAGATATTGAAGTAAATAAAGACAGAGCAAACTATCCTTATGGTGAAGTTGTTACAGTTATCAAAACTTTTAGAAATGGATCTAAATTAGGAAAAGATAAAAATGGTAACACAGTCTTCGAACCCATTGATGCTTTTAAAGGTGACATTGCTAGAATTTACCTATATACAGTGGTTTCATACAGTAAATTAACTAAAACAGTCGACAAAGAAAAAAATGGAATTAAGGTATTTAGAGAAGACAATGTTTACCCATTCTTTACTGAAGATTATTTGAAATTAATGGTTAAATGATCTAAGTCTGATCCAGTTGATAAATTTGATGTAGACAGAAATAATACAACATACGAAGTTAATGGGAACGCAATTAGAAATCCATTTATCGACTACCCTTCACTAGCAAACTTGTTTATTGAAGCAAACAAAGACAAAGTATCAATTGACGTACAAGGAATACTTAAAGAACTTAATTAAAAACTAAAAAAAGAGGCCAGCTATTATGTTTTAGCTAGTCTCTTTTTTAGTTAACTCTAGATATAGAGATTCATAATCTGACACGTTAATTTCTTGTGGGCGAACTGTCAATTTGTAATTATTTTTCTCTATCGCTGCAATTATTTTGTTTTTATCATAATAAATCATTAAGTTGTTAAGAAGTGTTTTTCTTCTAAAAGCAAACGATTTTTTAACAAAATCGAAAAATGGTTCAGTCTTTTCTCAGTCAATTTTATTGAAATCAAATTCCACGACACTCGAAAACACTTTTGGTGCAGGAACAAAACAAGTGGGTGAGACATCAAAAAGTTTTGTTACCTTTGATAAATATTGACAGCAAACACTAAGTTTTGAATACTCACTTGAACCTGGATTTGCAGTGATCCTTAATGCTACGTCTTTTTGCATCATAATAATTGCTTTTTCGAATTTTTCAACATTCTCGAAAACTTTAAACAAAATATCAGAAGTTATGTAATAAGGGATGTTAGCAACCAAGATATTATTGTTTCCTATTTGTTCAAGATTAGCTTTTAAAAAATCTTCATGTTTGAGAATAAAGTTATCATCATTTATTTTGTTTTGTAGAATTTCTATCATGTCCTTGTCAATTTCAAAAGCAGTCAACCTTGCTGCCTTTTTTACAATTAATTCAGTAATTGCGCCTTGACCTGGACCAATTTCTATGACTTGTTTATCTTTAAGATCAACAGCATTTACTATTTTTTGGATTATGTTGTTATCAATTAAAAAATTTTGCCCTAATGATTTTTTTGCTTTAACTTGCATGTACTTTAAAAACTTTCTCTATATTTTCTTCAATTTGTTTTAGTAAGGTGGTTTCACTCACATTTTTCATAGCAGCTATAAATTTAGTTGTATACATAACGTAAGGACTAATGTTATCTTTACCGCGCATTGGAGTTGGTGCAAGATAAGGTGTGTCAGTTTCAGTAAAAATTCTGTCTATTGGTATCATTTTTACTGCTTCTTGTAGTGACTTGGCATTTTTGAAAGTTACTACTCCAGAAATTGAAAAATATACATTGTTTAGTCTCAATAATTTTTCTGTTTCTTCTGCATTTCCACTGTACGAATGAAACACAAAAGTTAAATCCTTATATTGCTCTTGGGACACAAATTGGATGGCATCTTCCATAGCATCGCGGATGTGCAACATAACAACCAAATTGTGTTTTCTCGCAACTTCAACCTGACTTTTTAAAGACTCTAATTGTATTTCTTTTGATGGAGTGTTGTCATAGTGATAATCTAGACCGATTTCACCAATTGCAATAATTTTTTTAGTTAAAAGTTTTTCGATAATTTCACCATCAATTGCACCATGTGACTCGTTTGGATGAATGCCGATTATGCCTCAAAGATTGTCAAATTTTTCTATCATTTTCACAACTTCTTTTGAACTAGGTTCATCTACTCCTACAAAAAACATTAATTTCATATTTTCTTTAAATCACGAAGAAATTACTTGCTCTGGATCCTCATAATATTCTAAAAATGGGTGTGTATGGACATCAAAGTATTTCATGTCAACTCCTTTATTACAAATTGTAATAAAATTATAACAACATAGATAGAAAGGTCTAGATATGAACAAAATAATTCGTTACAAACAAACAGAAAAAGAATTCAAAGAAATGGTGCAACACATTGCAAACGTGTGCGCCATCCCTTCGATTTCAGTGGCTGATTTAACTAGTCAATACCCTTTTGGTAAAGAAGTTGATAAAGTTTTAGATTATGTTTTAAATTTATCAAAATCTTTTGGTTTTCAAACCCACAAAGATAGTAAAAATCGTTATGGTTATGCACAAATTGGTAATGGTGAAACTTTAATTGGCATCCTATGTCACCTTGATGTTGTTCCAAGTGGTGACAATAGTCAATGAGAAAGTGAAGCCTTTAAGCCACTAATAAAAGAAAATGAAATATTCGGAAGAGGAACTTTAGATGACAAAGGGCCAACAATTATCACTTTGTATACTCTAAAATACTTACTTGACAATAACTTGGTGAACAAAAAGTACTCAATACGAGTGATTTTTGGACTGAGTGAAGAAACAACAATGGAAAGCATGAAATTTTATTTACAAGATTTTGGCGCACCAGATCTAGGTTATACCCCAGATGGTGAATGACCTATTATTTTTGCTGAAAAGCTTATTTTTGATTATGACTTAATTTTTAGCCAATATGATGATTTTGTACTTGAAGCAGGTGAGGTTTACAACCAAATTCCTGACGCCTTAAAACTACATTCAAATAGAGCAAAAGAAATTGCTAATTATTTCGACAAAAAGGATGTTATTTTAAAAAGTGATACTGAGCTAATTGTCAAGGGTGTGGCAGGACATGGTTCTACTCCTTATGCGGGCGACAATGCAATATTAAAATTCGTTAAAGCAATAGTTAAAAACGAATCACAAGCTCTAAAAAATGATTTTTTTAAATTCATGTTCAACAACTTCCAAAATAGTGATTTTTCAATGTCGAACATTTTTCAAAATTATCGAGATGACAGCGGGCTTTTGACATCAAATCCTGCTTTTTTAAGAACTTCCAATGGCCATGTTTCAATCGGTTTTGACATGCGTGTACCCGCTACTATCAAAGCTGATCAAGTGCAAAAAGACTTGCTTGAATTTTTAGACAAAAATAATTATCAATGTGAATTTAAAATGGTCGGATCTAAAAATGCAAAATATATTCCTAAAGATTCTTGATTAATTCAAACACTAATTCAAACTTATCGCGACTTAACAGATGATAAAGGTGCAGAACCAATAGCGATTGGTGGCGGCACTTATGCAAGAACATTTGAAAATTGTGTTGCTTTTGGTGCTACTACTAAAATGGAGCTAATGCATGCACCAAACGAAGTCTTCACATATGACGAAATGAAACAAGATTTAGAGATTTACATTAATGCCTTGATTAGATTGCAAAAAGACTAATTTGTCTCTCAATCCCAAAGAAGCGATTCAATATCGCTTTTTTTATTTCATTCAATTCGTTGATTTTCAAACAAAGAAACAAAATTTTGAAGATGTTTTCTATCTGTTTCGTGTGTCAACAT
The DNA here is from genome assembly GCF_051549855.1 of Mycoplasma sp. 3341. Classification (NCBI taxonomy): domain Bacteria; kingdom Bacillati; phylum Mycoplasmatota; class Mollicutes; order Mycoplasmatales; family Mycoplasmataceae; genus Mycoplasma; species Mycoplasma sp. 3341. The sequence continues at coordinate 603,039 of NZ_CP196080.1, read as the reverse complement.
TTTTTTGGCTTTTTTAAAAGAAACAAACTTAGCAGCCAAAGATTCAGTTGGATTTCTTTTTGCTTTATTGCTGTTGCTGGTAGCTACAAATCAGTACACAAATTTCATAATATCTGGTTGAAGGTTGTATTGGCTGATCGCAAATTTTTCTATTAATTTAGCATCAATATTTGCCTCTTCTTTAGTTTCTCTTGTTGCTGCTTGATAAGCTTTTTCACTACCTTCTAGATGTCCTTTTGGAAATCCTCAGGCCTTATTTTTGTTTTTGACTAGTAGAATCTTAGGTTTTTTAGCCAAGAAAACACACAATGTACCAGCACTTTTTTCTATCTTCATTTTCTGTCCTTTGAGTTCATATTGTTATTTTAAAATATACACTCAATAAGTTGTTTTTTAACCAAAATAAGTTAAAATTTTATGTATGACAACAAATCAACACTTAATAAATGCCGGTGAAGTATTTGGTTGATTTGCAGCAGTTGTTACAGTCTTATTAGGAGTTCCCCAATTAATCAAACTTTTAAAAGAGAAAAGAACCGGAAATGTTAGTTTTGTTTCATTTTGAATCTTTTATTTCGGTTTATTTGCTTGAGTAGTTCTTGGTACATTTTTACCAGGATCACTTTTACAGACTGCTGTAGCAAACTTAATTTCAATCATTATTTATTCATTCACAGTTTTTTATTTATATTATTATCAATACGACCATAGTGGGTCGAAAAAACATTCAAAAGCAAAGTTGTTTAATGTTTCAACAATTCTAGGAGTTTTTGTTTTAGCCTCAATTGCAATAACTATCTTGTGTGTTCTAAACGATGAAAGAATTAACAAAATTGATGTTACAATCAAAAACACAGCAGTTTCAACAATTCTAGGTGCCATCGTACCAGTGTTTACAACCTTTGCTTTCATGCCACAACTTATTCTTAGCTTCAAAAATAGAGATTTTGGTGGTGTAAGTATTTATATGATCATGCTTTTTGTTTTCAATAACGTTTTTTGAATCATTTTCTGAGCTTCAAAAATACACATTTTACAAGTTGAAAACAAGTCAATTTTACCTATTGTTATAGCTACAGTGTGACAATCAGCATCACTAGTAATTTATGGAATTCAAATGATTTTCATGTTAATAGACAGATGAAAGAAACCTTTGGCAAAAAGTCATAATTAAATTTGTTATAATAATAAAGCCTAATTTTGAAAATATTTTTTAAAGGGCTGCCAGCAATGGCAGGCCTTTTTACACTTTTAAGGAGCGGTAATGATAGAAAAATTAAAACAAGAATTTGTTAATGTAGTAAGTAAAGTATATTGAGAAAATCGTGAGGGCCAAAAAGTGCTAAACATTGAGCTGAATGTGTCAGATTTTGAGCAGGTTCAAGAAATAAGTGCACAAATCAATACTTTTGTTGATGCTTTTGACTCAGAATCTTTTGTTTTAGATATTTTTTCAAGCGGAAATAATTTAACTATTACAAAAGATGACCTAGAAAAATACGTTGACCAAAAAATAGTTTTGTCATTGTCAAAGCCATACCTTAATGAGTATAAAATAGTCGTAAAATTAGTTGAAATTAAAGAAATGCAATTATTAGCAATTAAAAATAACAAAGGAAGAATGCAAAAAATTCTTATCGATAAAACTAACATTACAAACATTGAAAAGTTTATAGATATTAAAAAATAGGAGACCTTATGTCAAACAATTTTTATACAAAATTATCGGATTTGTCAAATATTAAAAACATTCCTGAATCTGAAATTCAAGAAATGGTAAAAGACTGTATTACCAAGATTTTTGAAAAGAATTTTGATGCAGATGCAGAACTTGAATTTATTTTCGACCAAAAAAATAAAGAATTTAAGTTAATCAACCGAACAAAATACGTTGTTCCAAATGTTGATAAAAGTCACTTGAGTGAAGATGAAGAAGGTTATGAACCAAGTTGTGAAATTCCACTGTCTGAAGCTCGTTTAATCAATCCGAATGCACAAGTTGATGATATTATGAGTCAAGAAGTTGACTTTGATCGTTTTTCAGGAAAAACTTATACTCAAATTCGTTCACTATTTTTACAAAGCATTCGTGAATGAGAAAAACAAGCAGTATATCGTAAATACTTCCCAAAAATTGGTGAAATTATCAAAGCAAGATTGGAAACCAAGACATCCAAATCTTACTTATTTGTTTTGGAAGATGGGACTGAAGCGTTCATGCCTAAATCAGGAAATTACATTCACAACGTTCCAGTAGGAACTATTATGGATGTTGTAATTATTGATGTTTTAGAAGAGTCTAAGAACGCACAAGTAATTATCTCTGGTTCTGAAAGAGCAATCCTAGAAAAAATTCTACGTGAAGAAATTCCTGAACTATCACAAGGAATTGCTGAAATCGTGGACATTGCTAGAACATACGGAATTAGATCGAAAATTTCAGTGCGTGTGGCCGTAGGTCAAGATGCAAGCATTGATCCGGTAGGAACAATGATTGGACCAGATGGAAATAGAGTTCAAAGTATTGAATCAAAACTTAATGGTGAAAAAGTCGAAATCGTTGCTTGAAGTTCTGACATTAAAAAATACATCATTAATTCTTTGACACCAGCAAGAGTTATTGATGTTGTTAGAAATGAATCACTTGATACTGAAACAATGCAAGCTTTTGATGTAATTGTTCCAGATCGCCAACACACCCTTGCAATCGGAAGAAAAGGAAACAATGTTATTTTGGCTGTTGAATTAACTAAGTCAAAAATCAATGTTATTTCACAGAGTATAGCTATTGAAAATGGAATTCATTTTGAGTGAAACGGGAACATTACACAAGAAGAAGTTGAACAACTTGAAAGAGGACACAGATTGAAAGCTAGTGTTCCTACTAAAGCTTCTGTTCAAAAGAAATCACAAAGAAAATTCGAAAACTTCAACATTGACAAAATGTGAGAGTCTGAAATTGCTCAATTCCACTCAGAAATGGACAGCTACCAAAATGATGACTTTGAGAAAGCATTGATGGAAATGAATGCTAACACAGATTTCATTAGCGACGACATGATTAAAAACTATCTAGATGAAATGCAAAATGAAGAAGAATCAATGGTGCTAGATGAAAAAGAAGATAGTGATGTTTACTCAAAACAAAAACAACAACCTTCTGAAGATTATGAAAAAATTACCAAAACCAAAATGAAAGACTTTAAAGTTGACAAAGATTTAGCTAGTGGTCTTGAAAACATTAACTGAGACGACGAGGACTGAGATTAACATTGAAAAAAGACACAGTTTTACGCAAAAATTGCGTTGACAATAAAGTATATAGTGCAAACTCAATGTTAAGATTTGCCAAATTTAAAGATAATACGTTTCATTTTGATCCTGAACATAAATTAGGAGGCCGAGGAGGATATTGTTTAAACGACGAACAAACTATTAATACAATGTTTAGTCATAAATACCTAAATCGCGCCTTTAGAATGAACATTCAACAAGAAATTTATAAACAACTAGAAGAAGAGGTGAAAATATGGCTTGCAAAACAAAAAGAAAATCAAATTTAGAAGACGTAAAAAGTCATTTAAAAAACGCTGAAATAAAGTTGCAAGATGGTGTTTTTTACTTTACTGGACCAATGACTATTTCGGACTTTAGTCAGTCAATATCAATCAAACCAAATGATGTTATTATGCACTTTTTCAAAAAGGGTATTGCTAAAACGCTGAACACATCATTAACTGAAGAAGAAATTGCTGAACTATGTTTAGAATTTGACTATGACTTTGTCAAAAGTGAAAATGTTAACGCCCAAAATGTTGTTGACTCATTGGTTATTAGTCATGAAGGGGCTAAACTTACACAACGCCCACCGGTTGTTACAATAATGGGGCACGTTGACCATGGGAAAACCACACTGATTGACAAAATTAGAAACTCAAATGTTATCTCAACTGAATTTGGGGGAATTACTCAACACACTGGAGCATACCAAGTAACACACAACAATTCAAAAATCACTTTCCTTGACACACCAGGACATGAAGCATTTACTGAGATGCGTTCAAGGGGTGCTAAAGTTACAGACATTGTAGTTTTAGTTGTTGCTGCAGACGATGGGGTAAAACCACAGACAAAAGAAGCGATAGCACACTCAAAAGCTGCTGGAGTTCCAATGATTGTTTTTGTTAACAAGATGGATAAGCCAAATGCTGATGGTGAAAAAGTTAAAGCACAACTTTCTGAAAATGATGTTGTTTCTGAAGAATGAGGAGGAGATGTTCAATTTGTGTATGGTTCTGCTCTTCAGGGTAAAGGAATTAACGAATTGTTTGATGCTATTTTTGTTTTAAGCGAAATGTTGGAATTAAAAGCTGATTTCGACCGTGAAGCAATTGGAACAATAGTTGAATCGCGTTTAGATAAAGGTAAGGGAGTGGTTGCAACAGTTATCGTTGAAAATGGTACATTGTTAACTCGTGATTTTATTGTTGCTGGTTCACAATATGGAAAAATTCGTTCAATGACAGACAGCGAAGGAAATGAAATTCAAAAAGCAACCCCTGGTATGCCTTGTGTTATTACTGGACTAAACAAAAACCCTTCAGCTGGGGACAAATTTGTTGGACTGAGCGACGAAAAATATGCTAAAAAACTAGCTGAAGAAAAAGCTTTTTTAGATAAGCAAAAAGAATTAAGCGAAAAAAATGTTGTTGTTGCTGATGGTGACAAAAAAATCGTTAACGTAATTATTAAAACTGACGTTCAAGGGGTGGCTGAAGCAATTAAAAGCGCTCTTTCAAAACTGGGAAATGATGAAGCAACTTTAAACATTATCCAAGCATCAAATGGGGATGTAACAAAAGCTGACGTAACACTTGCTTCAACATGTAACGGAATTATTTATGGTTTCAATGTGTCGATTAATGAAAGCGTTAAATCTCTTGCAGATCAAAAAGGTGTAGAAGTTAAATTACATAATGTTATTTACAAGATTGTTGATGAATTGGAAGCAAAACTAAAAGGGTTAAAAGAACCTGTCTATGAAGAAAAACAAATTGCTGAAGCAATTATTTTACAAATTTTCTACTACTCAAAAGTTGGAAACATAGCAGGATGTAAAGTGTTATCAGGGCAAGTAAAAGCAAATTCCAAAGTCGAAGTAATTAGAAATAATAAAGTTGTTTATAAAGGTGTAATTGACTCACTGAAAAAAGAAAAAAATGATGCAAAAACCGTTGATAATGGGTTTGAATTCGGTACCCATATCAAAGATTTTGATATGATTAAAGTAGATGATACATTAAAATTTTACGAGGACGTATTAGTTGAAGATGAATAAAATACAACACGAAAGAAAAGAGTCATTGCTAACTCAATTGGTAAGTAATGCTCTACTAGAACTTAAAGACTTTGATGTGACAAATGTTGCAATCAATGATGTGGTATTATCTAATGATGATCAACATGCAAAAGTGTATGTGACTTTGTTCAAAGACAAAGAAAGATACTATGAAAAATTGCAAGCAATGACACCTTTTATAAGAAGTGTCGTAGCTCAAAGTTGAAAATATTACAAAGTTCCACAGTTAATTTTTTCTTTAGATACAGTGGAACCTAAAGCACAAAGAATCGAAAAGATTTTGGCAGAAATCAAAAAAGAAAATGAATAACAAGTTTGATGCCATCGTTATTGGTGGCGGTCATGCAGGAATTGAAGCAACTTATGCGTTGGCAAAACGCAATCTAAAAGTTGCTTTAATTTCTTTAGATAGAACAAAATTGGCAATGATGCCTTGTAATCCTTCAATTGGTGGTTCAGCAAAAGGAATAATAACAAGAGAAATCGATGCCCTTGGAGGAATGCAAGGGTATTTTGCTGATATGGCAATGATACAAATCAAAATGCTTAACACATCAAAAGGTCCTGCTGTATGAAGCTTACGGGCACAAATTGACAAAGATAAATACTGCCAAATCATTTTAGAAGATATTCAAAATCAACCTAATATAACCTTGTTTGAAGATTTAGTAACTGACTTAGTAGTTGACAATGGTGTTTTAAAAGGTGTAATAACTCAAGAACATGGTGCTCTTTATGCAAACGCTGCTGTTATGACTACTGGTGTTTACATGAATAGTCGAATCTTGCAAGGAGATGATGTTAAACAATCAGGTCCTGACGGACAAAGAACTGATGTTAACTTGAGTCAAAATTTAGCAAAATATGGTTTCAGAATTCAAAGATTAAAAACTGGAACTCCTTGTCGTATTTACACAGATTCGATTGATTTTAGTCAAGTGGAAGAAGAACAATTAGAAGAAAATGAATTAAGTTTTTCAACAAGAAGTGGAATCAAGTTAGACAAGCAAACATCTTGTTGGCTGACACATACTACTGAGGAAACAAAAAAAATCGTTTTGGAAAATTTAGACAAATCAAGTATGTATTCAGGACTTATTGTTGGAACGGGACCAAGATATTGTCCTTCATTTGAAGATAAGATTGTTCGTTTTCCGGAAAAAATTGGACACCACATCTTTTTCGAACCCGAAACTAATCGCGGTGACATTATGTATATTAATGGACTTTCAACATCTATGCCAGTTGATGTACAAGATAGAATGATTAGAACAATACCTGGTCTAAAAGATGCTAGAGTGCAAAAATATGGGTATGCCATTGAATATGATGCAATTAACCCTTTAGATCTAAAAAGAAATCTTGAGACTAAACTAATACAAGGATTTTTTAGTGCTGGCCAACCTAATGGAACTAGCGGTTATGAAGAAGCAGCTGCGCAAGGTCTAATAGCTGGAATAAATGCTGCTAACTACATTCAAAATCGTGAACCTTTATATCTGGATCGTTCAGATTCATACATTGGAGTACTTATTGATGACTTGGTCACAAAGGGGACAGCTGAACCTTACCGTATGTTAACTTCTCGTGCTGAGTATCGCTTGTTACTAAGAAATGATAATGTTGATCAAAGGTTATCAAAATACGCTTATGAAAACTCAATGATTTCAGAACAAAGATATAAAGAAATAGTTAATAAATATCAGCTTATCGAGAATAAAATTCAAGAACTTAAAAATACGTTTGTAGGTTCAACTTCAGAACTAGGTAAAAAATACAATGTTGAACATGGACTTAGCTATTTAAAACTATTGGCACGTCCAGAAGTTGATCCTTATGATGTTGTTGGAAATTTCCCTTATATCAACGAATTAACTGTCAATGTGCGTTTGTTTGGATATATTGAAAAACAACAAACTCAAGCAGCAAAAATGAAACGTCTAGAAGAATTAAAAATACCTGAAGATATAGATTATTTTAAAGTTGAAAACTTGGCATACGAAGCAAAAGAAAAATTATCAAGGGTAAGACCAACAACCATTGGTCAAGCATCAAGAATAAGTGGAATTAATCCAGCAGATATTCAAATGTTAATGTTCCACATGGACCAAAAGAGAAAGAAAAATGAAGCTTAATTTGATTTGTGTAGGTTCTTTAACTGGAGATTTTCAAAATCTTTACGACTCTTATTTAAAAAAGTTAAAATTTTTTACAACTGTTAACTTGATTGAAATAAAAGAAGTTAAAGAAGATAATATTGAATTGAAAATTAAAAAAGAGACTGAAGCAATCTTGGCAAAAATTCCCAAGAATAGTGAGATATATTACTTTAGTTTACAAGGCAAACAATATAGTTCTGAGGAGTTTGCAAAAATAGTAACATCGAAAGATAATATAACCTACATAATAGGTGGCTCGAATGGAGTGGATGAGAGCTATTTTGACAAGAAAATAAACTTTTCTCCTATGACCTTTCCACATCAACTTTTTAGAGTAATGGCAATTGAACAAATTTATCGTTCTTTTGCTATAACAAACAACATTAAGTATCACAAATAATCGCGTGATACTTTTTTTATTTTCCGACTCAAATAATACTCATTTTGAGTACTTTTTTACCGGTAGAGTATAACATTAAAAATAGTGACAAAAGTCCATGTGAAACAGTTTGTATGTTGGTTGTGGTATAATTATGAAGCCATGAGAATGATAACCTTGTAACCTGGTCAGGATGGAAACATAGCAGCCATATCGAGAAGTGTTGTGTCTTGTGGTTTTTTATTTAAAAGGAGCAATATGTTTTTTATAAACAAAGCCTTAATTCCATTATTTAATAAACCACATCATTTTGTATTGCTTTATAAAAACCCGGAGATCGCAGTGTGAACTCAGTTGTATCGAAAAGACGCATTTGACAAAAAACCTGAGTGAACAACTCTTGAAGAATTTGTGCCTAATGCTAGTCAGTACGATAAAGAAAACTTTACCAATTTTTACATTGATCCTTCATTTTTCTTTGTAAGTGGCAGTGAAATTTTTGATAAAACTATTTATCCCGACAATGACTGAGACTTTAAAAAAGAAGAAAACAACTACATAGGTTCGCAATTAGTTGTAGAGTTAATGAGATCATTTTTAAACTCATTGGCTGAAAATGAACCAAGTGGATGCATAGTGTTTTATGAACAAGACGTTCAATCGAAACAATTTGAGATTAGACCATATTACATGTGTATAAATGTCGAATTAGCGCAAAGAGATCGTCAAGAAATAGAAAATCAAACTGAAGACAATAAAGAAATTTTTACTAAATTTTTAGACCAAGTTTTTGAAAAAGAAATTGTTTCAGCAAATGAAATTTGACAAACAAATCCTAACGTTCAAACATATAAGGCGAGATTGAAACTTTACACACAGCACTTTATAAAAATAGCTCAAAAAACAGTCAAATAATTTTATTAAATTAGACACCGTCGCTTATGCAAGTGTCTGATTTTTTTTTTTTTTTGCAGTGTAAGTTTAATAATAACTTGTATAAAAAAGATTTACGTAACCCCATTTGGTTAATAAAAAAGCATTTAGACACAATTGATTTCTAAATGCTTTTTGATCTGAATTTTACTTGAAATACAAATTACAGATTTCTAAGAATTTGTTTTTTTGCTCATCCTCTAATTTTGAATAACAAACAGAAAGAAGGAATTCTAGTTTTTCCTGGGCTGTTATCTCGCTTTTTCATTCATAATAATTTAGCTGATAGAAAACTAAAACAAAAAAGTCGAAAGTTCTAATTGACAATTTGGCTTTTGTTTGTTGTGAGTGAATCGAAAAATGCAAATTATTCATTGTTAGCTGTATTGTCTTTTGTTTTTTTCCTCATGATCAATTTGTTCTAAATAGAAAAGGTAGACTAGGATTTTCTTTGTTTAAAATTTTTTCATTCAAATCTCTAACATTATTGATATTTATTTTTGATATTACGTGATTTCTATTTATAAGTCTGTTCATTCTTAAAAAAATAAACAAGAGAATAAACCAGAATAAAGGAAACAGCAAAATATAGATTATCAATAAAGTATTTGTTAAGATTTCGCTTTCTTCAGAATTAAAGAATTCAATAGTTCAATAAACCAAAGGAATTTCTAAGATCAAAAGTAGAAAAGTAAACAATAAAAACTTCATAAGGCTTGCTTTTGCTATTTGTTTGCTAACTCAAAAACTTTTTCGTTTTGATAAATCTAACATTCTTCAGGTTGGTAGCTTATAAAAATTTATTCCTTGAATTATGAGTATGCAACCCAAAGCATAAAGTGTTATAAGATTATAATTCATTATTTTTTTCTTCCTTTTCGCAATTGATAAGATTTCTACCAATCATCTCAATCGGAACTTTTATATTTAAATAATTTAATATTGTTGGAGCAACATCGCATAGTGATCCATTACCAAGATTTATATTTTTGTCACTTGTAACAAACATGACAGGAAAAGTAGTGTGCTTTGTAGCTGGTTTATTGTTTTCGTCTTCAGTTAGTTCAGCATTTCCGTGATCTGCAGTTATAAATCAAGTGATATTTTTATTGTTTTCAACGTAATCCAAAATTCTAGCAAATTGAGTATCTAAAATTTCTATTGCTTTGATTGTGGATTGTAAGTTCCCTGTGTGTCCTACCATATCAGGATTGGCATAATTCATAACCACAAAATCAGTATTTTCTACATTTTCCAACAATCGATCTGTGATTTCTTTAGCTGACATTTGTGGGGCATTAGCATAAGATTCCACTTTTAATGAAGGAACCAAAATTCTTTGTTCTAGTGGGTATTCAACGTCTTTTCCACCATCAAAAAAGAAAGTAACGTGTGCATATTTTTGAGTTTCTGCTAGTCTTAATTGTTGTATTTTGTTCTTAGCTAAAACTTCACCTAAAGGAGAATTTACTATCATTTCTTCAAATGCAATTTGAGTATTCAAACCTTCGTATTTCATCATCGATACAAAATTGTCAATTTTTACTGCATTCTTTGGAATGTAATTGTAAAGATCTGAACCAATAAACATATGTGTTAATTGTCTTGCTCTATCTGGTCTAAAGTTAAAGAAAATTATTGAATCTGAATCACGTATGAACTTTCCATTTCTGTTTTGTGCAGGAATAAAAAATTCATCATAAATATTTTTACTATATTGTTGCTGAATATAGCTATTTACATCATCATAAGCATTACTGCATTCACCCACTAAAGCATCAAAAGCCTTTTGGTTGCGATCAAACATTTTGTCACGATCCATTGCATAAAAACGGCCACTAATTGAACTTATTGGATAACCAAATTGATTACTTAATTTTATTAGCGTGTCAAGTGAATTTTTTATTGACTGAGGTTTTGTGTCACGACCATCTCCAAAAATATGAATAGACACGTTTTTTAAACCTTTTTGGTGTACTAGTTTCATTAATTCAAACAAATGTGTGTCAAGTGAGTGAACTCCACCATTACTCAACATACCAATCAAATGCAGTGTTTTTTGTGTCTTTTTGACTGATTCAATGACATCCAAAAAGACTGAATTATTTTTAAATTCTCCTGTTTCTATTTGATTATTAATTAAAGAAAGTCCTGTGTAGACAATACGCCCGGCACCGATATTTAAATGTCCTACTTCACTATTACCAATTTGCCCTTCCGGCAAACCAACAAATTTTCCTGATGCTTGCAAGATCGAATTAGGATACTCACTTAGTAATTTATCAAAAGTAGGATGCTTAGCTAAAGCAAAAGCGTTACCTTGCTTTTCCTTTCTTATTCCTAGTCCATCAATTATTGTTAAAATGATTTTTTTATTGTTTTCCATATAAAAAATTATAATAATTAAAACATTGTAAGTAAAGGAATTTTTATGAATAAAACAATCAATATTTGTAACGAAGAAATAAATTATTTCATTGAAATTGATGACACAAAACCTTATGTTCTTTTTATTCACGGATTTGGCGATTCATTGAATATCATGCGTTCAATTGAAAGAATTCCTAATCGTGATTTCAATATTGTTGCTTTAGATATGCCTGGATGTGGTAAAAGTAGTTGAAACACTCGGCCTTTGACTTTAGAACACTATTTCGAAGTAGCCAAGACATTTATAAAAGAAGTTTTAACAGACAAAGAACTATACATTGTTGGACACTCGCTAGGTTGTTTGAGTACGTTATATTGTTTAAAACACACACATGCTAAATATGGATTATTAGTTGCTCCAGCACATTATGTTCTAACCAAAGCAAGAAAAGAGTTCGGATTGAAATTTTTAATCCCTAAAACAACAGAAGATGCAATAGAATCCTATCTATTACTGAGTCACAAATATCAGGAACAAATGAAAAGAAGTGCAAATATGTATGCTACTAGTGTGGTTGATAAAGATCAAACTCGCTACAAAAAATTTGGATGAATGATAGAAAACCAAATGTTAAATCTAGACTACACATATAATAACTATTTCAATCTTTTTGCTGGCGTTGATAATTACAAAATAGTAAGTGGTGATAAAGATTACTTTACTAACATATATGAAATTTCTTTAGTTGCTTACCAACAAAATAAAGAACTAACAATTCTAAAAGGTGCAGGTCACGCGGCCTTTTTAGACTCAGGACAAGAAATCTATGAGCAAATAGTAAAAATGACAAAAGAGCACTAAAGACTGGAAAAAAGACACAGAATTACCTTCTTTTGTTCTAGCTACAAACAATATAATCAAAAAAGATTTTCTTTTTATTATAATTTAAGTAAACAAGGGTGCTCGAAAGGGCTGAGATTATACCTATAGCTGATCAGGATAATACCTGCGTAGCTCGTTTCTCAATTTTATACAAGTATTGCACTCCTGTTATCAACGGGAGTTTTTTATTTCCTTGTTAGCAAAACTTGTTTGAGAAAAGGTAAATTTTTTTATCAATATTTTTAAAGGAATGCAAAATGACAAAATTCAAAAAGGCCATTTTTTCTCTACTACCTTTAGCTGCTTCAATAGCTGGAATTAGTGCCGTTTCAGCTGCGTGTGCCAACACTGAAATTGACAAATGAGACAAAGACATTACTATCAATGTCAGTTGAATCAACGACGGATGGCAAGGAACAGAAGCAGAAAAAACTTATGTTTCAAAATTGACAGAAGAATTTAACAAGTTAAAAAATGCTGATGAGGAAACAAAACAGTTTCCAGACGTGAAATTCAAAGTTTCTCAAGGTGAAGTGGGGATTGATGACTTGAAAGCAAACAAGGCAAATGCTGACATTTTTGTTGCTTCTTATGCTAAATTTGCAGATTCACTATCAGATAAAAGCAATATTGACACAAACACCTTGCCTGTGGTGGGGCAAACAGCAACATGAAAATTCTCATGAACAATTGGTGATAATACTGCAAGATATACTGATGGTTCTGAATCTGACCCACTAAGAATTCAAGCTGAAAACGAAAACCAAATTCAATTAGCTAATAGTGATCTAGGTGAATATTACACTTGAGATGCTAATAATCCTAAGTACAAGTGAAATGGTTCAGTTTACAACATTTTCTACGACAAATCAAAAACTGACTTCACTTTCTACTACCGTGGTGCAATCTTAATGAGTGGAGATGATGCCCAATTAAAAGCAATTAAAGATGCTTGAGACACAAAAGACTTTAACAAATTTATGAGTTATGGTCTGGTAGTCGGAAAAACAAAAAGTGCTGGAAAATATAGATTCCAAGTAGCCTTGCTTGCAAAACACTTTGGTAAAACTACAGAAGAAGTAAACAAAACAATTCTGACACTGAAAGAAAACAACAAAGTTAAACAAGGTGATGCAAGTGATTTACTAGGTAAAAATGGATTTAATATTGCTTTTGATGATGAAGGTTCATTCAACTGAACAAAATCAGATGGTTCTAAATTTAAACCAAGTGATGCTAATGCTAAAATTCGTGTTTTAACATTGACTGAGGCAGCTCCATATGACATCATTTTAGGAAGAAAGAACTTGAATCCAGTACAAGCAAAACTAATTGCTAAAGCACTTTCTTCAATCAAAGGTGAAGAAAATACACTAGGAGTCTTCACAGGATACAACTACTTCATGAATCCAAAGAATTCAGACTTGTATAAAAAATTATTTGATATTTATTTAGCAGCCAGCGATCCAACTAAGACAATCACTGACATGCCATCTGTAAAAAGTTATGAGTAAAAACAACAAGTTTATCGAGTTCCAGAATGTTAGCTTAAAGTATCAAAATACTAATCAAACAATATTGCAAAACTTAAACTTCAGTATCGATGAAGGCGAAATGATAGCAATAATCGGTCACTCTGGTGTTGGTAAAAGTACTCTATTCAAAGCATTTGTCAAAGCAGTACAAATTACTGAAGGAGACATTTTCATCAACGGCAACTCATTTAATTCTTTCTCTAAAAAACAACTAAAAAGCTTCATTAAAAGTATTGGTTTTTTGACACAGAAAGCAAACTTGATAAACACAGACACCGTTTTTAATAATGTAAAAAAGTCAGCTGTGGATTTTAAAAATCCCTTCATGGCTTTTTTTAGTTTATTATCAAGAAAGCAAAAGGTTGAAATATTTTCAACTTTAGATAAATTAGATATTCTTGATAAAGCATTCTATCGTGTTAGTGATCTAAGTGGCGGGCAACAACAAAGAGTTGAAATTGCAAAACTTTTAATTCAACATGCAAAATTACTTCTTGCTGATGAACCAACATCTAGTTTGGATAATGCTACATCTAATGAAGTCTTAACAATGCTAAAAGAAATCAATCAAAAAAATAAAACTACAATTCTGGTGAATATTCATGATTTGAGTATGGTAAAAAAATATTTCACTAAACTTATTGTTTTACAAAAAGGAAAACTAGTTCTATGAGACTCAACAACCAACATCAGTCTAAGCGAAATGAAACAACTAGTAAACAAAACTACTTAAAATTTGTCTATCGATTATTTTTTTACTATGTAGAATCACCAAAAGCCAAAACCACAAAAAAAATTCGTCCGCTTTGAATCCACATTGCCATTTTTATTGCTCTTGCATTTATTATCTTTCTTTTTTCACTCAATAATTACTCATTAAATTACAATAGTTTTTCTGTATTCCGAGAAAATGTGAAGAAAATTTTCACCTTTTCAAATGTTTCCGACTTAAATGGTTTTGACCAAAATTTGGTCAAGTTAACTTTTAAATATTTAGGAACAACCCTACAATATGCACTCGCCGGAACATTCATAGGTTTTGTTGCAGCAATCATTTCTGCTTCGTTAAGTTCTAAAAATTACAACAACAAATATGTCTCATTCTTTGCTCGCTACTTTGTTTTATTTTTAAGAAGTATTCCAGAAATTGTTTTTATAACTCTTTTCAATCTTTCTTTTTATAGCAAATTAGCCTTGATATTAATATTTTTATGATTTAGCTGGCTGTGATTACACAAATATTTTATTGAAGCTATTGATAACTTAGATAAAACCCCTTATTACATTGCTCGCCGACAAGGAAAAAGCCACAGTAAAGCATACTGTAGTGAAGTTATGCCAAGATTATTTAACAGGTTCATGTCTCTTTATTTATATAGTTTTGAATCTAACATGCGTTGAGCATCACTGCTTGCGGCTTTAGGTGCTCCTGGGATTGGTCAATTGATTTATCACAGCACCGAATTAACGCAAAACATGAGTCAGTTAGGTATCCCATTAGGCATCCTGCTGTTAGTAGTTATTGCATTAGAGGCAATTAATTTAGTACTTAAAAAACATGTTTTTGAAGTTAAATCCAGAGACATTAAAACACGCAATTACAATCAATTAGCAAAGCAATGAGACTGAAGATTACTGATAAAAACACTGATTTTTATTTTCAGTATAGCTATTGCTGTATGATCTTTTGCTACAATCAACTTACAGAAAATGACTGCTTCAGCAACACTTTCTAACTTTTTAAAAAACATTTTTACTCCTGACTGAAATATTTTCGAAAACGTTTTAGAGCCAAACTTTTTTGAAAGTAATTTTGGGATGTTAGTACAGAGCTTAATGTTAGCAGTGATGACATTGACAATAACACTCGTTCTTTCTTTTGCACTAGCACCTTTTGCAACAACAAGACTTTCGAAATCAGGCTCAGTTTATTGCTCAAAGTTTTTCATTGCATCACTAAGACTCATTCCAGAAATCATTATTTTCTTTATTTTTAAACCTATTATCAACGATGCAACAACACTTATCATTTTCATTTTAGGAATATGTTCGATGGGCTCATTCACTAAACAATTTGCGGAAATGATTGACAATGTCGATGAGGAGATTATTGCTAATTTAAAAATGCAAGGCTGGTCAAAATCAAAAATTTATTTCAGATATGTCTTGCCTAGTGTCAAAAAAGATTTAGTTAGTTTAAGCTTATTCTACTTTGAAAACGCCTTTAGAAATATTATTACATACAGTGCAATAGTTGGTCAGAATATGATAATGGGTTACAAGATTTCTAATCTATTAAATGAAAGAGGAACTCATTTATCTAAAGCGGCAGCAATTATGTGAATAGCAACGGCAGCCATTTTTGCAATCAATATTTTGAGTGAAATTATAATTTGAAGAATTAACACTATTAGCTATGACATAAGCTACTGACAAAAATTAAAAATTATGTTCACTAAAAAAAGCCACTCTTTTGTAAAAATAATAAAATTGAAGAGAGGTAAACATGAATAAGTACTGAAATTTAAATAAAGGCGACGAAATCAGAGTAATTGCCCCTTCAAGAAATCTTAATTTAATAGGTAAACCTAACACTGACCTTGCTATAAAAGCACTAGAAGAAATGGGCTTCAAAGTAACTTTTGGTAAAAATGTTTATGAAAACGGAAGACGTTTTTCATCATCTATAGAAAGTAGAGTTAATGACATTCACGAAGCCTATCAAGACAAAAATGTTAAATTGATTTTAACAGTTATAGGTGGGTTCAATTCTAATCAATTACTGCCTTACTTGGACTGAAGTTTGATAAAAAATAATCCAAAACCTTTGTGTGGATTCAGTGACATTACTGCCTTAATTGTGTCAATTTATGCTAAAACTCAAAACATTAACTTCTACGGTCCTCATTTTAGTAGTTTTGCAATGATTCAAAATTCAGAGTTCATTAAACAACAATTTAAAGAAATGTTTTTAGAAACTGACGAGCCATTCAAAATGAAAGAGTCAGACAAATGAAGTGACGATATGTGATTTTTAGATCAAGAGAACAGAGTTTTTGAACAAAACACGAAAAGATTTGTTATTAATCCAGGAATAGCACAGGGAAAATTATTTGGTGGTAACTTATCAACCATTGCCTTAATAAGAGACACGGAATACTGACCTGACTTAAATGATGATATGATTTTCTTCACTGAATCAGTTTCGGCATATTCTTATGATGAATTTGAAAGAATGCTAGTATCATTAACACAATCAAAATGATTTAAAAACGTTAAAGCTTTAATGATCGGAAGAATGCAAAACGGTTCAAAACTGAGTCTTGAGGAAATCAAAGAAATTATCGACAACATTGATGTGTTGAAAAACATTCCTGTTATTGCCAATTTAGATTTTGGACACACAATGCCACTAAGTATTTTACCTGTTGGTTTAGAAGCTAAACTTGATACAAGTAAAGAAGATTTTCTAATTGTCGAAAGATAGAATTATCACTCATTATGAGTGATTTTTTTATTTTTCTTTTGAGAAATTAAGAAATAAAAAACACTCTCATTTGAGAGTGTTGATCACGTTAATGATATGGCTGCCCTTGTTAGATTCGAACTAACGCATGGCGGTACCAAAAACCGCTGCCTTTCCGCTTGGCTAAAGGGCAATTTATGGTGGGAGGGGAGGGATTCGAACCCCCGAACCGTAAGGAAGTGGGTTACAGCCACCCGCGTTTGGCCGCTTCGCTACCCTCCCATTTCTATTGCTTTAATAATTATACACAATTTTAATTTTTTGTGAAATTTTTTGTTCATAAAGAAAAATAGCCCCTAAAGGCTATCTCGCTAATTATCAAATGTTGACTCTTTTTTCTGGAGACATATACATTGGATCGTCTTCAGTAATATCGAATTCTTTGTAAAAATCATCCATGTTTGCAAGTTGTATATTTGCTCTTAATTTTGTAGGAGCATGAACATCGGTTTGAAGCAAGTTTTTAGCAGTTTCCAGTAAATATTTTGCTCTTCAAATAGTTGCATAATTAATCATAAACTCTTTAGCATTAAAATCTTTTTCTAATTTAGCTGCTTCATATGCACAAGCAACTCCACCATTATCAGCAATGTTTTCACTGACAACTAGTTTTCCATTACATTTACCTGCAAAAGTTTCAACACCATCAAATTGAGCAATGATTCCCTGTGCCTTTTGTTCAAAGTTTTTTCTATCTTCATCAGTTCATCAATTTACCATGTTTCCATTTTCGTCGAAATTTGCACCATTATTATCAAAGGCATGGCTAATTTCGTGAGCAATAACAACACCAATTCCACCAAAATTTTGTGAACTAGTTTGTTCTAGTGAATAGAAAGGAGCTTGTAAAATAGCGGCTGGAAAAACAATTTTATTTTGAGTCGGACTGAAATAAGCATTAACTTCACTAGGAGACATTGATCATAGTTTGTTGTTTGAATCTTTATCTACATTATTTAATACTCACGCTGTTTTAAGTTCAACAAAATTTAAAACGTTTTCCAGTAAGTTTGAACCCTCTTCATATGTTTTAGTTTTCATTAAATCATAGTAAGATTCAATTTCATCAGGATACCCAATTGACACTTCCATAGTATCTAATTTTTTTAGTGCCATATTGATTGTATCTTTTGACAATCAAGTGTTTTTTGCTAGACGTTTTTTGTAAATTTCAATCATGCTTTTTGTTAAGTGCTCAACGTCAGCTTTGGCTTCAGGACCAAAGAAATGCAAACCATAGTAAGTTCCTACTGGCATTTTGAAGAATGATAAAGAACTTAGTAATGCAATTCTTTCTTGACTTTCAGCTTCTTTTGAACCGGTAAATGCTCTTCTGAATTCACCAGCAATAATTCTTAATTCATCAGAAAGATAAGCTGAGTAACTTACTAATGTTGCGATGTATAATCTTGCTTTGTAATTTTCAAAATTATCATCAGATAACAATGTATCAATTTCATTTACAAACTTAGGATATCCAACAACAACCATTTCAGGTTTTTTGTTAATTGTTTGTTCAATTAACTGAGCTAAATTAACTTTTGAAGATTTAGTTTTAAGCTCTTCAAGTGTGGTTGGATTGTAAAAATTAGTGTAAACAGCTGCGTATTCAGGCTCTATTGATAAAGGTAATAAAGTTTTGTCGAAAGCAAAGGCTTTTTGTACCATTTGTTTTGCATCTTGTTCGCTTTTGCCAACAAAAGCAAGCAATTTAATAGCCATTTTTTCATATGCATCTAATAGTTTAGTTTTTCTTTCTTCTTCTTGGTAAGGTTTAGTTGAACCTAAAATCAAGCTGTTTGGAAAAACAAATAGAACTTGTTTTTTCGAATTTTTGAAATCTGCTTCTACATCAAATTCAACCGGAACATACAATCCTTTTAGAACAAGTAAACGATAATTCTCAAAAACATCTTTAAATGAGTGCAATTTTTCAATTTCAGCAAGTAAAGGTAAGATTGGTTTTATTCCTAGTTCTTGACGCTTGTTTCAATCTAAAGACATTTTAAAAAACTTAACAAAATTTTGAATTTTAGAGTCATTTGGAACTGATTTTTCGTCATTTTTTCAGTTAAAAAATAACTCTTTTAGCTGTTCTTCAACTTTGTCGTAGATGTCAACAAATGAACCGGCAGATGTACGATCAGGCTTGATTTGAGTTTTTTCCATTCACTCTTTGTTTATTTCTTCATAGAAGTCAATTTTAAGTTTATTGGCATCGTATTTTGACATTATTATTTCCTTTCTTCATCAACTAATTCTTTCGCTTTTTCTAAAGCCACCGACAAGAATGTAGTAATTCCACGGTTTTGCATTGTTGCTCCATACAGTCTATCTACTCTTTCCATTGTTCCTTGACGGTGAGTAATAACTATAAATTGAGTATCTGCTTTCAGTTTGTGCAAGAATTCAGCAAAACGAATAACGTTAGCTTCATCAAGAGCAGCTTCAACCTCATCCAAAATACATAGTGGCAGCGGTTTAGCTTTAAGGATAGAGAATAATAGAGAAATTGCAATTAGCGCTTTTTCTCCCCCTGAAAATAGTTTTAAATTTTTGATTGATTTTCCTGGTGGTTGAGCAATGATGTCTAAGCCTGAATCTAGAAGGTTATCGGGTTCAGTAAAACGAATTTCAGCCATACCCCCACCAAACATCTTGTTAAAAACATACTTGAACTCATTATTGACCAAGTTGACGGTGTTCTTAATCTTAGCAATGATCATTTTGTCCATTTCGTCAATAGCTTGATTAATTTTGTTTACTGCTTCAGTTAGTTCATCTTCAGTTTTCTTGTGAATGTCATAACGTTCTTGAACTTCTTTTACTTGCTCGATTGCTTGAAGGTTAACATTACCTAGCTCTTTGATTTCTTGTTGTAGTTGAAGAACAATTTTCTTAGATACTGAATAGTCAATTTCTGGGTTGTAGTATTCTTCTTTAGCAACTTCAAATGTTAAAGAATATTGTTCACTTAAACGTCTTGCAGCTTGTTGAATAATTGCTTCGTTTCTTGTTTTTTCAATCGAAACACGGTTAAATTGCTCGCTTTCAAAACGATATTTGCTGTCTAATTTTGTTTTCTTATCAATAATTAGATTTAAACGTGCATTAACAGCATTTTGGTGCTGCTTTGTAGTTTCTAAAAGTGCTTCTTTTGCGCTTTTTTGACTAGCTAAAATTTCTATTGACTCAACGAAATTGATATTTTCATTCAGTTGTATTTTCTCTTTTGCTAGTGCTTCATAACGAACTGTTAATTCATCAAATTCTTTTGTGTCTTTTAACACGTTTTCATTGATTTTAACTGCTTCAATCATTAATTCGCGAGCAGCACTAGTATGTTTGTTGTACTGTAATTCTAATTCTTGTACTTCAGTCTCGAAACGCGTAATTTCTTCTTCAATATTTGGTAGTAAGTCTTCAAGTTTTTTGATATTTTCATCTAATTGGAAAACGTTGTTAGTTTGTGGTGCTTGTCCTCCAGTAATAACCCCACCAATACGAATGATATCTCCTTCAAGAGTAACAATCATGTATCTTTTTTCAAGAAGTTGTGAAATTTTTGTTGCTTCATCAATGTTATTAGCAAGGATGATGTGTCCCATTAGAAAGCGTTTTAATTTATCAAATTCAGGTTTAGTGTTAATAAAATCCGCAAGAACTCCCACAAATCCAGGGTGTGTTTTTGCAACTCTTATATGGTCTTCACGAATACTTCTTTCACTAATTGAAGCAAGGGGGATAAATGATGTTCTTCCACCTTTGTTTTTCTTCAAGAATTCAATTGCTTCAACAGCTGTTTTGTCATCAGTAACAACAATGTTTTGAAGTGCATTAGCTAAAACCACTTCGACAGCTGTTGCATATTGAGATGGAACTTCTAACAGCTGAGCAACTGTTCCTTTAAAACCTTTAAATAAATGTGAGTGGTCTAAGATTAATTTTGTTGCACGAGCAAAGTTTAGACCATTATCTTTCATATCTTTAAGGTTGCTAATTCTTGCTTGCACATCACTTCTTTGCTTGTAAACAACAGATCTTTTGTTTTTTACTTCATATATGTTTTCACTAAATTTAAGTGCTTGTGAAGATTCTGTTTGTGACTTTTCTTTGTAATCTTTTTCTAATTGTTTAAAGCTGATAATTCTAGCATTAAGTTCTTCAATTCTTGCTTTTAGTGTTGAAATTTCTTCTTCTTTCGAAACATTAATTTTTCCTTGAAGAATTCATTCTTGTTGTTGTTTTGTGCCTGCATCACGAAGTTTTAGATTAACAATTTGTTCACTAATTTCTTCAATTTCTGAACGCAATTTTTCAACTTCGGAATCAACATTGGTTCTTTCTTTTGAGACAACTGTTGCTTCATTTTCTAAAGCTTTAATTTCGTCACTTAATTGTTTAAGAACTTCTTCACCTGCTCCATTTTCATTTTGAATTTTTGAATTTTTGTTTTGTGCTTGGTCAATTTCGTGAACTAAAAGACTGATTTCTACATCTTTCAATTGGTTGCTTTTTTCAATGTATTCTTCAGCTTTTGAAGCTTGTCTTTTTAGTGGAGTAAGTTGCTTATCTAATTCTTGAACTTTAGCTGCAATAACATTCAGTGATTCCTCAGTCTTTTGAAGCTTACTTAGTGCTTCTTTTTTTCTTGTTTTATACATGCTGGTTCCAGCCGCTTCTTCAAAGAATTCTCTTCGTCTTTCAGGAGTAGCTTCAGCAACATCGCTAATAGTTCCTTGGCTAATAATAGCTAGCGAAGATTTAGAAATACCAGATTGCATTGCAATCTCTTTAATATCTTTCATTCTTGCTAGTTCGCCATTGATGTAGTACTCGTTTGAACCTTTTCCACGGTTAAGAACACGGCTAATAGTGAAGACATCGTGTGGAATATTTACTGCTCTATCACTGTTGTCAAAAGTTAAAATAACTTCTGCTCTTTCCATTGGTTCTTGACTCTCAGAACCAGCAAAAATAACATCACTCATTGTGTCACCACGTAATGCTTTTGAGCTAGTTTCTCCAAGAACTCAACGAATAGCATCATTAATATTACTTTTTCCTGAACCATTTGGCCCAACAATAGCAACAATTCCTCCGTCAAATTTTAGAGTTACACGATCAGCAAAAGATTTAAATCCATGTGCTTGTACTTCGATTAATTTCATATTAAACTCCTAAACTTTCTAAAGCGTGAAGAGCAGCATTTTCTTCAGCTTCTTTTTTACTCTTACCTTCACCCGTTCCATAGACAGTTTTATTGCAAAAAACTTTCGAAATAAAACCATTCTCATTGGTAAGAGTTTCATAGTGAATAGTTTTCTCAGCAGATTGCATATATTCTTGAAAAAGTGACTTAGGATCTTTATTTTCTTTTTTAACTAATTTATCAAGAGCAGGATAAATAGTTTTTTGTAAAACTTTTTCTACACCATCAAATCCGATTTCTAAGTAAATTGCAGCGATTAAAGACTCAAAAAGGTCAGCATTAGCTTTCTTAGAATCTTTTAATCCTGTTGCTCCTTTTGAGACACGCAATAAATCAAACAATTTTAACTCGTGACTTATTTCGGCAATGAAATTAGTTTTGACTGTGGCAGCTCTAAGTGTTGTTGCTTTTCCTTCAGTCAAACTCTGAAAATGATTGAATATATACTCAGTAACTTTTAGTTGTAATACTGCATCGCCCAAAAACTCGTGGTATTCATATGATTGCTTTAATTGATTTTCATTTGCAAAAGTGCTATGAGTAAAAGATATTACGAAATTGTCTCAATTTTTGACTTTATTAGCATCAATATCAAAATTACTCAACAAATTTGATACCTTAGTTTTAAATTCTTCAAAAGTTCAATTATTCATTTTGCTCCATGGTTTGTTTAATTTTATTTACCACGTCATTTTCCAAGGCTAATTTAATTTGATTTAAAGCACCTAAAAAAGCTTTTTCATCACTCGCTCCGTGTGACTTTAAAACTATCTTATCAAGACCAACAATGAAGGCTGAACCAACGTTCCGATAATCAAATTTTTCTTTGATTTTGTAAAACGGTTTACGCAAAATTAAAGCACCAATTTTAGTGAAAAAGTTTTTTGTAATTTCTTTTTTTAGCAATCTTCCAAATGTTAAAAAACTTGTTTCCATAGTTTTCAAAACCATGTTTCCTGCATAACCATCAACTATAACAACATCACAAATATCCTTGAATAAATCTTTTGGTTCCACGAAACCAACATATTCATAATTTAATTTTTCGAGCGTTTTAATTTGTTGATTTGCTTCTTTAGCTCATTGTGGTCCTTTATAGTCTTCAGAACCAATGTTCAATATTCCTACACGAACTTTATTGTTGTTAAAAAGTACTTTACTAAATTCAGAGGATACACTTGCTCACTGAGTCAAATATTCAGGTTTTGTGTCTAAATTTGCACCAACATCAAGCAACAATCAGTGCCCGTCAATTGCTTTTGGTATCATTGGCATAAAAGCGGGTCTAGAAACATTAGGAAGCCTCTTGATTTTTAGCATAGCCATTGCCAAATACGAACCGGAATCCCCGCTGCTTAACAATGCTTGTGCATCACTGTTATTTAAGTAATTAATGGCATCCAACATTGATGAAGGCTTTTTAATAACATCGCGAAGGTTATCGCTTTTTTCTAACAAGATTGGCGAGTGATGAAACTCAATGTTTGTTGCTAAAGGTTTGTTTAATTGTTTCAAAATTGTTTCATCACCAAATAGAACTAATTTAAATTGCGGATTCGCATTAGCAAAAGAATTTGCTGCTTTCAAAGCTTCTAAACTTCCATTATCATTGTTTAAAATATCAAAAACTATTTTTTTCATATTTATTATTCAACACTAATGTAGTAAGGGTAAAGTGCCTGTCCACCAGCATTGATTTCAACTTCGATTTCATAATTAGTTTGAATGTAATTTTTTAATTCTTGTGCGTCAGCTTCACTTGCTTCCTGACCGTAGAAAATGTTAACAATTTCGCTATCATCATCAATCATTGAGTCAAAAAGACTAATAGCAGCTTGATTATGCGTTTTATGAGTTGAAACTACTTTGCCCTTTGAAATTGCAAGATATGAACCTTTTTTAATCTTAACACCATTCAATTTAGTGTCTTTTACAGCATAAGTAACTTCAGCGGTTTTTACTGAACGAACTGCATCTTTCATATTTTCTTCATTATCTTTAGCACTAGAATCTTCATTAAAGTTTAAGGCAGCAGCAAGTCCTTCCATTTGGTTTTTAGTTGGAATAATAACAATATTTTTCTTACCACTAATTTGCGAAGCTTGTTGTGCTGAAAGAATGATGTTTGAATTATTTGGAAGAATGAAGACAGTTTTAGCATGAATTTTTTCTATTGCTTTAAGAATATCTTGGATTGAAGGGTTGTTAGTTCATCCTCCTTCAATTACAATGTGTGCTCCATATTCTTTGATTAAATTTGTAATACCTTCACCAGAGTTGCATGAAATTAATCCACATTTAACTTGGATTTTTTCATTATTTTCAGTTGTTTTTTTGGCTTTTTCAGCATTTTCTTTTGACTTGTTTGCTTGTTGAGTCATGTTTTCAATCTTGATTTTAATAAACTCACCCAATGATTGCACTGAATTTAAAATATTTCCAGGTTTAATTGCATGAACGTGGACTTTTAAATATGAGTCATCTTGAACGACAACAATTGAATTTCCATGTTTTTCTAATTTTTTAACCAAGTAATTTTTATCGAAACTATGTGGTTTTTGTAATTCAACAATAAATTCAGTACAGTAACCAAATTCACCATCAAAAACTTCATTGTCATTGATAAATTTATTAATGCTGTCAGTGCTTTCTTTCTCTTCAACAGGATTTCCAGATAAGTATGCTGAAATACCTTCAAAAATCTTAACTAGACCTTCTCCTCCTGAGTCAACAACTCCAACTTCTTTTAAAATTGGTAATAGTTTAGGGGTTTTATCACAACTTTGACGAGCGTATTCATAAGCTTTGCTAAAGACATTAGAAATTTCGGCCGAAGCCAAAACATTTTTAGCAAGTTGTTCGCTAGTTTCACGAATAACTGTCAAAATTGTTCCTTCAACAGGTTTTAAAACGGCTTTGTATGCTGTTTCTTTTGCTGATTTAAATGCTTGAACAACTTCTGATGCTGTGGCTTGTTTTTTATTTTTAAATTCGTTAGCAAAACCTCTAAATATTTGTGAAAGAATGACTCCCGAGTTTCCTCTAGCACCCATAAGCATATTTTGTGCAACTAAGTTAGCAACGTAACTAAGTTCTTGGCACTGACTATCATCTATTTGCATCAAGGCGTTTCGCGCTTCTTGGATTGTTGCATTCATGTTGGTTCCAGTGTCTCCATCAGGAACAGGGAAAACATTCAATGCGTCTACTTGGTTTTTATTGTTACTTAAATTGTTTGCCGCGGATATAACTGCATACTTTCAATCTTTTCCGTTAATAGTCTTCATTATTCAATACCTCTAATAAAAATATTCAAATTTTGCAAGCTCATTTTTTGTTTTTCTAATCGATAGATAATTCTTTGACTAATTTCATCCGCTAGTCCTTTTACACTAACGCTTGAAAGAATTATCAAAGCAATTTTGATGCTTACTTGATTTTCGTTAATGTTGATTTCAATTCCTTTGTCAAAATCATTTTCTAATGTAGTTGCAGGTTCATCAAAATTAAGCGACGAAAAGCCTATAACTCCTACAACTCTTGATACAATTCCAGTGATTTGTTCTTTGATGTCTACTGTTTTCATATTTGAGAATTATACCACACCTCCTTTTTTCTGTTAGGTATAACCTAACAAGCTTCCTAAAGACTCAAAAACAAAAACAAGTGCCTTTTTGTGTTAAAATAATACATATTATTCGAATAATCTATACGTAAAGGAGTTTTAAATGCCAGGAAAAGATCAATTAACCGGTAAAAAAGCTCTAAGCGGTAACAAAAGATCACACGCTCTAAACGCTACAAAAAGAAGATTTGATCTAAACTTACAAAAAGTTACTGTCTTAGAAAATGGGCAAAAGAAAACATATCGTGTTACTGCAAAAACTGCAAGAACATTGAAAAAATATGGACTTACAGCTTAATTAAAATTCATGAAATGATGTGTCGCTTAGGCGGCATTTTTTATTGCTTGTATAATTAGAAAATATGGAATTAAATAACGTGATTAAATTTATTAATTTTTCAGGATCTTATACTAGTTCAAAGTCAGCACAACTCCACAACATAAATACAGAAATTCAAAAAAGTGATTTTTTAGCAATTATTGGACCTTCAGGAGCAGGAAAAAGCACTTTTTTAAATGCTATTTTCAAAGAATTAAAGTCAGTAAGTGGAGATATAGAATTTGAAAATATTTCAATTTATAAAATGACTAAAAAGCAACGCAAAAACATGCTAAAAAATATTGCTTATTTTTCACAAGAAAATATTCTGATCGAAAATGATACTGTGCTAAAAAGTATTGCTCGTGAGTACTTTTTCAGTTTTCTGACTGCTAAAAGGTTTGATAAAATAAATTCAATTTTAAAAGAATTGAATTTAGCAGACAAAAAATATGAGCCCATTGCTAAATTGAGTGGCGGACAAAAGCAAAGACTGCAACTAGCAAAGCTATTTTTAAAGAAAAAAGATCTTTTTTTAATTGATGAACCGACAAATAATTTAGATATAAAAATGAGTGATATTTTTGTTGAAAAATTGCAAAAATTACATAGCGAACAAAATATAACTATAGTGGCAATAATGCACGATATCAGTCTTGTTAAAAAATATTTCAAACATTATATCGCTATAAAAAATGGCACAATTTTCAGCCAGGGAAAAGTTCAATTATTATCTGAACAAGAGATTCAAAAAATCTTCGAGTAATATTTCAAAAGCAGTCATTGACTGCATTTTTTGTATCTTTTTACTTACTTTTTGTCTCTCAAGAGATTGAAAATGCAAAGCAATATATTAAAATTTAAATAGTTAAAATAAATATTAATTACTTAAGGTTCAAGAATGGAAAAAATATATAAAGATTCAATTATTTTCGGTATGGATAATTCTTGAGAATTAGCTCAAGAAATTGGACAAATTTTAAATATTGAGGTTCAAAAGCCAAAAAAAACTGTCTTTAGCGATGGCGAAAGAATGATTTCTAGTGAAATAACAGTAAGAAATTTAAACACTTACGTTATTTGTAATACTGGTTCACCAGTTAACGATAACTACATGGATATTTTGATTTTTATTGACTCGCTAAAGAGAGCAAGTGCAAAAACTATTAATGTTGTTATGACTTACTATGGCTATGCACGTCAAGATAGAAAAGTAGACGGAAGACAACCAATCAGTGCCAAGTTAATGGCCGATTTATTACAAACTGCTGGAGTCACAAAACTTATTACTGTTGACTTGCACAACTCATCGATTCAAGGTTTTTTTGATATTGCTCTAGATGATTTAAAAGGACAATTAATTTTTGCTGAAGAACTAAGAAAACGCGAGCATAAATTTACTGTTACTAGCCCTGATCATGGTGGTGCTGTTCGTGCACGTCAGTTGTCAGAAATTATTTCTCATGATGTGCAAATTGCAATTGTTGACAAAAGAAGAACTGCTCCAAATGTGAGTGAAGTAATGGGAGTTTTAGGAGATGTTAATAACAAGAATGTTGTTATCATCGATGACATTATTGATACAGGTGGAACAATCATCAAAGCAGCCCATGTTTTAAGAGAAAATGGCGCAAAACAAGTTATAGTTGCTGCTACTCACGGAATATTTTCAAAAGGTTTTGAAATGTTTGAAAATGATGATGTTATTAGCGAAGTTATCATCACTAATTCGCTAGCAACAGAACACTTAAAAAAATTCAAAAAAATCAAAATTCTTTCGCTTGGTTTCTTATTGGCTCATGTTATAAAATCAAACATTGAAAGAAAATCAATAACAGGAATTTATAATGCTTTCAAAACAGAAAACTTCGAAGATTTTTCTTAATTATTTACCCAACTTAAGCAACGATCAAATTGATAAACTTTATCAATATTATGAAATGATTGAAGAAAAAAATCAAGTTATGAATTTAACTGGTTTCACCGATGAAAGACTAGTCAAAGAAGGCTTGATTGAATCAATTTTACTGCTTGAAAAAGCTTTCGACTTATCTGAAAATAAAGTTTATACTCTTGCAGATATTGGTGCAGGAGCTGGTTTTCCTAGTGTACCTTACTTAATAGTAAATAAAGATAAAGTAAAATTGAGCGTAATCGAGCCGATGCAAAAACGATGTTTGTTTTTAAAGGAAGTATCACAGAAATTAAATCTAAATATTGAAATAATAACCAAACGCGCCGAAGACGTAAAAGACAAAAAGGAATATTTTGATTTAGTAACAGCACGCGCAGTTACAGAATTAAAGAAACTTTTAGAAATAAGCTGTCAGTTAGGAAAAATAGGTTCACAACAAGTTTTTATTAAAAGTAAAAATATTAATCAAGAACTACAAGATTCAGAAAAAATAATAAAAACACTGAAAATAAACACTGAAATCAACACTTTTTACTTTGAAAACACCCGTGAAAACAACTTGGTGAAAGTGTATAAAAAAAATTCAGCCCCTGAGTCTTATCCTCGTCCTTGAGCAGTCATTAGCAAAGAAAAATAATAATTTTAGATAGAGTTTCAAAAAACTCTATTTTTTTGCATTTTTTTGCATTTTTTTGAATTTTGCTAAAATATTATTATTTATTAATAATAAACACCAAAAGAGGTAGACATGATTCGTTTGTTAAAAGAGGTTTTTAAATCACTTTCTAAGAACAAGATTACAGTCATAGGTTTGACAATTCTAATGTTTATAACTTGTGGAATTTTTACACTTCTATTTGACGTTAAAAAAAGTTATACAACTACTCTTAAAAATTTCTCACAAGTTTCTAGACAGCAAGATTTAACTGTTGACTTAGACGTTAACCCTTCAGGAACTGCTCCTAATGAATGATATAGTCAAGTTGATGATAATGGTAATACAACCACTCAACCAGATATATATGTTCCTGAAGAAAATACAAGCTTCAATTCAGTTGAACGTAATTTAAACATCCCGACTGAATATATGAACTACTTACCACTTGAAAAATTAACTAAAAACTCAAATGATAAAGGTTCATATGTTGATACCGAAAGCTTTCAAACCTGATTTTGAAATTCTTTAAGGGGTAACAGAAATGTGGTTTTTGATTTTGAAAACAACAAAATCAAATTTTTAGATAACGAAGTTGCTAACTTATACAAAGTTGTTGATAACGAATATGTCTTGCAAAAAAGCAAAACAACAATTGATAAAAATACTCAATTCAAATTCATTAAACCTTTTAAATTAAGTGATATTGCCAAAGTAATAAACACTTCCGGTGACGACTATGTTAAAAAAGACGACTATCTAGTTAACCCTGGTGATTTATTTATTAATCCTTTTACACAAGAAGCTACTTTCGATATATCACAATATCAAACTTGAGACTTGACTGAAAATGTGCTAGTTATTAGTGGAAGCAATGTTTTAAAATCATTAGGTTTTGTTGAAAATAATGGTCGTTGA
Source organism: Mycoplasma sp. 3341 (assembly GCF_051549855.1). NCBI lineage: Bacteria > Bacillati > Mycoplasmatota > Mollicutes > Mycoplasmatales > Mycoplasmataceae > Mycoplasma > Mycoplasma sp. 3341. The sequence continues at coordinate 573,251 of NZ_CP196080.1, read as the reverse complement.
TACTTTAGTAATAGTGCAAAAGATTTAAGTTTTAAAAATAAAGATGACATAACAAAAAGAGATATTAATCCTAATGCTGTGTTAAATGATACTTTCAGCTTAACAAATTATTTTTTGGACAATAATTTAAAAACTTTAGAATTCAACAAAAATGCAACGAAAACTTTTTCAAGTAATGATGAATATACAATTCCAACAGATTGAGTTCAAACAGTTGAAAAGAAGACTGAATTTATTCGTCGTAATTACAAGCTAAATTGAGACTACAACGAGCAAGAATCAAAATCAAATTGAACCGGAACATATTTAACTTACATAAGCCAAATTTACAATCAAAATAACAAGCAACTTCCTAAAGATATTAAAGAATTTAGCTATTGAGTAAAAAATATTAGTACGAGAAGATCAATAGGTAACAATCCTTTTGGTTCTTGAAACTCAGTTTTAGAAAACATTTCGCCAGAAGATACTACTATCAAACTTGCAACGAAAAATAATCATCCTACTTCTTTAACAAAAGACACAATCCGCGAAATAGAAGGCTATGACGATAACTGGACCACACTTGCTAAAAATCAGTGATTTAAGAATATTTCAGACACATCTATTTTGCAGCAAAAAAGAAACAACATAAGTTCAGGAGCAAGCAAAATTGCTCAAAACAGCATTATTGATGAGGTTATTTCTAAGGCAGGCCTAGAAAATGTTGGATTAAGAAAAACTATCACTGTCGATAATATTAATGATGAAGAAAATACAAAGACAGTTTTCCACTTTATTAATACCGGTGATCGTAACATGGTTGTGGATGGAGTTAAACAAAATGTTGGAAAAATGTTTAATGAACAATCAAATCCTTCAATTTTAAACTCATCAATTAATCCTCAAAATTTAGATGAATACTTATTGGTAAAAGATGAATCTAAAAAAGATAGAATTTACAAATTACCTTCAATTTATGCATCTTCAATCATCACATACATTTATCGTGGATATACTCCAGATCCCGCTTATTTAGATGTTAATGTGTTGTTTGAAAATTACACTGACTACTATCCAGAAACTAAAATTCCTTATCAAAGAGCAGCAAAGATAGTGACACTGACTTCGGAAAAAACAAACACTATTAATGTGCAATACGGAATTACAAAAGCACCTTCAAAAAGTGGTGCAACAAAATACATTATTCTGGAACTAAAAAATGTAAATGGTCAAGAGATTTGACAAAAAGCACTATTTTCAAACCAGTCTTCTGAATTAACCATTGAACAGTTAAGTGATTTTTTAATTAAGAACAATTTAACAATTAATGCAAAAATTGGTGACAATGGTTGAGCAAAAATTGACAGTGTTTATAAAAACTCAACATCTTTACCGTTACTAGTTGGGTCAGTTGACTCAAACGCTGTTGAAGATATTACTCAAAATAACTCAATTGGAGTTTTAATTAAACAAATTAAAGATGCTGTTTTATCTACTCAGTTATCAAAAATAATTACTGAGAATCAATTAGATAGAATTCTTTACTCAGGACAACTGGCTGTAGAAAAAAATAAATTTCACAACCTTCTTGCCACAGGGAAAACTAACGACCAAATTGTGCAACTTGTTATTTTTGACTGACTATATAATTTAACTCAGCCACTGAATATTGATGGTGTGACTGTTGCAAATACTAATGGAAATGCCTTCATTTATTCAATCTTTAACAATATTATTAATTACATTCGTTCTGAGTATCAAAAACAAGCCACGGACGAACAGAAAAGACAATATTTGAGTGACCAATTGAACTCAATTGAGTCTTTAATCAGTAGTTTTACCGGCGCAACTAACGGATTGTTAGGCAACATTATTCCGAACTTTAGACTTGGAGACTTGACTTGATACATTAAAGATTTTGAAGCGCTGTTAAGCAGTGTTAGTCAATTGATTAGCTCACTAGACTTTATTAAGTTTTCAACCTTAGTTCACAATTGATATCAACAACATCCATACAAAATTTATTCAAACCCTAATTCTGAATACTGAATCCTTTCAAATGAAGAAAAATTAAACTTCTTGCTACAAAGTTTTGATGAATTAAAGCTAAAAACAGCACTGAAATCTTTGGTTTCACAGATAAATTTCAACGCATTGTTAAATCCGTCACAACCGCATAGTATTTATCAACTAATTGTCAAAAGTTATGTAGATGCAGACAAAGAATTGAGTACCGCAAACAGAAACTCGATTAAAACACTGTTTGAAAAATTTAATGCTTACAAAGACGGCTCAAAAGAACCTTATAGCAATGTTGCTGAAGGTTTAAACGAATTAATTGATTTATTTTCACTGAAAAACCTAACTCAATCATTCAATTATTTCTTAGCAAAAAACCTACACAAAATTGAATTGGTAATTGGTTCAATCAGTTTCAAAAATAATTACACAAGAACGATTAAACAAAACGAGTTTTTAGCCTCTGTCATTGCTTCAATTAGTCAAGTGTCAGAACAGTCAAATACTAAATCAGTCAATAAATTCAAACAATTTAAAGAAGCGCTAACAACAATTTTCAACTTATCAAGCGCAACCTACAAACCTATTGACTTAATCGGTTTACAGCTTCCTGCCGAAGATAAAAATAAAATATCAATTACTGATGTAGGACTATTTAGTCTATTAGGTTTTGCCAAAAAAGATTCAAAAACTAGTTATGTTGACAATTCTATAGGTGCTTACGATTTAGACAAAATGTCAGCATTAAGAAATAAAATCGCACAAGGAAATAGTGACTTAACAATCGAAGAAACTAATTTCTTGTCTTCAGTCGTACAAGTTTCAAGTGCCGATTTTAATGATTTAGCTAAAGTAGTAGTTAAACTTGATAACTATATTAATCTTGTTAAAAAACTAAAATTACAAAACTACGGCTTAACAAGCAATCAAGTTAATTTAACATTTAAAGACGACGTAACCAAACAAGTTAAATCTTTTGGAGACTTAGCTTATCGTTCAGCTTTATTAAACCCACAAGATCCAGTCTATGACGGTTACTTTAAGCTTCTTTACAACAACATTAGTCCGCTTTTAAAACAATTTATGGCTAATGACACAAACGGAACAATCAATCAGGAATTAGTACTGTTTTCACCATGAATTAGTTTGGCCTACCAATTAAGAAATTCAAGATCTGAAATTTCATTAACTGATGTACAAAAAATTCTTTTAAACTTATTTGAATTTGCACAAAGCCAGGACGTAAAAAATATAGTTCTAAACTATGGTGCGGTTGCTAACCCTATTCCTTCATTTGGTTCAATATTAGGAGCGGATGAAAACAATAATGCAACTAAACTAAAAATCAGCTATGGATTAAGTGACAATCTTGCCACAACTCAACAAGTAATTAATGCAAACATAATTGATAAATTTATTGCACAATTACCAGTTAATTTGCAAACTAATAATCAAATTATCAAACAAGTATTAAGTGATAACATTTATCAACTAGTTCAACAATTTAGCTTGATTAATTCTGCAACTATTTTCCCTACATTCTTTGTTCAAAGTCAAAAAGAGTTTCTAAATAGTTTTATAAAATCAAATGCTTCTACATTAGAACCTTTAGTTGTTAGCGATTATGAATTAGACATTCTTTATCGCGATATGTTGGCTGCTACAAAATTATCAAAAACAGTAAGCATTTTTGGTCTAAACAGTGCAATTTTAAACCCTTACATTGCTCTAAGTTTTCCACAAATTTTACTATGATCAGCTATTACTGAAAAGACTAATGTCGGAAATCTAAAATACATCTTGGATAATTTACCAAACACAATTGAAACAATGAGTCTTGATCAGCTTGCTAAGATGCTTGAACCTTTATACTTTGCTCCGCTTGATAAAAATGCCGGAACAAATGAATCTGAAGGAGATAAAAACATTGAACTTGACGTTTCATACTTAAACTGAATAAGCGCCAAAATTAGTAGTTTTAATAACAATAATCCAGTTATTTTTGGCCTTAATATTAATGACATTTTCCGTCATGTTTTCTACTCAGCCACAGGAAATATTGTTATTAATAACTTAATTGTTTACTCAGATTCTGCTTCATATTTAGCAAAAGTTAATAATGCTTTCTTAACAAAAAATAACAAGGAAGTATACAAAGGCGATCTAAGTAAATACTTATCTAATCCATTTTTAATGGCTCAGTTTGTCTCACAACTAGATCCAAAATACAAGATTGTAATTAACTCGCTTGAATACGTAATTATTGGTGATGATATTTCTGCTGACTACTTGTACCCAGTAATTAACGAAGAAAACTTACAAGTCGACACTAAGAAGCAAGCTCTAGTTTATGTTAATGAAGATGGATTTGACCGGGTAGTTAGTGCCTATCCTACATTTGCTATTAAAAAATATTTACTAGTTGATACAAATGGTGATAAGAAAAAAGCGGCTACTCTAAAATCAGAATTCAATAATTTCATTCGTTCTATTTCAATAAATATTTCTGACAAATCATACCTAGCAGAAGAGCTAGATCCTTTAAACCCTGAACGTAGTATAAGAATTAAATTGATTAATTCAATCATTACTGCTATTGGCGCTGTGCAAACGTTCTCTATTATGATTTTGATCATATTAGTAGCAATCAGTGTTTATTTCATTATTAGACGCTATATTAATGTTAGAAACAAAGTTATTGGTATTTTAAGAAGTCAAGGATACCGCTCAAGAGAGATTGCTTTTGCCTTTTCGAGCTTCTGTTGATTGAGTACATTTATTGGTGGATTATCAGGTTACATAGTAGGTCACTTTGCTCAACCTGCAGCCTTTAGAGTATTCTCTTCATACTGAACCTTACAAACTACAATCATTGGTTTCAACTGATGAACTTTATTGGTTACAATAGCAATTCCTATCATCACAACATCAGCACTAATCTTCTTAATTACATACTTATCAATGAGAATTAAACCGATTGAAATGATGTCTGGATTGAGTGATTTACAAATTGGTCCAATCGCTCAAAGAATTGCGGTTTCATTCAGAAAATTACCGCTTAAATCACGTTTTGTGGCAATGTTAACACTAAATAACTTCTGAAAATTATTCTCATTATTTATTTCATTTGCAATTACTGCCTTGATAACGATGTTCAGTCTTTCAAGCTTTAACGTCTTTCCTAAATCAATTAATAGAACATATCAAAACCGTAGTTACACCTACAAAATGGACTTAGAAACACCAACAACTGAAGGTGGACCTTATGCTCTATATAACAAGAATGATTTGGAAGACCTATTATACATGCCAGATGATTTGAGCGCTAGTGCTTCTTCGACTGAAAAGAATCAAAATGATTACAACTCTCCTTACTTCTTTAAACCTGGATACACATTTAACACTGACGTTGTAAACAAACCTTTTGCTCCTTCAGTGCTAACTAAATCAAGTTTAGACATTGCTTTAGACACTTCAGTAGAATTATCACCTTGAGACATTGTTTATGCTTCATTGCCAGAAACTCAAAAAGCAAGAGTTGTACAAATCTTTAAAAAAGCTTCAAGTGATATGATGCTGACTCAATTTATTTGAAATGCAAACACTAAGAAGAGAATCACTGATGTTGACGAATTCTACAAAACATATGATATGTATGGTGAAAACGGAATTTACGCAACTGCTACAGAAAATAATAATGCGCCAAAAGTTTCTTGATTCTTGTATCAAAGAGCAAACCAAGATTTATCTTCAAACTCAAATGAAATTGGTAAATTCGTCTTCATTGAATATGACAAAGAAATAGAAACTTACAAAAAGGCAATTATTATCAAAACGGACAAGGTTAGAGTTTTATACCGTGACTTTTTACTAAATGCAAGTAGAAATGGTAAATATACCGACTTCTTTATGTCGTTTGGCGGAGTATTATGAAACGATAATACTAATGAAAAATACTCTTACGCTAAAACAATATTTAGAAATCAAAATATCAATGTATATGGATACAAAGATGATTCTAAATTCGTTACTTTAGAAAATCAAAAAGGTAAAAATCTTTTATCACTAATTAATACTGATTTTGATTTCAGCGTAAGTGATGAAGAATTCAGCAAAAATACTCTACCAATCATCATTAACAACTTATCTGCAAATAAATACAACTTGAGTATAGGTTCAGTCATTGAAATGCAAGTTACAAACAATATTAATCGTTTTGTCAGTCAAATAGTGCATTCTCCAGTTGCAACTAAATATCATTTCAAAGTAGTAGGAATTAACAACACTTACATCAACAATGAATTCATTACATCGAAAAAAATTGTTGACAGAATTACTGGTTTAGACAAATTAAGTACTGCTTTCCAAAATGCTAGAATGAGTGAATTAAATGCTCTTGAGGCTCGTGCTAGTGATGAACAAACTAAACAAAATTACAGAAAATGATATATGGATCATTATGAAGCATTCAATGGTATTTTGTCAAGTGATCCTATGCCATATCAAACAACATCTTCATTAACTACTTATTCTTCAAGTGGTTATTGGGGAGCAATACAGACTTATAATGCCAATACAGCTGGTGATAAGTCAGTTACTTCATTCTTCAAAAAGCTGTTTGTTGGATATCAAAATGCAGACGGACAAACTACAATAAAACCTATGTTCCAAGCAACTATTGAGTCATACAATGCAATCAATAATGCAAATGAAGATTGACAACAATTGCTTGCTCAGTTCTTGAATGTTGATGAAAAAGAAGTAAAAGACATAAACTATAACGGAAAAAACAACTACCATACTTGGGGAAATGAAACCTTAGAATCAAAACCTATTGCTAACCCTGCTTTCCGTAAGAATATGATTGACGCAATCAACAAGTTCTATGCTGCTGAAAATTCAATCTATGGAAAAGACATTCTATATGCAGCTTCAAATAATGTAAACTCAAAAGACATTGAGGCAGGATTTATCGAAGAGATTTCAAAAACTATAACAAGTATCACTATTGCCTTTGTTGTTATAAGTTTCATTGTGTCAATAGTTATCTTGATTATGATTACTAACTCAATGGTTTCAGCAAACGAAAGAAACATTGCAACATTTTCAATCTTAGGTTATACATCAAAAGAAAAAATTTATCTTTTCTTCTTCAATTACATACCTGTTATCTTGATTGCTTCACTATTAATGATTCCAGTCACACTGGCCTTAATCGCTGGTTTCCAGGCCTTCTTGATTGCCACGAGTCAAATGGTACTGCCACTGACACTTTACTACTCAACTATTCTCTTAAGTATTATTCTTGCACTGGTTGTTTTTGCAGTCACATCAATCTTTGCTTGAATTGGATTAAACAAAATTAAACCTATTTATCTATTGAAAGGAAAATAATGTTTGGGCACAAAAGTAAGAAAAATAAAACTGATAACGAAAATCAAGTCTCAAAACAAGAATTACGCAAAATTATCAAAGCTAACAATACGCCACGTTCAAAAGATAAGTTTAAAGACGAAAAAAACACTGATGATAACATTGTTGAAGTAAGAAATGTGCGTAAATCATATGTGTCAGGAACAAACGTTACAGAAGTCTTAAAAGGTGTAAGTTTCGAAATTAAAAGGGGAGAAATTACAGTTCTTTTTGGTAAATCAGGTTCTGGGAAAAGTACCTTACTTAATTTAATAAGTGCTTTAGATAGACCGACAGAAGGACAAATAATTGTTAATAATGTAACTCTTCCTTATCTTTCTGATGCTAAACAGACTTTATTTCGTCGTAAAAACATTTCGTTCATTTTCCAAGACTATAACTTATTACAAAATTTAAATTCATACGATAACGTTGAAACAGGAGCTCATTTACAAACTGATAAAAGCAAAAGAATGGATATTAAGCAATTATTTGTAGATTTCAATCTAGAAAATTGTATGTACAAATATCCTTCGCAAATGTCGGGAGGACAACAACAACGGGTATCAATTCTTAGAGCTTTAGCAAAAAACTCAGAAATAATAGTAGCTGATGAACCTACAGGAGCTTTGGATGAAAAAACTTCTTTGGTTGTCCAAGGTATTTTAACTAACATCAATAAAAAATATAATTCAACCATAATTATTGTTAGTCACGACCCGGATATAGCAAAAATGGCTCACAAAGTTATTTATTTAGAAAACGGTTTAATTAAAAAAATTGACATTAAAAACCCAGGAGAATAGTCAGAAGCTAAGGTATATTAATACCTTAGTTTTTCTTTATTTTTTCAATAAAAACGAGTGGGATTTATTGTGTTTTTTTGAGTAAAAAATACCAAAAAATCACTCGAAACGAGTACTTTTTATGAAATGTTAAACCTGCTATAATATCAGTATGATCGATAGTTATAACGCAAATGAAACAGTAATTATACTTCAGACTCTTGGACAAATTCTTTATCCTAAAGAAATAAAAGGCTTTGAAAGATTTATAATCCCACGTTATCAAAGAAGATATTGTTGAACTAAGACGCAGTGAGAATCCTTAATTCTAGACATATTTAATAATAAAAATTTATTTTTAGGAATTTTAATATTTCAAAAAATATTTAAAGAAAAAACTTTCGAACTGAGTTATGTTTTAATCGACGGTCAGCAAAGAATAACAAAATTATGATTATTGTGGCAAGCTCTTTTGAGATACGAACCAAAGCAACCAAAAAGCGAAAACCGGATAAAAATTGACAAAAGCATGCTTGAATCAAGAAAAATTCGTTCAATAGATTTTGTTAGTAAGTTGGACTCAGTTTTATTCGAGAAACTAGAAGAATTATTTGATGAACAAGAAAGTAAACAAAATATCAAAAAAAACAGAAGAAAACCTTTTTTACAAAAATTTCGTTAGCTTAAAAACATACTTAAGTGATTTTTTGGATACTCAAGAGAAATTTGATCTTTTTGTTGATAATTTACTTAATGCAAAATTTGCTACATGGTCAGTTGGTGATGAAGAAGATGTGCACAAAATTTATTCAACTATCAACACAAGTGGAGTGAAATTAAAATCAATTGATTTGGTCAAAAATTTTCTTGTGACATTAATTAAAGACCTTGAAAAAGCAGATAGTTTATTCTTGGATTACTGACCTTGTTGAGAAGAACAAAAAATAGATTTGACTAAAGTTATAAGAACTTTTGTTTCGTACAAAAAACAAAGCGTAATTAATGAGTCAGAAATTTACAAAAATTTTAAAGACTGAGCAAATGATGTTGTTGGAAATGAACCTTCAAATGCAGAAAAAGTTTGAAATGAAGTAGATCGTTTTCACAAAAAAATGATGAATCTTTACTCGAATAGTTTAAGTAACGATAAGCTCATTAAAGAAGAACTTGATACTTATTTAAAATTACCCGGAACAAGTGCTGATAGTTTTCTTATCGAGCTTTTAGGTTCAAAAGTTGAAAATAAAAATCGGTCTTCAGAAATAAATATTATTAAGTGAACTAATTCATTTATATCAAGGGCAATAATTAAAAACATTAGTATTTCAGTTATCAATTGAGCTTTTGTAAGCCTATATCAAAAGGTAGAGAACCACAACAAGCAAAATAATTTCCCAACATTTTATGATGCTTTTAAAGATTATTTGAAATTACACCCATTTGAAAACGTACAACTTGCTAGTGATGAAGAAATAAGAACAAGTTTTAGAGATGATAATTTTTACTCAAGAGACATAAAAAAGAGATTGGTAAAATCATTTCTTTATTTATGAGAAAAAGCTAAATCAAAAGAAATTGCAGAGCTTTCAAGCAATTTATCAATTGAGCATATAGCACCACAAAATGCAAAAGGTAGCAATTGAATTGATCTTTTTGGTTCAAACGATGTGTATTCATCATATTTACACAAAATTGGAAATTTGACATTGACAGGACATAATACAGAATTAGGTAATCTAGATTTTGAGTCTAAAAAAGCTATACTTAAAAATCGAGAAAAAACTAAATTCTTGTTAATAAATGAGTACGTAATTAAGTGTGACACTTGATCAAAAGATCAAATTAATGAAAGGTCGCAAATAATGGCAACTAAATTCATTGAAATGTTTCCATATCAAAACATTGGTTTCTCAGCCCAGAACGAAAACATTCCAGAATATAAAAACTTGTTATCAAATGATGATGTAAATACACAAAGTAAAGACATCTTCCTAAATTCAATTACTGCTGATAGCAGTGTTTTGAATGAAAACAATAACATCGATAAAACGGATACTTACATTAGATTTAATGATGTGCCTAAAAAAGGTTCTTTCACAAAAATAACATATTCTCAAATTGCCTTCAATGATTCTAAAATTTGAAGAGATGATAGACAATACTCTAGCACTCGTACTTTTTACAAAGACATAGTCAAAAAAATATATGAAAATTACCCAAAAACCTTACACAAATTAGCGGAAAAAAGTACAACACGGAGATACAGGAACACTCGCAATTTACATGAGTTTAAACATAATAGATATTATCGTTTGAGTGATGATTTCATTGTCGATCAAGACTTAAGGCAAATTGATCAACTCCATGTTATTAGTGACATCTTGAAAGCATGCGGTGCAGATCTTGTTAATTCTTATGTAAAAGTAGAAACTAAAGATAAAGGTGAGTAAAGCTCACTTTTATTTTGCACAAATTTGACAACGTTGAGTATTGCTATAATTTAGATATAAGTAAAAATAAGAATTTAAATACATTCAAACGCTCAGTCAAAGATATGCTAGATAAAGAAAATAAGCTAGAACTTGTAATTCCTAGCTATCAAAGAGACTATTGTTGAAATAAAAAGAATTGTCGACAATTAGTTATTGATATAAAAACAAATAGAAATCTTTTCATTGGTATCACTATTGAGCAAAGCATGTCCGTTTATGATAGGGTATCGCAAAAAATAATAATTGACGGACAGCAAAGAATCATTACTTTATTTCTTATTTTTTTGGCACTCAAAAAGATAAGCAAATCATATAACTGCGACATCAGTGGTCTTGAGTGGTATAAAGAAATAAAGTTTGATAACTATTTAGAAACTCCTAAACTCGCAAGCTGTGACAAAAAGACTCAGTCTGGTAACTATAATCAGTTTGCTCAAAATTATGAGAGTATTCTCTTTCTCTTGAAAAACTCGATATCAAGCAAAAAAGAATTTGAAGAATTTTTAGATAACTTTTTCAATGTTTATTTCATTGTTTGAAATGTAGATGATATTGACCAAGTACACAGAATTTATGAAACCATCAATACCCGTGGAGTTAATTTAACAAACGTTGATTTAATTAAAAATTATCTTTTCATGAATAAGAGTTATGACGATGAAAAATTCAGAAAATATTGATTAGAGTGAGCTAAATGCCCAGTTGGAATTGATAAATTATTAAAAAACTTTTTAACTTATGTCGACGACAGAATTTATTCCGAACATGAAGTATATGAAGCGTTTCAAAAATGAAATGCCAGAACATATGAAAAAACGAGAAGCATTGATTCTGTTTTGCAACAAATTAGTGAATTTCAAGATTTATATCAAGATTTGATTGATCAACAAAGAATAAACTCAAAAGAAATTAGACAAAAAATTGAGATGTATAAAACATTGCCAGGAAGTTATGCAGATGTTTTCATTCTAAAAATATTAAAACAACATAACTTACATCCTGAAGCATTACCAGAAAATGAAGTAATTGATATCTTAAATTGAACCATATCAATAATAGCAAGAAATATCTTGATAAAAACAAGCGCTTCAAAGATTAGAATTTCTTTTGCCAGTTTATTTAAAAAGATTGAAAATACTAAAAATTTACACTCAGATTTGAACTTTTTTCAAACATTATTAAAAGAAACAAATGATATTAGTTTTTCACTTTCAATGCCATCAAATGACAAAATACAAGTGATTTTTAGAGAGGAAGATTTTTATAATAATCAATCATTAAAAAAATGAGCTAGAGGATTTTTATTCTTTTTAGAAAATAGAAACAAAAAGGAAAAAATTGAGGATTCAGACAAAATTTGAATTGAACACATAATGCCCCAAAGACTATCAAAAGCATGAATTAAATCGTTATCAGAAAGTGACGTGAAGAATCACAATTTTATAATGGATAGAATTGGAAATCTTACCTTGACTGGTTACAATCAACAAATGAGCAATAAGCCTTTTCAAGAAAAACAAGTTATTTTAAGAGATAAGAACCTATCGAAGTTTTACACCATACATGAATCTGTTATAAACGCTAAGGAATGAAATAGTAGCATGATTGAGAAGAGATGCTTATGACTTTATGACAATTTCATTGGCATTTTTGAATATATAACAATTACAAATTTATTAGTGCAAAATGAAGAACAACAAAAAGAAATCACTTTTACACTTAAAAAACCTATTGATTGTAGCAGAAAAAAACCTATTTCGTATCTAATTCCTTTATCAAATAATCAAGTATTGAAAAGTAATGAGTTTACTAAAAATTGAACAAAATTGTTTGAATTCTTAGCTAAGGAACTATATAATTTGTATCCAAATGAATTGGAAACATTTGCAGCCGATGTTGATGTAAAGAATTTCGCAAACCAAACAAATGCAACTTATGCAGCGGGAACTAAGTGACATAAAATAAGTGATAAGTTTTGAATTAATACACATTCTGACACAAACAATAAAATAATAAGACTTTCAAATCTTTTAAATGTTTCTGGAGTTGACTTGGACAAATGCATTATAAAAGTCAAGTAGTGGCTTGGTATAACAACTGAATATAAGTTTCTCGATAAAAAACAAAAAACTCAGTCCTTGGACTGAGTAATTTTATATTTTTGCCAAAAGTTCATTAATTTTTTGTCAGTGGTCTGAGTTTAAAAAATCATTCTTGATATTTTGAATATCTTTTTGAAAGTCTTCGTGTGAAATGTTGTTAATGTCATTGATTTTAGATTCTAGGTCCTGAAGTTGAGCTTCAATTGTTTGAACTTTTACTAGTACTTCTTTATGTTCGCCCAGTTTGTTTTTTACTTCTTCTAACAGCGAATTAATATCTAACTTCATTTTTGCAATAACGTTATCTTTTGCTATGTCATTTTTAAATCTTGCTATTCAGTAAATATTTTCAATACTTAAGTTTACATAAGCGTGTGTATGGAATTTGTTTATATTTGATGAGTTATTTACAAAATTATCTAAATCTCCAAGAGTATTAAGTTTATTTGCATCAAATATATTAGTTTTTACGTATTCATTTATTCGTTTTAGAGATTCTTCGCTTGATGAGTATCCGCTTGTATCTTGTTTGTTTTGTTGTGCTGTAAATAGAAGCCTTAGATTCAATAGTGCTTGTGATAATTCATTGTTTTGCTTAAACGAACTTTGATTAATAAGTAAGCTATTTATTTTATCTTCAGTCAATACTAGCGTGCTTTGAGATTCTTGATTTACGTAGTACATTTTTGAAAACATTTCACTTGATTTAATTTCAGCAAGTTTTGTACCATTATCAGAAAGATTAACTCTTAGAAAATATTTTCTTTTAACATTGTCTGCTTTTTGAATTAAATCTGAATCGGAAACTTTTACAGTCAATTGGAGATCATCAATACTTCTACTTAACGAATCGAATGAGTCTACAAACTTTTGCGTAAGAGCGCGATATTTTGTATTTATTTGACTGATTTTTGTTAAATCTTCACTCAACAAGCGATAATTTTCAGTCAATTGATTTACTATTTCTGTTTTATCTTCCTTTGAATTTTCATTGTCACAACTCATTGCTAAAACAGGTATAAATGCAGCAAGGGGAACTAAAGAAAATAGTGTTAAAAATTTCTTTATTTTCATCTTAACTCCTAATTAATTTCTTTTTCTAAAAGGACGATTCCATTTTTATCAACAAATTGAACTACTAGTTTATAGTCTCTATTGTTTTCTTCAAAACTCTTAACTTTTAAATGATTTACTCCAGTATGAATGTCACCTTTTTGAGTTCCTATTGCATACTGTAAAGAGATTATGTTTAGTCAAGTTTCGACAATTTTAGTTTCGTCATCTCAACTTAAGTCATTTATGTTTTGTTTCATTGTGTGCGCTTGTTGTACGCTATAGATTGCGATAGCCTTAAATAAAGAGCTATTTGCAAAATCCACAACACTTATTCCTTCAAAGTCAGGAACTTTAGCGATATTTTGCAAATCATATTCATACAAGTCTGTGCTATCCACAAGCTCAAGATCTGGGGTGTATTGTTTTAACTCTTGAAGAGTTTTTAGATTTTTGATTAAACCTTTCATTTTGTGACCATGATCGTCAAATGCACTGCTTAATCATCAATAATAAACTTTTGAACCATCTAATTTTGTTACTTCGATTTTAATTTTAAGAATTTGGTCAGTGTTATAGTAACTTGTCAATTCACTAGAAACAAAGCGATAAGATTTATCTTCATTTTTTTTGTATTCAGGAACGGGAATATTAATGAAATGATCACCTCAATTGTTTAATCAATAATTAAATGAACGAGCACTGAAAAATTCTAAACTATCAATAGATTTTAGAATGTAATTAATGTCATAAAAACCAAAAATGTTTTTGTTAAATGTTAGCAAAGGATTGACTAAATATTCATTAAATAAATTATCCATGGAATCATCTAAATCTTGTCCTACCCCAAATATTGCATCAGTTTTGTAGTCTCTAAATGTTGGAATGTAAAATACTTTTTTAGTATTTTCGTCTCTTAATATATTTTTACCATTTGTGTCGTAAACCTTTGAAATACTGAAGCTTACTAATTGATCTTCAGTGTTTTTTCAGTCAATTTCGATATCCTTAATGTCAAGATAGAAAAAATTCAAGTAAGCAAGTAAAACGGTTTTGAAAAACTGTTTTTGTAATTCTTGTTTTATTCAAGCTTGCGATCTAATTCAAGAAAACTTATAAAAGATGCCACTCATAAATTGTTTTGGCAGCACGCTATTAAAATATGAATTTGAATTAAGATCACTTATGATTTTCAAAATTATTGTTTGGATATCAGCAAAAACTTCAAGATTTTCACTATTATAGTAAGTATTGTATTTGATAGGCAAAATAATTTTTAGTCATGACTCGTAATTAGTAACATTTTTTACATCTTCTTTGTTGTATTGAGTAAAAAAGTTATTAATATCCATATAGCTTGAAGGTTGTTTTTGTTTTGTTATGTATGCCTCGTTAACAACTTTTATTTCATTACCATCGGCATCACTAATACTCTTTTTTCTTGTTTGCTGAACATTGTAAGAACGATTAAGCAACAAGTTGTCAGTTTTGTTGTCATGTAAGAAAGGTTTATAGTTGTTAAAGATCTTGACTTGTTTGTCATTGAAATTTTTCAAAAATTCTTGGCTCACAACTTTTGAGTCAAAATCTGAAGCTCTAAAATCTTGCTTCAAACCCTTAATAATTACGAAAGTTGACACACTTGCTAGAACAGTGGCGGTCAGTAAAGCGGCAATAAATCATTTTTTGGATTTTGTCATGTTATTTTTCCTATATAATTAAACAATATCTTAAATTTTACAAAATAAAAAGTACATTGGTTATAAAAAATTAGGAAATTTTCAGACTGTATTTGACAAAAAAAATATAAGGAAAGGTAAATAAAAAATGTTTTTTACACAGTCAACATTCAACAATAATTATGGTTTAACAATTTTTGTTAACCTTCTTCTTTACATTTTGATATTGCTATTAGGACCAATGATTATTTCATTTTTAGTTGGACTAGTCAAAAAAAATGTAAAAAGCTCTAAGATGATTTATTTATATGCATTTAGTGCCGGAATGTTTTTAATGATAGGGGCACTAGGATTTATGAAAGAATCATCAACAGGATTAGAAACTTGATTTCACTCGAGCGATCAAGGAAAAAGTCTAACCGGCGGCAGTTCAGCAAAAGAACAACTTTACATGGCTTTAATTATGGGAATAAGCTCATTTGTCGGTTTGGGTCTAGTAATAGGCTGAAGATTTGCTATGGTTAAATTAAGCAAAGAGGAAGTTCATAAATCACACACCGATCACAACCACTCAGATCACTTTATTTCTTTAACTGATATAGACAATCCAAGAGCAGCTTGAGTAGCAATTTTCATGCTATTGAGTCACAGAATTATCGACGGTATAGTTTTAGGATATAGCGTTTTTCAATTCACTAGTGACGACTATACCAACCCAAACATATCATTAATAGTTACTTTTAATATTCACATACTAATTGAATCCTTAATTATTTATTACAGACAGTTGCAATATGGACAGACTCGTTGAAAAGCACTTTTATACAATTTCTACACAATGTTATTAATCATTCCAGTGATGTTTATTGGTGCTTATAGTGGTCCCTTATTTCTAAAATCTGGTTGATTATTACCAGCATTACAAACTCTAGCTGGAGCAGTAATTGTTTTTACTTCAGTCTTTGAACTAATTCCTGAATTTATTCACGCACGCAATGACAAACCCAAAGTTGTGTACCTAACATTTATTTCGTTTAGTTTAAGTATTGTTTTTTCAATCATTTTATTATCATTCCACACTCACAATGGTTCAGTGTCATTGCAAGGCGGTGATATCATTTACGAACAAGCAAAAAATCTTAAATACATAATGGTCTAAGTATGAGAAAAAGTCTTAAATTTATTTTCGGTTCGTTAGTTTTAACAGCATTTCTTGCAACACCAATGATTGTTACTTCTTGTGATAACAAAACAAATGACTTAAATGTTTCACAATTAGAAGAAGTTTTCAAAGGTTTTAAAATTGAAGTTAATAGTACCAACAATCTTTCTTTTGAAGAATTTCGTTCGTTGTTTGAAAAAACATATAAAAAAGTAAACAAAGATATTAAAAAAGTATTTAAAGATGAAGAAATTGCAAAATCAGTCAATGTAACATTGTTCAATGTTAATAAACTTTCATCAGGACACACAATAGAAATAAATCCAGTATTCAATAACAGCACAAAACAATTTAAATTAAGAGTCAAAATTATTCACACTGCCGGAGAGTATGTAGAAGGACAAAAAGACATAACACAGGTAGGTTCTTTTGTTAAAAAAGGCTTGAGTGAAGAAGAAAGAAGCCAAGCTATCCAGTCATTCAAAAATGACTCAAAAACACTGCTTTTTACACTCAAAGAAGACTCAAAATACCAAGATTTCATTGACTCAATTGATACTAAAAATGTTTTTAGTTCACTATTGAAACAAAGTGTTATTTCTTTTAAACCACAAACAAATTCATATGACAAAAATATTTACTCAACATCATACAATCTTCAAACTGATGATGAAAGCAAGACAGCAACATTGTTAGTAGAACTTAAACAAAAAGAAGGTTCAGTTGTTTTATATTCTTATTCGAAAAAGATTGAGTTCAAAAAATAGAAAGCTGCAACAGCTTTCTATTTTTCTAAATCTCCACCTAATTCTAAAATCATGTCTCTTAATTTAGCAGCTCTTTCAAAATCAAGTGCTTGTGAAGCTTCACGCATTTGCTGACGTAATTTTTCAAAAAGTTTTTCTCTTTCAGTAACAGGAACTTTTGATTTTTTCGCTTCTTGTGCCATTTGTTCAACTTCTTCAAGTAATTCTTCGTTTTCGATTGGTTCAACAATTTCTTTAATAATAGTTTTTGGAACAATGTTATGTTTTTGATTATATTTGATCTGAATTTCTCTTTTTACCTTGTTGTCTTGAATTGTTTCTTCCATTGCTTTACTCATTGTGTCAGCATAGAATATAACTCTCCCATGATCATTTCTTGCTGCCCGTCCAACAATTTGAATCAAACTTGTTGTATTACGCATGAAACCATTTTTATCTGCATCAAGTAAACAAATCAGACTGACTTCTGGTAAGTCAATTCCCTCACGTAAAAGATTAATTCCAATAACAACGTCATAAATTCCTTTACGTAGTTTCCTTAAAATTGTATTTCTTTCAAAAGTGTTAAATTCTGAGTGAATGTAAGCAGCCTTTACGCCCTTTGAAACTAAAAACTTATTCAATTCTTCAGCGTTTCTCTTGGTTGTTGTAAGAATTAGAGTGCGATCATTATTTTCTTTTTGTTTCTTAAGTTCATCAAAAATATTTTCCATTTGATTTTCGGTTGGTCGTATTTCGATGATAGGGTCCAGCAATCCAGTTGGGCGAATAAATTGTGTAATAACTTCACCTTCTGTCTTATCAACTTCATAATCACCTGGTGTAGCAGAAATATAAACTTTTTGGAAAGGATATTCTTCAAATTCGTGGAATTTCAAAGGTCTATTATCTAGTGCCGATGGCAAACGAAAACCATATTCAACAAGAGTTTGTTTTCTAGAACGATCTCCATTAAACATTCCGTGTAATTGTGGAAGCATAATGTGACTTTCATCAATAAAAATAATTGCATCACTTGGTAAATAATCTAATAATGTGTATGGTTTTTGTCCCGGCTCACGTCCATCAATGTATCTTGAGTAATTTTCAATCCCACTAACATAACCGAATTCACTCAAACTATCCATGTCATTATTGATTCTTTCTTTCAGTCTTTGATACTCAAGAAGTTTACCTTGCTGTTCAAATTCTTTTAGTCTTTGCTGTAATTCTTCATTAATTTCACTGACTATTTTCTGTACTGTTTCAGGTTTAGTAGTGTAGGCTGTGGCAGGAAAAATGGTAGTAGCATGAATGTTTTTTAATACCATTCTGCTAACAGGATCAACAGTGACAATTTTTTCAATTTCATCATCAAAAAATTCTATTCTTAAATTGAATTCATCAGTTCAAGAAGGAGCGATTTCAAATGTGTCTCCTTTGAGTGAAAAATTACCCCTGTTGAGTGTTAATTGGTTTCTTGAATAACCCATTTGAACAAGTTTAACCATGAAGAAACGGCGATCAAAATTCATTCCAACTTCAATTGGCAAAAATGACTCACGATACTCACTAGGATTGAAAGCACCATAAATTGATGCAACAGACCCAACAACAATTGTGTCTCTTCTTAAGCTTAAAGCATTAACTGTTCTGTGTCTCATTGCTTCAATTTCTTTGTTATTTTTTGAAGTTTTGTCAATAAAAATATCTCTACTTGGTATGTACGCTTCAGGACGGTAGTAATCAAAATATGAAATAAAATATTCCACCCTGTTGTTTGGAAAAAATGTTTTTAATTCACTATATAACTGACTGGCTAATGTCTTATTGTGACTCAAAACTAAGCACGGACGATTAACACGAGCGATAACGTTAGCGATAGTAAAAGTTTTTCCCGATCCAGTAACCCCAAGCAATACTTGGTCTTGAACTCCATTGTTTAAATTTTCAACTAAGCGCTCAATTGCTTGCGGTTGGTCACCTGTTGGTTGATAGGCAGCAACAAGTTCAAATTTTTTATCTTCTTTTTCCATACTAACCTCCAAATTTATTAAAAATTATATAAGTTTTGTATTTGGTATAATAGTTTTTATGAAATTAACAAAGAAATTATTACTAACTTCAGTGTTATCATTGAGTGTTTTATCTTTACCAATTGTAGCTTTAAGTTGTGGGCAAACAGCGCAGGTAGTTAATGACTCTTTTGCAGTAACACAATGACAAAAATACCAAGATCAATATAATTCTTCAACTAAAACTTGAGATTTATCACAAGCCGACATTAAAGAAATTCCTAATCAAGGATTCAGTTTCATTGCTTTAGCAAATCTAACATATGGCGAAGAAAGAAAAGCAGATGGAACTATTGACAATTCTAAAGTTAAAATAGCAGTTATTGAAAATATTATCTTACCAGCTTCATTACAAAAAATTGGTGACAGAGCCTTCTATAATGTCAGTGCATTAAAAAATGTCGATTTTTCAAAAGCAACTAGTCTATCATCAATCGGTTCTAATGCGTTTGAAGGAACAAGTATTGAAAATATCCAACTTCCTGAGAGCTTAACTCAAATTGGTTCAGAGGCCTTCGAGAACACAAAACTAACCACAGTAAAAATTCCATCTTCAGTAAAAATCATTGAAAATAGTACATTCTTCGGTGCTAATTTACAAAGCGTAACTCTTGATGGAGTACAAAAAATTAGAGGTTATGCATTCGGAAATAACCCAGAACTAAAAGAAGTTGTACTTCCTGAATCAGTAAATGAAATGGATATCACTGCATTTGATAATGACCACGGTCAAGAATATCAATCACCAGTGAGTTTAACAGTAAACAATGCCGAACTTAAACAAGCACTAACAACAGAATTGCAAACAAACACCAATCACAATTTCACTATTAAATAATGAGTATGAAAAAAACTTGGTTCAAACAACCAAGTTTTTCTTATTCCATTGGAATTTTGTGAGTGAAATCATCCTTTATTAGCTCGGTATAATCGCTCATATCTTCCATTTTGAAAACATTGAAGCTGATCAATGATTTCTTGAATCATTCTACATCACGAAGACGTGTAACTAATTTATGAATTTTAGCTAAAACATCAAGAGTTTTACTAAAGTAAAAACTGTTTGATAATCAATGGAAACCATATTTACGCATCAAGGCACGAATTTCTTCATACCCTTGGTGATAGTCGCCTTTGTATTCTTTAATTAGTTTTTCTTTGTCAAGGTAAAAAACAATTCCGTACATCTGTTTACCTCCAAAATAAAAGCCCGTAACGGGCACCATTTTTCATAGATTTATAAAAATATTATAACAAAGTAAGACTAGAATTGCTTAATATACTTGTGTCAGGTCTTTCTTGTTCATCGTACAGTATAGATAAAGGATCTTAATAATGGGTCGCTAATTAGGCCAACAAATACTCAAATAAAGCACTCACTGGCTGTTTTGATTGATCCTTGTCCTTTATTGTAACCGACATTGATAATTAGATAAACTATTGATACTTGTACTGCCATCATAGTTACTATCGAAATAAGAATAGGTACTCAAATGTCACTAGCACTTCATAATGCTCTTAAGAATGTTAAATTAGCAACGTCAGCCAGGATTTTTGCAAGTGTTAGTGCTACAATAGCATATCCTAATGTTTTGATAACGTCCTTATCGACTTTGTAAAGCATGAAGAAAGGATGTGTTAGTGCTAAAAATACTATTCCAGAAATAATGGTTATATAGATACCTACCATAAATAATTGTCAGCCAAGATTGTAAGCTCTTTTTAAGTCATTTCTACCTATTTCAACTCCTATTAACACATTAGTAACAGCACCCAGAGCAGTGTTGAATGCAGAAAAGAACCCGCTTAAAACGACAATAACTCTTCACAATGCTACATATCTATCGCCTAGTTCACCATTACTAATTGCACTAGAAACTAAGAACTGACTTATAGTTCACACTCCATATTCCAAAGCAATAGGAGTACCTAATTTAAACGTGTCTCAACAGTATTTTCACTGAAATAGTTGTTTTATAGGAGTAGGGTATTTCCTCAAAATTAAAAAGTAGCAAAAAGCAAAATTGATACACAATTGAATAAAGGCACTAAGTACGTAATATGCGGATGCTCACATGATTGTGTCACCACTTTTTGGAATATATAGAACCATGTATAAAAATGCTATACCAACAAAATTACCAGTAATTGCACCAATAACAGCTATATTATTTTTCTTAATTGATTGCAGTGCGGCAGCGAAAACTTGTGCTGCTGAGTAAACAAACAGTCAATAAAGCATATTACGTAAGTATTGAGTAGCAAAAACTAGCTCACTCTTGTGTAACACACTACCATTGACATCATAAATTGCTTTTGTATCTCTTGCACCCATTGCTTTTAACAATACACCAGCTAAAAAGTACATTAGAACAAAGAATACGAGTGAAATAATTAAATTGACTACTACTCCAGTTCAAATTATCTTTGGTAATTCTTCTCTTCTTTCTTGACCAATAACATTAGAACAAATTATTAATACACCACTTGTAACCAAAGAGGGAATAAAATTAATCAAGTTAAAAACGAGAATAATCTTGGCGGCAATATAAAAATATGTCCCAGTTGTATCATTAGTGTCAGAGTGATAAATTTCTTTGTATCAATTAATACTTAAAGAAGCAACTAGTGTTGCAATCACGGTAATAAACACTTGAATAAAAATAGGGGTTGTTAATTTCATAATCATGCCGAAATCACGAGGTCAAAATAATTCTTTTAATGAACTAGTTTCAGTCTTTTTAAGAATTCATGACTTAATTTTGTTCGGTTTTTTTGTGATTTGTTCTTGATTTTGCATAATTTAAAAATTTTATAACATTTCTTAATTTTTTAAAATCCTTTTTGTTTGCTTGTGGTTTGCTTTTAGACCAAAGAATATATAATTAAGAATTATGAATAAGAAAAGAAGATTTTGTTTGCAGCTAATAGGAGTTTTGATTATTTTAAATCTTTTTTTATTACCCGTTTTACTTCCTATAGCGCATCATCTTGATAGTGTTAATTGAGTCAAAAAATATTTCTTGAGTGTAGGACCAAATCTTGGATTAATTATAATTTTGTACTCATCTTGTGTACTGTTTTTATTAAAACACGGAAATACTTGATACCACTCAATGTTCTTTTTTGCGAGTGTTAAGAAGATTGAAATTACGTTTAAAAAGCAAATATATTTACAAAAATTTTCAGGTCTAATAATATGCCTAGCCGCATGCTTTTTGACAATCTTTTTGAATGTTAGAAATGATTGATATTGATACATAAATTTAGGTTTTACACTGGCATTTTTATCAGATTTAGTTGTTGTCAATATTGTTTCAAGAAAAGAAAAATTGATTTTTTAAGTAAATGGCTTTGCCATTTGCTTTTATATAATTACTTATGATTAATGGAGTAAAATATGGGTTTTTTCAAAAAATTAAAAGACAGAATTTTTAAATCTAAAGAAGATGAAATAGAAAAAGTTAACGAAGAGATAAAAAACAAAAAAGCAAAAGAAATAGAAAAAGAGCTGTCAAACAAGAAAAAAGTTGACAAATACATCTCAGGATTAAGTAGGTCGAATACATCTTTCAGTGAAATGATTAAATCACTTGAAAATCAACACAATGAAATTGATGAAGACTTTTTTGAAGAGTTAGAAGAAGTTCTAATTATGTCAGACATCAGTGTGAAACTGGTTGACATAATAGTTCATGAAATCAAAAAAGAAGTAAAAAATGAAAACATTAAAGATATCAAGTTAATTAAAGAAATTATTGCTGACAAATTATTTACCATTTACACAGCAAACAGTGTGGTGGATACAACTTTAGATATTCAAAAAGGACGTTTGAACGTCATTTTAATGGTTGGAGTAAATGGAACTGGAAAAACAACTTCCATCATCAAAATAGCTAACAAGTTGAAAAATGAAGGTTATAAAGTTTTAGTTGCAGCAGGAGATACATTTAGGGCAGCCGCTGTAGAACAACTAGAAGTATGAGCACAAAGAGTAAATGTTGATATAGTTAAACCTAATGAAAACGAAACAGATCCAGCTAGTGTGGCGTTTAGAGCTTGTGATAAGGCTCTCGAAGGACACTATGATGTTTTATTGATAGACACTGCCGGAAGATTGCAAAACAAAGCAAATCTTATGAATGAACTAGCGAAAATAAAAAGAGTAATAAGCTCTAAAATCGAAAATGCTCCACAAGAAACACTTCTTTCCATTGATGCAACAACAGGACAAAATGGAATCAGTCAAGCAAAATTATTCGGTGAAGTTACTCCATTGACTGGAATTGTTTTAACAAAAATGGACGGAACATCAAAAGGTGGAATTGTCTTAACAATTAGAGATGAACTGGGTATCAATGTAAAATTCATTGGACTTGGTGAAAAAGTGGATGATTTACAAGAATTTGACTTAGATAATTTCATTTACGCGCTGACAATGGGGTTAAGTGATGAGTAAAATTGATGATAAAGACTTAGAAGAACGTGAATATTTAGTTGAATTATTTGAAAAATATCAACAACTTTTGCCAACTTCACAACGCCAAGCACTCTATCTTCACTTAATTGAAGATCTTTCATTTAGTGAAATGTCAGAGGAATTAGCAATGACTCGTTCTGGCGCTTTCGATGCAGTGAAAAAAGGCAAGAAAAAACTGTTGGAAATTGCAAAAAAATTAGAACAAAATCCATAGCTTTTTGACTTTAGGCAGTTAAAATGTTAAAATTTATTTAATAAATTTAGGAAGGTGGCTATGGCTTATAAAAGAGTTTTAATTAAATTATCAGGAGAAGGATTAGCAAACAAGTCTAAATCTCTTGCTATTGACTATGAACTAGTTAAGAAATTTGCCTCACAACTTAAAAAAATAGTTGCTAAAAATGTTGAAGTGGCAATTGTTGTGGGTGGAGGAAACTTTTGAAGAGGAACCAGTGCTGAAAAAAACGGAATTAATCGGGTAAGAGCTGACTACATCGGAATGTTGGCAACAACCATGAATGCTTTGGCACTACAGTCAGGTTTCGAAAATCAAGGTCTACAATGTCGTGTTCTTAATTCATTGACAATGGATCCAAAAGTGTGTGAAGTGTATGTTAATGAGAGAGCTAAAAAATATCTACAAGATGGTGAAGTAGTAATCTTTGCCGGTGGAACAGGTAGACCATTCTTTACTACCGATACAGCTTCAACTTTATTTGCTTCAGAAATCGGAGCCGAAGCTATTTTAATGGGTAAAAACAATGTCGAAGGAGTTTATGATAGCGATCCTAAATTAAACCCAAATGCCCAAAGATTTGATGAAATTACATATGACGAAATTCTTGCAAGAGACTTAAGAGTAATGGATCAAACTGCAGTATCAATGGCTAAAGATAACGATATTGAATTATTAATTTTTAACATTAATGAGGAAGATTCACTATTGAAAGCCATTGATGGCAACATTGTTTCAACAAGAGTGCACAAATAATTTTTAATAAGGAGACAAACTATGGAATTAGATTTTTATTTAATGCAATTAGAAGAAGAATGTCAAAAAGCAATCAATAATTTTGAAATTCAAATGCAAAAAGTAGCCGTAGGAAGAGCGAATCCTAATTTAGTAAACAAAGTTAAAGTTAATTACTATGATTCTATTATGAACCTAGATGAAATAGCAGCTATCTCAGTTGCGAGTGCATTGCAACTATTAGTAAAACCATACGATATGGGTTCAATCAAAGAAATTGAAAAAGCAATCAAAGATTACAAATTACCAGTTTCAGTTTCAAACGAAGGAAATCAAATTCGTCTTTCATACCCAGCAATGACCACCGAAAAAAGAAAAGAAATGGTTAAACAATTAAACCAACTAACTGAGCAAGCAAGAGTTGGAATTCGTCAAGCCCGTCAAGATGTTAACAAAGCAATCAAAGCTGACAAAGAATTAAGTGAAGACTTGCAAAAAAATTACCTTGATGTAGTGCAAAAACATGTTGACAAGCAAGTTGAAGTTGTTAACAAAATGAGCGAAGAAAAAGAAAAAGATTTAATGACTATATAAAATGAAAAATTTAACAAAAAGAGCATTCAGTGCCACGATTTTATTTTTAATACTAATACCTTTTGTTTTTATTACTTACTATGCCAATTTTGTCGGAAGAATAATTGGCATTTGTTTTTATATTACCTTCGCACTTTGAGCAAGCTGGGAAATTATTAAGCATTTTAATATCGATTTAGCCTCAAAAATACTGCTTATGACTGGTATTTTACTCATGATGTTGTTACCTTATGAGATCTTTGCCAATCTAAAAAATCAGGCATTTTGAGCAATAGATTCCAAAATTTTATTGAACCGTTATGCCTTTTTGGCAATTTCGTTTAGTGACAAGCTATATTTTACAGACCTGATTTTTGCTTTTATCCCCTTTTTATTAGCCATGCTTTTAAATATAAAAAAAATCATATGATCACAGTGGCTTATTGCCTTGCTAGTACTGCTTATTGTGCCAATTTTTAGCAAGATTCTATTCATTGTTAATGTCAAAAATATTTATATTTTATTAGCAATAGAATTAGTGGCAGTTTCTGTCGATACTAGTGCAATGCTGGGTGGTATGGCTTTTGGACAAAAGATCATTAAAAGAAAATTTGCTCCTAGATTGAGTCCCAAAAAAACATGAGAGGGTGCGTTGTGTGCGTTTCTACTGGGTAGTTTAGCAGTCTATATGTTATTTTGTCTTCCAGGGATGGTGGTCAAAAATAGCATCACAACAATCTACACAAGTGATTTGCAAGTTGCTTTTGGAGTTTTGTTTCTTGCTCCTATTACAATCTATGCGGATTTATTATTTTCCGCTTTCAAAAGAAGTCTTAAAATTAAAGATTTCAGTAATTTAATTCCAGGACACGGTGGAATCATGGATAGATTTGATAGTGTGTCAATTCTTACCATTGCTTCAATGCTAATTTACACATATTTATAAAGAGGTAATTATGGAGATTTTTAAAAAGCTTTGTCTAAAATGTAATATTAAAGTCGATGATGAATTTAATTCATTTTCAGTACCGTATGCTAAATATAGTGAAGCAACCGGTGCGATTGAGATGCAAATTGTTTTTGACCACCACATAACTCTTTCAAAATTCCGTTATTTTTATGAGTCATTAAACAAATGCTTTCCTAATTTAGATCTTAAGCTTTCAGTGCGTTTTAATTCAATGGACGCACACTTAATTTTTGACTATCTTCTGTTAGCAGCGGAGATGAAAAACAAGCCCCTTTATAATGAATTAATTAAAATATCTAAAACTAATGTTTCATTATCAGATGGAACATATTTAACAATTATCAGTTCTTACAAAAAAACTCTTGATGTTCTTAGCGCCTACAAAGATACAATTAATGCTTTTTTAGTTGGTTGGGGATTCAAAAATATAAGTCTTAAATTATCTCTTAAAAAAGAAGAAACAAAAGATACAAATAAAGAAATTGAAAGACTCATTTCTGAAGCATCGGCACAAATTGAAGAAAGCAAAAAAATGGTCGAGAACGAGCAAAAAAAAACTGCTTTTGTTCCTCGAAAATCTTCACCACGTGAATACAAGCAAATAGCAATTAAGGATATTGATATTGAGTATGTTGAAAACGTTGAAATTAAAGGTCAAGTGTTCGGTATCGATGAAAGAAAAATTCGTGATAACTTTGTAATAAAAACCTTCACGGTTAGTGATTTTTCTGAAGCTATTACTGCCAAAATAATTAATAAAGACATTGAGATAAAGGAAAATTCCTTCGTTTCTATTAAAGGAAAAATAGAAATGGATCCGTATTTAAAAAGAAAAATTCTTCGTGTCGATTCTGTTGTCGAAATCGAACCACTGTGAAATAATAAAACTGACAATGCTCCAGAAAAAAGAATTGAGCTTGCATTGCGTTCAAATATGTCAACGCAAGACGGAGTTGTGTCAGCCTCTGATTATATCAAAACAGCTCAAAGATACGGACACCAAGCACTAGCAATAACTGATATAGATGGTGTTCAGGCCTTTCCAGATTTTTTCAATGCTACTAAAAAATTAGATTCATTAAAACCTATTTATGGAGCAACTTTATCTTCTATCACCAAGGATAATGGAACTGTATTATCAAGCCAAGATTTTGACTTAGCGACTCAAAGATACATTGTTTTTGACTTAGAAACAAGCGGATTGAGTCCGATATTTGATGAAATCATCGAGTTTGGAGCAGTGATAGTTGAAAACGGCGAGACTATTGACAAAATTCAGTTTTTTGTTAAACCTTCGAAACCAATATCTAAATTTACTACTGAACTTACTAACATTACTAACGAAATGTTAGAAACATATGGAATTAGTCAGGAAGAAGCAGCACACAGAATTCACAAAATTCTTTCAAGTGGTATCGCAGTAGCTCACAATGCAAATTTTGACATCAGTCACTCAAAAGAACTGTTTAAACGTTGAAATTTACCATATCTAGATATTAAAGGTATCGACACAATGTTTGTTGCCAGAATTTTATTTCCACTAAACAGCAAATTCAGATTAGGAGTAGTGGCAAAAAAATTCGATGTTGTTTATGATGAAGAAACAGCCCACAGAGCCGATCAAGATGCGAAAGTATTGGCTGAAATTTGAATTAAAATGATAAGTAAACTAGCACGGGATTTGGAAATTACTACATCAGCTCAGCTGCGTCAAAAAATCGATCCTGAATTCTATCGAAAAAAATTTCCTTATGAAATAAGATTGTTGGCAAAAAATCAAAAAGGATTGAAGAAACTATTTCAAATTGTATCTAAAGGAAGTACTGAAGACTATCACAATGGGTTAAGAGTATTTCTTGAAGATATACAAAAAGGTGAAGATTTATTGATAGGAACTTCTACTCATCTTTCTTATTTCTGAGACAAAGTTTTCACTGGTTGTTCAGAAGATATAGAAAAAGAAATTACTCATTATGACTATATTGAATTCGCTCCCTTATCAACAATGGAATATCGTGTAGCGCGAGGCGATATAAACAGTCTGGAAGCAATAAAAACTGCTTATAAAATGGTTATTGAATTAGCAAAGAAACATAATATACCTTGTGTTGCGGTTTCAGATGCTCGTTATACTGAAGAAATTGAAAAAATTCTTCACCATGTGTATATTTTTGCGGATGGTGTTGGTGGTAAAAAACACTGATTGTACTCATTTAAAGATCAAAACACTAAGGCATACCCGGTTCTAGATTACAAGACAACAGAAGAAATGCTGGCTGAATTCAGTTTCTTGAATGACGATAAACTAATCAAAGAAATAGTTATTTATAACACTCATTTAATAGCAAACCAGATTGAAAAAATTGAAGTAATCAAGAAAGATTTATTTAAACCTATTTTTGATGATAGTACCAATAAATTGACTGAACTTGTATACAAAACAGCCCACGAAAGATACGGTGAAATACTACCTGAAGCCATTGCAAAAAGAATTGATAGAGAGCTTAAACCAATCACTGAAAATGGATACAGTGTTATTTATTGAATAAGTCATAAGTTGGTAAAAAAATCTAATGATGAAGGCTACTTAGTTGGAAGCCGTGGTTCAGTAGGTTCATCTATCGTTGCAAATTTATCTGGAATTTCAGAAGTTAACCCCTTAAATCCACACTACTTGTGTTCACAATGTAAGTTTTTTGAAATGTTCGATCCTAGTCCTGAATTATCAAGTGGTTGAGATCTGAAAGATAAATTGTGTCCGAACTGTGCTATTCCTTTGACAAAAGACGGACACTCAATTCCTTTTGAAACATTTCTAGGTTTTAATGCTGACAAGGTTCCTGACATTGATCTAAACTTCTCTGGAGACTATCAAGCATACATTCACAACTATGTTCGTGAATTATTTGGAGAAAGTCACACTTTTAGAGCTGGTACCATTTCAACTATTGCTTCAAAAACAGCATATGGTTTTGTTAAAAAATATGATGAAATAGTCAATGCTCAATCACGCTCATTTTCTACCGCCTACATTGAATTTTTAGCAGGAAAATCAACGGGAGTAAAACGTACAACAGGACAGCACCCTGGAGGAATTATCATTGTTCCAAAAGAATATGACGTTGAAGATTTTACTCCAATAAACTATCCAGCTAATGATAAAAGCAGTGATTGAAAAACTACTCACTTTGATTTCCATTCTATTCACGATAACTTACTGAAACTTGATATTTTAGGACACGATGATCCGACTGCTATTAGAATGCTAGAAAGACTAACTAAAATAAATGTTAAAAATATTCCTAAATCGGATGAAAAAGTTATCAAGTTATTTTCTACAACTGAGTCACTGAATATTGATCCAAATCAAATTGGCGGTGAGGTAACAGGAGCTAAAGGATTGCCAGAATTCGGTACTCAATTCGTGCGCCGGATGTTAAAAAGTGCAAAAGCCAAAAAATTTAGCGATTTAATTTCTCTTTCTGGTTTGAGTCATGGTACAGATGTTTGAACTGGTAATGCTGAAGAATTGATTAAAAAATACAATTTTGATCTATCGCAATTAGTTTGTTGTCGTGATGATATTATGAACACCTTAATCTTGCATCAAGTAGATCCTAAAAAAAGCTTTGATATTATGGAAAAAGTTCGTAAAGGTAAAGGATTGACTCCTGAAGAAGAAAATCTTCTAAGAGATCATAATGTACCTGATTGATATATTGAATCACTGCAAAAAATTAAGTACATGTTCCCCAAAGCCCATGCTACTGCCTACGTTATTATGGCCTGAAGAATTGCTTGATTTAAGATTTATTATCCACTTGAATACTACGCAACATATTTCACTACTAGAACAGAATCAAATGACATTAAGGTACTATCAGATTCAAAAGAAGCAATTGATCAAAGAATTGAAGAAATTAACACACTAATTAGAAATAAACAATCAACTACTAAAGAGCAAAATTATTTGGATGGTTTAGAAATCGGTCAAGAATTATATGCTCGTGGTTACAAGATTCTTAATGTTGACTTAGAACGTTCGCTTGCTAAAGAATGAGTAATTGATTATGACAAAAAAGCTTTGATTCCACCTTTTATCAATGTTGATTCACTTGGAGAATCAGTGGCAGAATCGATAATTAATGCTCGTAATCAAAATCCATTCTTATCTGTTGAAGATTTGCAAGAAAGAACACAAATCAACTCTAGAATTTTAGAAAATCTAAAATCTTTAAATATTTTAGACAAATTAGACGAAAACAATAATATTAGTTTATTTGATTAAAATTAGCCTTGTGCTAATTTTTTTGTAACAAAAAAAAGCACCCAAAATGAGTACTTCTTCAGTCAATTATAGTTTGTTAGTAATATTCTTGGCAGCTATTGTTCCGTCGCTTACAGCTGTAGTAATTTGACGAATCTCTTTTACTCTAACGTCTCCTGCTGCATAGATATTAGGAACCGCTGTTTCCATGTTTTCATTGGTTATAATGAAGCCATTAGGAGCTAAAATATTTAAATCCTTTAAAAAACTTGTCGAAGGAATGAATCCAATGTATGGAAATAGTGCTGCCAATTTAATTGTTTTTATTTCTTCACCCATTTTAACCACAACACTTCCTACACTATCATTTTCATTAGGAAGTATTTCAAGAATTTGAGAGTTTTTAATAATTTCAACGTTACTTTTAGCTTCCAGTTCTTCGACTAGTTTTTTCTCAGCAATAATTTCATCTCTTACAAAAATATAAACTTTAGATGCAAAAGAAGCAACATATGCCCCTTCTTCAATGGCAGAGTTTCCACCACCGATGATTCCAATAGGTTGGTTTTTAAAGTTAGGCCCATCACAAATAGCGCAGTAACTTACACCTTTACCATCAAAATAATCAATACCTTTGATTTCTTTTGGGATTCTGTTTTGCATTCCGGTCGCAATAATTATTGTTTTTGTTTCAATAACTTGTCCATCATTTAGAATCACTTTTTTAGCAAAATTATCATTAGGATCGTTTTCTATTTTAACAACTTCACCATAAATAAATTCCGCACCATTTTCTTGTGCTTGTTGAAACATTTTTGTCGCTAACTGAGCTCCTTGAATTAATAATTCTCCGGGTCAATTTTCAATCTTTGACTGAAATGGTAATTTTCCACCAGGAACTTTGTTTTCAATAAAGACAGTTTTCAAACTGCTTCTTGTTGTATAAACTGCGGCAGTTAGTCCAGCAGGACCTCCCCCAATAATAACCACATCATACTTGTTATTCATGTACCGCCTCCAATTTTTCTTTGTTTTTTAGCAAATTGATTCTTTCAATTTCTTTTTGGCGGCGCATAGTAAATGAAACTGAATCTTCTCAAACAATGAAGTAAATTCATTTGGTTCCATACTGATTAACTTTGTAAATTGTGTAGCGTTTGTTAGTTGTGAATTCAAATACAAGTACAAGAAGTACACCTACAACTATGTAAATTACCGAAAGAACATTATAGAATGTATAACTTTCAGCACGTAAATTTTCCATTGATAAACGAACCACACCGTATCAAATTCAGTATAGTCCACCAGTAGTTCCTGGTCTCAATCAATTTCATTTATTTAGAACTCAAACTAAAATAATATATCCTAGCAAGTTTGCCATCGATTCATACAAGAACAATGGAGCACGGTATGCTGTTTCACCACCGTCAGTTATATACATGTGTGATTTGATGAAGTTTGGCAGTCAAACTATTGATCAATCGTCAGCACCTACAATTTGTCCAAAAACTTCATGATTTGCGAAGTTTCCTCATCTACCAATTGCTTGACCGATGAAGACAGTTGGCAAAATGATTGAAAGACATTTGCGTAAATCTACTTGTTTTCTGAAAAATGATAGAAAAATCAAGTCAGCAATGGCAGCAGTGACAACCCCCCCTTGAATTGAGAGTCCACCCTCTCAAATTTTGTACCAATGTTTAAGTGTTATTCAATCCTTGACTGCAATTCTTTCGAAAATAAAGAATAAACGCGCTCCAATGATAGCTGAAGGTAAAGTGACTATTACTACTCACACGAAAAGGTCAAATTTATATTTCTCTCTTTTTCAAAATCAATAGACGGTAAGAATAGCACAAAACATTCCTAGCATCATTAAAAAAGAATAAAGACGAAGATCTCCTAATTTTAAGACCGTACTTTGATCATCAGGGATATATGCTGTCATATTCCTCCTTTATGTATCTTAAATTTTAATAAATAACCTTTAATATTGAGTTATTTTTTCAACATTTCAGCAAGGTATTTACCTGTCAGCGAACCGTTTACTAAGCTAACTTGCTCTGGAGTACCAGTAGCCACTATTTTTCCACCATATCTTCCGCCACCTGGACCTAAGTCAATTATGTGGTCAGCAGACTTAATTACATCTAAATTATGTTCTATTACTAAAACACTGTCGCCACTATCAACAATGCGGTTAATTACTGAAAGTAATTTTTTAACATCGTGAGTATGAAGACCAGTAGTTGGTTCATCAAGTACATACAATGTTTTACCTGTGGGTTTCTTTTGTAAAAACGTTGCTAGCTTGACCCTTTGGGCTTCTCCACCACTCAATGTTGTTGCACTTTGACCTAGCTGAATGTAATCTAAACCAACATCCATTAGTGTTTTTAGTTTGTCTTGAATTTTCTTT
Source organism: Mycoplasma sp. 3341 (assembly GCF_051549855.1). NCBI lineage: Bacteria > Bacillati > Mycoplasmatota > Mollicutes > Mycoplasmatales > Mycoplasmataceae > Mycoplasma > Mycoplasma sp. 3341. The sequence goes on along the minus strand of NZ_CP196080.1, from coordinate 540,065 downwards.
TTAGCAGCAAAAAATTCATAAGCTTCTTTTATTCTCATATTTAGTACATCATTAATGTTTTTGCCATGATATTTGATTTCTAAAGTTTCCAGATTGTAACGTTTTCCATCACAGTGATCACAGTCAACATAAACATCAGGCAAGAAGTGCATTTCGATTTTAATTACTCCGTCCCCTTGACATTTATCGCAACGCCCACCAGGAACATTGAAACTGAAACGGCCTTTTGTGTATCCTCTGAATCTTGACTCTTCAACATTAGCAAAAACATCACGAATATCATCGAAAACAGAAGTATAAGTAGCTGGGTTAGAACGCGGTGTACGACCGATCGGACTTTGTGTTATTTGGATAATTTTGTCGATATTGACATAACCACTCATTTTTGCTATCTCAGACTCATAATTGAACTCATTTATGTATTTATTTAATTCATTAACTATAACTTCATTTACTAAAGTACTTTTCCCTGAACCACTAACACCAGTAACACAGACCAATTTACCTAAAGGAATATCAACATCAACCTTCTTTAAGTTATTCATTGATGCACCTTTGATTTTTAACACTTTGCCATTTCCACTGCGGCGTGATTCTGGGACTGCGATTTTTCATTCTCCAGAAAGATATTTACCAGTGATAGACTCAGGTGCTTTGGCAATGTCTTCAACTGAGCCAGTAGCTACAACATAACCGCCTTCTTCTCCAGCTTTAGGTCCTATATCAACAATATAATCGGCATCAAAAATTGTTTCTTCATCGTGTTCTACAACAACAAGAGTGTTACCGATATCAACCATTTTTCTTAGTGAATTCAGTAACTTACGATTATCAGCCTGATGTAATCCAATGCTTGGTTCGTCTAAAACATATAAAATTCCAGTTAAATTTGCTCCAATTTGTGTGGCCAAACGAATTCTTTGGCTTTCTCCCCCACTCAATGTTTCAGCCTTACGATTTAGGGTTAAGTAGTCTAAACCAACGTTTACCAAAAACTCAAGACGGTGTTTAATTTCAATAAGAATTAAGTTAGCAATTTCCTTTTCGGTTGCATCTAATTCTAAGTTATTAATAAATTCAAGCAAGGTGTTTATGTCATTTTTGCAAGCTTCATAAATATTTTGATTTCCTAATTTAACTGCCAAAGCTTTAGGATTTAATCTAGCTCCCTTGCAAGAAGAACAAACAATTTCTGACATAAATTTTCCATATCAGGCTCGAATATCTTCACTAGTGGTTTCAAGATATTTACGTTCTAACATTGTTGCAATACCTTCAATGTACCCACTGCGATTATATTTATTTCCTGAAGCTGAAATCAGTGTATAAGTTAAAGGTTCATCTGAACCATACAATAAAATTCTCATTTTATCTTGTTCGATTTTCTCTAGCGGTAAGTCAATACTAATGTCATAGTGATCAAGCAGTACTTTAAATTCTTGTCACTCAAGATTCGTTGTGTTGACTGTATTTTCAAAATATTTAATTCCACCACCACGAATGCTTCGTTTGAAATTAGGAATTAATTTGTTGACATCAACTGATTGTTTAACACCTAGACCCTTACATTCCTCACACATTCCAAATGGAGAGTTGAATGAAAATAATTTAGGTTCAATCTTAGGCATATCAAAATCACCATACTCACAAGCATGGAAAATTGAAAATTGTTGAGTAGCACCATCAACTTCATGAACATTGACTAGTCCTTTTGAGTATCCTAAGGCAATTTCAACTGCTTCAGAAATTCTTTGACGCATGTCATATTTCAAGGTTAAACGGTCAATGACTATATCAATATTTCAACGTTTATTTTTATCTAATTTTATTTCATCGTCAAGACTAAAAATTGCGTCATTAATTTTGACACGCACGAAACCATCTTTTTTTAGTTTTGCTAGCAGTACTTGATGAGTTCCTTTTTCACCTTGTACAACAGGAGCGAGAATATATAATTTAGTATTTTCCGGTAGTTGAAAAATTGCATCAATAATGTCTTTTAATTTTTGTGCCTTTATTTCGATATTATGTTTAGGACAATAAGCTTTTCCAATTCTTGCATATAACAATCTTAGATAGTCATAAATTTCTGTAACAGTTCCAACAATTGAACGAGGGTTATTGTGAGTAGTTTTTTGCTCGATACTGATCGAAGGACTCAATCCTTCAATACTATCAACATTTGGACGTTTTGTGTTACCTAAAAATTGACGTGCATATGAAGAAAGTGAGTCAACATATCTTCTTCTTCCTTCTTCATAAATTGTGTTGAAAGCAAGGCTTGATTTTCCTGAACCACTAAGTCCTGTAAAAACAACTAATTTTCCTCTCGGAATTTCCAAATCAATATTTTTTAAGTTATTTTCTCTTGCTCCTTTAATGATAATCTTGTCATTTTCCATAATTCTAAAATTATATTCTATTGAATATAAAAGTTAAAAAATTAATTTTTCAATGCTTAAATGGAAGAAAAATTGCTTTTTTGAGAGATTTAAAAAGCAATAAAAAAACTAGGACAACCTAGTTTTCACTTTGTACTTGTTTTGCAGTTGTAATTTTTTCAATTTCGTGGTTGACATTTCTTTTTCAGTCATTTCTGTGTTGTACGACTTCATAAATTGCTAGCCTTACTAGGTCTCAACAATAGAAAATAAAGTATGCTCAAGCAATAGAAATGTTTGTATGTGGCACTATTGCAAAACGAATAATAATTAAGAAAATGAATTGAGATCATTGTGCTACTAAAGTAGTTAAACTACTCAAGTTTGAACGCCCACCACTAGCTATTAGTGCATTAGTTGTGTAGAATCAAGCTCATAGTGGATTAACTAAAGCAACTGTCAATAAAGTTCAACAAATCAAATTACTATTTACATTTTTTGCATAGTTACTCATTGCTGTGATTAATGCATCTTTATCTGTGTTAGTTCAATCATATAATGAGTAAAATTTACTTCCTTGAAGATCATTTTGAATTGTTGAAAAGTCTTTATCTTTGTATAGTGTTTGAATCTTTTCAGCTATTCCACCAGACAACATTTCAGTTTGATAAATAATAAATACAAATATCAATAATATTAATGAAAATAAAGCACCCGCTGTAGCATGGAATCCTTTTAAGGCATGAGCATGTTTATCTGCTTCATCAAAATCATTTTTTCCTAGATTTGATGCAACAAACACACTGACATTAGCCCCGCAGGCGACTGTCACCGCTCCAAAAACAGTGGAAATACTTTCTGTTAGTGAAAGCACAGCAGCAGCATTCATATTCATTCATTTTTCGCCTACTCTGCCAGGTATAAATCCATCGTTTCAAATCGGCATTCGCAATGGAATAACAATCATTCCCGCTATTGCAATACCAAATGAAAAACCTCTCTTAAAAAATAAAACTGTAATTTCGCGACTTATTTTAAATAGGTTTTTAACTTTTATTACAATCTCTTTTCTTTTCCTACTCATTCAAAAATTATCCAAAAAGATTGAAATAAAGACCGAAGCAATTGTTCCATAAGCAGCGGAATAAGCTCCTAATTTAAAACCATAGATACAAATAGCATTAATTGTTGCATTGATAGACAAGTTTAAACAAGCAGTAAAGAAAGCATATTTTGAGTGTCCTGTCTCATTCAAAAGTCCATTAGTATTTCAAGCAACTGCCAACAATATTCAACAAATAGCAATCAAGCGGATGTAACTTACTCCGGTGTTAACTGCAGGTTCATCATCTCTTCCAATCAACCGAATCATTTCAGCCGGCATCGACCAAGCACAGATTGCAAAAATTACTCCAATTGACACATAGGTTCAAATTCTTAAAGCCATTATTTGATTAATTTTTGAATATTGTTTACTTCCATAAAATTGTCCTACTAACATTCCGACAATCATATTAATGGTAATGAAAATAGTTGTTACTATTCCTGATCACGTATTAGCATAGGAAAGCGCTGTTGTTCCATTTTCGATTGGAGCAACCATGAAATTATCAATAAAAGAGGTTAAAGAAAAAACTAACTCTGCCACGACTACTGGTAGAGTGTTTTTTAAATATCTTAGTCAATCTTGTTTCGAAGCAGGAAAATGTCTTCGAATAATATTTCTTCTCTTAGTGATTTTCTCCATACTTAAAGTATTGTAACAAAAAAAGCCAGTTTTTGACACTGGCTTAGTTGTTGTCTAGATGTCCCAAATTTTTTCTTTCAGTTCCTTTATCGTCATTGAGTCTTCCAACTGAAATTGATTCAACAATTTTAAAAATTCTTTTTTATGATTCAACAATTTTATCATTTCATCAATATCGTCTCTGCGTTCATCAATTCAGAACATTTTTAAAACATCATCTTTTGAATATTGTTTTAATTCTTTTAGAACTGTTTGCCGACTAATTTCCAGGTTGTATCTTTTAAAGGGGATTTTTCTTTGTTTTTGCATACAAAATAACAAGCATCCCACAAAGCTAGCTAGTGAGCCATCATGGACAAATTTATTTTCTAAAACATTATTTTTAGTATTTGAAAGAATCGCATTTCTTACTTCGGTAAAGTATGGCTGATTAAAATCTTTGTGAGTTATTAAGTCAAGCGAGACAGTTGCATGTGATAAGAGCGGTTTTACTTCATTGTTAGGAAAAAGTTCTTTAATTATTTTCTTTTCCAACACTGGGTTGTGACCTACAAAAATAACTTCACTCATTTTTATTGTGTTATCGATGCGGTTAATATCTCTGATTATTGCTTCACGCATTACTTTCATATAATCAGATTTTTTGAAGTCATTTACAAATGTATGAGTTTTTATCACATTAAAATTATTTTTTATTCCCAAAGTATAACAATATGGAGTTCCACTTTTTAGACCAATCATTTTAGCAAAAGGATTAGTTATTGCCTCAAAATCGATATATATTTCAGTTTTTTTGTGATTACTTGACTCTTTTTTCATAACTTTAAATTTTACTTACTTTTAAATAAACATTGTAATTTTGAACCTATTTTTAAAAAAGAATATAATAAGCATTATGAAAAATAATTCATCAAACAATGTATCAGAAGTAAACACAAAGAAAAGTCCAAAACAAACTTTGAAATTAATATTATCAATTTTATTACCTTTATTTGTTGTTGTGGTCTTTATTGCTCTTTTAAGTTTTTTACCCAACGCTAACAGTTAGAAGTTTTAGAAAAAAGTACTTGTTGTGAGTACTTTTTTTGATACCTCTTGACTTTAATTTAGGCATTTAATATAATTTAAGTGAAAGAAAAAACATTTAAGGAAGCAAAAAAATGTCTGCAAAAATGAAAGCATTTGTGGTGCGTTCACCACGTCAATGAAGTGTTGAGGAAGTTGATATTCCTGAACCAAAAGAAAAAGAAGTTTTAATTAAAATGGAAACTAGTGGTATTTGTCATACTGACTTACATGCTGCTAATTTCGATTGATTAGTACAACCAAAATATCCACTAATTCCAGGACATGAAGGAATTGGTATTGTAACAAAATTGGGTCCTGGATGCACCCACTTAAAAATAGGAGACAGAGTTTGTTTAGCATGGTTACATGATGCATGTGGACACTGTGAATACTGTTTAACAGGTAAAGAAACTCTATGTCCTAACCAAAATATGTCTGCATATACAAAAGATGGATCATTTGCTGAATATGCAATCGGTCATGAAGACTATGTAGGAAAAGTTCCTGCAAATCTAGATATCATCACAGGTGCTCCAGTTGTTTGTGCTGGTGTTACAACATATAAAGCAGTAAAACAAGCAAAATTAAAACCTGGTGAATATGTAGCAGTTATCGGGGTTGGTGGACTAGGTCAAATGGCAATTCAATATGCCAAAGCAATGGGATATCGTCCTATTGGAATTGACTTATCGGATGACAAGGTAGAACTAGCATTAAAATCTGGTGCTGAATATGCATTCAACTCTAAGAAAGTAAATGCAGCAAAAGAAATTTTAGAAGTTACTGATGGTGGAGTTCATGCGGTAATCAACACATCAGTATCAACAAAAGCTGCTTACGAAGGAATGGAAATGTTACGTCGTGGTGGAAGACAAGTTTTAGTGGGTCTTCCAGCTAAAGACAACTTAGGAAAAGATGAGTTCCCTGTTTCTGTCTTCTGAACTGTATTATTTGAAAGAGAATTAGCAGGTTCAATAGTAGGAACAAGAAAAGATCTACAAGAAGCTCTTGATTATGCTGCAAGAGGATTAGTAAAAAGTGAAGTTACAAAAACTGTTAGCCTAGAAGAAGTTGCTGATATTTTCGAAAAATTGGAAAAAGGTGAGTTCTTAGGAAGAGCAGTTATTGACTTCAAAAAATAAGTTAATAAAAAAGTTCAGGCGCAAGGGCTTGAACTTTTTTTGATAATTAACGGTTGTAGAACTCAACGATTAGTGATTCGTTAATGTCTTTATTTAATTCATTTCTTTCAGGTAAACGAGTGAAAGTTGCTTTGAAGTCTTCTCTTTTTACTCATTCAGCAACAGCTCTTTGTTCCATAGCTTCTTTAATTTCTGAGTTATTTCTTGATTTTTCTTTTAATTCAATAACTGAATTTACTGATACTAACATTGAAGGAATGTCAGCCTTGTGTCCGTCTAGTGTGAAGTGTCCGTGATTTACTAATTGACGAGCTTGTGCTCTTGTTTTAGCAAATCCTGCACGGTATACTAAGTTATCTAGACGTGATTCTAGAGTTTGTAGGAAATTTGTTCCTGTAACCCCTGATTTTTTAGAAGCTTTAACGAAAGTATTGTGGAATTGTCTTTCATTTAGACCATACATGTAACGAACTTTTTGTTTTTCGTATAAGTGTAGTCCATAGTCAGTTAATTTTGCACGTTTTTGTCCGTGTTGTCCTGGAGCGTATTTTCTTTGTTTTCCTTTTGCAAATTCTTTATCGTTTTCTAGTAATGAAAATCCGTAACGACGTGATTTTTTAAATAAAGATCCTCTAAATCTTGACATATTTTAATCCTTTCCGCAAGGACACAAAAACTCTTTATAAATGTTTTTTATTTAATGATTTCGGTTTTGACAGCTTACTTACTTTCAAATCTACACGAATTCAAAACAGTTTTATAAATGTTTTATTGCTGTATCAATGCTTTATATATTGTACACTAATTTATTTAAATCAATTAAATACTATATTTACTATTATTTCCCCGTTTTTCTTTTATAACTTGTTTGCTGTTATAAAATTTAATAAAATGAGTATGGACAATCAGACAACGTTAAAAATTTTTATAGTTTTTCTTTTAATTTTATCTTTTGCAGCTCTTGTTATGGCAATAGCTGTTTATGTTTATTTTTACTTTCAGGTTTATCTAAATCAATATTTTCAAAAGCAAAAAAAATGGCTTAGCGACATCAATGCTAAACACTCGAAGACAAATGAAATGCTAGAAACATACTCAAAAAGCAGCCAAAAATATGAAAAAACTTATGAAGTCTTTTTAAGAAATTTCTACCAGTTTGTTTCACTTAAAGACAAAATTTCTTTTAATATGACAAAAGTTTTAATTTTGATCAACAAGAATGCAAATAAGATTTTCAAAGAAAGAATAAAAAATTTCAAAAAAATTCACGATGAGTCAAAAGAACTGAAAAAAATGATTCGTGAAATAAAAGTTTTAAGCAAAAGACTGACACACTACACAAAAGAAAAAACATCAGAGACGCAATTGGTATTAACAAGATACCAAAAAGTACTGTATGCTAACTCAGAAATTTCTTCAATAATAGTCCAACAAAGCGATAAACTTACGTTTTTTAAGGCAGAACTAGAATTACTTGCTAAAAAATGAAAAAAAGAAGTTTCATATTTTTCAGAAGACAAGCATTTAAATAATGTAGAACAACAAAATAATTTCAAACTTGAAAAATTAAATTCTATAGTTCAAAACTTATGTCTAATAGTTGGTGAAGGTAAAAAAAGCTTAGATTTTTACAACACGAAGATTCGAACATATGATGAGCGAAGATTAACATACATTATGCAAAACTACGATGTATTTGAAAAATTGTATCAGGAGCAAAAATTAGAAAAAAAAATTTATGCAATAAGAGCAAAAAATAAAGAGATAGAAAAGCTTTTTAGTCAACAAGATTATGTAGCAAATCGTGAAAGAATTCAAACATTACTAAAAGATAATTTCTTACTCATGTCAGAGTTTTCAGCTATTCTTAATTTTGAAAATTCTGCACGTAACTATTTCGAAGAACAAAGTTTTAGTTTAGAACAAATAAACCAAACAATATCAGAGTTAAATAAACGTTTTTTTACACTACAAGAAGATATAAAAGTTTATAAGTTAGATTCAAATTTCTCACACACCAAAATCAAAAAAATAAATCAAATCATGAAAACTAATTTCTACGAAGCAATAGATTTTCTACTGTCTGATAAAACAATTTCTTCTACTCTTCGTTTTAAAAGACTAGAAGAATTTTTAAAGAAATTAGATCAAGCAGACAGGCTTTTATTAGAAATTGATAATGAATTAGAACAACTAAAACAAATTTTAAATACATTCAGTGATTTAGAAAAAAAGGTGATGCAATTATCATTCGAGTGACAAAGCAGTGAAATAGTAATGAATCCACAGCGTAACTTTTATCTCGAAGCAGTCTATAAACAACAAAATAGAATTCAGAATGCATTAGAACAAAATTTAGTGAATTTTGATCAACTTAAAAACGAAATAGACCTTTTTGAACTTCTGGTTAATGGATTAGATGTTGAAAATTTAGTAACAAAGGATGCTAATGATGTTTTCTATGTGATTAGTAATCACCTAAATAGATATCGATCTCATAAAGAAAATATTGCAGCAATGCTAAACGTTGCAACAGTTGAAAACAATTCAGGAAAGTATGTTAAAGCTTTAGAAACAATCAAAGAATTCTTAGCAAAAGGAGAAAACTAATGGAAAAGAAAATCTTACTACGTTATGGTGAATTAACACTAAAAGGTAAAAACAGAGAAAGTTTTATTAAAAAGTTACGTCAAAATTTAGAAAATATCATGGAAGGTGAAGTGGTTTGTAAGTTTGACAGGGGATATTTAGAATATAGCCAGAAAAACATTGAAAACCTAGCATATATTTTTGGTCTTTCAAGCTATAGTGTTATAACTATCACTGCTAACGATTTTGAATCTATTCAGCAAGCGATTTTAGAAGAGTTAAAGGACAAAAACTTTGAAACTTTCAAAGTGGATACCAAGCGTTCAAACAAAAACTATCCATTAACTTCAAGTGAAGTGAGTCAAAAAATAGGTGGTTTTGTGTTAAAAAACACTGAAAATAAAAAAGTAGCAATGTACAATCCTGATTTAACTATTTTTCTTGAGTTAAGAGGGGATAATTGTTATGTTTTTTCAAATTGACATCAAACAAGAGGTGGAATGCCAGTTGGTATAACTGGAAAAACGTTGCACTTGATAAGTGGCGGGATTGATTCTCCCGTTGCTGCCAACTTGTTACAAAAACGTGGTCTTGTTGTTGATTATTTAAACTTTATTACTCCGCCGCACACGGATGAAAATACAACACGTAAAGTAGAAGAAATCATTCAACAACTCACAAAATTCCAAAGTCATGCAACTTTATTTCAAGTAAATTACACAAAAATAATGAACTATATTGCACTTATAAGCCAACAAAAGTACAAAATTACATTGATGCGTCGTAGTTTCTATCGTATTGCTTCACAAATTGCCAACAAATATAATTACCTATCACTTTCAAATGGAGAAAATATAGCTCAAGTTGCTAGTCAAACATTGGAAAGCATGGCTGTAATTAATGAAGTAACAAATATGCCTATTTTTCGCCCATTACTAACTTTTGATAAACTGGAAACAATTAAAATTGCTCAAGAAATTCACACACTTGAAATTAGTAATCAAAAAGCATGCGAAACTTGCGAACTTTTTGCGCCAAAAGAACCAGTGACCAAACCGCAACTAAAAGACGTTCTTAGAGTGGAACAAGAATTGCCATTACTTGCCCAACTTGAACAAGAAGCAGTTGAAACAGTATCGATTTTCAAGTTCAAAAATACTTTAAATGAAACTAATTAATCTTCATACGAACACAACTTTTTCTTTTTTAGAATCAACAATCGAACTAGACAAATTGCTTCAATGAGCTCAAGAAAACGAATTGGATACTGTTGCAGTAACAGAGCACAACAACATGCTAAGTTATGCAAGTTTTTGCACTAAAGCTCACAAATTGGGTATTAACACAATTTACGGGATTGATTTAGATGTAACAATCGAATCAACTGTTTATCGTTTTATTTTATTAGCAAAAAACTTTTTAGGATTGCAAGAATTATTTGCAATCAATTTTGACTTTTTCAAAAACCATAAAGTAGATTTAGAACAAATTCTAAAAGCTAAAAACATTATCATTATTGACCACCCAACTAAAGGTTTTTTTGTGTCAAATAACTCAGTCTTACTGAAAAAAGAAAATTTTTATACTGGACTAACCGCGGATCTAGCAGAAAAAATTGATATCGATTTTGACAAAAACAATTTTTTATTAGTTAATGAAAACCGATGTTTTGACAGTTTCGAATCTAAAACCCTTTCAACTTTAAATTGAATTAAAACACAAGAGCACGAAAATAAATTAGCCACCGGAATATACACAAGTTTTGAAAATCCGAGCCCAAGAATGGCTCAATTAATTGAGAAAACTAACAATCTTGCCAAACAATTGGTTGTTAAAATTGAGCACAGTAAATTCAAAATGCCAGTCTATCCAAATCCCGACAATGTTTCAAGTACTGAATATTTAAAGAAGATAATTCTTGAAAATATAGATTGAAAATTGAAAGGTAAACAATCACTTTACAACACATACAAAGCCAGAATCAAATATGAACTAGATGTCATCGAATCATTAGGTTATTGCGACTACTTTTTGATTATTTGAGATTTTATTAAATGAGCTAAAGAAAATAATATTTCAACAGGACCCGGAAGAGGTTCGGCTGCTGGATCATTGATTTCATATTTAATGGATATAACTCAAATGGACCCCATTGAATACGGTTTACTTTTTGAACGTTTTTTGAATCCAAAAAGAATTTCGTTGCCCGATATTGATATAGACGTTCAAGATGATAAAAGACAAGAACTAATTGATTATTTAATTAGAAAATATGGAACCGAAAATGTTGCTACTATTGTAACTTTCTCAACACTTGGAGTTAAATCATCAATGCGTGATGTTGCAAGAAGTTATTCAGTCCCTATTCCACAAATTGATTCATTAGCAAGAAAAATTCCTTCCACAGCAATTACATTGCAAGAAGCTTATGACGAAAGCTTCAGCTTTCGAACTGAACTTAACAAATATATTAACAATCAAACAGGCAATAATGACTTGATGGAAGCATATGAAGAAGCATGTCAAATTCAAGGTTTTTATCGTCAAAGTGGTACTCACGCAGCTGGAATTGTCATTAGCCAGGACAAAGTTGCAAATAAAATACCAGTAATGCTTGATAGTCAAGATCACCTACAAACACAACTTTCAATGGATTATCTAGAAGATTTCGGACTACTGAAAATTGATATTTTAGGTTTAAGAACATTGACAATCATTAATGAAATTTTGATGCAAGTTTGAAAAATTAATCCTGACTTTGACATTAATAAAATTGATGTTAATGACAAAGAAACATTCCGACTTCTTTCGGAGGCAAGAACTGCCGGAATTTTTCAACTTGAAAGCCCTGGTATGCGTTCAACATTATTGAAAGTTAAGGTTGATCATTTCAATGATATAGCGGCTATCATTTCACTTTTCAGACCAGGCACTGCACAATATATAGATCTTTATGCAAAAAGAAAAAATGGTCTTGAAATTATTAAGAAAAAAGATCCAGTTTATGACGAAATTATGGCTTCTACTTACGGAATAATGATTTATCAAGAACAAATTTTGCAACTGGTGCAAAAAATTTCAAACATGGATTGTGCTGAGGCAGATTTATTGCGTAGAGCAATCTCAAAGAAAAAGATTGAAGAATTTGAAGAATTTAAAGCTATTTTTGTAGAAAAATCAGTCCAAAATGGCTATAGCGAACAATTTGCACTTGACATTTTTAAAGATATTGAGAAATTTGCAGGATATGGTTTTAACAAATCTCATGCTGTTAGTTATTCACTGATAAGTTATCGTATGGCTTATTTAAAAGCTCATTTTCCGCTGGAATTTTACTCAGCTATTATCTCTTCAAGCATTAATTCCTTAGAGGATATGAATAAATATTGTCTCGAAGCACAAGACTTAGGAATAAGAATTTATAGCCCTTCTTTAAATCATAGTTCAAACATTTCAGTAATTGATCGTGAAAAAAATGCCATTTATCTTCCTTTTGCCATGATTAAAGGTTTAGGTAAGGTAACTGAACGCGACATTATCCTAAAAAGACAAGAAAGAGGCGAATTCAAAAACTTATTGGAAGCCATTTTGTGTCTAAGAGAAGCAGGAATCGGTGAAGAAAAAATCAAACTTTTGGTTAAAGCTGGAGTTTTTAGAGATTTCGGCAATCAAACAATGATTTTAAATAATCTAGAAAATAGTAGTGAGTTAAAGTTTGAAATTGCGAATGCCTTTGATGCCAGAAACAAAAAAGTCTTTTGGGACAAAATTGATTGGAATATTAACTTGTTACACTACAAGCAAGATATTGACCAAGAAATGATTAATGAAATTACTTATTTAGGAAGAACCTATAATGTTAGTCCAACTATTGGCTATGAAAATAAAAATTGTAAAATAATAGACATTCATCGGGGAACTCAACATGTTGTCGCTGCTTATGTTAAAGATGCAGTAGTAAAAATAACTAAAACCAATAAACCGTATACACATGTTGTATTATTAGACTCTAGTGCGACAATTGATGTAAGAATTTGAAAAGAATCTGACATAGTTAATGCTAAAAATAAAGTCATTTATGCAACTTTAACAAAGAAAATGAATGGTGATTGAGTTCTTGGAAAATGAGAGGAGAAACATCGTGAAGAATAAAAGAATTATTGTTGTTGATGGGACATATTTGATGTTTAAGTCATATTATGGAACATTGTATTCAAATCAAAGATTAGAAACATCAACAGGAATTAAAACTAATGCTTTAGTTGGCTTTTTCAATACTGTTTTTAAATTAAACAATTTGTATCAACCTGACCACATTTACTTTTGTTTCGATGCCTATGGAAAAACTTTTCGCCATGAAGAATATTCAGAATATAAAGGACAAAGACCAAAAGCTCCTGAAGATTTTTACACTCAGCTTGTATTAATTAAAGAACTTTTAACCAACCTTAACATTCCTACGTTTGAATATTTAGGCTTTGAGGCTGATGATATTGTTGCTACAATTACAAACCAGACAAAAAACGAAAATTATGTGCTAATTTTTTCAGCAGACCAGGACTTAAATCAATTAATCGACAAATCGGTAGCAATTTTGAAGCCAAAAAACCGTGATTTAGTTGTTATAAATAATAAGAATTTTTATGAAACTTATGGATTCAATCCTTGACAAGTCACTGATTATAAAGCAATAGTTGGTGATTCGAGCGATAACATTAAAGGAATCAAAGGTGTAGGACCTAAAACTGCATGTAAGCTGTTAGAAAAATATGAATCAGTTGAAAACATTTACAGTAATATCGAAAATTTAGATGCCAAAATGAAAACTAAATTCATTGAAGATAAAGAATTAGTTTTCAAAAACAAATTCCTTACCCATCTTCGTGATGATGTTCCAATTGATTTTAAAAAATTAGAGGCTGAATTTTTGGACTTGCGTATTTCTCCTAAAGCACATGAAATTTTAGAAGAATTAGAACTTAAACAAATTTATCACCGCCTGAAAGATTTGGAGTCAAACTAATGATCGCGATTATTGGAAAAAGTGGTGTGGGAAAAACGACAATTCTCAACATTCTGGAAGCGAAGGGTTTTAGAACTTTTAATGCTGATATTTACGTGAAAAATCTCTATAAAAAAGGTGGTTTAGGTTATAAAAAAATGCAAGAAAAATGGGGTAATTTATACATAAATAATGAAGGGGTTGACAAAAATGCCTTGAGAGCAAGGCTTATTGAAGATCCAAACTTTATAAATGAGGTTGAAAAGCTTATTTACCCCTTGATTGAAGAACACTTAAAATTCAATTATTATGACTTCGCAGAGGTGCCAAATTTGTACTCTCCTAATGGAAATTTTGTGGGACTTTTTGACAAAATAGTCAGAATTGAAATGGACGAAAAATATAGACAAAAAAATTTACAAAAAAGAAATGTAAATAAATCTCAAAAAGCGGTGATTGATACTTTAAATAAGGGCTTTTTTGAGAAAAATGTTGTCAATATCAAGTGTAAAAAAGTTACTACAAAAAGGTTTTTTGACAATCTTATGGAAATTTATTTTGCTGCTTTTTAAAATATTGTTACTCTTCAGCGATGAAGGGTCAAAAGTTAAAACAATATTAATATAAAAAGGCAGGACAAAATCATGAAATATGACAGTTTTTACATTGAAAAAAATTTAGTAGTAGATCAAAAAGATTTTGAAATTGTAAGGCTGTTATATCTACCTATTATTGGTGTTGAAGCTTCGAGTTTTTATTGTGCTTTAATTGATGAAGCAACTCTTTTACAATCAGCAAGAGTTCGTATTAGTCAAAAAGAACTCGCTTATTTATTAAATATAAGTTCACAAGAATTAATACAAGCAAAAGAAAAATTAGAAGCTGTTGGCTTAATTAATTATTTTGAATCAGATTTATACAATAGTGGGCTAATTGAAATTCGTAAACCAATGGATGTGAAGACATTTTCAAATAGCATTATTAGCAAATCATTAATCGCTAAAATCGGACAACAAAGATTTGACAAAATTCTTAAACACAACGCAATTAATAATTATTCAAGATCAGATTATGCTAACAAAACTAAAAAGTTCACTGAAGTTTTTGCTAATGAAGAACTAGGAGTTTTTGTTTCAAATAATCATGATCTTCGCGCAACCCAACAAATTGATTTAGATGATTTAGAAAATGAAAAGAGATTGTCGCCACGTGATTACATCAAGCATTTAACCAATTTAGAACCTAGTCCTTCGCAAATTAATATGGTTTCAAAACTTTCAGACTTAGGTTTTACTTTTAATGCAATAAATTTATTCATTGATTATTCAATGAAAATTAATAAAAGTATTGTTTGCCAATACATTGAAAAAATTGCTCGTGATTACGCAAATAAAAATATCAAGTCAGATATTGATGTTGAAAACGAATTACAAAGAGCACTTTCATATAAAATTTCAACTAATACTCAAATTGACACACAATATTTAGTAAGAAAAAGCTTTAAAGAAGAAGAATCAGTTCTAAACTGAGCAGAATTAGGTTTTGAGGATTAATTTATGTCTGAATTAAAACAAGTAAGAAACTTATCTCAATTGTCAGTTTCTGATACTCAGCATAGCAAAAGCCGTCTTGACGCTTACCGTCAAGAGGTTTTTAATAGTGAAATAATCAAAAAAGTAATCAAAAAACTTAAACTGACTGACTGACAAATTAAAAACGGTGAAACAGTTCTCTTCGATTATTATAGCTATTTTAAAACGCATAATAAATTGCCAAATTGAAGTCCGATTTTAAACGCTAACAATTCTCTTGATCGTGATTTTTCAAAAGAAAGTTGATACAAAAGTGCTTTAATGCGCGACAAGTTTTGACTAACCGCAATAACCCCTTTAGAGCGTGACCTTGATTCAATAATTGACAAAAAATTAAAAAAATCTTCGCGTGAAGGTAAAAGAATGATGGACGATTTAGAATCGATTATTTGCGATACTAATTCATATTGAACAAAAGACTTAGATTTACTCAAAAAAGTAGTATCTCCAAAGTATTCTTTACCAGCTTATTCGCTTTATTTAGTAGATTACAACATTTTTCGCTCTTTGACAGTTCTGAAATTTCTAGCTTATCAAGAGGCAAGCAAAGGACACAGTGTAGCACTGTTAGACTACAACGATTTGTATCTTTTTTACTCAAAATCAAGCAATGAAGAAAGAAGAACACTGACAGATCTACTGAGCGAAGTAGATAATTTATACATTAGTGATTTTGGCTCAGGTTCAAAACCAGACTGATATGTTAACTCATTCATAAGTTACATTTTAAGAATCCGTGTAACTTATGAAAAAAGTACTTTTATTACTGCTTCGGATGATTATTTTGATGGAAAATTGTCGCTAATAACCAAAAAATCCAGTGTCGAAGACACACAGAATTCCAAGATAATTCGCAACTTGAAACTAATAATCGACAACGGATTCAAGGTTATTAAACCAAAGCGTTCAAACAAAGCTTTTTAACCATTTTTATGTCCCCAAACGAACATTTTTTATTTGACATAAGGGGTTAATTTTTTTATAATTAAGTTAAATAATAAGGAGAAATATGCAACCTAAAAAAATAGCTATAAATGGTTTCGGAAGAATCGGAAGATTAGTGTTCCGTGAAATCTATAATGACCCAAATTTAGAAGTTGTTGCTATTAATGATTTAACAGATGCAGCAACACTAGCACACCTATTAAAGTACGATACAGCACACCGTGCTTTTAAACACGACGTTAAAGCAGAAGATAATATGCTTGTTGTTGATGGTAAAAAATTCCCAGTTTTTGCAGAAAAAGATCCTTCACAATTACCTTGAAAAGACTTAAATGTTGACATTGTTATTGAAGGGACTGGGCGTTTTGTTACTGAAGAAGGTTCATCACTACATCTACAAGCAGGAGCTAAAAAAGTTCTAATTACTGCCCCTGCAAAGAATTCAAAATCAGTAAAAACAGTAGTTTACTCAGTAAATGAAGAAATTTTAACTAAAGACGATGTTATTGTTTCAGCGGGTTCATGTACAACTAACTGTTTAGCACCAGTTGCGAATGTACTTGAAAAAGAATTCGGAATCGTTAAAGGATTCATGACAACAGTTCATGCTTACACAGCTGATCAAAATCTACAAGATGCTCCTCACCGTGACTTACGTCGTGCTCGTGCAGCAGCTCAAAACATGGTTCCTACTACAACAGGTGCTGCAAAAGCAATTGGAAAAGTTATTCCTACACTAAGCGGAAAATTAGATGGTACATCATTACGTGTTCCAACAATTACTGGATCAATTATTGATCTAACTGTAGAACTTGAAAAACAACCAAGTGTTGAAGAAATTAATCAAGCAATTAAAAACGCTTCTTCAGATTCGTTACTATATACAGAAGACGAGCTAGTTTCAAGTGATATTATCGGAACAACTTATGGTTCAGTTTTCGACTCAAAATTGACTACATTTGTAGAACATGAGGGAAAAAGATTATACAAAGTTTTTGCTTGATACGACAACGAGCAAAGTTTTGTTTCTCAATTCGTTAGAACACTAAAACACATGGCAAGTCTATAATTTAGGCACTTCACAAGGACACTTAATGCCCTTGTTTTTTTTTTTTTTTTTATTCTTTGAAACTTTTGCCATAGAAGTTTTTTACTTTTTTAGCAAAAAAACATTTTCTTGAGTGCTAACAATCAGTAAAAGTTCACTTTTATCTAATGTGACTAAAAAACATTAAAAAAAATGGCATTATTAGCCATTTTTCGAACTCAGTACTTTAGAAAGTGAGACGGAAATATTTTTTTTATCTTTCTTGTTTAAAAGTGAAATTACTTTCTTAAAGAACTTTTTAGTTTGTGCAATATCCTTTTTATTTTTCAAAACTTGATTATAGAATACTAATTCGTCTTCATTCTTGTCAAATTTTATTCCGAGTCATTCACTATTATCAAACACTACTTTATACACATATTGATTTTCATATGAACGATAATCTTTCATAGGTATTTGATTAAAAATATAACGATTAGCAATTTTTTTAAGTTGCACTAATATTTCAAGAAAATCCTTTACAAACTTTCTATTAATGGGCACTCTGAAAATGTCCACTATTTCATTACCATATAGTTTGTTTTGTTCTTTAAAAACCTGTTTAATGCTCTTATTTTGACTTTTGAAATAGTTAAGCATTTCAATCATAGTAACAAAGAACATTACAGCATTGTTTTCACTCATTAAAGGTTTTTTTACATACATTGCACCATCTTCATCGAAGCTCATGAAATATTGTGCTCTAATCAATAAGAAATCTCTTTTATCTAAAAATATTTTTTTGTGAATGTTACCATAATATTTTTCGTCCAATTTATAGATATTGTTTCTTAAAAAAGGACTAATGTAAATTTCTTCATAACGTAAACTCTTTTGATTTTGTTTCATTTGACTTCCGACAAAATCTAAATAAGCCATAATCAAGTCATTAGGATTTATTTTCTTATAAAGGAGCAGAAATTTCCTTTGATAAACATTTAAAACTTTTATTTCAGGATTAAAAACAAACAAAAAGTTATCATGCTTATAATTGGATTTTTTGAATTTTAAAAAATCTTTATTGAAAATTAAAGTTGCATTTTTATGAGTTTTTTTAGTTTTCAAGTAAGAATAACTATAGTCCATCTTACCTAGTATTTTTTGCACAGCTAAT
This sequence comes from Mycoplasma sp. 3341, assembly GCF_051549855.1. Lineage (NCBI taxonomy): Bacteria > Bacillati > Mycoplasmatota > Mollicutes > Mycoplasmatales > Mycoplasmataceae > Mycoplasma > Mycoplasma sp. 3341. Next base: position 521,398 of record NZ_CP196080.1, on the reverse strand, counting down.
TGTGAAGCAGGATTATTTACTAGTTTGATTTTTAGTTCTTTTTTGTCAAAAGGTCTAATTTGTAATTTAAGAATTTCACTTACATATTCTTCCATTAACATATCTACTTTTAGATAAAAGAAATCATCTAAAAGACTTGGTGTTAAGAATATGTTTACATTTTGTAAGTAGTAATTGTAAATTTCATTGATATCTTCGTCAAAAAAACGTCTTAATCTTTCATCAAAGAAGTACAGTGCTTTTGTTTTGTGTGACTGACTAAAATCACTGAAGAAAACTAGATTATGCAAGTCTTTTGTTTTTTGCATCACGTAAAAGGCAAAGTCTTTTGAAACATGAGCAGATTTTTCAAATAAGTAAACCTTGATATTTGAAGCCATCAAGACTTGACCGAATTCGTTGATTAAGCGGCTGAATTGAGCATCACTTCCATCAGAAGCTAGCAAAATTCTTATTGGTTGTGTGGAATCATATTTAGATTTAAGGAAATTGGCATATGAGTGTGCTAAGCCCCTGATTGTGGCTTCATTGAATTTATTGTATCCATAACCAGTTTGAGCGACGAAAACTCCTTCGTTTATTTTAATATCTTGATAAAATTCACTGTTTTCATCAGATGACTGGTATTTTTTTATTTGTCTAAGAGCTTTACGATTTTTACCATAAAACTCACATCATAATTTATATTCTTTTTGCATCTTTAATTAATCATTATCCTCAAAGTTTGAATGGTACATTTTTTCATACATACCTTTCAATGCTAATAGTTCTTGGTGATTTCCTTTTTCTACAATTTGCCCTTTATCGACAACCAATATACATGTAGAGTTAACTATTGTTGAAAGACGGTGAGCAATGATGAATGAAGTTTTTCCTTTCATCAAGTTAAGCATTGCTTTTTGAATATTTTTCTCTGTGTGTACATCGACATTACTTGTTGCTTCATCAAGAATTAAGATGTCCTTATTACTTAAAATAGCTCTTGCAATAGCAATAAGTTGTCTTTCTCCTTGAGATAAGTTTGAACCGCTTTGATCAATTACAGTATCATATCCGTGTTCAAGTTTTTGAATGAATTCATCAGCATGTGCTAATTTAGCGGCTTCATGAATTTCTTCATCAGTAGCTTTTAAGTTTCCATAACGAAGATTTTCTTTGATAGTTCCTTTGAATAAGAATGTGTCTTGAAGAACAACAGAAATATTGTCTCTTCATGATTCTTCGCTATATTGTGTTAAGTCACGATCGTCAACCAAGATTTTCCCACCTAGTGGTTGGTAGAACTTCGAAAGCAAGTTAACAATTGTAGTTTTTCCTGCTCCGGTAGGCCCCACAATGGCAATGCTTTGCCCTTTCTTAGCTCAAAAACTTGCTTTTTTAAGTTGTAAGTTTTCCGGATTGTTTGTGTATGAAAAGTCAACATTTTCAAATTTAATATCACCTTTGATATCGGTAATTGTCAATAATTTCGAATTGTCAATTTCTGGTTTTAAAACCATCATTTCACTGATTCTAGAACTAGAAGCAACTGCCATTTGAATAGTTGAGAAAACGTTCATTACTTGAATAAATTGGTTGGTAAAAATTACTAAATAGATATTAACTGCTGATAATGCTCCAAGTGTCATAACTCCATTACCACCAGATTTGTTATTCATAATTAGAAATGCCGCAAGACTGATTACTGCTAAACGTAAAATCATAGCAGCCAGATTTGAGTAAGGATATGTAATTCCTCCCAAAATTCCAGCTTTCATTGCAGGTTTAACTAAATTATCGTTGTGTACTTTGAAACGTTTAATCATTTCTTCTTGGCGATTGAAAGAAGTAATAATATTTTGTCCCTTGATAATTTCTTCAACAAATCCGTTAACCATTGAAATACTGATTTGTTGTTGATGGAATGCAGGCATAGCAAATTTAATAAATAGAAACATTGCAGTGTAAAGAACTGGAATCAAAGCAACCGTAAATAGTCCAATGAAAGGAGCTGTTACAAATATCGCTATTAAACAAATAATAGTAAAGTTGATAGTTATCATTGCTTGTGAAATCAAGGTCATTAATCCCATGGCAACGTTATCAATGTCATTTGTAAGTGTTGACATTAATTGTCCACTATTTTTAGTTTCAAAATAGCTTAATGGCATTTTCATTAAGTTTTTATAGGATTGTAGCCTCATTTGTGCTGCAGCCCGCATAGCCATTTTGGCACTGAATCAGTTAATTATTAAAATGAATGCTTGTCCTAATATGTAACAAATTGCTAGATATATTAGGAATATTATGAATTTGTTTTGGTCAAAACCAGCAATTTTATTAGGTAAAAAGAATTTATCTATAAGTTTACCTACTAAAAAGTTTGCAAGAACAGTGACAGCAGCAGAAAGTAAACTAACAAAAAAGATTGAAATTGTTTTAAGTCCATTTTTGTCAAAGTACTTATTCATTTTTTTGAATTCTTTTCAGTAGCTTATTTTTCTGTAGGGAACAGCATGCATATTATATCTAGACATCATTTCCTCCTAACTATGCTTCAGCCACTTCACGATAGTATTTATTAGTTTTTAATAAGTTTTCATGATTGTCAAACGCTGTGATTTGTCCATCTTCAATAATTGCGATTTTGTCACATTCAATAATTGAAGAAAGTTTTTGACTGATGATGATTGTAGTAGTATCTTGATAATATTTTTTAATGTTTTGACGAACTAACTTGTCAGTTTTATTATCAAGTGCTGATGTTGAGTCATCAAAAATTATGATTTTTGGATTTTTCAGCAATGCTTGAGCAATAAAAATACGTTGTCTTTGTCCGCCACTTAAGTTAGTTGAGCCTTGACTCACAGGGTGGTCTAGACCGTCATTAAATGAGTAAACAAAGTCATAAGCTCCAGCGATTTTTAAAGCATGATCTATTTCTTCTTCAGTTGCATCAGGATTTCCAAAAAGCATATTTGAACGAATAGTTCCTGATAACAAGAAAGGTTTTTGATACACGTGACTTATTGATTTGTTAACGTTGGCAATACTATAGTCAGTGATATCAATGCCGTCGATAAGTAAATTTCCTTCAGTAACATCTCAGTCATGAGTAATTAGCTTAGCAATTGAACTTTTTCCTGAACCGGTAGGTCCAATTATTCCAATAGTTTGTCCTGCTTGAATTTCAAGATTGATATTTCTTAAAACATATTCTGGTGAGTCTTTGAAATATTTAAAGAACACATTGTCAAATTTGATTGTTCCTGCTTGAATTTCATCTTTTGAGTCTAAATTTTGTTTTAGACTATTTTTCATTGCCATAATGTTTCATACCCGTGAGGCTGACACTTGGCTTCTAAAGAAAAAGACTGAAACAAAGATTGACATAATTAATCCGCTCGAAACAACCCATAGATATCCAATAAAGGCGTTAATCGATGTTAAGAATTTTGCATATTCAGCTAATTTTTCTTGAATTTCATTACTTTGTAATCCGCTTAAGTCCGGTCTTTCAAAGATACCAGCAATAACGAAGATAACTAGTGTACTCAATTTTACAATCAGTGAAACAACTGGGATTGCCATACTTTGAATCAGGTTGGCACGAGTTGAAACACTTAGTCAATTATCATTAGCTTTAATATATTTTTTTTCTTGATTGTTTTCAAGATTGAATGATTTAATAACTTTGATTCCACCAATGTTTTCTTGACTTTCTAAGTTGATAGCATCTAATGCAGTTTGTTGCTTCTTAAAGTAAGGAATACCTTTAATTGCAACAATAACTGTTACTAAAAGAAGTAAAGGAATTAAAATTGCCATCGAAATTGAAAATTTTAAATTAGTCATTAAGGCCAAAATGAAACCACCAATAAAGAAAATAGGCCCTAGAATCATTGTTCTCAATGAAGTCAGAATTCCATCTTGAATTCTTGCTATGTCACTAGTAAAAGTAGTTAACAAGCGAGGTTGTGAAATTTGAGTTAGTTTTTTAGCATTCAGTGTCTGAATGTGAGCAAAAAGATTTGCTCTCAATCTTTGTGCTGTTTTAACAGCGATAACATTAGCACAAACACTGGCCGAAACTCCTAGAATTAGTCCCACAAAAAGAGTAACTAAAAAAATAATAGTTATCCCAGTCATAGCTGATTGTGGATCTTTGTATGAGATATGGATAATATTTAGAATATCAATCGAAACCGGTTTGGTTTCCATTAATTTTTGATTGGCCTCATAAAGTCCAACTTGTGTTATAAGTTGTGCTAAGAAGTTAGGCGCTAGAATTGAAATGATTACTTGTCCAATTGACATGAAAACAGTCAACAAGGCAAGCATCTTGTATTTGAATTCCATTGCCCGAAAAACTCTTCACATATTTTCCGTCCTTTCTAAAAAATAAACAAAAATAGATTTTTCAATCTATTTCTTTAAATTTTATTCTTTTTTAAAACCTTTTTTGAAAAAACCAGTAGGTTTTTGGATAAGTTCAAAACTAGTAATTTGGTGTTTTTTCATTCTTGAACTTATCACTAAATTGGTAATAATTTTATGAACTACACACACTGGAATAATTATTGCTACTAAACCATACGCGTAGGCATTAAGTATTGAATATTTAGCAAAGTTAGTCATTAAGTTAAATACTTCAGCAATGTTTGATACGTATGTTACTAGCAGTAAAAATCCAATTGAAAAGATAACAGAACTGTAAACTTTTCAGTATTTTAATGGGTTTAAGCAAATAATTGGTTTTCTAGACATTAGTGTCAATGTATTAAATGTTGCACCAATTCCTAGAATGATGAAGGCTACAGTAGAACCGGCATTTACGAATTCTGAACCATGACCATTTTTTAGCGCTCAACTAGCTCCTAATCAGTAACCTATGACTGATAGTGAACCCATAAAAATTCCTTGTCAGATTGTATTAATACCGATTCCACGAGCAAAGATAGATTCATGTTTTGAATATGGACGTCGGTTCATATAATTTTCATTATTTTCTTGCAATCCAAGTGCTATTCCTGGAAAACCGTGAGTAAATAAGTTAATTCACAATAATTGAGTAGCTGATAGAACAAAGAAATCTGATCCAGCAACTTCTGAACTGTATTTATTAATTTCATTTTTGAAAACTAAGCGGAAAATGATTAGTCCAAAGAAAACTAAAACAATTTCAGCAACAGATGTAATAAGTAAAGACTGAATGACATTCTTAATTCTTTGGTAAATTGAGCGTCCATTTTTAACAGCTTCAACCACAGTTGCAAAGTTATCATCTACTAAGATCAAGTCGGCAGCTTCTTTTGAAACTTCAGTACCAGTAATTCCCATTGCACAACCAATATCACTGGCTTTTAAAGCAGGAGCATCATTAACTCCGTCTCCTGTCATGGCAACTACTTGATCTTTTTGTTGTCACATCTTAACAATTCTAATTTTATCCTTTGGAGCAACACGAGCATAAACCGAAATGTTTTGAATTTCATTTAAAAGCTCTTCATCACTCATTTTTTCAAGTTGTACACCATTAACTGTGATGTCACCTTCTTGGTAAATTCCTAGTTCATGAGCAATTGCTTTTGCGGTTACTAAATTGTCACCAGTAATCATAATTGGTTTAATTCCAGCTTTTTTACAGATAGCAATTGCTTCTTTTGAAGATTCTCTTGGTGGGTCAATCATTGCTACCATTCCACCAAAAATTAAATCATTTTCAATACTTTGCTCTGATAGTAAGTCAATATTTTCAGCTTCTTTTTTATTTAAAGGACGCATTCCTAAAGCTAGAACACGATAACCTTGTTTAGCTCATTGTTCGTTAATTTTGTGTAGTTCATCTAGATTTGACTTGTCTTGTAGAGCATTGAAAATTTGTTCTGGTGCTCCCTTTACAATAACTACTTTCTGATTGTCGATTTCATTAATAGTAGACATTAATTTTCTATCGCTATCAAATGGGAATGATTTAACTCTTGGATATAAAGAACGAATTTGATCAACTGTTTGATTATTTAATTTTTTTAGTGAGTGAAGTAAAGCAGTTTCAGTCGGATCTCCAACTTCTTTTAGCTCATCGTTTTCATAAAAAACATTAGCATCAGTACATAAAGCAAACAAAATTGCTGTTTTTTGAAAATCTTTCTGATTATTCTCACTCATGAACTGATTGTTTCAGTAACTTACAACAGTCATTTTGTTTTGAGTCAAAGTTCCTGTTTTGTCAGAACATATAACTGCAGTTGACCCAAGTGTTTCTACTGCCATAAGACTTTTTACAATTGCTTTTCGTTTTGCCATTGAGCGAACGCTCAATGAAAGAATAATAGTTGTGAAGGCAACTAATCCTTCAGGAATTGCAGCTACAGCAAGTGAAATTGAGTTAACTAGGCTTGAAGATCAAAAACTAGTTTTATCAAAACCTTGGTGTCCAACTGCTTGGAATATTATTTGCATAATGAATGAAACTACAAACAATATAATTCCACCAAACCCAAAAACTTTTCCTAGTTTGTTAATTTTGATTTGCAATGGAGTTAATGAGTTTTCTTGTTCAGATATTAGAGTAGAAATATTTCCGATTTGAGTTTGTTGACCAACTTCAGTAACTAGAACTACTCCTCTTCCTGTTGCAACGGCGGAAGAAGAGAAAACTTTAAAGTCTTGATCTGCGATTGGTAAGCTCAAGTCTCGAGTAGCTTTTGCATCTTTTTGACTTGCAGTAGATTCTCCAGTTAGAGAAGATTCAATACAGCTTAGATTTGTACTTTCAAGTAGCAAACCATCAGCTCCAACAATATCTCCGGATTCAATAATTAAAATATCACCAACAACAATGTCTTCGGCTTTAATGTTTTGTAAAATTCCGTTTCGAATTACTTTCGACATTAAGGGAGACATATTTTTTAAGGATTCAACAGCTTTTTGACTTTTTATTTCTTGTACTGTTCCTACTATTGCATTTGTCATTACAACAAATAAAATGATGAATGGTTCAACAAAAGAAACCACTAGTGAGGTTTGTCAGTTTCATTTTGTGTGTACCCCTTCGAAAATTGCAAGTGCAAAGGCGATAACGGTAGCAACAAGTAACAAAATAACCATTAAATCTTTAAATTGTTCCAAATAAACAATAAGTCAGTGCTTTTTCTTTGCTTCTTTCAAACTATTTTTACCAAAGAGTTCACGACTTTTAGCAACTTCAGCATCGTTTAAACCTTTAGCAATATCATTTTTAGAAAAGTATTCTTTTGAGTCCATTTTCCTCCTTAAAATAGTGCTTATCTAATATTATAAATATTAACATACAAAACAAAAAAAGCACAATTTTAATTTTTTGTGTCTAAAAAATATAAAATATTTTTTATGAATACAAAAAACCTAAATTATTTTATTTTTGACCTAGATGGGACTTTGTTAACGAAAGAAAAACAAATTGACCCTAGAACATTAAATACTATCAAGGAGTTAAAAAAACACGGAAAAAAATTCTCACTTAATACAGGGAGAACACCTTTTCTATCTTTAAAATTTATGGATCAAATTGAGCCTGATTTTCCTTGCTCTTTCTGCAATGGAGCACTAATTTATGACTGAAAAAATAAGTCTTTCATTTCTAAACATGCGATTCCATTAAGTGATGCAACGAAAGCATTCAATATTCTTTGAAAAGAAAAATCAACTATTTTAGTTTATACTCAGGATTCAATTTATTACAAACACTTCAATGAGCAAAGTAAATGAGTAAATTTCATTAAAAAAACTAATGATGCTGTTGAAAAGGAATATCGTGCCAAAGTTTTAGAAATTGACTTAAATACTTTCAAACTAAGTGACCATGAAATTTACAAAATCATTTGCATCAGTGATGAAGTATTGGGAAGTATTGAAGAAATTAAAAAAGAACTAAATGAATTGCAAGACTGCTACCCACTACAATCTAACTCAGCAATTTTAGATATAATTCCTAAAAACATCGATAAAGGTACTGGTTTACAATACTTGATTGATAACAATTATGTAAAAAAATCGGAAACCGTTGTTTTTGGTGACGAAAACAACGACTTACCAATGTTTGAGGTCAGTGACTATTCAGTAGCATTAGGGCAAGCAAGAGATGTTATCAAACAACAAGCAACTTTTGTTACTGAGTCAAATGATGATAATGGAATTGGAATCTTTTTAGAAAAAACCATTTAAGGAGCAAGTATGAAAATATATTTAGCTAAAAAATATTCACCTTTTTACACTCTTACAATGGAAGAGTTGTTAGTTAAAGATGATTCTAATACCGAAGATATTATTTACTTTTACCAACATGAAAATGCAGTTATTATTGGACGTAATCAAAATGTCTATGAAGAAGTTAAAATCGATGAATTAAACAAAAATAATGTTGAACTTTACCGTCGTTTAAGTGGTGGTGGAGCTGTTTATCATGACCTAGGAAATGTTAACTTTAGTTTCATTACAAAACGCGAAAACGGACAAAGTTACGAACAATTTTTACAGCCAATTTTAGAATTTTTAAAATCTTTAGGTGTTAATGCTTATTTCAAAGGACGTAACGATTTAGTTATTGATGGACTTAAATTTTCAGGAAACTCACAATTTATTTACAAAGACAAAATTGTGCACCATGGAACATTACTTTTCGACGCTAATTTAGAAAAAGTTGGAAACTATTTAATTCCTTCGAAATTAAAAATGCAATCTAAAGGAATTAAAAGCGCAAGACAAAGAGTTACAAATATTATTGACACATTACCAAATAAAATTGACGTTAAAGAATTTGTATCAAGACTTGTAAGCTTCTTCGAACATAAACATAATGTTAAAGTTGAAGATCTACCTGCTAAATACGAACAAGAAATGCTTAAATTAGCAGAATATCGTCACTCAGATGAATGAGTATTTAAAAAACAATTCCCATTCAGTGTTATCAATGAAGCAAAATGAGATGGTGGAATTTTAAAAGTAAAATATTCAGTAAAAGAAAACGTTTTTGAACACATTCGTCTAGAAGGTGACTACTTATCATTAACAGATCATGATGAAGTTGAAAAACAACTAACTGGAAGCGAATATAAAAAAGAAGTGACAAGAAAAATTCTTGAATCATTTGATAATTTCAGTGAAATGTTTGGAACACTAACCATTGACGAAATTATAACAACTATTTATGGAGAATAATAACTGACTAAATATTCAGATACTCAATGAAAATGTTCATTGCTATGTAGAAAATAATAACCGTGCTAAAAAAGTTTTATTTGTGCACGGTTTTAATTCTTCATTAAATATTTGAAAAGCATTCATTGATACTGAACGTGATTATGATATTGCTATGCTAGATTTGCCTGGGTGTGGGTTCACTACTGCTTGCAATCAAATAACTATTGAATACAATCAAAAAATTGTTGCTGAATTTGTTCGTAAAATTGGCTATGAGGATTGCTTAGTTGTGAGTCACTCAATGGGAGCATGCATTGCTTTATATCTCTTAGAAAATAACTTAGCAAAATATGGAATTCTGTCTTCACCTTTCAATTACAAAACAAATTTCTTCACTTCTGAATGAGCTAAAAACTTTTTCAAATCTACAAACTCATTTCTATCCTTAGCAAAAGCAAATAAAAATAGTGACAAAAATAATACTTTATCACTTACAAAAATCACTAAAAATTTAGTGAAAAAAACTTCAGCTTTGATAGGTGCGAGTAATAAATTCGCTTACTTAGTAAGTACTCAGCTAATGAACAAAAAATACACATCTAACAAAATAAAAGAATTGTACGAAAATGTACACAATTACATGTTGATTACCGGTTCAATTGACACTTGTATTCAAAAAGATGATGTTGAAAATGTAGCTAAAGAACAAGGTGTCGAAATTATTGTTTTTGATAATATAAACCATGGTTTTTGGCAACAGATCAATAGTAAACAATTTCAAGACATTGAAAAATTAATAGATGAAAAATTAAATCAGATACAAAAAATAAGCCGACAGCTTTAACTAAGAAAGCAATTGTCGGCTTTTTATTACTTTTAGTGTAAGTATGCTAACGGATCATTAATGTCAAGCATGTGTGGTTCTTCATCTAAACCTTTTAGATACTCAGGATCAACATATTTTTTGTCAACTACACATTGGAAGTTTCATTCTTTGAATCACTCATTTGACATACTGAACATACCTTTATCAGCGATGTCGTCACCTCATGAGTTTTCAACTTTTCATTTGATTACTTTACCATTTTCATCTAAATCAACTCCAACAAAATTCATTAAGTGAGTTGGAAGACTCATATGATAATTTAGTCTTTGTGCTTTAGTTGTGTAGATATTGGCTACAACATCTTCAAATTTGTATAACTCTTGATCCATAATCCCAAGTTTACGATCATGAAATTTTGAAACGTCACAAGCAAATGGAACACTAATGTTGTCTAAAATTGATAATTTTGTAGCTTTAACTAATTCTTCAATTGGTACATTTAATTGGTTGTTTCCAACAGCTTCATAAACACTTCTAAAGTATTTTGAACTTAAAACTTTTCCGTATGGGTGCTCTGGACGTGGATCATTAACAAGACACACTTTGTTTTTCAGTGAATCACCAATAGTCAAGTCAAAGAATTCTTTTGGAGTTGTGTTTAATATTTGTTGAAATTTCTTGTCCTTGTCATAGTATTTGTAGTCAAAAGTTTTTGGTGGAATACCCAAACTTATGGCGCAGATTGAGTAAATTTCACTCATTGTCTTTTCTTTTAATTCATAAAGTTTTTCAACATTGTGATTCTTTTGTCAGTTTTGTCTTAACTCCATTGCTGCTTGTTTTAGTTTTGAATTTAGAACGAACATTAAAGTATCAGTGTTTTGGGCTTCAAATACATCTGGCATTACTGATTTTGGCACAATTCCATATTTATTAATAAGAGCTAAGAATCATTCTCAGAACCCACCATCGTCTGCCGGACCATCCATTAGTTTAACAAACAATGTATCATTGAAGTCAAGCTCTAAACCATATTCAATAAAGTTTTGTAAAAATGTATTTGATTTTTCGATTTTGTCATAAAAAAGTAAGAAACTTTGACTAAATTCAATGTCTTCGATGTTGAGCTTTTTAGCAGCATTAATTCTTTCCATATTTAATGAAGCAAAAATTCAGCATCTTCCTGAATGTTTTTGATTCGTTACTGCCCCTGAATTAATAACACTTGAAAACACGTGATTGTGTTTGATTTTTACTTCATTATTGAAACTTACTTCTTTAATTCCGTTTTTTGTAACAGCATTTATTAGTGTTTTATTAAAGTTATTTTTAACAAAATCGGCTTCAAATTTTGTTAGTAATTCTTGAGTTATTTCTTTTTTCATAATTACGCTAGAGGGTCTCAAGGTTCGACAATAATAGGATCCTCTTCTAATCCTTTCAAATATTTTTCGCTTACAAATTCTTTATCTACAATCACTTCGAAAACGTAGTCATCAAATCACTTATCTGACATTGAAAAAATTCCTTTTTTAGCAAGATCTCCGCCCCAAGAATTTTCTACTTTTCAGTTTTTGGTTGTGTCATTTTCAATGTCTACACCAGTCAAAGTCATTGCGTGGTTGAGTGAAATCAGTCCTGTTGCAAATTTTTGTGCTTTTGTTAACTGTGAAATTTTTATTCCCATTGCGTCATAATTGTAAATTTCAGAATCAAAAATTCCTAGTTTTCTATCAACCATTTGACTAACATCACACCCGAATCAAACCGCTTTATTAGCTAGCAATGATTTTTTAGCTGCAAGTTTCAGTTCTTCAATTGGAACATTTAGAGCTTTGTTTAAACTTCCTTCAACAGCGGTACGGAAATATTTTGCCTCAATCATTTTTCCATAAGGATAAATTTCTCTAGGATCTGAAATAAGGGTAATTTTTTGACTCAATTCATCCTTAAGAAATTTTTCATAGAAACTCATTGGTGTCATATCTTTTAGACGATGAAATTTTTTATCTTTGTCATAGTACTCAAAATCAAATTCATAAGGAGGAATTCCGAAAGCTTGAGCACAAATACTGTAAACTTGGTCTAAAGTTTGAATTCTAATTTTATCTAAATCAGCCTTTTTGTTGTTTGCATATTCTTGACGCATTTTTAAAGCGGCCATAATGACTACATTATTCAATAACTCACTTACTTTGTCAGTTGCTTCAGAACTAATTGTTTCTGGCATTACTTGTTTTGGAACTGCTCCATATTTGTGAACCAAACTCTCTCATCAAGCATAATAACCACCATCCCCAACTGGATCTTGTAAGAATCTTTGCATCAGGCGATCATTAAGATCCAGTTCTAAACCATAAGCCATAATGTTAGTTAAGAAAGTGTTAGCTTTTTCTACTTTTTCTCAAAAATTGAAGTAGTTTTCACTAAATTCAAAGTTTTCAATGTTTAGTTTCTCAATGCTTTGAACCCTTGCCATATTCAAAGAAGCAAAAATTCAACATCTTCCAGATTGTTTTTGGTTAGTTATATCTCCAGTCTTTAATTCGTGACTGAAAACATGGGGATGACGAGCAATAACATCATTATTGTAAACTGTGTTATTAATTCCGTTTTTGATTATCGAATGACTCAAAACATTCAAATTTTTGTTGCTTTTGAAATTATTTTTTCATTTATTTAACAATTCTCAGTCAATCATATTAGTACCCCATTGCTTCTTCATATTCATCTAAGTTTCCGTAGAATAAGAAACTTTCATTATTTTTAACTTCTAAAATCACATTAGCTGCTTCTTTAACTAACCCCCGGTTGTATGTGGTGAAAATAGTTCCAGATTTATATTTTTGAATAGCTTCAACAAGCGAGTCAATGCTTTCTGAGTCCAAGTGGTCAGTAGGTTGGTCAAAAACTAAGAAATTACTTTCTTCTAACATTAGTTTTGAAAACATTAATCTTGCTTTTTCTCCCCCAGATGTTACTTTTACTTTTTTAAATACTGAATCATTCGAAAATAGCATTCTTCCTAAGTAAGCACGCATACGGTGATCTGAATTATCCTTAGTTTCTTGTGTCGAATTGTTTAGTGGTCATTGACTAATTCACTCCAAAATAGTCATATCATTTTGGAAAAATTTTTCGTTGTTGTTCGGGAAGTAGTTAGGAGTAATAGTAATTCCCCAGTTTACTGTACCACTAGTTGGTTTCTCAAGCCCCATAATGATTTCTAGTAATTTGGTTTTAGCAATGTCATCGTCACCAATGATTGCCATTTTTTCACCAGGTTTCAAGGTAAATGAAACATTTTGGAAAAGTGTTTCGCCCTTATCATTAATGTAACTTAAATTTTCAACTTCTAAAATTTGTTTACCAGGTGCACGGTTAAGATCGAAGTTGATAAATGGATATTTACGCGATGAAGGTTTAATTTCGTCAATGACAATTTTTTCTAAAGCTTTCTTACGGCTTGTTGCTTGACGACTTTTTGAAGCATTAGCACTAAAACGAGCAATGAATTCTTTTAATTTAGCTGCTTGCTCTTCTTTTTTTAGATTAGCTTGTTTTTGCATTTCCATGATCAATTGACTTGATTGTTTTCAAAAACTATAGTTACCAGTGAATAATCTAGCTTCGTTAAAATCGATATCAACTGTGTGGGTACACACAGCATCTAAAAAGTCACTATCGTGGCTAACAACAATAACTATGTTTTCATAATCAATTAAAAAGTTTTCTAATCATTTGATTGTTTTTAAGTCAAGGTGGTTAGTAGGTTCATCCATTATTAGAATGTCTGGATTGCCAAATAAAGCCTTAGCAATCAATACTTTAACCTTTTCATTAGCTTTTAGCTTAGCCATTGGCATGGTTCATTTTTCTTTATCAATTCCTAAGCCAGATAGTAAGGTTTGGGCATCATTTTCAGCATTTCATCCACCCATTTCACCAAATTTTTCTTCCAAAACGCTAGCTCTTTCATAATCTTCCTTCGAAGCTTCAGGATTAGCATAAATGGCATTTTTCTCTTCTTGAATTTTGTATAAATCTTGATTACCCATAATAACAACTTCGGTAACAATAAAATCGTCAAACTCATTTTGATTTTGACTCAATACTGAAAGACGAGAACCTTTTGATTTAATAATTTCTCCGCTACTTTGTTCTTCTTGTCCTGCTAGGATTTTTAGAAATGTACTTTTTCCGACTCCATTTGCCCCAATTATTCCGTAAGTGTTCCCAGGTAAAAACTTCAAATTAACATTTTGAAACAGTTTTTTATCACTGAAAATTTTGCTTAAATTTTGTACTTCTAACATAAAACCTCCATTTAATGTATAACATTAACAATTTTACAACAATTGCAAATTTTAGGCCAAATAATATTATTTACGTGTTTCACAATAGATTATTTTTGTGTCTTTTTTCAGTCTCTTGAATATTCTTTTGTTTACTTTATGACCTTAAGAAAGCAATTGTGTAAATTCTGTAGTCTTTTTTTATAAAATATTAAGCATAAATATTTTTAAACTCATGTTTAATTAATTTTTTTTGACTATTGGAGACACATTATGGAAAGAAAATTTTCAGAACAAGAACTTGTCCGTCGTGAAAAAATTGCACAATTGCAAAAACTAAATAAACCAGCATTTAGTTTAGCGATCAAAGCAAGTCACAACTGTGGACAAATCCATGAACAATTTGATTCATTCGACCGCGAACAACTAGAACAAAAAAACGTAATAGTTTCAGTAAACGGACGTCTAATTGCTAAGCGTGGGCCTTTTTTGGTGCTTCAAGACAGAGAAAACACAGTGCAACTTTACATTGATAAAAAATCACTATCTGAAGTACAAAACGAAGTTCTAAAATTAGTCGATTTAGGAGACATCTTACATGCTGAAGGGTTAGTTTCAAAAACTCACACTAATGAAATTATGGTTAAGGTTGCTAAGTTTGAATTGCTAACTAAAGCTCTAAGACCATTGCCAGATAAATTCCATGGATTAGTTGATCAAGAAGAAAGATACCGTCGTCGTTATGTTGATTTAACAGTTAACAAAGATACGAAAAGAACATTCATTTTACGTTCAAAAATTATTGCTTCTGTGCGTCGTTTCTTTGACTCAAACGGCTATTTGGAAGTTGATACACCAGTTCTTCAACCAATTTTGGGTGGAGCAGCTGCTAGACCTTTCACTACATACTACAATGCTTTATCAAGTGATTTTTATTTACGTATTGCAACAGAATTACCACTTAAAAAATGTTTAGTAGGTGGACTAGAAAGAGTTTACGAAATAGGTCGTATTTTTAGAAATGAAGGAGTTGACACAACTCACAATCCTGAATTTACATCTATAGAATTCTATGAAGCACACTCGAACATGGAAGGAATGATGGAACGTTGCGAACAACTATTCAATTACTTGGCTAACGTTTTAGGATTTGAAACAGTAAATTTTGGTGGTCAAACTATTTCATTTAAAGCACCATTCAAACGCATTAATATGGTGGATGCTGTGAGTGAAAAAGTAGGATTAGATGTAAGAAAACTAAATGACCAAGAAGCTGTTGAACTTGCTAAAAAACATGGAATTAAAGTTGAAAAATATTTCAAATTAGGACACGTAATTAACGAATTGTTTGAAAAATATGTAGAAGAAACATTGATTCAACCAACATTTGTGTGAGGACACCCAATTGAAATTTCACCTTTAGCTGCTAAAATGCCTGAGG
Organism: Mycoplasma sp. 3341; assembly: GCF_051549855.1. Taxonomy (NCBI): domain Bacteria; kingdom Bacillati; phylum Mycoplasmatota; class Mollicutes; order Mycoplasmatales; family Mycoplasmataceae; genus Mycoplasma; species Mycoplasma sp. 3341. The sequence continues at coordinate 505,677 of NZ_CP196080.1, read as the reverse complement.
ATGAACGTTTCACATTAAGAGCAGAATTATTCATCAACAAAAAAGAATTCGCTAACATGTTTACTGAGCTAACTGACCCAATTGACCAATTAGAACGTTTTGAATCACAATTAGAAGAACGTGAAGCAGGAAACGACGAAGCTAACGAAATTGACTGAGACTTTGTCGAAGCTTTAGAATATGGAATGCCTCCTGCTGGTGGATGTGGAATCGGAATAGATCGCTTAGTAATGTTACTAACTGAAAATGAATCAATTCGTGAAGTTTTATTATTCCCACAATTGAAAAATTTACCTAACCATGAATAATATTCAAGTGCCCAAATGGCACTTTTTATTTTCTGTTGCCAACAAGGTTTTTGTATAATTCAAGACATGAAAAAAACTAGAGTTATCCTTGCTGGAACTATTGATTTCAGTGCCAAAATTTTTTCTCATTTTATTAATAACGAAAAATATGAGGTTGTAGCAATCGTTTCACAACCGAATCGTCAATTTGACAGAAAAAAACAACTTTTGGATACATCAACTGCAAGCCTTGCTAAACAAAACGCTATCAAGTTATACCAACCTGAAAAAATTGGCGAAATTTATGATGAATTGTCTTCGTTGGACTATGATTTTTTGATTACTGCTGCTTTTGGACAATATATTCCTGAAAAAGTTCTTAAGTTAGCGAAAATAGCATCAATAAATGTGCATGGTTCATTGCTAGAGAAATATCGTGGAGCAGCTCCTATTCAACATGCGCTGTTGAATGGAGATAAGCAAACTGGAGTAACACTAATTTATATGACTAAAGCAATGGATGCTGGTGACATGATTGCACAAGTTTGCTTTGATATCGAAGAAAATGACACTGCTTTAGAGCTTTATGAAAAAATGGCTGATCACACAACAAAGAATATTGATAATTGACTGAATGATTTAATTCAAGGTTCAAATGAAGCAGTAGTTCAAGACGAAGCAAAAGTTACTTGAGCACCAAAAATAGAAAATCACGAAGCCGAAATTCTGCCAGCTGATTCTATTGATAAAGCGCTAGCAAAAATTAAAGCTTTTAATGACCAACCAGGAGCATTTATAGTTGAAAATGGAAAGAGAATAAAAATTTTCCGAGCAACTAAGAAAAAGGTTTCTACTCCTATGAAAATAAGTATTAACAGTGAGTGATTGTACTTAATTGAATATCAAATAGAGGGGAAAAAACGTGTCAAACAAAACGTTTAGTTTCAATGACTTTTTAGAGCAAGAGCAAAAGCAAGAATATTTTGTCAAAATTGCAAATAATTTGAATCAAATCGAAGATGAAAAACTAGCTCCATCAAAAGACAACATTTTTAAATGCTTTGACTTGGATTTTGAAAATCTTAAAGTCATAATACTAGGTCAGGACCCTTATTTTACCAAGGGAGTTGCGGATGGTTTAGCTTTTAGTTCCAGCAGTAACAAACGACCACCTTCATTAAATAATATTTTCAAAGAAATTAAAAATTCATATCCTGATTCAGCCTTTTTGACCAATAATCTAATAAATTGACGCAATCAAGGAGTTCTTTTGCTTAATACAACATTAACTGCTGAAATTGGTAAGGCTTTGTCGCACAAAGACTGAAATTGAAACATTTTTACTGCCAAGACTCTTAGTGAAATTTGTAAAAGACACAAAAATTTAGTGTTTTTAGTTTTTGGTAATTACGCCAAAAATTTCTTAATCAAGAACAATTTGATTCTCAAAGACAATTTTTACTTGTTCACTTCTCATCCTTCAGGATTAAGCGCTTATAGAGGTTTTTTGGGTTCTAATGTTTTCAAAAAATGTAATGACATATTGACTAGTTTAAACAAAACAACTATTGATTGATCTACTAAGTAACTGCGATAATACAGTTATTTTTTTCTTTTCGAAAAGTTTTAAGAGATTGCATTAAAATTTATTCTATGAATAAACTAAACATAAAAGAAACACAATTTGCTATCGAAAAACTTAAAGACATTTTTTCTCATAACTTACGTAAAGAACTAAATTTAACAAGAGTATCTGCTCCATTATTTTTAGCCAAAAATAGTGGATTAAACGACACATTAAATGGTGAAAAAGCAGTAGCATTTTTTGCTAAAAATTTTGAATACGAATTAGAAGTTGTTCACTCACTTGCAAAGTGAAAGAGACATGCTCTTAATCGTTATGATTTTCATGTTGGAGAAGGTATTTATACTGACATGAATGCAATCAGAAGAGAGGAAATTTTAGATTCCTTACATTCATTTTATGTCGACCAATGAGACTGAGAGAAAGTTATTGGCGAAGATCAATACAATATCAAGTACCTTAAAAAAGTAGTTGAAACAATTTACAAGTGTCTAAAAAACACTGAAAAAGCAATCAATCGTTTATATCCGGTTTTGGAACAAAAATTACCCAAAAAGATAACATTTATCACTTCTCAGCAACTATACAGCCTTTATCCAAATTTAGATCCAGGACAAAGAGAATATGAATTTATTAAAAAACACAAGGCTGCGTTTATTAGTCAAATAGGGTATGATTTGCCAGACAAACAACCACACTCGAAACGGGCAAAAGATTACGACAATTGATTATTGAATGGTGATATTGTGGTCTACGATGCAACTAACGATCAAGCACTAGAATTGAGTAGTATGGGAATCAGAGTAGATGCAGAATCAATACAACGACAATATCAATTAAGTAAAGAAGAAATTAAAGCAATCAGTCCTTATCATGCCAAAATTATTGATAAAACTTTACCGCTTACAGTAGGTGGAGGTATTGGTCAAAGTAGAATAGCAATGTTTCTTTTAGAAAAGCACCACATTGGAGAAGTACAAGTAAGTGTTTGAGATGATGAAACGGAAGCTCAAGCAATTATGCGTAAAATTCCACTTTTATAGGAGGTTGAAATGTTGAAAAACTATACTAATAAATTACCTAAAAACAAAAAAGTTTTGCAGGCTGTATATAAAAATGGCACTGCTCCAGAATTTATTTCACGCATCAATGATAAAGTGACTTACGATAATGCCAACAAAAAATATTACGTTTATTTAGACAAAATTAAGAATTATGTTGAATTAAGAAAAGCGGTCGATAAAATCATAAATTCTGACTATGAATTTGATGTTATTGACTTAGACTCTTTTGTGAATGAAAAAATATCAAATGAAGACGTTTTAACTGCTTTTTACACACGTTATCCATTTTTTAAAGAAAATATTTACAATGTAAAAACTGAAAAAACCAAATCTTTCAAATATCCTACATTGGTTATGAGTGATGCCAAATATCGTTCTTTAGTAAAAGAGTTATTGATTATCAGTGAAAATGTAACAAGAACTCGTGACTTACAAATCACCCCGCCAAATGTATGTAATAGTGAATGATTGGCTGACTATATAGTTGAGGATTTTAGAAATCTAGAAAATGTTGAAGTACAAGTTTTAGGAAGAAAAGAAATCGAAGATCTCGGAATGGGTCTAATGTTGAGTGTTAATCGCGGATCAACTTTTGAACCACGAGTTGTAGTAATTAATTACACAGGAAATACTAAAAAGACGCAAAGAATGGCTTTTGTTGGTAAAGGAATTACTTTTGACACTGGTGGAGTTAACACTAAAGGATATTTCATGGAAGGTATGAAATATGATATGTCAGGAAGTGTAATTGCTGCTTATGCTTTAAAATCAATAGCACAACTAAAACTAAAAGTAAATGCCAGTGCAGTGATGATGATTACAGATAACAGATTAGATGGTGATGCTTCACTACCTGAAAACGTGTATGTTTCAATGTCTAAGAAAACTGTTGAAATAGTTGATACTGATGCTGAAGGTCGTTTGGTTTTAGCAGATGGTAATACTTATGCAAAAGATGTTTTAAAAGCAAACTTGATTGTGGATGTGGCTACTCTAACTGGTTCAATGGTAAGAGCCTTAGGTTCAGTTTATAGTGGAATTTATTCAACTAGTGATGAAAATTGATTGCTTTTTGCGCAAGCGTCACAAATTGCAAGAGAAAAAGTTTGAAGAATGCCTTTACATGAAGATTTTCATAAATATAATCAAGAATCAAAAGTAGCTGATCTATTAAACTGTTCAAATGACACACCAAGTGATAGCAATACAGCTGCAATGTTTTTAAAAGAATTTGTTGACGATGTTGATTTTATTCATTGTGACGTAGCAGGAACTGCTGACAGAAAACAAATTCCGCAGGGTGAATTGGTCGCAACACTAACATATTTCGCAAAATTGAGAGGTTAAAATGACTAAATTAGAAAATCAAAACAATAATGCTTGATTACTAAAGGCCGACTATTCTTCAAAAGCAAAAAACAAGCACAAAAAAGTTGAAGAAGATGTTGTAACAAAACAAGCAAAACTATATTTAGATTTAAATAAATTAAAAAATGTCAGCGACTTTAGTCAAATTGCCAAAAATTTAGTTACAGATGCTAATCGTGAATACACTTTTGAGCTAGATTCTTTTAAAAACAACAAATTTGAACAATTAGACCAAATTCTCTACTGACTAACTTATGGTCTAGAATATGCAAAGTTTGACTCATTTACTTGAAAAAACAATGACAAAGTACACAAATTTGATCACAAGATTTTAATAAGTGAGACTAGTGAAGCATTTGACAAAGCTTATCAAAAAGCACTGATTGTTTCAGAAGCACATAACCAAGCAAGATACTATCAAGCAATGGCACCAAACATTGCCAACAGCGAATTTTTAGCACAGGAAATTGTTAAAAAATTTAAAGGGCTTAAAAACATAGAAGTAAAAGTTCTTTCTAGAAAAGAAGTTGAACAATTGGGAATGAATTTATTCTTGAGTGTAAACGCAGGTTCTGTCTATGAACCTAAATTAGTAGCAATAACTTATAAACCAAACAAAGACTCACAAGAAAGTTTAGCTCTAGTAGGTAAAGGAATCACCTTTGACTCAGGTGGTTACCAAGTAAAAACCAAAAAAGGAATGCCTGGAATGAAATATGACATGACAGGAAGCGTTGTGGCCGCTTTCAGTCTATGAGCGATAGCTAAACTGGGTGGAACTAAAAACATGAGTGCTATTTTGATGTTAACTGATAACAAAATAAGCTCACTTGCATCAACACCTGACACAGTGTATCGTTCAATGAATGGTTTAAGTGTTGAAGTTAACAATACTGATGCTGAAGGTCGTTTGGTTTTAGCTGATGGAATTACTTATGCTGTAAGAAATTTAAAAGCAACTCAAATTATTGATATTGCCACATTGACTGGAGCAGTAAGTTACTGTGTTGGAGAAACCTACAGTGGAATTTTTTCTTCGAGTCAAGAACTTTTTGATAAGCTAGAAAATGCTAGCCAAGTTGCTGGTGAGCTGATTTGACAATTGCCTCTAGATGATGAGTATTTAGAAGGATTAACTAAATCAAAGATTGCCGATTTATATAATTCAGATTCCTCTGGAAATGCAGGAAGTTGTACTGCCGCTATGTTTTTACAACAATTCAAAGAAAACGCAGATTTATTACATATTGACATTGCTTCAACTGCAAAGAAAAATAACTACTCAACTGTGCCTATGTTGTTGTCGTTGATTGAATTAGGATTACAGGAGGATTAGTCACAAAGACATTCATTAGTAGACTGAAAAAAGAATTTACTTTCAGTGTTTATGATTTAGCAGTATTCGGAATTTTATTAGCTCTTTACTTCATTATTGAGTCAATTGAAAGATACGCTTTTGTTGGTGCTTTTAAAATTTCTATTACTTACACTTTGTTTATTATTTTTGGAATAGTTTTAGGACCAATAAAAGGAGCATTTTTATCATTTTTCTGTGACCTTGTCACACAACTAATCTACGGAATTCATTTTTATATGTTAGTTTATGCCATTATTCCACCTTTGATTGCTATTTTGGCATGATTGATGTTTAAAATGCGAAGTTTATCAAAAAAAACTATTTTTCTAACAGGATTCGGTACTTTACTGCTTTTAACAATTTTGTTTGTAGTATTCATAAGTACCCAGTACTCACTGATTCAAAGTGGAATGAGTGCTAAAAAACCAAAATTAGTAAGTATTCAGACAGTTATGATTGTTTCTAGTTTGTGTATTTTAACAATATGAGCAATCGCCATATTCTGTTTATTTATGAGTGAAAGAAAATCATTTCAAAACTTCTTTGTTATATTAATCATCGTATTTACAATAATTATTATTTTTAGATGGTTATGAGGACCTTTTGCATATATAACTTTTTATAATCGTTACTTTGCAAGAAGTTCAAAATGAGCGTATGGTGATTACTATTTCTATTTTATGATTCCGATAATGTTTAAAACATTAATTGAAATTCCAGTTTACGCATTCATTTTATTTGGATTGCAACATCTAATTATTTGAATGCAAAAGCAATTCAAAAATCAACAAAAAATGCGTTATTTTAATTAGTTAAAGCTCTCGGGCTTTTTTTCTTTTTGTCCTGCATTTCACTAGTATAATATTTGTAATTATGAAGAGAAAACTATGAAGTTTTATGACACCTTTAGCTTTGTTGCCTGTCATTAGTGCACCAGTTATGTTGAGTGCTTGTGATAATAGTGCTGAAAAGAAAAAAATAACTGAGCTTGAAATAAATATCCAACAATTAACTCAACAACTAAATAACAACAAAGATATAATTACACAACTAAATAAACAGAGCCAAGACCAACTTAGTCAAATTCAACAACTAACTCAGTCATTGAGTAGTGAAAAGACTGAAAAAGAGTCAGCACAAACACAACTAGAGCAAAAAATTAAAGAATTAAATGATACAAATAGTCAAATTCTTGCTCGCAACGAACAAATAAGTTCTTTAGAAAAACAGCTTAATTCTTTACAAGACTCATTAAAAACTCTTAGTCAAAACTATCAGGACATTCAAAAACAGAATCAAGATCTGACTAAAGCAGTCGAAGATATTCAAAAAGATAATGATGACTTAAAGCAAAGTAATGAAAAGTTGCTTAATGAATTTAAATACTACTCATTTGACAAAGATAAATACTATAGTCAAAACCCACAAGTAACATCTTTTTCAACAACTACTGAGTCAAAAAATAGTCAATTAGTAACAAATCAAGACTATTTAAATTCAATTGCTAATCGTACATTTTCATTCACTATTTACACTCCTTCAAAAGATCCAAACAAGATTACTGCTAATGTTGGAACTACTTGACTTTTAGATTATAAAAACATTGCCGAAAACAAATGGCGTTTATATCTTGCAACTAATTATCACGTTGCTTTGCTATTTAGTCAATTAGATAGAGATTTTGCTGAGTATAAACAACCTGATGTAACTAGACCAATAACAAGTATAAGTGTAAACTTCATAAACCCAGCAACTGGCAAAATAGTAGTAAACCAACTAGCTAAAAATGCTTGACCAAAAATATTTTATATGGCAAGAAACTTCATGGATAAATCAGCACTATCGTATCCTGATCCAGACAATGTTGATCACTATGCTGACTTTGCAGTTCTTGAATGAAACATTAACACTGACGAATTTCTAGATAATTGACTTTCGGATAATAAAAGATCTTTAAATGTCTTACTATTGAATCATATTCTTGATGCCAAGCAAGAATTTGATAGTTTAAAAAAATATGGACAAGAACATACTTTGACAAATATTAGTAAAGAATCAGCACCATATATGAACTTAGATTATGCAACAGTTCAAAGCATAGCTGATACGAATTTTTTAAACAGACAATACACAAAAGACAATATAACTTCAATCCAAAGAGCAAATGAGGCTTCGGAAGATGCAAAACAATATTTATCTTCTTGAACTAAATACACCGCCATTCCAAATGCAGTCTATTGAAATGGATTCTTTTTAGATAATAAGGCTAAGAATTTAGTTTCGCAAATTTACAACATCGGTGACGAAAACTTGGAAGATATTGATTTTTCTAACTCGAAACCTGCCAACAAACTACTTTTTCAAGTAAAAAGTACTCTTAACAATCGCATTATCAGTGAAAAAACTTCATTCAATGGACGTGGCGGAGCAAGATATTACGGAATTCATTATCAAACCCAAGCCTTAAAAGGTTCAAGGGGTGGAACCAGCGGAACTATGGTAACTAATAGTGAGGGAATGACTATCGGCTTAGTGTTTGGCAACATGGTTGAACCTGTTTCATACACTGGTTCTGATGGCACTAAGTATGAACTAAAAAGCACACTTATCCAACCTCTGACAGTAACAAAACCAATTATTAAAGACAATATAAGAGTGGAAGCCTACAATTTAATTGATAATACTGATAAACAAAAATACCCTTATCAAAAAACTTCTTATCGTCAACAATTAATAGCGAAATATGGACCAAGCTACAAAACAGCATTATTTAGTTAACAAAAAAAATCAGCCAAATTTTACAGGCTGATTTTTAATTGTTGTCTTTTTTAGAAATATCGTAAATTTGATTAGCAACTTTTGAAACTTTGATACTTTCGGGATTTGCAATGTACTCATCTTTTAGTTTTTGCAAGTTTCTTAGTTTTGCCATTTCAACTTCTTTTGAACCTTTAAAGTCAAAGAATAATAAAATTGATTGCACGAATGCTACAATTGCACTAAGAATTGCTACTGCCAAAAACAAATCTTTCAAAAGTTGTGTTTCATTTCATCGAATAGCAAACAAGTTTAGAAGAATTTGCAGTGAAGAAATGATCATAATAACTAGTGAAATCATGATGTAAGTAAGACGCGAAATGATGTATTTTTTGCGGTAAATTAAGTAGTTAGTTTTGCTGTTTTTAAGAACTGATAAGTCTTTATTGTGTGGGTTTTCAACTATTCAATCTTCATTATTATTTTTCTTCTTCATATTTTATCTCCCAGCTCATACTGCAAATATCACACACATTTTTATAGAATTTCAAATCACGATCTTTTGAAAAATACTCACCTATTTTTTGTTCATAAAGTACTCATTGAACTTTTAATTTTTCAATCCGTGATTGATATTTAGAAATTTTTACTCGTAGGGCGAAAAATGACATGATTGAAGTACAAAAAGTGGTGATTGCTGTGATTGCATTAGTGTATAACAAATAATCATTTCAAGAATTAGGACCGAACAGCTTACTTCCTGAATAAATTTGTAAAGTACTTAATATTGACAGCACTAAAGCAACTAAAAGCACAATAATATTTAAAGAAACAAATCAAAAACTTCAAATAATGAGTCTTTTTTTCATTTTGCTTTCATAGTCTTTGATTATTTTTATCAATAGAGAATTATTCACCTTTTTCTCCCCTCAGTGTTTTAATAACTATATTTTTAACTCTTTCATTGCTTTTGTTTTTTTCTAATGCCATTATTTCTTCAATGTTGTATTGATATTGTTTTTGTTCAAAGTTAGCATCATAAATGTATACATTTTTCATAAACTCGATCGACTCATACATCTTTTTATATGTATAAGTTTTAGCATATGTTTTGTAAATACTTTGTACTATAGCAAGAATGAAAATCAAAATTGTGAAACTAGCAACAATAATTGAAATGGTTACATTAACTTCAGCTGCTTTATTAGTTTTAAGAATTTGTTGTCCTTTGTAAATTGCAAAAGAACAAATGGCAATAATTGTTAAGTTAATTAAAATTATTAAAAAGTTAAAAAAAGACTGAAAAAAACTCTGAAATTTGATTCTTTTTGAAATTTGTTTGATTTCACTATCAAAGTAAGCAATCAGTTTTTCATTGATTTCTGGTTTGTTCATGCCTTAATTATAACAACTAATAATTTAGCACTAAGCAATTTTGACTGCTAAAATGGTGCTATTTTTTGTTATAATAACTTTCAGAGGTTATATGAACAGGTTAAAAGAAACAGAAGAAAATATTTTCAAATACATTGTTGAAGCCTACATCGAAACTGGTCAACCGGTAGGTTCTAAATTTTTATGTGAAAGATATTCTCTAGATTGATCGCCAGCAACAATTAGAAATATCATGGCTAAGTTGGAGCAAATCAATTTCTTAGCAAAAAACCATACATCAAGTGGAAGAATTCCTTCAACTGAAGGTTTAGAATATTACGCCAAGTTTCTAGCCTACAATCCAGAAAAATATTTCAAAGATCATTTAGAAGATTTACTAGCAAAAAGAAGATTGTCAATCGATTGTACTGTTGAACAAGCAGCAAATGCAATTAGTGAGCTTGCAGGACTTACTTTAGTAACAGTATCAAACAATGCAAACGAAGTCTTGAAATCAATTCAGTTAACTGTTTTGAGCGAAAATAGTGCAATCATTGTTTTGGTAACATCAACAGGAAGAGTGGAATCGAAATTATTTAATTTTGATAACGAATTAATTGACATTAATGATGTTAGAGTAGCGGTGCGCTTATTTAAAGATCGTTTAATAGATGTACCTTTAATTGAGCTAAATCAAAGAGCAAAATTACTAGCACCAATCTTAGCGGAGCAAGTTAAAAATTACGAGCAATTGCTGCAACAATTTGTTCGCGAAGTCTTGACATTTGAAGAAACTATCAAATCGCGTGTTTACAACAAGAATCAAATTATCCTTTCGCGTGACATAAGTCGTGAACAAATTACTGAAATTTTTGATCTTATTGAAAATCACTCAATATGAGAAGCGCTAGAACGTGATTTAGACGAAGAAAATTCAATTAAATTCAATATCAATGACCAAAACGTAAGTGTTATATCAAAAAAAATTAATTTCAACAACAGCGAAAATATTCGTGAAATTTCTATTGTTGGTTCAAATAGAATGAATTATGGTGAAGCAATAGAGGCTATGACCTTAGTAGAAAAATTATTGATGTATAAAAAGGAAAAATAATATGGAAATGAAACAAAAAGAGCAAAAAATACACAAAAAATCACACGAAAAATTGCCTTTAGAAAAATTTGACTCTCTTAATGTTGAGTTTGAAGTTGAAACAACTAAGGATAAAAACATTGAAAAACATACCAAAACAATTGTTTTTGGTTTTTATGAATTAGGCCAAAAAGTTGAAGAATTACTGCAAAGAGAAGCAAAGCACATCAAGTTAGATAAAATTTATAAAACAGAAGAGGATAACAAGGAAACAAAATATAAATTAGTTGTAAAAAAAATTTACAAAGCCAATTCACACACTAAAAAAGATCGTGAGCAAATCGAACAATTACGTCAAGCCTTATTAAAAAAACATCAAGAATTAGTCTTGGCGAATTTGCAAGTTTTAGAGCAAAAGAATATTAATGAAAAAAATGTTGAAGATTTTAAACGAAAAATAGAAGAATTTCAACAAAAAGCTAGTGAAGAATTAGCGGCTTTTAAAGCTAAAAATTATGATCATATGCAAAATGAAATGGCAGAAAATAAAAAATATGCTATTCAAGGCTTTGTTGAAGATATTCTATTACCTTTAGATAATATTGAAAAAGCGGCCTCAGCAGGATTAAATAGTCAAAATCCTGAAGTTCAAGCATACACGAAAGGTTTTGCAATGCTGCTAGGGCAAGTGGAAAATGTAATGCAAAATTATGGAATTAGTAAAATTATTCCACAAGTAGGTACTGATTTTGATCCTTATACACAACAAGTTTTTGAAACTCAAGATGCGGGACTGGAAAAAGAAAAAATCATCGCAGTTAAAAGCATTGGTTACAAACTACACGATAGAGTTATCAAGCCAGCATTAGTTGTTGTACAAAAATAATATCTATTCATTAGGCAAGGTTAATTTCTTGCCTAAAAATTTAAAAAAGAAAATTTAGCACTCTAATGTTGCAAGTGCTAAAAATATGGTAAAATATAGTTAGCTTATTGAATTAACAAAAAATTTAAGGAGTTTATTATGGCAAAAGAAATTATTTTAGGAATTGACTTAGGAACTACAAACTCAGTTGCAGCAATTATTGAAAACAAACAACCTAAAGTTTTAGAAAATCCTAATGGAAAAAGAACTACACCTTCAGTAGTAAGTTTTAAAAACGATGAAATTATTGTAGGAGAAGTGGCAAAAAGACAACTTGAAACTAACCCTAATGCAATTGCTTCTATTAAAAGATTAATGGGAACAAGTCAAAAAGTAAAAGCAAATGGAAAAGAATACACACCAGAACAAATTAGTGCAATGATTTTAAGTTACATTAAAGACTATGCAGAAAAAAAAGCTGGACAAACAATTAAAAAAGCAATTATTACTGTTCCCGCATACTTTGACAACGCACAACGTGAAGCAACTAAAAACGCAGGAAAAATTGCTGGTTTAGACGTTATCCGTATCATTAACGAACCAACTGCAGCAGCCTTAGCTTTCGGTCTTGATAAAGATAAACAAGAAAATCAAAAAGTTTTAGTATTCGACCTTGGAGGTGGAACATTTGACGTTAGTGTTCTAGAAATGGAAGAAGGAACATTTGAAGTTCTTTCAACATCAGGAGACAACCACTTAGGGGGAGACGATTGAGACCACAAAATTGTTAATTGAATGGTTGAAAAAATCAAATCAGAATACAACTATGATCCTTCAAATGACAAAATGGCTATGGCCCGCTTGAAAGAAGAAGCTGAAAAAGCAAAAATCACATTATCAGCATCACTAGTTGCTAACATCTCATTACCATTTTTAGCAGTTACATCAGAAGGGCCAATCAACGTTGAATTAGAACTAAGTAGATCAGAATTTGAAAAAATGACTCAAGATCTACTAGATAGAGTAAAAAAACCTATTTTAGATGCTCTAAAAGAAGCAAAAATTGAAGCCAAGGATCTTGATGAAGTTCTTTTAGTTGGTGGTTCAACTAGAATGCCAGCTGTGCAAGAATTAGTTGAAAGAGTTTTAGGCAAAAAACCTAATCATTCAGTTAACCCAGATGAAGTTGTTGCAATGGGCGCAGCAATCCAAGGTGGAGTTCTAGCTGGAGACATTGATGACATTCTATTATTAGATGTTACTCCGCTAACTTTAGGAATTGAAACCGAAGGTGGAATTGTTGCTCCTTTAATCCCACGTAACTCAAAAATTCCTGTTACAAAATCACAAGTTTTCTCAACTGCATCAGACAATCAAACTGCTGTTTCTATTGTTATCGTGCAAGGTGAAAGACAAATGGCTTATGACAACAAGATTTTAGGGCAATTTAATCTTGAGGGTATTGACCCAGCTCCTCGTGGAGTTCCGCAAATCGAAGTAAGCTTTACAATTGATGTTAATGGAATTACCACTGTTACTGCTAAAGATAAGAAAACTAATAAAGAACAAACTATTACTATTCAACATGCAAGTCAATTATCAAACGATGAAGTTGAAAAAATGGTTAAAGATGCTGAAGAACATCGTGAAGCTGACCAAAAACGTCGTGAAGAAGTTGAAACAAAAGTCCGTGCTGAATCAATGATTAATCAATTAGAAAAATCATTAGCAGAACAAGGTGACAAATTAAATAGTGATCAAAAAATCAAAGCAGAAGCAGAACTAAAAGAATTAAAAGATTTATATGAAGCAGGAAAATGAGCAGAATTAAAATCAAAAATTGATTTATTTGAAACACAAATGCGTCACTTCCAAGAACAAATGCAAGCAAGTGGAATGAAACCAGAAGACTTGGAAAATATGATGAATAACCAAAACAATGAACCTAAGGAAGAAAACTAATCCTTCAAGTTTATTAAATTATCTAAATGTGGCACTTGCCACATTTTTTTCAACAAATAATGTTATAAAATAACTAATTAGTAAGGAGTAAAAATGAGTAAAATTATCAAACCAGTTATTTTTAGCGACATGGATGGAACTTTATATGGCAAAGATTTTGTAATAAGTAAGGATACAAAACAAGATATTAATTTTGCAATTCATAGCTCGGAAGAAAACCTTAACCCAGGAGACTTCAATCTGGCAACAGGAAATCCTTATTTTGAACGGGTGGCAGAAGTGTGCCAACAATTAGGAGTAAGGTTTGCAATATGTTCATCCGGAGCGCAGATTTTTGATGTTCAAAATCAAGAATTTGTGTATGAAAGATACATAGATGTTGATAAAGTAAAACGAATTATCAATGTTATTAAAGAAAATAAGTGACCTACAACTTTTTTTAATTCTAACAAGTATTATTACTTGAATATATCGGATAATAATTTTCTTGATTATGTTACTGATTTTCACTTTACTAATAAAGAACAAAAAAGTATCATTTCAGAGTATAAAGATGAATCGCTAGAAGAGATTGTTAAAATTGAAATTTGAGCCGAAAGCGCTCAAGAACGTAACCAAATTGCTGAGTTATTGAGACCTATTTCTGAAGATGTAGTTGTTGGTAATTTTGTAGTAGAAGTAACACCAAATAATGTTTCAAAAGCTAGTGGTATTGAGTTTTTACAAAGCACCATTTATACGCAACATTCATTTGAAGATTTTATGGCTGTAGGCGACAGTGGAAACGATGTATCTATGCTTTCGTTATGTGGTTTTTCTTATGCCATGGCGAATGGTGATAGTAAGATTAAAAAACTTGCTCATTTTCACACATCATCAGTTGAACAAAACGGACTTGGTGAAGCAATTATTGATTACTTGTACCGTTTTGATAACATAGTTAAAAAATTCTTACTCCACTAAAATAAAGCAATTTGACATCTGTAAGAGAATATTTTCTCTTGCTTTTTTTATATAAAAAATGCAGTTTTACTTAATGTTTGACGCATAAAACACTCTTTTCGGGAAAATTACAAGTCGTTAAGACAATATAAAAATCTACTCAGCCATTGACTGAGTAGTCTGCAATTTTTATTTTAAATATTCTTTATATTTATTTATATTGTTGATATTAACACACAAATTGAATTCATCATTGATATCAAGAGATCACAATAAACCGTAGAAATTAACTAAACATTTCAATCGATAGTATTCACTTCAATCAGTTACTTCTTCATAACAAGACAGTAAATATTTTTCTTGTTCGTCAGTCAAAAAAGCGTTGCTTGAAAAATATGCAAGGTCGAAATATTTTGTGTTAAAACACACATATTCTAAATCAATAAATTTTATTATTTCATCTTTTGTATAAATAATGTTTAAAGGATTTAGATCATTGTGGCTTACAACATTGCTATCAAGTAAATGAAAATTTTCTAATAATTTTTTCTTTAAGTTTTCATCTAATTCTTCAATTTTGGGATGATAATGATACTCGTGAAACCAAGTTTCAACCCTATCTGACACATTGTTATGTTCAACATTGATATTCGAGTAATGCATTTGTTTTAAAGCTAAGGCTATCTTTTTCAATATCGTTGGACTGCTAATTTCAAAGATGGTATTTTTTATGAAATCACGAACTACAATTTTGTCATCTTCATAGACAACACTTACGTTTCAAGGTTGATTGTTAAAAATCATATGATTGTTAAGATGATTGTATCCGTTGTATTTTTTAAACTGAATGAATTTATCATTTAGAACATAACTTTCGTTTGTTAGTCCGCCTTTTATCTGTTTTAAATTCACATTGTTTTGTAACAAATTAACATATGTTTGTTTGTAAGCATAAAATCTAAACTGCTCACATAAATACTCGAAATCAGTGAAATATTCTTCACTCATTCCAAAGCTTTCTTTTAAAAGTTCTTTGTCAAAACCATTTTGATACAAACTTAGTACATCAAAAGCTTCATTACATTTGCGCACTCATTCAAAATCCAGTAACACTATTTCATTGTTGTTTGTTAGCAAAATATTTTTGAGCGCAAGGTCACCATGTGATGTAACAAGTGTTTGGTCTTGATATTTTTTAACCAATCTTTTATATTTAGGATCTTCAATGTGATACACATCTCAGTCAAAAGCAGCAACATCAATGTTTTTGGTGTGAAATTGTTTGACTTTTTCAATTACCTTTTGTTGAATTTCAGTTGTTACTCTTACTTTGTCTAGCGTTTTACCTTCATATCATTTTTTTATTAGTATTCCTTCGTTGTAGTACAAAACGTCTTCCAGTTGACTGAAAACTTTGTTTTCATTTTCTCAATTAACAAAATCATTGCTAGGAATTCTTAACTGTACTGTTTGTCCGTTAAATATTGCTTTAAATGTTACATTATGAAAGCCTTGATAGAAAAATTCAATATTGTCTAATTGCTTTTTATTCATGAATTGTTTGAGAATTCCTTGATATTTAGGTGCTATTTGATACTCATTCAATAAATTATCCATGTAATAATTTTAACAACAAAAAAGTTGCTGCCGCAACTTTATAAAATGTATACCTCTATCAATCCTGGACTCTTTTCACTCTTTGATGTTTCCAATACTTTGAAGCTTACGTATTCTTCTCATTCATATCTATCATTTTTTCTAAGCTTGTGTTCTAATTTTGTTTCTAGTCACTGTTCTAATGAAAGATTCAGTTCATCATCCGACATTTCGTTGTCAATTTCCAATTGTTTGAACAGTTGTTTCATTGTGATGTTTGCTTTAGCTCGAGAACGCTGTAAAGAAATTTCATAAATGTCTTCATCGTTGTCATACTCATCATATATTTCTCCAACTAATTCTTCCAAGATATCTTCTATTGTGATGATTCCTATCACTTCACTTGATGAATTGTTGGCAGTAACAAAGGCCATTTGTGCTCTATTTAGACGCATTTTTTCAAGCGCACTTGACAGCGACATGTTAGCAGTAACATTAGGCACTATTTTTAGATAATTAATTACTTTTCCACTTTTTTTATTGAAAATATCTTTTAAGTGAACAATTCCAATTAATTCACCATTTTTAACTACTGGTAAACGTGAATACTGAGTTTCTGCAAATAATTCAAAAGCATCAACAAGTGAAGCACTTGATTTGATAGTTTGTACGTTTTTCAGTCTGATGTAGTGAGTCGAAACTTTAGTTGAATCCAAGTCAAGTGCTTTTTGAGTAAGAATTGATTCTTTAGTTTCTAAAACCCCTTCCTCGCTGGCAATATCTAAAATAGATTTAATTTCTTCTTCTGAATTTGTTATCAGTGCTTTTTTACCGATTTTAGAAATTAAGAAAGTTAGTGGATAAGAAATGATGTATAAAAATTCAATGAAATAACAGAATATTTTTAAGTATCCAATAGGGTGTGATTTAGCAACAATTTTTGGTGTTATTTCACTAAAAACGACAATTAATGGGGTCATAACAGCAGTAGAAATTACTGGAATTAAGTTATTACCTGCCCCCATTCATATTCCTAAAATGAATGAGGTTAGTGTTGAGGCGCCAATGTTAACAGCATTGTTAAATAATAACAAGGTACTCAATGTTTGGTTGAATTTATGATAGTGTTTTTGAATAATTTTTGCACTACGCACTTTCTTTTCCACTAACATATTAACTTTTGCTAAATTCAGTGATGTATAAGAAGTTTCTGCTCCTGAAATAATCCCTGAAATAGTCAACAATAATAACAAAATAACAAATAAAACGATTTGGATTGGTGTGGCAATAGTAGTACTTGTAGTAACACTTGTACTATTTGCTAAATTTACCAAAATCTGCTGGGAGTCTTCTAACATATATTTTCCTTTTTATATATAAATGTACTTAAAATTTTACTAAATTTCCTTTTAAATGTTTGAAGATAACTTACAAGAGATCCCACAATGATTTAAAGAAGCAAAAACTATGGGAAGAAAAATGCTTTTGAGTTATAATTGTATAAGTTTTTATTTTGAAAAATACTATAGATTCGCAAAAATAATGGACATTTAGGAGAAAAAAAATGACACCGACTAAATTATGAGGGCTAGGTGGAATGCAAGAGATTGGAAAATCCACTTTAGCAATCGAACATGAAGATGTAATTTTCATTCTTGATTCAGGAATTAAATTCCATGATTCTTTCACTACAGGAATAAAGGGTTCAATTCCTGACTATACATATTTACACGATAACAACAAAAAAGTTCAAGGACTTTTCATTACCCATGGACATGAAGATCACATTGGGGGAGTTCCTTACTTAGTACAGCAAGTAGACGTTAAAAGAATTTTTGCACCAAGAATAGCTATTCAATACTTAAAACTAAAATTTAAAGATTTAAAACTAAAAGTAAACGTTGAATTCATTGAACTTACCGCAGATTTTGAATTCAAAATAGGCAATGTCAAAGTTGATACTTGAACAGCACAACACTCAATTCCAGATGCTTTCGGAATAAGATTTACTACCCCAAATGGTTCAATAATGTGTACTGGAGATTTCAGAATTGATTACACACCTATTGGTAATTTAACTGATTTCACTAAGCTGCATAAAATGGGTGCAGAAGGGCTAGACATTTTACTAAGTGACTCAACAAATGCAATGCGTCCAAATCACTCACCAAGTGAAAAAGACATTTTAAAAGACATTGAAGAGCATATGTTAAATGCAAAGAAAAAAATTATCGTTACTGCATTTGCTTCAAACCTAACAAGAATAAAAGCAATTATTGAATTAGGTTCGAAAATGAACAAAAAGGTTGTTGCTTTTGGACGCTCAATGGTTCAGGGTATTGATATCGGACGGCGTTTAGGTTATATAAATGCTCCTGATGAAGTTTTTATCGATAAAAAGAATATTTCGAAATATGATGATAATGAATTGTTGATTTTAACAACTGGATCACAAGGTGAAGAAATGGCAGGGCTTGCTAAAATGTCTTACCAAAAACACCCCCAAGTTACTATTAAAAATGGTGATGTAATTATTTTCTCTTCTTCACCAATTCCTGGAAATCGTTCAAAAATCGAGCTTTTGGTCAACCGTTTATATAAACTAGGAGCAATTATTAAAGAAAATGGTCCAGATGGTTACCTACATACATCAGGGCATGCTTACAAAGATGAACATAAAACCATTTTCAATATTGTCAAACCCAAATACTTTATGCCTTACCATGGTGAGTATCGGATGAGTGTAGTACATGGTCACACTGCTATTGAATGTGGAGTTAAGCCAGAAAATGTTGTAGTTGCTAAATTGGGTGAAGTTTATGAACTAGTTAATCATGAACTAAAACTAAGTGACCAACGCATTTATACTGGTCCTGTGTTTATTGATGGTGAAGTTGTTTCAAAAGTTAACACTCAAATTTTAAAAGAAAGAATGGAATTGGCAGCTAACGGATTTGTGCATGTGATTTTAGCTATTAATAAAGAAAAAAATATTATTTTAGGGCGTCCAAGAGTTGTGTCTCGTGGAGCTTTCTATGTTAAAAACTCTGCTGATTTAATTGAAGAAAGTAAAAGGTTAGTTCACAGTGCTGTTTTATACACAATTAGAAACAAAAAAGACTGAACTGTGCCTGAAATTAAACAGTTGATAAAAGATCGTTTGGAACCATTCTTCTACAAAGAAAAACGTCGTAATGTAGTGGTAATTTCAACAATTTTAATAGCTGATGAAACTGTAATGAAAGAAACGAAAAGTCCCGCTAAAAAACAAAGTAGTAAAAAAAGAGTTGAAGAAAAAATTGCTGTCAAAGCTAAAAGTTTAGAAAAAAAAGTGAAATTAGAAACCACTAAACTGAGAACCAAAAAGCAATTAGCTATTAACCAAGAAACTCAAGACTCAAAAGCATCAACAAAAATTGAGTTGAAAAACCAAAAACCAAAAACCACGAGAAGACCACGCAAAACAAATCAACCAAACACCACTAAAATTGAAAAAAGTACTCAGGAACAGGCATAATTTGACCTGTTCCTTTACTTTTTATTTCTCTTGTTTATAATTTAATTAGGACACTTTTTAAAAGTTTGTCTAATAAACAAAATTTGTAAGGAAGAAATGAAAAAAACACATAAAATGATACTTTCAGGTTTGGCACTTGCGAGTATTTTAAGCCCACTTTCAGCAGTCATGCTGTCTTGCCAAAACATTGAAAAAAGTAAGGATGGTGTTGATATCAATAAATTTGTTACAACTAAAATTTTCAATGGTCTTTTAGAACAAACTAAAGGACGTTGAGCCGGAAATAAAAGTAACATTACAAACTACAACAGTGAAACATTTGCAATTGATCAAGAGCAGTTGACAAATAAAAACTTGAAAAGGTTGTATCCTTTGGATGCTGATGTAAAAGAAGATAAAAACTATGGTAGTTTGCACGCTTATGAATATATCAAGCAACAAGTTATTAATCTAGGATACACTGACCATACTCCAGAATTTTCATACCCAAATCAAAGCGTAATTTCAGTTTCTAAAGATGAATCTACAAGCAAAGAAGTTGCAACTTGAACATTAGGTCAAGATACAAGTGAATCGCAACTATCTGACAAAACTTGAATTGTTTACAACAACTCTTTAGAGCAAAGAAATAGATATCATGATTTAATGAAAAAAGATGGATTAGTTTCACAAGGTTTCTTGTTCCACACTTCAAAGACATATAACAACCTTGGAACAAATCTTATTGTAACAGTTAACCCAAGTTCTAAAAACTTTGAAGCAGGAACTGAACCAAAAGATTTCTATATTGCTTCACACTATGACTCAACAGCTCAAGGACCTAACAAGAGTTCTTGAGGAGCGACTGATAATGCAACTTCAGTTGCAGTAAATTTAGCACTTCTGAAATATTACTCAGATGAAAAAAATCGTGAAGACTTAGGAGTTAGATTGCACTTTGTTTTTGTCGATGCTGAGGAATTAGGAAAACTAGGTTCTTATGCATTCGTTAAACAATTTTTAAGTAGTTCAGATAACAACAAAAATAGTATGAAAGATAATTCCGTTGGAATGATAAATCTTGATACTGTTGCCGGTGGAGATGTATTGTATGTTCACTCACCAGATGCTAAAATGTTTTACTCAAATACAGATAGCACAATTAGAGATCAATTACATGCCATTTCAAGAGCAAAAAGCTTACTCGCTAATAGACCAGATTATCTATTAGAAATTCACCCATACTACACTGCAGGTGAATATAAACCAGGACAGACTGGTTATTGATCTGATCATGCCCCGTTTTGTACTGAAGTAGTTATCCCTGTCGCTTACATAGAAGCAACAAACTTCGCTATTAAATCAAATTATGGTTCTTTTGATGGATATTCGCAAGTAACTAATCCGAAAGCTTGAATTACTAAAGATGGAAAAAACGTTGAGCTAGTAAAAAGTAAATTAAATGGTTCAATAGTTGATGTTTATGATCTACCAGAAGGAATAAAAAGAGAAGATATGGTAGTTGCTGGTAACATTTGACACTCAGACTTAGACCGTTTAGACTGAGTTCAAGCAAACATTGGTAACAAACTATACGAGCAAATGAATGTTGTTTATGAACTATTGATTGACTACTTTAAAATCATTAGTGTTAAAGATAATGAAGGTAAGGTTGTCAACTTACTAATTTAGCACCAAAATCACTCATGCTACTGACAAGAATTTAGTTAGTCAGCACTGAGTGTTTTTTTTTTTTTTTTTTAAAAGTTTCTTGTTCAAATTAATTGAAAGTTATTGTTTTGAGGATTTTTTTGACTTTTGCGTTTAAAAGTTTGTGCAAAAAATCGAGAATAAAAACAAAAAGACTTATTTATGAGAACAAAAAGGACAAAAAGAAGGTCATATTGCAACTTTTTTGCACCAATTTGTTTTTTTTTTTTTTTTTGATATACTTCAAAAACTTTTTTACACATCATCTCTAAAAGTCTAAGGAATTTAATGAAGAAAACTAAAAAAATGGCAATCATCCTATCGATACTAAGCACACTAGTTATAGGAGGTTCTGTTGCTTATGTGATAGCATCACGTTCGCATCAAAAAACAAGTGCTTTAAACACAAAAAATTTAGATAAAACATTGCAAGAAGTTGCAATCTTTTTAACAGAAAATAACTCTAACAATGAATACCAAGAATTGAATCAAAAATATGAATCAGTAATCCAATCAAAGAATAGTTATACAAATCAAAGTCAGATTGAAAAAGATAACAATGATTTAACAGACTTACTAGCCAAAGCAAAAGAGAATCTAGCCTACAGAACAGAGCTAAGAGAAAAACAAAAGCAAGCAGTTTTGCAACCTATTGAAGAAAACACAAAAGTAGTGACTGAAATTGACAATTTCATAAAAGATAATCAAAACAATCTTTCAGAAGAAGAAAAACAACAGCTAACTGATTTCATAACAAAAAATAAAAATGACATAGCAAAAGCCAGTGAAAATAATGACGCTGACAAAATTCAGGAATTAACTAAAGAATTAAACGATAAATTGTCCAATGTTAAGTCACAAGTGACTCAAAATAAAGAAGTTGCTAAAGAATAATCACGCAGTAAATCATCAAAAGCAAGCGAATTGATTGAAAAATTAGATGAAAATCAAAAAGAACAATATTCTAACTCTATTGAGTCAAATACAGCTTCTGACAATGATAATTTAAAGGCTATTATTGAAAAAAATAAAGATTTAGACAAAATTATCAGTGATATTAACAATCAAATTATTGAAAATACTCAAACAAAAGAAGCAAACGATGCTTCTCAACAACAAGCACAAAATTTATTAGAGTCATTATCTAACAACACTGACGTTGATACTCATTCACTAAAACAAAAACTACAAGAAGCTATCGAAAAAAATAATAGTGATTTTGTTAACTCGTCAACTACTGAAAATAAAAAACAAGCTACTAACAATTTAAACACTGAGATTGAAAAAATTCAAAAAGAATTTGAAAGCTTGAAACATCGAAAAGCTGTTGGTGATGCAAACAAACTTATTGATTCATTGAGTAATTCTGATACAGACTCAAATCTAAAGAATAAATTACAAGATATATTGAAAAATAATTCAGTTGCAAGCGATGGTTCAACAAGTAATTTAGAAGACATAACCAAGAAAATTAATAAAGCAATCGAAGAAATTAAAAACATTCAAAACCAAGAGTTACAAGAAGCTAAAAACAATTTAGAAAAGTCACTAGATAAGGCTCAAGAAACGCTTAAATTTTTAGAAGAACTTAATAACCAAAAACCAAGTAACGCACTGAGTGAAAACATCGAAAAACTGAAGAAAGCCTTGCAAGATCAAAACACAGTTGATGCAAAGAACAAGCAAGCATTAACAACACTAAACAATGCTATTAATCAAGCTGTTGAAGATGCTAATAACGAAGTCAAAGACTTGCAACAACTAGCAAAATCTAACTATGATAAGCTCCTAACTAGCGTTAAAGAGTTAAGAAAAAATAGCACTGATGAAAATTTAAATGCATACCTAGACAAAGTAATTGAAGACAATTCAAATCTAAATAACCCAACTACATTGACATACAACAAGGCTATTGAAAATCTAGAAAATGCTAGTGCTAGAGCACAACAAGCTAAAGGCTTTAATACTGAAAAAGACACCATTTTAGACTGAATTGAAGCGAATAACTCTAGTGTTGATCCTAAACTTATAACTGACCTAAAAGACAAATTAAAAGACATTAGTAAAAATTTTGATAACAATTTCAATAATCAAAACTCAAAAGCTAGTGATTTAAGTAATCAGGTTCAAGCATTAAAAGATGCACTTAACAAAGCAAAACTTGAGAACAAAAAGAATGAACTGGATAATCTACAGTCAAAAGTAAACAATGAGTTAAAAGATAATGATAATGATCCAAAAATCAAAGCAATAAAAGAGGAGTATGACAAGCTGTTAGAAAAAGTGAGAAATTTAAACACTGAGTCACAAATAAGTGATGAAACAGTTAAACAACTTGAAGAAACTACTGACAAATTAAAACAACAATTAGCCAAAAGTTTAGAACAACAAAAAGGTAGTGATCTGATTGCAAAAGCTCAACAACTACTTGATGGCAATAGTAGTCTAAATCAACCAAAAGCAAAAGAAGAACTAAGTCAAAAATTAGGTACTTTAAAACAAAAAATCGAAAACAACGAAATTAGTCAGGAAGACTTAGGAAAAGCAATTGAAGATCTTAATAAAGCCATTGATGATGCACAAAAAACTAACAGTGACTTAAATTTAAAAGACAAGATTGAAGAAACAAACAAAGTATTAGAAAATCTTCCTGAAGAATATAAAACAAAACTAAAAGAAAAAATAAAAGAAGTACAAAATGGTACAAAACTTGAAGATTTAGATAAAGATCAAATTGATAAGTTATTAAATGATTTAGATCAAAGTCTTAACAAAGCAAAAGTTGATAATAGTAAAGAAATTCTTGACAAAGAGTTAGAAAAAATCAACCAGCTGACTGAAAATAACACAGAATTAAATCAAAAAGCGAAAGAATTAGCAGACAAAGCTAAAAAAATGGCTTCACAAGATAGTATAAGCGATGCTGAAATTAAAAAGTTGGAAGAGGAAATAAAAGAATTAGATCACGACATTGATAAGCAAAAAGGCAAAGAACTAATCAAAGATATTGAAGACTTTGTCAACAGCCCTTCAAGTAACCAAAATCCTAAGAATAAAATGACTAAATTGCTAGATGAAGCAAAAAATTCTATTGAAAGTAGTAAAACTTCTCCTGAAGAATTGAAACAAAAACTTCAAGATTTAAAAAATGCATATACTAATGCTCAAAATGAGAATGCCAATATAAATCTAAAACAAAAAATTAGCGATGTTGAAGCGTGACTAAACACAAATTCTGTTGAAAACAATCGTTTAGTAAATAGTCCTTCTAATTCTTCTGGAATTCTAAAATCTTCACTAACTAGCTTAAACAACGCCCTATCGGATGCAAAGGTTAAAAGCAATTCGAACGAACTTAATAAAGATGACTTTGACACAATAACAGAAGATTTAGATGCTAAATTAAAGAGAGTAAGACTTGCAAAAATTACTGAAAGCATTAATGTAGAGAACAATGCTTCATTGAATAAATATGTAGAAAAAGCGAAACAACAAGGTTACTTGACTGAAGTATCTTCAATTTCAGAAAATTCAAAACAATTATTAAATGAAGCGCAAATAGATACATCACAAGTAGTAAATTTGGAAAACCGTTTGGACGCATATAACTTGAATATTGCTAAAGAAGGAATGAAATATTACTTAAATAAAGTACAAAATTTCGCAAATCAACCTTCGACACTGCAAGAAATTAAGTCAAAAGCTAATGCTTTGGTGCAAGAGTTAAACGATGCAATTGGTAAAGAAAATATCAATGTAAGTGAAGCTAAACAGTGAATAGTTGATGCAGATGCAAGACTAAATAATCTTGAAGATGAAAATAAGAACATATTAAAAAATAAGATAACTAACCTAGAAACTCAGGTAAGCAGCTGATTATCACAAAACGCTGTACAACAAAACTTAACAACAACGCAAAAAGCACTAAAAGATCAGCTAAATTCTACTCAGTCTGCTAAGAATTCTAATTCAGCAGCAACAATGTTTGAATCACACCAAAATTTAAGTGAGAAATTTGAAGCAGCTAAGATTGAACTTATTAAAAACAATGCTACACTAGTAAAAACTAATTTGGAAACAACATTAAGCGAAACTAATTCGTTACTGGAAAAAGTTAATAATGATTTTGCGTCTCAAGATATACCAGAAAAAACAAATCTAGCAAATATTAGAAATGAAGTGACTCAAGCAATAAGTGAAGCAAGTTACTTAATTAACTCAGATTCGCCTTCAAAAGAAAAAGTTGATGTACTAACAGCAAAAGCTAAAAATTTTGCAAATTCTAAACTAAAAGAAGAACAAAGATTAAACAATCGTTTATCGTTAAAAAACACTATTGCAAGTATAGATGGCCCAAATGATCCTAAACTGACTGAATTTGTAAACAATATGTCATCTAAATATACTGAAAAGCTAAATGATCCAAATATGCCTTTAAGCGAATTAAAAGACATAGCTAATAAGCTGAATAATATTAATAATATAGTTTCTGCTAAGAATACATACAATAAACAAGCTAATGCCATTTTATATTATGCGAATAAATATCCTGGTGCAGCTTATGTATCTGATGTTAAATGAATGTTAGCAAAATATAATCCTATGGCTAATGAACAACTAAGAGAAGACGGAAACCCTGGACTCATTTGATCGTACAAGAGCAAATTTTTCCATGCCTTGCCTGCTATAAATTGAGCAAATAAAGAAGGATTCTGAGTAGCGGACGCTTTATTATGAGAGCTAAGACAAAATGGATCACCATATACACAAGAATTAATTGAAGCCATTGAAAATGCAAACCACTTAGATGGAAAAGATATAAATGAAACTAATGTCAAAGAACCGGTAAACAAATTGCAAAGAGAAATTGAAAGAATCAAACAATTGGAACAAGAGCGTCAGGAAAAATTGAAAACCAGTGAGCAAAGCTAGATAGCAAAAACATTCAAAAAAAACAAATAAACTCTTTTTACTCCACTAATGTGGAGTTTTTTATGCTTTTGGCCAGTTTATAACTCTAAACAAGACACAAAAAAAGACAAGAAATTCTTGCCTTTCATTATGGAAATTAGATCAGTTGGTCAAAAATGTCTTCACCGGTTTCTAGTAATGGACAATCAAAGTTACGAGCAACAATGTTTCCGGCTGTTCCTAAACCCATCAGTGGTTGTTTGAAAGCATGTGGTTTTGTGAAAGATTTCGAAAATACTGTCAGTGGTAACGCTTCACGTGTATGATCACTTCCTGGTCAAGTAGGATCATTTCCATGGTCTGAAGTCATAATCAATAAGTCATCTTCTCGCATTGCATTTATTAGTTTTGTTAGTTTAATGTCAAGACGTGAAATGTTTTCACTGTATCCAGTAGGATTACGACGGTGTCCGTAGTGGCTATCAAATTGAACTAAGTTGACAAAAACAAATTGATTAGTCGAATCAGAAGAAGCAATGTCGATAGCGATATCCATATTTTCATCGTCACTTGCAGGTCCATAAATTGTTTGGATTCCTACTCCTGAAAAAATATCTTTAATTTTTCCAACTCCAATAGTTTCAACACCTTTTGCTTGTAAATCCTCTAGTAAAGTCCTCTTCGGTGGCACGTTAGCGTAGTCGTGGCGGTTAAATGTACGAGTAAAGTCACCATTTTGTCCGATGTATGGGCGACTGATAACTCTTGCTACATTTCATTCTGGTCTAGATGAACAAATTTCTCTTGCTTTTTTAGCATATTCATTTAGTTTGTCTAGTCCTAATGCTTCTTCGTGCCCACAAATTTGCAATGTTGAGTCAGCTGATGTATAAACAATAATTTCTCCAGTTTCCATTGATCTTTGACCTAATTCTTTTAAAATTACTGTTCCACTTTCTGCTCTGTTACCAATAAGCTTACGATTATCTCAAGCTTTTGATAACGCTTCTAGCATTTCTTTTGGAAATCCATTTTCAAGAAACTGAGGACTTGGGGTTTTAGTCAAAATTCCCATCATTTCTCAGTGTCCTGTCAGTGTATCTTTTCCATTTGAAAGTTCATGGATTCTTCCAACATATGCTAGCGGTTTTTTATTTCTTGGCACGTGTCCTGCCATTTTTGCAACTTCAGTAATTCCTAGTTTATATCATGTAGGAATTTTGTAAGGTAAGACTTCTGAGGCGTGTAAAAATGAGTTAGCCCCCTTGTCTCCAAATTCTTCTTGACGTGGTTCAGGACCAATTCCTAGTCCATCAGTTACCAACATAAATATACGTTTAAATTTAGGCATTTTATCTCCTTTGTACTCCTTAATTTTATTACACATTTTTCACAATTATGATATATGGGGTAAAATTTTAATACTAAGCAAAAAGAATGAAATAAGGAGAAATTAAAGACAATGCAAAAAACCAAAATTGTAGCCACAATTGGCCCTTCAAGTGATAATTTAGAAACCATGAAATCGTTGCTTTCAAATGGTATAACTTGTGTCAGAGCAAACTTTAGCCATGGAAGC
Organism: Mycoplasma sp. 3341; assembly: GCF_051549855.1. Classification (NCBI taxonomy): domain Bacteria; kingdom Bacillati; phylum Mycoplasmatota; class Mollicutes; order Mycoplasmatales; family Mycoplasmataceae; genus Mycoplasma; species Mycoplasma sp. 3341. Next base: position 477,731 of record NZ_CP196080.1, on the reverse strand, counting down.
GGACAAGACCACAAACACAAATTTGATTTAGCTCGTCAAGCAAGTGATGAGTTAGGAGTCAACGTATCTTTAATGCTTGATACTAAAGGTCCTGAAATCAGAATAGGAAAAATGTTAAATGATATTCAACCTATTCAAAAAGATCAAACATTGGAACTTGTGTGTGACCCTAGTCAATACAAAGAAATGGTAGGAAACAGTCAAAGAGTTTGTGTCTCTTATGAAATGCATAAAGACTTAAAAGTGGGTGACACAGTTCTATTAGATGATGGTAAATTACAAACTAAAGTAATTAAAATTGAAAATAGTTCAGTATTTGTCAAAGCAAATAATAGCCACAATCTAAAAACTAACAAGAGAATTAACATTCCTGGAGTTGAATTTTCACTACCATTTATGTCACAAAAAGATCGTGATGATGTCTTATTTGGTATTGAGTATGGTGTTGACATTATCGCTGCAAGTTTTGTTAATAATAAAGAAAACTTGATTGAACTAAGAAATTACATGCACAAACATGGTGGAGATAATATTCAAATTTGTTCAAAAATTGAGTCTCAAAGTGGAGTTAACAACATCGATGAAATAATTGAACACAGTGATTCAATCATGGTTGCACGTGGAGACTTAGGATTAGAAATTCCTTTTTACGAAGTTCCTAGAGTTGAAAAAATGATTATTAAAAAATGTTTAAAAGCCAAAAAACCAGTTATTGTTGCTACTCAGATGCTAGACTCAATGGAAAAAAATCCATTACCTACAAGAGCTGAAGTAACAGATATTTATTGAGCTAATGAACTGGGTGCAGATTCAACAATGTTAAGTGGCGAAACTGCAAGTGGAAACTTCCCATTAGAAGCAGTGAAAGTAATGCATAAAGTAAATCAAGCAGCAAATGAAGATATTTTACACTGTCCTACTAAATTCAAAAATTACATTACTAAAATCTTTAACTATGCTGATGAATCTGAAAAATGAGCTTATGATATGGCTCTAGAACTATTTAACGATGAAAGTAAATACCTTATTGTTTTCTTACAAAACGATATTAACAAGCTTAAAACCTTAGCTAAATATCGTCCAAAACAAGAAATGATTGTTTTCGTAAATGACGAAAATCTTAAAACAAGATTCGGAATTGATTACAACATCAACATTCAAAAACAACTTCTTTCGTATGATGAGTTCAAAAAGTCAGGATTTTCTTCAGAAAAACTAAAAAATTCAATTTTTACTGAAAAAAATAGCAAAATTTTAACTTTTTAGTTCTATAATGGTTTTATAAAAAAACAAATTAAGGAGCTAATATGGGATCATGCTGTAAAGAAAAAACAGCTTGCAAATGCAAATGTGAAAACAAAGAAACCCAATGCAATTGCAAAGTTGACCAAAAATGTAGCTGCAAAGAAAAATGCAACTGCTAATTGTAGTGAAATAGACAGGTTCTTGCCTGTCTATTTTTCTAATTACTTTTGTGTGTTTAAAAAAGTTTCAATTTCTTCTTTGGCAGCTTTAATATAAGCTCCTGGCAATTTTGAGCGACCTAACAATTTTCCACCAAAGTAACGAACAACAAAAACTGCCAAGTTTTCAACATTTTTAAGCTGTAATAAATTCAATAAAGGCAATCCTGCTGAGTTTTTTGGTTCGCCATCATCAAAACCTTTTTCGCTCATTGAACCATCATTGTTTTTAATTCGATATGCATAACAAACGTGACGACAACGTTTGTGTTCTTTATACAGTTGTGCATAATAGTTGTGAATTTGGTTTTCGTTACTAACAGAATAAACATATGCCAAAAAACGAGATTTTTTTATTTCAATTTCATACATACTCAATCTTTTTAATTATAAAGAAATCAACTTGCTAATTGTATAATTGAAGAATGTTAAAAATTGAAGTTAAATACAGCGACAGAATAGACAAATACATTACAAATAATAGTGAAATTACGCGTAACGATGCGCAAGCTTTAATCAATGAAGGGGCAGTTAGCATCGATGGTCAAAAAGTGAACAAAAATAAATTCATTGTCAATGAAGGACAAGTAATTGAGATTGAAAAATTGATTGATAAACAGGTAAAAATTGAGCCCCAAAATATTGGGATCAATATTGTTTATGAAGATGACAAATTGTTAGTTATTAATAAAAAAAGTGGGATGGTAACTCACCCTGCACCAGGAAATTACAAAGATACTTTAGTTAATGCTTTAATGTATCATTTCAAAAATAATTTGAGTAATGAAAATGGTTTAAACCGCCTTGGGATTGTACACCGTTTAGATAAAGATACAAGTGGACTTTTGTTAGTTGCTAAGGATAATGAAACTCACCGTTTTTTAGCAAAACAGCTAAAAGATCACAAAATAAATCGCCGCTATCTTGCGATTGTCGATGGGATTATTGAAAATAAAATCACAAATATTGATTTGCCTATTGGAAGAGATCCTAAAAATCGCCAAAAAATGGCTGTAACCAAAATTAATTCCAAAGAAGCACAAACAAAAGTAACTGTTTTGGACTATGTGAAAATCAAAGATAAAGATAAAACTCTTATTGAATGTGAGCTAAAAACTGGAAGAACACACCAAATTAGAGTTCACCTTTCTTACATCGGACACCCAGTTTATGGTGATCCCGTTTATGGAAAGGATGTAGATGATTTCAAACAAAGATTACATGCTTACAAAATAAGCTTTACTCATCCTAATGGCAATTACATGGAATTTGAAATTGAAATGCCTTGAAAAATGGATAAAGATATTCGCTTAAAAGGATATGATCAGTAATTTAGCAATTTAAGCCTTAGAGTGCTAAATGTGCTATAATTTTATTAATTGATAGGGGGTAAAATGTTTCCACTAATGCCGAAACCACCAACCAAAGAAGAATTGATGCGTGATGAAAAAGCAAAATTCAGACCTTGATTCATTTGAACAGGGATATTGCTATTCTTCTTCTTAGCTTCGACCATTGCCAACTTTGTAATTTCAATCATTCGCAGAGATTTCTATATAACTGCTTTTGATAGTCTATTAAGACAAGCGAATGCTGATGCTGACCAAAGTAGAATAACTGCCACTGCAGTTCAAGAAGCAAATGTAATTATTATTTACCAAACTGTATTTTTATTAGTTACCTTAGCTCTATCAACAATATTTGTAATCAACTTTTTTAGAGCTTTAAAAGATAAGGATTATGGCAAATTTAATCCAACAATGATTAGCTATTCAATCCTAGTTATAGGTTTCATTTTCTTTAGTCAGTACTCAATGTATTCACGTTTACAGACTTTGGGATCACAGGACTGAGTAGCCATTATTTCAATTTGCGAAATTATTTACTTTGTTGCTTGATGAATATTCTTCTGAAGAAAATGTCTGAATGTGATTCGTCAATTCAAAATGTATGAATTATGACAAAAACAACAAGAACTACAAGAAACTATGTTGCAAGGAATGAAAAATCAAAATGGACAATTCCCATTTTTCCCATTTGCACCGTCACAAGACAATGGAGAATCTAAACAACCACAATTTGAAAATAACACTGAACCACACACAGTTGCTACTGAAAATAATAAGTCAGTCGCAATGGATGAAAAAGAAAAAGAAATTTTTGACAAATACCCACAAGTGAAAGATTCAAAATATTGATCTTCATTAAAATCATTAACACGTGAGCAAATGCTAACAATGGCTCACCGCTTAAATATTTTTGAACCAGAAAATTTGTCAGATCTAGAATTAAAAGCAAAAATTACTATGATTTACATTGAAAAAGAAACAACAAAAAGCGAGGCTAACTAATGCTGTTTTTAAGTGAAGAAACTGCTAATACAACTCAAGAAGTAGCAACTAAAGAAAACAATAACAATTTAGCACAATTAGTAGTAGTTTTAGCATTGATAATTTCTGCTTGAATGGCATTTAAAATTGTGTCGTATTTTAAAAAAAGCTTGCAAATTTATCAAGCTGTACAAGGTGAAAAATTAAGAATAAAACACACATATGGACTAAAGAAAAACTTTAATATGTGAGTTTCTCCTGTTATAGCTTTTGCATTATTATTAGCAATTTTCATAGCAGGAATTGTGTTCTTGGCAATTGAATTGACCAAAAAGGAGCATAATTCAACATTATTAATTCTTTATAGTGTGTGAGCAGTAGTTTCAGTTGGAATAATTCTGGCCACTTCGCTATCAATGTTATTAATTTATAGAAAAGTGTACAGTTCTGAACTTTACCAAAATAAAAATTGATCTTCAATATTGAAGGGTGACTTAACAAGAGCATATGGTAATAATGAATATGTTGAAATTACTTTAGATGAAGAAGGGTTGAAAACTAAAAGTTCAATGCTTTACAAAGCTCTTAGTCAAAGAATAGATCAATATAGATTGCTAGGTTCTAAATCTGTTCTAGAACAGTACAAAACAGTATTAGACATCAATTTTGTCGCAGAGTATTTACCACACTATGTTTCTGAATACACACTTTATGGAAATGTATTTAACCCAACAAGTGTTGATGACGAACAAAACATAGAGCCGTCAACACAAGATCCAAGCATTAGAGAACAAATCGCGTGAATGAATGCAATTGACAATAAATTTAGTGCTAAGAAAGATTTTGAACAATCAAAAGCAAATTTAGTGTCTGAGCAACCAAGATCGTCGCAAACTAGAAAAATTCAAAAAGCTAATCTTTATTTCATTAATACCAATGAATTTATGTGACTATCGTCAGAACCGTTTACAAAAATTAACGTTTTAGTAAATAATGAAAGACAAGCATTAAGAGTGCATGAATTACTAAAATTAATTAGTATTAATGCTTGAATTAAACTTAAAAACAATCTTTAATTTCTAAGGCAAACTAGCTAGTCTGGTTTGCTTTTAATTTAGCCCAAAAACAAAATAAAAAATTTTTTAGCACACCGGTTAAGTTGTTGTATAATTATGAATATTTTTAATTTCAATCAAAACAAAAATCATATAGAAAGGACACGATATGCCAACAATTAGTCAACTTATCACTAATGGTCGTAAAGATAAAGTTGTTAAACCAAAAGCACCTGCATTGCTATTGTCATACAACTCTTTACTAAAAAAAGATAAGAAAATTCCGGCACCATTCAAACGTGGTGTGTGTACTCGTGTTGGGACAATGACACCTAAAAAACCTAACTCAGCTACACGTAAATATGCTCGGGTAAGACTTTCAAACGGAATGGAAGTTACAGCCTACATCCCAGGAGAAGGACACAACCTACAAGAACACTCTGTAGTACTAATCAGAGGGGGAAAAGTTAAAGACCTACCTGGAGTTCGTTACACAATCGTTCGTGGAACACAAGATACAGCAGGAGTTAACAACCGTAAACAAGGACGTTCAAGATACGGTGCTAAAAGACCTAAAGCAGCAAAATAATTTAGTACATTTTTGAAATAAAGATATTAATACTTACATTTATTAAAAGGAGAAATCATGTCAAGAAAACGCCAAGCGCCAGTTCGTGATGTTTTAGCAGATCCAATTTTTAACTCAAAAATAATTACTAAATTAATTAATGGAATTATGCTTGATGGTAAAAAATCAATCGCTGAAAATATCTTGTACTCTGCATTTGAAATTGTTAAAGAAAAAACTCAAAAAGACCCAATGGAAGTTTTCAACCAAGCTATTGAAAACATTACTCCACAATTAGAAATTAGATCACGTAGAATTGGTGGAAGTAACTACCAAGTTCCAGTTGAAGTTAGTGCACGTAGAAAACAAACTTTAGCACTACGTTGATTAATCCAATATTCTCGTCTAAGAAGTGAAAAAACAATGGATTTACGTTTAGCAAATGAAATTATTGATGCATCAAACAAAGTTGGTGGATCAATCAAAAAACGTGAAGACACACACAAAATGGCAGAGTCAAACAAAGCCTTTGCTCACTTTAGATGATAATTTTTTAAGGTTAAGTTACTATGGGAAGATCAGTTCGCTTAGAAGACTACCGTAATATTGGAATCATGGCTCACATTGATGCCGGAAAAACAACAACAACAGAACGTATTCTATTCCACACAGGAAAAATTCACAAAATTGGTGAAACTCACGAAGGGGAAAGCCAAATGGACTGAATGATCCAAGAACAAGAACGTGGAATTACCATTACATCAGCTGCTACAACAGCTTTCTGAAAAGGAAAAAGAATCAACATCATTGATACACCAGGACACGTTGACTTTACAGTCGAAGTTGAACGTTCACTTCGTGTACTTGATGGTGCCGTAGCTGTTCTAGATGCTCAAAGTGGGGTTGAACCTCAAACTGAAACAGTATGAAGACAAGCTACAACATACAAAGTTCCTCGTATCGTTTTCGTTAACAAAATGGATAAAGCTGGAGCAAGTTTCAAAGATTCAGTTGCCTCAGTTAGAAGTCGTTTAAACGGAAACTGTCACGCAATCCAATTGAACATTGGAGAAGAGTCACAATTCAATGGAATCGTTGACTTAGTAGAAATGCGTGCTTATGAATTCGATGGGCAACCTGAAGAAAACATGAAGGATATTGCTATTCCTGAACACCTAGTTGAAGAAGCACAAATCATGCGTCAAGAATTAGTTGAAGCTGTTAGTGACTTCGATGAAGAATTAATGATGATGGCGCTAGAAGGAGAAGAAATTAGTGCTGAAAGATTGAAGCAAGGTATTCGTAAAGCTACCTTAACATCAGAATTCTTCCCAGCAGTTTGTGGAACCGCTTTCAAAAACAAAGGTGTTAAATTAATGATTGATGCTGCTGTTGATTATCTGCCTTCACCAGTAGATATTCCAGCAATCAAAGGTCACCTAGGGGATGAAGAAATTTCAGTGCACCCTTCAGATGATGAGCCTTTTGCAGCACTAGCATTTAAAGTTATGAACGACCCTTATGTTGGAAACTTAACTTTCTTCCGTGTTTATGCCGGAGTTCTAGAAAAAGGAAGTTATGTTAAAAACTCAACAAAAGATCAAAAAGAAAGAATTAGCCGTATTCTACAAATGCATGCTAACTCTCGTGAAGACATCAATGAAGTTAGAACAGGAGACATTGCAGCTGCTGTTGGTCTAAAATCGACAACAACTGGAGATACTCTAATCGCTGAAAAATCAGCCGACATTGTTCTAGAAAAAATGGAATTCCCAGAACCAGTTATTTCTCAAGCTCTAGAACCTGCTTCAAAAGCTGCTACTGAAAAACTTTCACTATCATTGCAAAGACTTTCAGCAGAAGACCCAACCTTCAGAACATATACTGATGAAGAAACAGGACAAACAATTATCGCTGGAATGGGAGAATTGCACCTAGATATCATTGTTGACCGTCTAAGAAGAGAATTTGGAGTAGACGTAAACGTTGGAGCACCTCAAGTTTCATACCGTGAAACAATTACTAAAACAGCAGATGTTGAAGGAATTCACAAGAAACAATCTGGAGGAAAAGGACAATACGGACACGTATGAATTAAATATGAACCTAACCCAGATGGCGGATTTGAATTTGTTGACAAAATTGTTGGAGGAAAAATTCCAAAAGAATACATCAAATCAATCCAAAAAGGTCTTGTTGAAAAAATGGAAATTGGTATTCTTGCAGGATACCCAATGATTGACATTAAAGCAACACTATTTGATGGATCATACCATGAAGTCGACTCTTCAGAATTAGCTTACAAAATTGCTGCATCTAAATCACTAACCAAAGGAAAAGAATTATTAGGAACTGTTCTACTAGAACCAATCATGGACGTTGCTGTTACTGTTCCTGAAGATTACTTTGGAGACATCATGGGAGATATTTCACGTCGTCGTGGACAAGTTCGTGGAGACGAAACACGTAGTGATGGAGTTCACATCATTAAAGCATTCATTCCACTAAGTGAAATGTTTGGTTATGCAACCGACTTGCGTTCAATGACAGCTGGACGTGGAAACTACCAAATGTGATTTGACCACTACGAAAAAATGCCTAAAAACTTATCTGATGAAATCATCAAAAAACGTGGTGGAAAAGTTAAAGTTGAAGAAGACTAATTATCTAAAAAAGCAAGCCAATAATAAGCTTGCTTTTATTTTGTTAAAATTTCTTAAGGTATTACATCATGAAATTACTTAAAATTCTTAGATTTAAAAAAAACATTTCCCGTGTCAAAAATCACTCTGAATGTAAGAGACTTTTATACGATAATATTAATTTAATAACCTTTGTTTATACGAACACGAGAAGAAACAAACCACAATTCAAAAATGCATTTTATGCTTTATTTGAAGTTGTTTTACTGGCTACATTTATTGGTGTCATTGCGTTGCCTTTTTTCAGTATTTATAATCTAGCTGTAAAACAAGAACCTAATAAAATGTATTATTTATGGATTTTTGTGGCTGCAAGTATATTGGCATTTGTTTCACTGCTGATAGTAAAAATAATCCAGATTATTTTCATCAATCATATGCACAAATTGTCTGAAATTATTCGTACCTTTTTGAAAAATGAAAAATTAGATAACAATGAAAATGTTATTCTAAACCAAATTGTTAATGAAAGATTAAATGTCTTCAAACTTGATTTTGCTCCTTATGCAAAACATTTTAATCTAAACAAATTGGATAAGTTTTTAGAAATGGTCGAAGATACTTTAGAAGTTGCAACTAAAGATAAACGTAAAAACATTTCAACCTGAGTATTGGAAAAGTTATCAATTTTAGCTATTTATTGCTTAGCTTTATTCTTACTGGTAGACTTTTTAATTGAATTGCAACTGAAATTGAGTAATAATCATCAAGAAATTTCGTCAGGTGGTTTTGTTTCGCTTGTTTCTAGTCCTTTGGTTTTGATTATTTTTCTTGTAACACATCATAGTAAAGTAAAAGTCACTAAAAAGATTTTTAAAGTTGCAATAGGTGCATTAGTTGCAAAACAATCAGATATTTATTTAAATCTTCAAGTTGAAAAAACCCTTGAAAAAATCAAGTACTATCGTTATTTATTAGAGAAAAATGAATTCAAGCAAAAATACATTTTTATGATTTTGCAGCAAATTAATATTTTTGCAAATAAAGACGTCGTACATGGAATGAACAAAAATTATAGTTACATAAAAATTGATATTATCAGTCAAAATTTAATGGCAATTCAGTCTTTTTTAGAAAAAACACAACAATAGAAAAATGGATTTTGCGGAAAATGTCGAACTTTTCGACATTTTTTTATCTACTTTTTACAACTTTTTTGTGTCAAAAAAATGAACAAAATCATACTTTTTTGTTTTTGTTGCATATAATTATTACTATGTAATAAAGGAGCATAAATGTCAGAAATACCAACCATCGATCAGTTCGAGAGTTTTAGTGATGAAATTAAATTCTTACTTGATAAAAACGAAATGAGTCAAAAAGAACTTGCTTTGCGACTGGGTTTGAGTTTAAAACATGTTAATAGTTTTTTAAATGAAGATAGCAATGTGATAACAACAGGAATAATTGAAGGTTTAGAATTTGTTTTTCAACTTCCTAACGGTTCACTTTGAAGGCATTATCAACTATATCGCAACCGTAAACAAGGTCTTGATATGGGGGATAACCTAAAAATTCATCTAGAAAGTTATGGAGTAAAATTTCTAATCAAAAATCCACAACTTTTAATTAAGCAAAACATTCAGATTCGTGAAGAAATGGAAGACTGAAGAAAATTGATGTTATTAAAAGAATTTTATGGGGTCAATAAATTAGAAAATTACAAAGAGTATTTGGAAAAACACATTTTGGCAGAATCTAAAAAATATTACAACAAGCCTAATACATATGTTTGAATTCGTTTCTGTGAATTGGGTATTGATCACAACCTAGAAGTTGGAAACTTTAGAAATAGTCAATTTAAAGTAACTCTAAAAAAAGTGCTGAACATTATGTCAAGCAGCGTAACTTTTAGTGAAAAGATCGAACTTTTAAAACATTTTCTAGCAAGCAAAGGGATAGTTTTAGTAACAAAAAAATATATAACAGGAGCAAAAATAAGAGGTATTACTCTTAAAAAACGTGCTAAACGTTACATTTTCTTGAATGACATTTACAATCGTGAAAGTTTTATTTTCTTCAACTTATTGCACGAAATTATTCATTGTTACCTACCAGATTTAAAAGAAGAAGAAATTGACAAAAAAGTTTTTGAAGAATATGACAATTGAGAAAGTCATGCTCATACAAACTATAAAGCAATTTATGATGCAATCATTTCTATCAAACAAATCACAAGCCTAAGAGAAAAAAGCCCAAAAGCAGACATTTCACACATTTGAGAAACTATTCAACAAAAATATGAAAGTGTTAGTTTCGAAGAGGAATAATAATGGAAACCACAGAATTAAGAGAAAAGCTTTTGGCATCATTTCCAAGAAAATACTACAATGATCGCCACTACACACTTGACGAAGAAAAAAGAATAGTAATATTAGAACCTTTTTTTCATAATATGCTTTTTAAAAATGAACCAGGTTCATTCGCGGGATTTAAAAAAATTGGGGGTTCATCAATAGCTAAGGTTTTAAATACTGACGTTTTTAACAATCATTTTCAAGCCTTTTGCCATATAAGTCGTTTAGCGTTGCCAATGTTAGATCCTAAATATGTTAATGCAGGGGTTATTTTAGAACCTAAAATAATTGCAAAATTAGCAAGAGAAGCGAAAGTTGAAGTGCAAACATTTAATGCCCGTGAGTACAAGTATGACTATTTTGCTGACAAAAATAAATATGTCGGTGGTATTCCTGATGGTTTCATTGAGTCAAAAAATACAGTAGTTGAAATTAAAACTGCTGGTGTTAAAAAATGGGAAGAATGAAAGAAAAATGGTCCAAGTCTCGCTTATATCAAGCAAGCTCAGTTATATGCTTACTTGATGGGAGCTGAAAAATTTGGTATTTTTGCACTCTTTTTAGAAGAAGAAGACTATCAAGATCCAAATAAAGTTGATGTCAATAAAAGACATGCTTTAGCCAATATATACCCATTAGACGAAAAGCAAGCACGTGACGATTTAGAATACGTAATAAACTGATTTAAAAAAACAACTATTAATGGTTTTTCTGAACATTATGATCCAGTTATTGATGCTGATCAAGTCGACTATCTGCGCTGTCGTAATGAAAATGACTGAGCAAAATTGCTGCTTAAGTGATATGAAAATGGAAAGGTTGTAATTCGTGACAAATAAAAAATACATTCAATATAAAGACTATTTTACATACAATGTTTCATCAGAGTACTGATTAACACACACTGAAGAAGATTTTTTATTAGAACATAATGTAGAAAATGCAAGTTATTATGATGAAGACGATGATGAATTAGAAGACGATGATGAAAATAAAGAGTGAGCTAACTTCATAGGTCTTTTTGAAACTACTGAAGAATTCAACTATTCAGACAAATTTGGTCTTGATTTGTATCGCGCTCATGCTGACAACAAGGCTTTTAATTTAGTAAACAAATCTATCAACTTGTATATCAATAAATATTTTCAAAATTTCAAATCAGTAATAATTCCTCTTTCAACCAAACTGGAACAAAAAATTGAATTGACTAAAAAGCATTTAGATGACCCGGAAATAGAGGTAATTATTGGTCCAGTTTTTGAGTATAAAGATGCTTTGGCTAAACCTGCTGCATACAACAAAAAAACAGGTTTAATGCTAGACAAAAAACCAGTAGCTAAAAGCTCACTTGACAATCTTTTAAAAGGTTATTGAAATTGCCAGATAGCAAAACTTTCTGGTGTCAAAAATTTAACAAGTTATCGACTTCTTGTTTTTAATAAAGACGCAAACAACACTCAAAAAAATACTTTAGATTTCTACTTGGCAAGTGAAGTGGCAAGCACGAAAAGTCAAAAAGAATTCATTGCCTGGTTAGACGACAGCAAAAAGTTTTCTTTCGATAAAGTAATTTTTGAAAATGACGGAAAAGTAAAAAAAGATTTACGATGTGCTGATGTTGAATACTTTATAAAAATAATTAAAGAGTTAAGAAGTAAAAAAGAAAAAACTTCTTATGTTCTAAGTGAGAAGGATGATTCAAGCAAATGATGCAAAAAATACAAGACAAAAACAAATCTTGTCTTCAACACCCTATATCCAACTTTTTCACATATTCATGGTTCATTTGTATCTAAAATAGCCGAAAAAATTTTTCACGACCAGCCATATGATGATATATTGCAAAGAACCACTTCTCAAGCTAATGCTCTCTACAAGATTTTAAGAAAAGAATCTACACTAAATGAGCAAGTGGTTGAAAATATAATTAAGCCATTAAGACAAAAAGATAAAGTGGTTGTTTGATACGATTTTGAAGGTTTTTCTATGCCTTATCCAATTTTTGATTACACTTTGCCATATCGACAAATAGTTTTCCAAGTAAGTGTAATTAAAACAATAAACAATCAAATAATAAGCAAGGAAAATGTTGTCTTAGATCCTAGAAATCTTGAACTATCACAATATTTGGATTTTATTAAAACAATTTATGATCCTAATGCCTGTGCGTATGTAGTCTTTAACAAATCTTACGAAAATACTCGTTTAAGAGAAATGGTTGAACTTTACGAAATAACTAATTTAAAAACAGGCGGTAAAGCAATTTCACAAGAGCAAATTGATGAATTGAAAAAAATGGTTGACAAAATTATAAGTGAGGAATTGTGTGTAGATCTCGAAAATGTTTTCAATTACTCAAAAAATGCTATCTATTTCCACCAGCTAAGAGGTTTTTCTTCAATTAAAAAGATTGAAAAATTAATAACTAAATCAAAACTACAACTTCCTGTAATGATTACTCCTTATAGTGAGTTAGAAGTACAAAACGGAACAATGGCAATGACATATGCTATCTGCCGTTATGCTGACACAATTCAAGATAATAAATGAGAAGAAGTAGTCAATAATTTAAAAATATACTGTGAAAATGACGTTATGGCAATGATTATGGCATACCAGTTCATTGAATTAGTACTGGAAAAAGGTGTTAATATCATTGATAGGGACCTAAATATTTTTGAATAAAAAATCAGACCTTGCTAAAAAAGTCTGATTTTTTTTGTGGTCAAAATGATGATATGGTACACCGTACAGGGTTCGAACCTGTGACCCGAAGATTAAGAGTCTCCTGCTCTACCAGCTGAGCTAACGATGCATATACTTAAAATGATAGCACTTTTAAACAAAAAAGCACCAAAAGTGCTCTATAAAACCGGTTTAAAAATTCTCAATAAGTACTTAGCTATCAAACCGTTTTTCTTGTTCAACAACTTTTTAAGTTGCTTTTCATCATGTAAACGGTCGTAAGTTTCAAAAATATATTTTATATCTTTTGTTGCTTCACCACTGTAAAAATTGGTTACTTCAAATTGAGTATAGAAACTGCGATGGTCAAGATTTAAAGTTCCCAAATATGCTAATTCATCATCAACTAAAGCAATTTTTGAGTGTAAAAAGCAATTTTTTACTAATTTAACTTTTAGTCCTAGTTTAATCAGAGGTTTTAAACAAGAAATAGTTGCAAAATATACATATGCCTTATCTCACAGACCAGGAATGTAAAGAGTAATATCAATTCCTTGTGCTAAAGCATCACTTAATGCCATCGAAAGTCTTTTACTTGGTATGAAGTACGGTGTCGATAATTTTATTGATTTGTCCGCTTCGCTTAGCATTTTAACCATTGTTGACTCTATAAATGGAAAATCACATGCTGGCCCGTCTTCAATGGTTGTGATAGCATTTTCATATTCATTATGTTCGTTATTTGATGCCAAAAAATAGCTTTCAATATTACCTATTTTTTTACCCGATTGTTTGTATCAATCATAGCCAAAAAGTCTTGTGTAATACTCAACTATTGGTCCTTGTAAGCTGATATTTGCGTCTTTTCAAATTCCATATTTTTTTGAAAAGTTAGCATATTCATCACTAATATTACATCCACCTGTAAAAACGTAATTGCCATCAATAATAACAAATTTACGGTGACTGCGATAGTTGGCATTTCCAGTAATAAAAGGAAAAGGGATTTTTTCAAACTGAACAATTTTTATTCCAAGATTTTCAAGTTCTTTAAATGTGCTACGCGGTAAGTCTCAAGAACCAAAATCGTCAACAATAATTTTGACTTCTAAACCTTCAGAAACTTTTGAAATTAGAATTTGCTTCAGTTCTTCAAAGATTTCTCCTGGCTTAATAATGTAAGTTTCTAAAAAGATGAATTTTTTAGCCTTTTTTAATTGGTTAAAAAGTTCTTGAAAAAAGAAATGTCCATTATCAAAAGTTATTATTTTAGCTGGATATATGTTTTTAGCATTCATTTTGGCAATTTTTTGTAACTTTTCGCAGTTGATTGACTCATTCAATTCATATGTTTTATTGTTTTGTAAAAATGAATTTCTTTCTTTTACATAATCTTCAAAGGACAAAACTTTTGAATATTTTTGTCCAAAGATAATATAAAGAATATGTCCAATTAAAGGCAATGAAATAAAAACAATAATTCAACTTTGCCTTGTTTCGTTTGGCCGATCTTGAGTAAAAACAATGATATTAAAAATTAAATTTAGAAAATAGATAGCAGCAAGAGTTGAAATTAAGGCAATATTGTTGCTGTTTTGAATTATTAAATATATGACTCCAAAGAGTCCTAGAATTAATATTAATAACAAAATATAATAGCAAACCAACTTTAATTTACGCTTATCCATAAGTAAAATTTTACAATTTTGTGCCATTTTTGTCTACTTTTAGGTCAAAAAAGTTATAAAAAAAATGGCGGGCTGGAGAGGATTCGAACCTCCGCGGGAATTGCTTCCCCTACAGTCTTAGCAGGACCGCCTCTTCGGCCTCTTGAGTACCAACCCAAATTTTGTATATCTATTATAACATGTTTTATGTATTTTGTTTTGTCTTTAGTTGCTGACCAACTAATCCAATTGTTGAGTAAACTTAAAAAATTTGTTATAATATTCAAGCGAAACAGCCAAACAAACAATAAAAATATTTTTTGAAAAGAAATTTATTTTTATGTATAATTATTAAGCAATTTAAAAGTTGCCGACATAGCTCAGCGGTAGAGCAGTTGGCTGTTAACCAATTGGTCACAGGTTCAATCCCTGTTGTCGGCGCCAGTTGGCCCTATGGTGAAGCGGTTAACACACATGGTTTTCATCCATGCATTCGCGGGTTCGAGCCCCGCTAGGGTCACCATTTTTTATCGGACGATTAGCTCAGTTGGGAGAGCATCGCCCTTACAAGGCGAGGGTCGTGGGTTCGAGCCCCTCATCGTCCACCATATGTTAAATCACCAAGCACACAAGTGCTTTTTTTATTTGCTTTTTTGTTATTATATTTGTGTATTATGGATATCAAAATTAAAAAACTTAGTGAAATGACAGGTTTGGAAGCAATGCATATCTTTGCTTTGCGTCAAAATGTTTTTATGATAGAACAGCAGTGTTTATATCATGATATCGATGAAATTGATGCTACTGCCAGCCATACCTTTTACTATATTGGAAATGAAATTGCTTGTTATTTGAGATATTTTGAAAGTGATGGAAAATACAAAATAGGTAGAGTTATAACTAACCCACGTTATAGACGCCAGGGATTGATGCGAAAGTTTCTGTCTGAAGTGTTGCAAATTGTAAAGAATGTAGCACAACAAAAAGGGTTACAAATATGACTATCGGCGCAAGTTTATGCATTAGGTCTATATGAAAAATGTGGCTTTGTAACAGTAGGTTTTGAGTATTTAGAAGATGATATTCCCCACATCGATATGTGTCTTGCTGAAAAATAAAAAATTTTAAAAATTTGTTCTTTAAATTGTTATAATATTAAAGCAAATTAAAAGCCTCCTTAGCTCAGTTGGTAGAGCAACTGACTTGTAATCAGTAGGTCGTAGGTTCGAGTCCTATAGGTGGCACCATTTGCGCGAGTGGTGAAATTGGCAGACACGCTAGTTTTAGGCACTAGTGCTTCACGGCGTGAGGGTTCAAGTCCCTCCTCGCGCACCATATCAAGAAATTGACCAGAAAGCCCAAAGGGGCTTTTTTTGTTTCAAATTTGTCTTTGTTTATGTTAGGATACTAGATCCCTAGGAGGCAAATTTGAAAGTAGAAAATAGCAAAAAAGCAATTAGACCAATCTTAAAATGAGTTGGGGGTAAGCGACAATTATTAGATGAAATCTCCAGGTTGATACCACCAAAATTTAATTGATATTTAGAGCCTTTTGTAGGTGGTGCAGCAGTTTTGTTGGCAATTTTACCTAATAAAGCAATAATTAACGATCTTAACAAAGATTTATTAAATATTTGTATAACTGTAAAAACACAATCTTATGAGCTACTAGAATTACTTAAAAAACACCAATCAAATAACTCAAAAGAATATTTTTATTACTTGCGAAATCAAGACAGAGATTCAGATTTTAGGCAAAAAGACTTTCTCTTTAAGGCTTCAAGGCTAATTTATTTAAACAAAACTTGCTTTAATGGCTTGTATCGAGTCAATAAACAAGGTCATTTTAATAGTCCGTATGGATATTATAAAAATCCAAATATAGCAAACAAAGAATCCATATTGGAATTATCTAGCTATCTGAATGAAAATCACATTGAAATATTTTGCAGAGATTATAAAGAAGTTCTTAAAGTGGCAAGAAACGGCGATTTTGTGTACTTAGATCCTCCATATATGCCAATATCTAAATCTTCATCATTTACAAATTACACAAAAGAAGGTTTTACTAAACAACAACAAATTGAACTAAAAGAAGAATGTGATAAATTACACTCACGTGGTGTGAAATTTTTGCTGTCAAATTCTGATCATGAGCTTATAAGAGAACTTTTCAAAGAATACAAAATTAAAGCAATCCAAGCTAAAAGACTAATAAATAGTGTTGCAACCAAGCGAGGCAAAGTAAATGAAGTTTTAATTTGGAATTATGACTTAAACAATTAATGTTACACAAAGTAAAGATACAATCACTAGTAGAATAGTTTAAAAAAATCAAAAAGACAGCCAAAAAATAAGCAAATTATGCAATTTTTAAAAAATTGTTATAATTTGAAATATATATTTTAAATAAGGAAATTTATGTACGAACAACGCGAAGAAGTAGAAATAGTGGATGGAGTGAAAACAGGGAAAGCAATTTATTACTTTCGTTGTGGTTCAACCGAAACTTACTCATATGTTAATGGACAAAAAAATGGTCCTGCCAAAATGGTAGTTCCAAATGGTGATATTGCTGAATACACATATGTTGATGGTTTAGCACAAGGTCCTGGTTATTTACAATATGCTAATGGTGATCGTGAAGAATTTATTTATGTTGACAATCTAAAACACGGGAAAGCAACATTTTATAAAGCTAACGGTGATCGTGAAGAATGCAATTACAAAAACGACATGCTAAATGGGGATGCAACAACATACTATGCAAATGGTGATGTTGAACGTTACAAATACTCAACAGGTAAAAGACAGGGGGACGCTGTCTACATCACTAAGGATGGTAAAGAAAGCCACTATAAATACTTTTGAGGAAAGAAATACGAGGAATAAAATGAACGCAGTTTCAGATAAAAGTAGATTAGTATTAGTTTTATTATCTTGATTTTTAGGTGGACTAGGAATTGACCGTTTTTACGCCGGAAGAACAATGTTGGGCATTTTTAAATTATTAACTTTAGGACTTTGCGGAATTTGATGATTTATTGATTTTGTTCTAGCTTTATTAGGATCACAAAAAGATTCAAATGGAAAACTAATCGCTAATTGATAAAAAAGGCATAATAAAAAACTCTCAACACGAGAGTTTTTTATTATTATTTTGAATTTTTACCGAATCTACGGTTGAATTTTTCAACTTGACCAGTAGCTTTAGCACTTGTACGGTTACCTGTATAAAAGGCGTGACAACTTGAGCAAACATCTAAAGAGATTTTACTTGCAGTTGTTCCGAATTCGTGTTCTGCACCACATGATGAGCAAGTTATTTTAATTTGTTGATATTGTGGGTGAATATCTTTTTTCATAATATGTTGCTCCTTTTAATGTTGTATTGCTTTATAATTCTACCAAAAAATTAACTTTTTTTGCTTTATTAATATAGAAGGCCGATAACGTATGCTTTAGTTCCAAGCGACCACATACCGATTTTATTTAAGATTGCTTGGTTTTCAGCTTTTTCTAGCTCCATGTAAAATGTTGTGTCACTTGTGTAATATTTATTTTTTCTTTCCAAACTAATATAACGCTTAATTGCTAAACCCTTTGTTACTAAGTCTATGTTCAGCATATGTTGCTCGCTAAGATAAATTTTTCCCAAAGATCGAGAGTATTTATCCTTTTTAGGATTTTTTGGCACTCACACAAAGTCTTTATTTTCAGTTATTAGTCTTTTTAATTCTTCTTTAGCTTTTGTTCCCCATAAATGTTGGTCTCCAGTAGTCGGTTCTCAACTTCCGTCAGGTGCATGTTTTCTTGTTTCTGGAGTGTCAATTCCACTGAATCTTCACTTAGTAAAATCATTGTTATTCTCAGTCACGATAGTATCACCATCGATAACTTCCGTCACTTTTGCTTTGTAATACTCACTTAAAAATTGTTGACTAAATTTTGTTTCTTCTTGTGGGTGTTTTGTTTCAACATTATTACATTTTTGGGCTGAAAGTAAAACAGTTGGAATCATCAAACTAGTTAGCATTAAAGGTAAAAGTCATTTTTTAATTTTTGTCGCCATATACAAAATTATTTCACTTTCTCTTCCATTAATATAAAAATGAAAAAAATCAGGGAATGAAGCCCCTGATTATTAACGATTTGTATTCTCAATTGGTCGGTTAATGGTTCATCTTCCATCTGCTAAGCGGAAAAATTTACCATCAATAGTCAACAATTTATACAATTGCCCTCTTTTTAATTCATCAATTTCATCTTCACTAAAATTATTATCGTTTTGTGAGAATTGTTCGATTCAAAATTGAATAAATTTTTCACGAACGTATTGATAAATTTGCTCAAAAGTAAGATTTTCTTTATTCATTGTTTTAAAAGCTTCTAGAGCAGTTGAAAGCATTGTTTCATTTTGCATTGTTATACTCCTTAATCCCCAAAGCACTTGTGTTTCTAAATTTAAACATTAATAAGAATTATAAAAATTAATTAAGAAAGAATGAGAAAAGTTTATTTAAAGAAAGAAAAAAACAAAATGTTGAATATTAAAATACACAAGAAGGTATACAAAACACAGTGTGGGGTCTTGAATATTTATGTTAATAAACTATAATATTATTGTATAAATATTTTTTTGCGTGTAGCTGTTGTTTATACCACCAAATTGAGTTAGTGGTTTTTATCACAAAAATAAATTTGCAAATAAAAACAGTGTAATTTTACCATAAAATTTCGAATTACACAAAAAAATTTATTTATGCAAACAACAAAATTTATTAATTTAAAGATCTATTAAAAAACTATTTAAGGAAGGCAATAAATGTCAGTTTTTAATGAAAAATTCAAGGGAATCAACGTCTACAGTGAAGTTGGTGAACTTGAATCTGTATTAGTACATGAACCAGGGCGAGAAATTGATTACATTACCCCTGCTCGACTAGATGAACTATTGTTCTCTGCTATCTTGGAAAGCCATGAAGCAAGAAAAGAACATAGATCATTCGTTGAATCACTAAAAGGACATGGAATCAATGTAGTTGAACTACTAGATTTAGTAACAGAAACCTACGAACTAGCTAGTCCGGAAGCTCGTAAACAATTTATCGAAGACTTCTTAGAAGATTCAAACCCAATTCTAAGTGAAGAAAAGAAAGCTCTTATTAGAGAATTCTTCAGCAAACTTTCACCAAGAAAAATGGTTGAATACATGATGTCAGGAATCACAAAATATGATTTAAACATTGAATCAAAACACGAATTAGTTGTAGATCCAATGCCAAACTTATATTTCACACGTGACCCATTTGCATCAGTAGGTAATGGAGTTACAATTCACTTCATGCGTTACAAAGTGCGTCAAAGAGAAACACTGTTCTCATTATTCGTTTTCAAAAACCACCCAAAACTAGTTAATACTCCTATTTATTACGAACCAAGTCTAAAACTTTCAATCGAAGGTGGAGATGTATTCGTATACAACGAAAAAACACTAGTTATTGGAGTTTCAGAAAGAACAGACCTAGATACAATTGAATTATTAGCTAAAAATATTAAAGCTAACCCAGAAGCAAAATTCACACGTATTGTTGGGGTTAATGTTCCTAAATGAACAAACTTAATGCACCTAGACACATGATTGACAATGTTAGATAGAAACAAATTCTTATACTCACCAATCATGTTAGATGTTCTAAAATTCTGAGAATTTGATTTAACAGAAGATGAACCAAAACGTAAAGAAAGCGGAGCATCTCTATCAGACTTATTAGAATCAATTATCGGTGAAAAACCAGTTCTAATTCCTATTGCAGGAAAAGGTGCAACTTTAATGGAAATTGAAAGAGAAACACACTTCGACGGAACAAACTACTTAGCTTTAGCTCCAGGAGTTGTAATTGGTTACTCACGTAACGAAAAAACAAACAAAGCTTTAGAAGCTGCTGGAATTAAAGTTATTCCATTCCACGGAAATCAATTATCACTTGGAATGGGAAATGCTCGTTGCATGTCAATGCCTTTATCAAGAAAAGACCTTAAATAATAATTAATAAATTTATATTTGTGAACATTCATAAAATTATTAGCGTTTATAAAAAAACAACTTAAACCCATTTAAATTCATTCTTTTTCTTAATTTTTATAAACAAACAACAAAACAGTAATAAGAAAAACTTATTACACAACATACGAAAGGATAAACAATGTCTGACGAACAATTAGTTGTGACTGCTGACAAGAAAAAGAAAATTAGTTTCTTTTCAGCAATTTTAATTGTTATCGGTTCATCAGTCGGAGCAGGAATTTTCCTACGGGCAGATAAAGTACTTGCAGAATCTGCTGGAAACATTTTCTGATCTATCTTAGCTTGGGGACTAGCAGCATTTGCGGTTATTGCCATGGCAATAGCACTTGTTGAAGTTGCTTCAGGTCGTAATGATAACCTTGGTATGATTGGGTGAAATAAAGCGTTCAACAGTCTTTACATCTATAAAGCATGTAAAAACTTCATGACTTTTATTTACTTACCTTTCACTTACTACTTTATGCCACTATATGTAATTATTCAAATGCAAGACGCTGCTGGAGGATTTGTCACAGATGGTGGTTTACTAATCAATAAAGCATTCGGAAATAATGACTGAATTATTATGATGCTTTTTGCTTTAGGAATTTCATTCTGATTCTTATTTACATCAGGATTAAGTTCAAAAGCAGGAAACATTCAAAACTTAGTTGTTACTGCTATTAAATTCTTCCCACTTATCGCAGTAACCATTATCGGATTAGTATTTGCTGGTCAAAAACTATCTGAACAAGTCAGTGATGGAAGCACAGTCACTGTCGGTCAACAAATGACACAAATTAAATGATGAAATCCACAATCAACAAGCCTAGCAAAACTATCACCAATCTTTGGTATCTTCACAAGTATGGCTGCTATCTTCTTTGCATATGATGGATTTTATGTAACAGCCGGAGTTCAATCAGAAATGGCTGAACCTAAGAAAACACCACTTGCTCTAGTTATTGGACTAGTAACTGTAACTATTATTTACTTGATTCTTGCTGTTACAATGACAATTGGTGCTGCTAGTGGAGGATTCTATGGATTCTCGGATCAACTAAAATCAATTAAAGCAAGTTGATTATTTGGATTAATTAACTTTGCTATTGCAATCGGAATCTTAGGAATCATTAACGGATTCACAATGTGATGTACTCGTTTCATTGAAGACTTAATAAACGAAGGTGAGTTGTGAGTTCCACTTAAAGTTCATGCAAAAATGCAAAAAGCAAAAACTCCAATCGTCGGAACTATCTATGCAATCATTCTAACAATTCCTGTTACTCTAATCTTTAATGTTGTTGGATCACTTGCTTACTTCCCAGGTGGATATGACGGTTTATATGGTTCAAGAAACTTCAACTCAAATATGAACTTCTCTGACTTAATGGCTAACTGAATGGCTGTTATCTCATTCGCATTCATTATTGTTGCTATTTTTGGAACAATCAGAAACCGTAAATTGAACTTTATTAAAGTTGAAAAAGGAAAACACACAGTTTGAGCAGGTTGAGTTGGTATTGTATTAGTTGCTTTAGCATTAGTTACTTATGCAATTAATCCATATGTATCAATCGCTTTAACTGAAAAACAAATCGAAAACTACTTTGACCCTAAAGTAGGACTAATTACAACAGTAGAAAAAACAAAAGACATGACTGATGCTGCTTTTGTTAAAGCTCAATGAAAATTATTAGAGAATTTACACTATGAATGAATCGGAAACATCGTAACAGCAATTCTTCTTCCTTCATTTGTATTAATTATGTTCGGACTTGTTCCTATTGAAAAAGCAGTAGTTTACAAGAGAGCTAAAAAATACGAAAAAAGACTTGCTAAAACTTCTGATCCAGTTCTAAAAGAAAAATTAGAAAAATTAATCAGCTTCAACAATCTAAGAATTCAAACTTTTGAAACTGCACGTTAATTAGCATATATTGAACACAGGATAAGCCAAGTGCTTATCTTGTTTTTTATTCTTGCTTTTGCTATATAAAAAGCTTAGTCTTTTTGACTAAGCTTTAAAACTATTTTTTAAGTCTTAACTTATTTTCTGTTTTATTTACCAATCTTTTAATATTGGTGCGATGCATAAAAATAACTATCAAGTCAGCAACAAGTAAGACAATACCTGGAATATAAAACCAATCTTTATTAATTGAGCAAACACCAAGAGGTCCAGAAGCAATTCAAGGAATAAATGCAAATAAAACTAGTATGAATGGAACAACTATTGAACCAAGTGAAACATATTTTGTTATTAATACAACACTTAAAAATAAAACAATACCAATGAATAGTAAGATGATGTTGGTTGCAATAACCATTCCTAAGAAACAAGCAGCTCCCTTACCACCTTTAAATTTAAAGTAAATAGGTCACACATGTCCAACCAAGGCACCTAGACCAGCAATCAATGGAATCAATGAAATACTGATGCTTAAGTCTCTGATTACTCATCTTTGCAAAATAACAACGAAAAAACAAGGTAACATCGCTTTTAAAACATCAAAGCAAAAGACAACTAAAGCAAATTTCTTGCCGTAGACTCTTAAAGCATTTGTTGAACCCGCATTATTTGAACCTTGTGATCTGATATCTTCTTTTTTAAGTTTTTTAGACATGATAATTGACAGATTTATTGAACCAATAAAATATCCTGCAATAAAAATAAAAATGTTAATTCATCAATATGGCATTACTCTATTATATAAGGTTTAAAAATGGCAAACAAAAAACAAAATATTTTTTGTACTTTTTCAGTTAAAAATAGTAAAATTACAAATGTAGCCAAAAGCACTTGACTACGAAAAAAAAGTGGTCGCGTAGCTCAGCTGGATAGAGTACGTGCCTTCTAAGCATGTGGTCGTGGGTTCGAGTCCCGCCGCGATCGCCATTTTTTTTATTCTTTTTTTCAAATTTAATTTATATAACAGTTTTTAAAATCAAATAATTCTCATTTTTTCGTTTAAAAGCAGCCGGGTTTGGCTGCTGCTTTTTTAAAACTAAAAACGACTAAAAACAATACCAAATTAAGTAAAAAAAATACTAGAAACAACTTTGTTTTCGAATTACAATATTTGTGAAAAAAAGAAGTATATTCACTTTAAACTTCAATAAGGAGCAAATAATGAATTATTTTAGTCCCAACAAATTGATTAGTTATCTACAAACAGCAGCATTTTTGTATTTTTTCTCGTGATTCTTTAGTATGTTTATTTATGTTGGTATTTACATGGGTACATGAGACAAAACATTTATTGTTGCTAGAAATGCAATGATTATTTGCGGGATTTTGCTAAATTTATTGGTTTTAGGATTAGGTTATTTGATGTATTGAAAATATGAAAATGAATACAACACCAAAATCAAAATATCAGCTACTGAAGTGCTTGTAGCAAAACATAAGAGTCTACAAAAACACAAAATTTGACTCATTTTGTCAGTCTTTTTACCTGGTTTTGCAAATTTAATATTGGTTTGAATTTTTTGAGCAAGATCCAACAGAGTTATTGCTGTTTTGCATAATAATTCAATAAGCAAAACTGATTTAGATTCATTTGATAATGTTAATAATCAAAATGATGATTCAAGAATAAAAGGAGATTTTTAGAATACTGCTTAGCAGTATTTTTTATTGCTTTGTCAAGTAAAGTAAGCCAAAAGGTATAATTTTAGTATTATGGATAAGAAAGAACTAAAAGATTTGATTCGTACAGTGTACGATTTTCCTGAAAAAGGAATTGTTTTTAAAGATATTTCATACTTGTTAGCTAATGGAGAAGCTTTACATTACACAATTGATGAAATAGCTAAATTTACCAATGATGCCGATATTATCGTTGGACCTGATGCACGCGGTTTTTTATTTGGGACACCAGTAGCAGCTAAAACAAAAAAACCGTTTATTATGGTGCGTAAAAAAGGTAAATTACCTGGTCCTGTGTTGTCTTGTGACTACGGGCTTGAGTATGGGCGCAATGTTTTAGAAATTCAAGATAGAATCACTAAACCAGGACAAAAAGCAGTAATTATAGATGACGTTTTGGCAACTGGAGGAACATTAGAAGCAATCATTAAACTTCTAGAAAGAGAAAAAGTGGAAGTTTTAAGAGTAGTTGTTTTGATGGAATTAGATGGATTTGATGCAAGAAATAGACTAAAAGTTCCAGTTGAATCACTAATCAAAATTAACAAAGGAGAATAATGAAAAAATACAATTCATACAATGGAGTTCCTAAAGATTACAAGTGAGATTTAGAAGATATTCTTAAAGGGACAACACTAGAAAAATTACAAAAAGAGTATTTTGATTTATACGAAAAAATTATTGAACTTAAAGACTCCAAATACAGCTCTAAACAAGCTTATTTAGATTATTTAAAAATTTATGACAAAAAGCTTGAAGTAGATTTTAAAATCGGAAACTATTTATCAAATAAAAGAAACATCAACGTTGTTGATCCTGAAATTAATAAATTGATTGCTGATTTTTCAAATAAAGATGATGATTGTGAAGCAAGATTAGGTTCTGAATTAAACAGAGTAAAACAACACAGAGCAAAAATTGAAAAATGAGTAAATGATAAAGATTTTGCAGCAGTTAAAAAAGACTTTGAAGAAGCCTTAAGTGCACTAGATCACAAGTTAAGTGATGAAGTTGAAAATTACTTAACAGAGGCAAATAGTGGTCACCCTTCAGTGCATGCTGTTTTTAGCATCTTAGAATCAAGTGAAGTTGATTTCGGTTATGCTATTTCTTCAAAAGGTTACAAACAAAAAATTACTCGCGGAACTAGAATTAAACTAGCAAAGTCAAAAGATGAGCAAACCCGTAAAACAGCTTATCAAAATTACTTAGCAGGTTTCTATAAACACAAAGAAAGTTTTGCTAACTTGCTAATTCAACACTTTAAAGAATACTCAACTAGTGCAAAACTAAGAAAATACAACTCATCAATTGAAGCTTTGCTTTCGGATGACAATATCGACCCAAAACTTTTAGAAATTATCTATAACAATGTTGCTAATAATATGGCAATGTTTAAGCGTTTCAATAAAGCCAATAAAGAATTCTTCAAAATTAAATATAAAAAAGAACGTAAAGTTTGAGATAGTGCTTTAGATTTAGTGGATATTAAAAATGAATATTCTGTTGAAGAAGCAAAGCAAATTTTTGTTGACTTGATGTCGGTGATGCCTACTCGTTATGCACAAGTTGCAACAAAAGCAATGCAAGAAAACTGAGTTGATTTTGTTAATGTGCCAAACAAACGTAGTGGTGCTTATTCAATTGGTGCTTCATACGGTCTAGACAAAAAATACATTTTGATGAATTTTAATGGTTCACTAGATTCAGTGGGGACACTATGCCACGAAATGGGTCACTCAATGCACTCATACTTTTCAGACATTACACAGGACATTAAAAGAAGTCAATACCCAATCTTTTTAGCAGAAATAGCATCCATTTTTAATGAATTAATGCTAAACGATTACTTAATTTCTAAAGCTAAAAGCGACAAGGAAAAGTTTTATTTATTAGGTGAAAGCATTAATGATTTTGTCGGAACTGTTATTCGTCAAACTCAATGATCTAATTATGAGTACAATCTTTATCAAGCAATGGATCAAAAACAACCTATTGCTTCATACAAGGACTTAGAATCAATCTACATTGATATTGCTAACAAGTATGCAATGAGTGATAAAAAATCAAAACCTGGCGATCATATAAATATTTATTCAGTTACTGTGCCACACTTTTACTACAATTTCTATGTTTACAAATATGCTTTAGGCTACATTGTAGCTAATGTTTTCTACAACAAGTACAAAAAAGAAGGCGAAAAAGCACTGAACGAATACATTGACAAGTTTCTTTCAGCCGGAGATAGAGATTGACCTGCACAAATTTTAAAAGATGCCGGAGTCGACATTTATTCAGACGAAGTTTATAAAATGGCATTTGAAAATGTAGAACAAAAAATTAATACTTACATTAAGTTGGGTAACAAAATTTTCAAAAAATAACACATAAAAGCTGCTTTTGCAGTCTTTTTTACCTTAAACGCAACAAGATAGGAGTTTTTGATGACAACAAATGAAAAAAATAATAAGACAGAAGACAAGGCAAAAAAACTAGTTGTATACAAATATATTCATTTTGATAGCTGTGACTATATAAAATTGAAAGAAGACAAAGAATCTAAGTATGAAGTGCATGATCTTCAAGATAATATTTATTATTTAACTAATTCACTGCGAAAGTTTATTACAGACAATGGAGACAACAAGGAATTCTTTAAAAGAACTAAAGTTATTAATGTGCTAAAAGGTGAAAATAGCTACAATGGAACTGAATATACTTATCACTATGAATTTAGGCTAGAACGATATATAACTGATGTAAATTTCATAGTGATAAAGGCTACTTTTGACTTCCCAAATTATAAAATCGACGAAAGTATCGAAGAAGCACAAAAATCGATTCTTAATGATTTAAGTCCTTCTGCAACGCGTGAATTTCTATTTGATGAAGAGAATCATGATTACATAAACTTTCAAAATTTTCTTATAAATAATGTTTTTGCAAAAAACTTTTTGTTTAGAAACAGCCTAAAAGAAGAGTTTCAGGAATGAGTTGCTGATAAAAAAAATAAAAAAAAACAAAATGAACATAATAATCAATTAAATACCATATTAACTTATGTGAGAAATGCTTTTACTTATGCATTTGTGTATGTCAATAAAAATGTAACAAAAGATATAGAGTCAATTAATGATCACAATAATGAAGATGCTCGTATGATGGCATGAAATTTTTGAAATTATGATCCAGGAAATACAGAAGTTTTAGCGAACACAAAAGAGGCGATAATTACTAAGGCTCATTCAATCATTACATATTTTTATTCTTTGGATGAGACAAAACATTCGACGCACTACAACATATTTGAAAGTGATTATAAAATTTTGTTTATCATTGCTTTAGTGCAAAAATGAGGCTACACTCAAGCGCTAAATATTTTAGACGATCTTATATCTTCGTTTAAGAAAGTGAAATCCTCTAACCTTGGTAAAAACAAAAATGTAAATAATAAATTGGTTGATAAAACAGGTAGTTTTGATGCTCTAAAAATTCACAAAACACTAAGCACTCTTGAATTTGGATTCGTGTCTAATGACAATAGCGAACAGCATTTTTATGAAAGACTTTATAGTGACTTCTATATTGAAAAAATAAAGAAAGAAATTCACGATGTTTTAGAAAGAGAATCAATAATCGATAGTTTAGAATCAAGAATCACAGTAAACCATGACAAAATAGATCAAATTCTTCGAGACAATAATCGTTTTATTAGGGATATTCGTAGTTCAAGAGCAGTTTCAACACTTTCAATTTTGACAAACGTTGCTGTAGGTGCGACTTTTACTCAGGTGTCACAATCTTTCATTGATGATAATTACCCAAATTTAAGTTATTTAAAATGAGTAATTTCATGCAGCATTTTTGCTTTTTTCATTTTACTTGCATTAATAATTTTCTTCATCATGGATAGGGGTAATGCAAAAGTACTTTTAAGCGATCTAAAAGAATCTTCTAAAAAAGCTGTTGAATTACTCTTAAAAAATGAGTGATTAATCTCAGATAATGACTCAGAATCTCACAAACAAAAAAATGAGCTAGTAGAACAATACAAGAATTATTTAGACAAAACTAAACGAAAAAGAAAGATTATTAAAGCTGCCAAATGCTTAAATGTTGACTATGATAAATTTAAAGCTAGTTGTGAAAAATCATTGTTAATTTTATTAAAGAGACAACATGACAATTAGCGACCTAAACGACATTCCACATTTGCCTGGAGTTTATTTTTGAAAAAATTCTAATGACGAAATAATATACATTGGTAAAGCAAAAAATCTTTACAAAAGAATGCGTCAGTATTTTTTAGGTGCTCTTAATTCTTATAAAACTACTAAATTAGTTGAAGAAATTGCTTCTTTTGAATTTGTTACCTTTCAAAATGAAAAAGAAGCCCTATTATATGAACAATTATCAATTACCAAGTTCAGACCGCGTTATAACATCTTGCTTTTAGATGATAAAAAATATCCATATCTTAAAATATCTTTAACTAATAAGATTAATATTCAAATTGCCTGAAAATACAAAAAAGAACCAAACACAATTTATTATGGACCATTACCACCAGGATATGGTTCTAGTGATTTAAGAAAATATTTAGAAAGTCAAGTTTTGTATCGAAACGGTTTTTTGATTGAAAATGAAAGTTATGAATATTGAAAAAATGCTTTTAATAAAATAAAATCGATTTTACTTTTTAAAGAGAAGAATTTTTTAAAGCAATTAGAATCTAATATGCAAGAAAGCGCATATAATTTTCGTTTTGAAGAAGCCGCTAGCTACAAAAGACTGATTGAAACTGTTAAAAAAATTCAAGATAAACAGTTGGTTGAATTGCAAAATTATGAAGATGTTGATATTTTTTATTTCGCAAGAAAAAATGAGTATGCAGTTTGAGGAATTCAAGTATATCGCTTCGGAACATTATTAAATAGCGAAACTGGTGCTCTTAACATAGTTTTTGATTTCGAAGAAACCATCAATGCATTTTTAAATGCTTTTTATGCCAAAAACCAAAAACCAAAAACAATATTTTTTAATCCTGAACTTAAAGATTTTGATTTTGACATAAGCCATGAAATCAAAAGTCAATATCCGCAAAAAGGTCAGTTTGAAAAAATTATGGAAAATGTCAAAACTAATGTCGAAATAAAAGCTGACAATGAAATTCAAAAATTAAACAAATATGAAACTAAAACTGTTGCTAACGTTGAAAAATTACAAAAACTACTCAACATCAAATCAGCGAGAGACATCGTAGTTTTTGACAACTCTCATTTTGGCAATCAAAATCCTATTAGTGCAATGATTAGAATTATTGATGGAAACGTTTACAAAAGTGAGTATCGTAAGTTTAATTTGGAAGTGGTCGACTATCGCAAGGCAGATGTTGAGTATATGAAACAAGGGGTTCAAAAATTTGTTGATATGACAAAAGATGGCCCTAAACCAAATTTATTGATTGTAGATGGCGGCGTTGCCCAAATTAATGAGGCTAAAAAGGTGCTAGCCAAAAACAATTGACAAGATGTCGATTTGATAGGTTTAGTAAAAAACGACAAACACAAAACTGACCACATAATAAATGCCAACAAGTTAGCGATAAAAATAGATGATATCGATTTGTACAATTTCCTTGCCAACATTCAGGAAGAAGTTGACAGATATGCCAAAGCAAATCAGTGAAAAAAATCCATTTCTTCAAGTTTAGAAGTAAGTTTATTAAAAATACCTGGTGTAGGTTTTAAAACTGAAGAAAAGCTTTTGACTCATTTCGGTTCTTATTCAGCAATTTACAATGCTTCGATTGAAGAATTGAAAAAAGTTGTTTCTGAGTCAGTAGCTTTCAAAATCAAAGAAATTTTTGAGTAATCAATAAATGATAGAAGGCTAAAAACAAGCCTTCTTTTTAATTCATATTTTGAATTAAAAAAGACTGAAAAAAGCACTCAAAATAAGTATCTTTTTATATTAAGATGTTTGCTAAAAAATATTACTTCTTTTTTATGTGTTTTATAAACACACAAAAAAATGGCGCTCTTTGATAAAATTAATAAACTATGACTAATAACAAAATAAGAAATTTTGCAATTATTGCCCACATCGACCATGGAAAAAGTACTTTAGCTGACAGAATTCTTGAAATAACTGAGACTATTGAAAAAAGAGATCTTGAAGCACAACACTTAGACACAATGGACTTGGAAAGAGAAAGAGGAATTACAATCAAACTCAATGCAGTCCAAATTAAGTACAAGGATTACATTTTTCACTTAATCGACACTCCAGGCCACGTTGACTTTACATATGAAGTTTCTCGCTCGCTAGCAGCTTGCGAGGGTGTTTTGTTATTAGTTGATGCAACCCAAGGTATTGAAGCTCAAACACTTGCCAACGTTTATTTAGCACTTGAACACAATTTAGAAATTATTCCTGTTATTAACAAAATTGATTTACCTTCAGCTGATCCGGAAATGGTAAAAAAAGAAATTGAGAATGTTATTGGCATCGATGCTAGTGATGCTATATTAGTTTCAGCAAAAACTGGACTAGGGATTGAAAATATTATTGATGCCATTATTAGTCGCATTCCCGCTCCAAAAGAAGCAGATCCTGAAAAGGAACTTACTGCCTTAATTTTTGATTCATACTTTGACCCATATCGTGGAGTTGTCTTGCTAGTTCGTTTGTTTAACGGAACTTTAAAAGTCGGTGATGAAATCTTACTAATGCATAATGACAAAAAATTCCACGTGACTGAATTAGGAATTAGAACTCCAAAGGAAATTAAAAAGGAACATTTAGAAGCTGGGGAAGTAGGATGAATTGCTGCTTCTATTCGTGACGCTAAAGATATTCAAGTTGGAGATACAATAACACTGGCTAAAAGACCTTCTCCATTGCCTTTGCCGGGATATAAAAAACTGAAACCGGTAGTTTACACTGGTTTTTACCCAGTTGATACTCGTGATTTTAATGATTTAAAAGATGCCTTAGAAAAAATTTCTCTATCTGACTCAAGTATTAGCTATCAACCTGAAACATCAAAAGCCTTGGGTTTTGGATTTAGAATTGGATTCTTAGGAATGCTTCATATGGAAATTTTGCAAGAACGTTTAGAAAGAGAATTCGGTCTAGATATTATCGCGACAGCTCCTAGCGTTGAATTCTATGTAACTAAGACTGATGGTGAAACCTTAAATATTACTAACCCATCATTATTGCCGGACAGAAACTATATTGAAACGATTGAAGAACCCTATATAAAAGCAAGTATTTTTCTACCACAAGATTACTTAGGTGCAATTATGGAATTGTGTCAAGACAAAAGAGGAAAATATATTGACCTTGAATATATTGATGATAATCGCCGTAGATTAATTTATGAATTGCCGCTAAATGAAATAATTTTTGACTTTTTTGATTTACTGAAATCTTATTCAAAAGGGTATGCATCATTTGAATATGAATTCATCGGATTAAGAGAAAGTGATTTAGTAAAAGTTGACATTTTATTAAACGGTGAAAAAATTGATGCCTTGGCTATGATTGTGCACCGTGATTCAGCATATGTGCGTAGTCGTGAGTTGTGTGAAAAACTTAAAGATGTAATTCCACGCCAAAACTTCGAAGTTCCAATTCAAGCTGCTATCGGTGGTAAAATTATTGCAAGAGAAACTGTTAAGGCATATCGTAAAGACGTTACTGCTAAATTGTATGGTGGAGATGTTACTAGACGTCAGAAACTACTGAAAAAACAAAAAGCAGGTAAGAAAAGAATGAAAGCAATCGGAAGTGTCGAAGTACCACAAGAAGCATTCTTAGCAATATTGAAAACAGACACATCGAAAAAATAGGAGAAAGAATGGGATTAAAACCTTTTGGGCAAAATTCGAACAACAATATTAAGACCGAAAATGCACTACCTAACAATAGTGCTTCATTACAAAACACTCAGTCAATATTACTAAACACAACAATTGAAGAAAAAACATTTGAAAGTTCAAAGAGAATTGATAAAAAAGGTGTCATACCTAATGGAATAATGCGTGTTTTCAATTCTCAAATCAGAGTTAAAACTTTTAATATCATCTGTGTATCTTTGCTTTTATTTGTTGCTTTTATCTTGTGCTTATTGTTTGCGTTTAAGCCAACACTTTTCATCGAGGCAACAGAGAAAAATCCAAATCCTTCTTCACCTTGAATTTGATACGTTTTACTAGCAATTGCTTCAATACTATTGACCTGAAAATTAATAATTGATGCAATTAGTTTAGTGAATTTAAAAAGAAGCATCAATGAGTATCGTGATGCCATTAATAAAGGTACACAAGAAGTTCCGGCATTTGTTTTGTTACTATACCGCAAACTAATGTTTAACCAAGTAACACATAATTGAATTACAATCGCCTTTGTATTTTATTTTGGTATTTTCACTCTTATTTTCTGAGCTTTGAAGGATGCTCAATGAATCAAATTTGATGGTGCAACTAGGGCTGATGGTTCGCAGGTATATGTCTTGGATTTCAAAACTTGAATTCACAACTCATTCCCTAACACTAATTTATGAATTGTACTGTTCTCTGCAATTATCGCAGTAGTTGTTTTAATCCATATTGTTTTTTCAATCTTAAGAAAAATAAAAATATCTTCTATTCAATCTTTTATGGGTTTAGGGGCCTTTAATTTCAATGAAATTGCAAAAGAAAAACGTAAATATAACATTACGTTAATGAAGATATTTATAATTTCAATATTAGTGGTTCTAATATTACCATTTATAATATATTTTATTGCTACACGTATTATTAGAAGAAAGAAGTAGCGAAAAGGAGTTTATATGTCAACAGGAGCAATCATTGCACTAGCACTAGGAATGGTGGCATTAGGAATTTTAATTGGTGGTTTTTTGGGTATGTGAATATCACAAAGAAAAATTAAAAAACAATTAGAAGAAAATCCGCCAATTAGTGAAAAACAAATTCGTGCTATGTTTATGCAAATGGGAAGAAAACCATCTGAAGCACAAATTAAGGCAGTAATGCGTTCAATGAAACAAGCAAAATAATAATAACTTTTCACAAGCACTTAGAAATTGGGTGCTTTTATTTTGCTAATTTTGAGTCAAATTTTGAATTTCTTATTGAACTATGACTGGCTTTTGTTTGGAAAAATCTTTTACTTCCTTGCAACCATTAAAATTTTGGATGTAAGAAAAAGACACAAATTAGAGTGAATTATTTGCTGCTTTGAATGTTTTCTATTATTTGTTTTCGAGCAGTGGTTTCACTTATTTCTTTGTTGCAAAGGCCTATTTAAAACCAGTACTACACTTATTTTTAGTTGTATTTTCGTATATTATAGAGAGATAACAAACAAGTAAAATAGTTCTAAATCTTACTAAATTCAAGTATTACACTTGTTGTATTATCAATAACGATTGAATGCGTGGCCAAAATTTTGAGCTTTAAACTTTACAAACAAAAGGTGAGTGAATCACAACTGTCACTTGAACAACATTAGCACATGCAATACTAATAGTACTGAAATTTCGACTCCATGACTGAGAAAGAATCAAAAAATTTGCTACAAGTTATAAATAGCTAATAAAAAAGCATTTCATTAAAAATGAATTTTCTAGATCCAGTACTCATGTGATGAGAGTATTGTTTTTGATAGCTTTAATAGTTGAAATAAATAACTTCACTACTTTAATAAAAGTTTCAATCATTACATTAATTCTTACTGTTTCATTAATAGCAAATGAAACTGTGGCAATACATAAATTCAGAAACAAAATGTAAAAAACCTCAGTTGTTATGACTGATGCCTTTTTTATTATATTAAGTTCATTTTTTGTTTGAAGAAATAATAGCAGTGCACTAATGCAGTAAGAACCATTCCACTATTAATTATGTTTTGTAATTCTTGTTCGCTAGCTCAACGGTTGTAACTTATTTGTTCGAAAATACTTCCATCCCCTAAAGCTTCATGCTGCTGTAAGCCGGTAACATCAAAAATGTAACCAAAAACAATTTCATTTGCTTGTGTTGAAGCTAAAAACTTAAAAGTTTCAAAAACATTATTTTTGTTAACAACAAATCCCGCTTCTTCTTCAACTTCACGAATAGCAACTTTCAAACTATCAGTTTCATTGTTTTCAAATCCACCAGTTATTGGGCAAGGGAAGCAATCATCTCATTTTTGTTTTTCAACAATTTCAGGCAAAGGTTGATAACGAATTAAAAATTCAAATTCGTTATTTCCTTTTCTTCTAAATAATAAAACCGCTACTGAATTAACATTACGACGTTGGGCATAAACAAAACCTTTGTCAGTTTGGTATAAGGATAATCAATAGGCATCATGCAATAATTTATCTTTTTTCATATCCATTAATTATGAACTAAATAGAATACGAAAAACAAAAAATAAAAAATTGCAAATAATATTTTTTTGTGCTAGAATATAAACGTAGCGACCAAAGCGAAGGTGTCCACCTGAACCCATTCCGAACTCAGCAGTTAAGCCCTTCAGCGCCGACGATACCTCCAAGGGAAAATAGGGCGTCGCTTTTTTTTATTATCTTTTTTTAAGTATTGAACTATAATTTACAAATATATGTCGGTAGTTGCTCGAGTGGCTGAAGAGGTTTGTCTCGAAAACAAATAATGTAGCAATACATTCAAGGGTTCAAATCCCTTACTACCGGCCATTTTTTATTACTTTTGCAATTGCAAGGCTAAAATTTTAGTGGAGTAAAAAATGAAAGAAACATTTACATCGGAAATTAAACAAGAAATCATTAGTAGAAAAATCACTAAAAATGTTGCCGTTAATTTTATTCACGGCTTTTTAGCAACACAAAAAGATGAAAACTGTTTCTTTACAATAAATAAAGAATATATAAGACAATTTGTTTTTCAAATTTTACAAACTTTGCAAATTGAATATAGTCAACCACGCAAAAATCAAATTAGTTTTGTAGTGCCAAAAGATATTAAAAAAGCCAATTATGTCAAACAAAACGATTACTTTGCCGCTATTTTTCTATTGACAGGCAGTGTTAGTGATGTAAGTCAAACCATGTACCACTTGGAAGTTAAGTTTTCAAGCCAACAAAAAGCTAAAATGATTCAGAATTTTTTGGAAAAATACGACATTTGTTTTCGATTAATTGAAAGAAAAAAACAATTTATTCTATACATCAAAAAAGTAGAAAGCATTTGCGATTTTCTTAAAGCAATAGGTGCAATTAATGCTTACATGAAGTTCGAGGAAGCCAAAATCAATCGTGACTATACTAATGCAGTTAATCGCTTAACTAATTTTGATTTTTACAACCAGCAAAGACTTGCGAGCAAAAATACTGATTTTTTAGTGCAATATCAATTCATTTTGGATAATAATTTAGTTAACCAATTTACTCAAGATATGTTAGACTTTTTCGAACTGAAAAAACAAAATTTAGATTTAGGTCTAAGTGACTTAGTTTTGCTAATGTCGCAAAATGGCGAATTAAAGTCAAAATCAACATTGTATTATTATTTGAAAAAGCTATCAAAAATTTACTTAAATAATCAGGAGGGATAAACATGGATTTTGGTTCAAGAATTGATGATAACACTAACTATTTTGCTCAATCAGAAGCAACTAAATTGTTAAAAAAGAAACAAAACAAACTACTTTCAATAAGTTTGCTTTGATTTAGTTTGGGGATTTTTATCACTTTTCTATTTGCCGGACTATTTTCATACATTCCGGCTTTAGGAAAATTAATTGTTCGGCCTGAAAGCAAAGATACTTTTCAACCTTGATTAGTTATTTTAATTGCTTTAGCAGCTCAGATTGGTGTATCAATAGTTATTAGATCGTTCTTTAATATTAAAAAATTAGGTAGTATCAAAACAGTATGACTTGCAGTTGGGTATGCAATTTATGTAGCATCTTCAACCATAATTTTGACTATCATGGCCACCTTTTTGAAATGAAGTGGTTATCTTGATGGATCAACACTAACACTTTCATTCTTAATACCATTTGCAATTTTTGTTGTAACTGGTTTGTTAGGATATTTCGGAATAATCAAATTTGAAAAACTGTGACCTATTATAATTGTTTGTCTAGTTGCTAGCTTTATAGTTATGATAACAACAATGTTCACTGTTTTTAGAAATCAAAAAGCTTATTCTCTCCTATCAGTTTTATTTATTGTTATTGCAACAATATCAATAGGTATCAACTTTAGAGCAATAAGACTAGCAACTGAATCTACTAAGAATAACTTAGACAACGTTAGCATGTGAAATCTTGGACTATTTTTTGGTTTTGATTTGTACACCAATTTATACTCATTGACTTTACAAACACTTAGCTTGTTCTCTTATCTAAAAAGTTAATTAATGACAGGTTTTACCTGTCTTTTTGTTACTTTTTACTTTCCAAAAACATGACTAAAGTAGTTTGGTTTCACAAAAAAAATTTTAATTCAAATCAACTATTGACTTTCTAAGTTAAAAAAAATTAAAAGTCTTATAATTAAAAAGTATTTATAAAACACATTTTTAAGGAATATTATATGAGCAAAAAAATACTTGTTATTAATGCTGGTTCTTCATCAATGAAGTGATCACTTTTTACAAAAGATAAATTAGAATTAATTGCTTCAGGATTAGCTGAAAGAATTAATATTGATGGTAATTTAATTTGCAAATACCAGGGACAAAAATTTGAAAAGAAAATTGGACTAAAAAATCACGAAGATGCAGTTCGTGAAACTCTAGTTCAATGACAAGAAAATCACGTTATTGAATCAATTGATGAAATCGATGTTGTTGGTTTCAGAGTTGTTAACGCTGGTCCAGAATTGATGAAATCAATGATAATTGATGATTCAGTAGTTGAAACTATTGAAAAATACACAAAATTAGCTCCATTACACAACCCAGGAGCAATTCAAGCTATCAAAGCTTTTGATAAGTTATTACCAAATGCAAAGAAAACAATGAATACAGACACTGCTTTCCACGCAACTATTCCAGAAATTAACCACGTTTATCCAATTAATCGTGAAATTGCTAAAAAACACAATATCCGTAAATATGGGTTCCATGGAATTAGTCACCGTTACATGACTGAAAGATTAGAACAAATTTTAAATAAAAAACCGGTTAACTTTGTTAGTTTACACCTAGGAAACGGGTCATCACTATGTGCTGTTCGTGACTCAAAATCATACGATACTTCGATGGGATTCACACCATTAGCAGGGGTTATGATGGGAACACGTTCTGGAGATGTAGACCCATCAATCGTAGCATATTTAGCAAACGAACTAAAAATTGACGCAAAAGCAGCAACTGACATTCTTAACAAAGAGTCAGGACTTCTAGGAGTAAGTGGAATCTCAAGCGATATGCGTGATCTAGAAGCAAAACAATTAGTTGATCCAAATGCACGTTTTGCACTAGACTTATTTGCCCAAAAAGTAGCTGATTATTTAGCGGTTTACTTGAACAAAATTGCTAACAAACCAGATGCAATTGTTTTCACAGCCGGAATTGGTGAAAACGACCCTCTAACAAGACAAAACATTATCAACAGAATTCACTCATATAACGTTAAATTGAGTGAAGCAAATACCCAAAAATTTGACGATTACATTTTAATTAGTACACCAGATAGTGAAATTCCTGTGTATGTAATTAGAACAAACGAAGAATTAGTAATTGCAACTGATGCTAAAAACTTAGCAAAGTAGCACTAAAATAAGTCTTTTTCAAGTATAATAACATAGTTATTTTTTATAAATAACAATCAAGGTAAGTTAAACTCCTTGATCTAAAATTAGATCCAATTTAAAGTCCAAAAGGAGAACAATGGCAAAATACGAAATTATGGTACTATTGGATTCAACTGCTAACGAAAGTGTATTGTCATCACTTTTATCTTCAGTTTTCAAAAACAAAGCTGAAGTTACTAAGTTAGAAGAAACCCAATTAGCTTACCCAATCAAAAAGCAAAATACTGCACAATACTTTGTTGTTAAAGTAGATGCTCAAGGCGAAGAAATTAAAGAATTTGGACGTCGTGCAAATCTAGAAAAACAAGTTCTAAGAAACCTAGTAATTAATCTAGATACAGAAAGAGCATTACAAAGAAAACCAAAAGTTAACAGAGCTAAAAAGTTCCAAAAACCAAAAAAACAAGCAGATAGAAGACCAGTGGAAAACAGACAACCACGTGACAAAAAAGACGCTAACGAATCTTCAGCTGAGTAGTTTTAACTAATAAGGGGTGTTATGAATAAAATTTTATTAATTGGAAGATTAACTGACGATCCACAAGGTGGAAAAACTAAAGCTGGTGATCGTGAGTATGCTAGATTTACACTTGCTGTTACAAGACGTCAATACGGACCAAATCCACCACTAACAGATTATATTTCTTGTGTTGCATTTGGAATAACAGCATCAAGCATCAACAAATTCTTAGACAAAGGGGCCTTAATAAGCATCGAAGGTTCTTTACAAGTAACTTCTTCAATTGCCAATGGGCAAAGAATTACAAACTATTCAGTTTTAGTTGATAGCTTTGATTTCCTTGAAACAAGAGAAATTGCTGAAAAACGTCGTAACAAAACAAATAACGATAATCCAAGACCAAGCTTCCAACAAACCCAGCAAAGAGTAGGAATTAATCTAGAAAATGCCTACGAAATGGATAAAAAACAAACTAACACTTCTTTTAAAAATGAAAGTTTTAGTCAAGACGAGGAAGAACACGTTGATTTTGATATTGACGATTTCCAAAACGTTTTTGACGAAGATTAATAAGGAGATTTTTATATGGCAAGAGTAGTTTCTAAAAAACCTTTTGTTCGTCGTCGTCCATGTCAATTCTGTCTTTCAGATCACCAATACATCGATTACAAAGACAGAGAATTGGTTGAAAAATATGTTAACCAACACGGAAAAATTCTATCTTCACGTATTACAGGAACATGTGCTCGTCACCAAAGAAATTTAGCTACAGCAATCAAGAGAGCGAGACTTGTTGCTTTACTGCCTTTCATTGGAAGTAACAAAGTTAACAAAAAATAATTTTTAAGAGCCTTTTCGGCTCTTTTTCTTTACAATTTAAATAGTTTTAAGGAGTCATATTATGTGAAATTTTATTAAAAGTGCTGACAAAATGGATTCTTGATATCAACATGACAATGAAGAAATTGCTTTTTGAGGTCGTTCAAATGTTGGTAAATCTTCGCTGTTAAATGCACTAGCAAATCAAAAAATCGCCAAAGTTTCTTCCACTCCTGGACGCACAAGACTATTAAATTATTTTCAAACTGATAATCAAAAAATTATTGTCGACTTACCAGGTTATGGGTTTGCAAAAATGTCAGCAAGCGAGCAAGTGCATATTTCTAAAATGATTGCCAATTACTTAGAAAAATCAAAAAATTTAACTAAGATTTGTATTCTTATAGATTCAAAAATTGGAATTACTCCAATTGACAGCGAAATGATTGATTATTGCACCGAATTAAATCTTGAAATCTTGTTAGTAGCCACCAAAATCGACAAAGCGAATCAGAAACAATTGCACCAAACCAAAAAAGATATTCAAACACTGTACAGAGACATGGATATTATTTTTGTAAGTTCAAAAAACAAAAAAAATCTAGAATTACTCAAAGAAAAAATAGCCATTTAGTTATCTAACTAAAAGCCAGCTTTTTTGGACTATAATAATATAGATATAGACATGAACAAAAAGAGTAGATCTAAAACTTGAAAAAACATCAAAATATGATTGGGAATAACATTGCTTTTTGTTATTCCTTTTATTCTATTTTTTGTTTTTAAAAGTCTTTATAGCACTAACCAAACACTAAGCATAGTTTTTATTTCAATTTTTTCAGCAATGATGATTGCGAGTCTTGGACTGTTAATTTACAACTTGATTGTCATTTTTCAGCGTAATAGTTTGATCAAAAACACACTGAATTATCATATTGAAAATGAAATTGCTAAAGAAGGGGTAGGAGTAGTAATTTTTGACGAAAGAACCAGAATTATATGAGTGTCAAAATTCATAAGTCAGCGTTTCGGTTCGTCAATAATCGGTAAAAATTTAAAAAATTATGTCGATTTTGACAACATTGATTCAGAGCAATTTTCGCGTAAGATAAATTACGAAGATTTTGACTATGAAATGAATGTAGACTTGACTAAGAATGTGGCAGTTATAAAAGATGTGACTGATGAATTGAACGTTTTTAGAATTTACGACAATGAAAAAATTACTTTTGGAGAAGTTGAAATTGACAATATGTCTTTATATCAATCGATTTATTCAGAAGAAGAAATTTTTAAAATTTATAATGCTGTAGTTAGTGTTTTAGATGATTTGACCGCAAAGCATGATTTTGTTTATCGTCGGTATGTAAATAACAATTTTTTCATTATTACAACTAATGAAACACTAAAAAAATTAATGTCTTTAGACTTTAAACAACTGACTAATATCGAATGTAATGATATTCGTGACAAAAATATAAGAATTCCAATTTCAGTAGGTTTTGCTTATGGCTTAGAAAAGTTAAATGATTTAACTGAAAAAACTAAAGATGCTTTAAGTCAGTCTAAGGCGCGTGGTGGCGATCAGATTACAGTAATTGAAAAAAATAACAAACCAATTTATTTTGGGTCGCGTTACGAAGTTGCTCACACTACCAATAGAACAAGAATGGCCCACTTTACTGCTGAAGTGATGGAAAAAATGCGTAGTAGCAAGATAGATACCGTTTTAATTTATGGTCACAAACTTGCTGATTTGGATGCTTTAGGTTCAGCATACGCATTTTATCTAATTGCTCACTCTTTAAACAAAAGAGCCTTTATTCAAAATAAAACTTTTGATCCTACTTGTCAGCGATCAATCAACCGCTATTTAAACAAAAATCAAAATATTTTTATCACCCCAAAACAAGCAACTAAGCTTAATAGTGATTCAACCATGGTTTTAGTAGTCGATTGTGCTACTGAAGATAGAATTGAAAACAAAAATGCTTTTAAAAACGTTTCTCAAGACAATATTTTTGTTTTCGACCACCATCGAATTAGTTGTAGTCCTGACTATGTTTTAAAACAGAATTTATATGTTGATACCGGAGCCTCAAGTGCATCAGAAATAGTGACTGAATTCATTATGTTTAGTCATAAACAAAAAGCAATAACAAAAGAAGCAGCACAGATGCTTTTAGATGGTATTTACATGGATACCAATAGATTTTTAAAAACAACATCATCAAGAACATTCTTCGCTGCTAGTTTCTTAGAAGAACTGGGGGCTTCAAGTGCAACAAGTATAGAAACACTTAAAATGGATGAAAATGTTTATGAAATAGTAAGCAAAATTTTGAGTAATTTACGAGAAGTAAAACCAGGATATTTCTTGGCAACTTATGAAGGTGATGTGGAAAGCGATGTTGTTTCTATAGCAGCCGATGAAATTTTAAGAATTCAAGGAAGAAAAGCAGCATTTGTGGTTGCTAAAATCCCAGGAATGAAACAATATAAAATGTCAGCCAGAGGAATCGATACTAATGTTCAAATTATTGCTGAAGCTGTCAATGGAGGAGGACACTTTGCAGCTGCAGCAGCCGTTAGCGATGAAAATGAACCAATGGAAACATTTGTCGATAATATAATTCAAGCAATAGTGAGTGTGAAAAATGAAAGTTATAATAATTAAACCTTATCAAAAATACAAAGTTAATGAAATCATCGATGTAGCAGATGGTTTTGCTAAAAATTTCTTAATTAAAAATGGTTATGCCCAACCATTAAATGATGCAACTCTAAAAAACCGAAAAAACGTGCTTAAAAATTTAGCTGAAACTGAAAAACAAAGAATTCAAGAAGCTGAGGCTTTAAAAGCACAAATCGAGAGCGTAACTTTAGAATTTGAGCTAAAAGTTAACAAAGATGTAGTTCATGGTTCAATAACAACGAAAAACATTGAAAAAGAATTACAACAAAAACATAATATTAAACTTCCAGCTCATTCATTAGCATCAATGAAAATTGCAACTTTAGGTATCCACGGAGTTCCCATTACTCTTCACCCTGAAGTTAAAGCATTCTTAAAAGTAAGAATCAACGAAGCAAAGTAGTAAAGGAGAAAAATGTCATTCAGTGAATCAGAGTTAAATAACATTCTTAATAATGAGATTTCATTACTAGGAATTTTGATTAGAGATTACAAAGTCTTAAGTGACATCAATGATTCAATCACTGATGATATTTTTTATTCTAAAAACAATCTTTTAATTTATAAAGCACTGTGTGAAATTTCAACTATCAATGAAGCGTACGATATTGAAGTTATCACTACCTTCTTAATCAAAAATAAGATTTATGAAAAACTAAACGAATTTGAAGACATAAAAGGTGAAGATTACTTTAATTATGTAATCGAAAATGCCGGATACAAAGATTTAATTTCGCAATATATTTTAGCATTAACTGAATTTGCTAAAAAAAGACAATTACTTTTAGCGATGGAAAAGGCACAACAAAACTTGCAAAGTCCAATGGAAGTTTCAAAAGTAATAAGCGAATTACAGCTAAGCTTGATTAACATTGATCTGAGTGAAAATAAAGCTCATTATCAATCCCTTTCAGAAGTAGTCCAGGAGACTACAACCATTCTGCACCAACGTCAAAATAATTTAGAATCAACTGGTCTAAAAGTTGGATACCGCAATTTAGACGCTTTGTTACTAGGCTTCAATCCGGGAGACTTAGTGATTTTAGCTGCGCGTCCTTCAATGGGTAAGACTGCTTTTGCTCTTAATATTGCAAGTAATGTAGCAGAACAAAATAAAACTGTTCTTTTCTTCAGTTTAGAAATGACTAACCAGCAGCTTGTTGAAAGAATGGTTTCAATGAATTCTTGAGTAAAGTTATCGAATATGAAATCTGGTGCCGTCACTGAAGAAGATTGAATCAAGATTGATGCAACGACTGAAAAATTTCAAAATTGACATTTTTACCTAAATGACAAATCAGCTTTAACGTTGAATGATTTAATTGCTATTTGTCGTCGTTTCAGTCGTGTGAGGCAGATTGATTTAATAGTTATTGATTATCTGCAATTAATTACTGATTCGAAAACAAGTTCAGACAATCGTCAGTTAGAAATTTCTAAGATATCACGCTCTTTAAAACAGTTAGCTAAAGAATTGGCTT
The DNA here is from genome assembly GCF_051549855.1 of Mycoplasma sp. 3341. Taxonomy (NCBI): domain Bacteria; kingdom Bacillati; phylum Mycoplasmatota; class Mollicutes; order Mycoplasmatales; family Mycoplasmataceae; genus Mycoplasma; species Mycoplasma sp. 3341. The sequence goes on along the minus strand of NZ_CP196080.1, from coordinate 433,986 downwards.
GTCCTATCATTTCGCTAAGCCAATTATCAAGAAGAGTTGAAATGCGTGAAGACAAAAAACCAGTACTTTCTGATTTACGTGAGTCAGGATCAATTGAGCAAGATGCCGATAGTGTCTTATTCTTATATCGTCCTGATTATTATCGCTTAGATAAAAAAGCAAATTCACTTGGTGATTTTAATGATACAGCTTCTACATCAAAGCAATCACCACTAACCTTTACCCTTACAGTTGATAGTTCTTCAAATTTAACTTTTGAAGCATCTTTAACTTATGTCATTGTGGCAAAAAACCGGAACGGTGCAACAGGAGAAGCAGAAATTCTTTTCTTCCGTGAAGCTAACAAATTTAAAGACAAAGACACTCAAGAAAATAATTTTTAAAACTTAATAAATGAAAGGAGATGAATGCCTAAATTACACTTTTTAAAAAATAAAAAAACCGAGCAAAGCCTTTCAAGTTCGCAATCTAAGAATAAAAAAACAAAAGAAGAAAAAAGGGCCAAAAAGATTCTTAACCGCGAAAAAAAACAGCTTGCTGATGCTGAATGAAAAGCAATAATGAATCCATACAATGTCAACATGATCAATGTCTGAAGAAAATTCCCAATGAAAGTAATTATCATGTTTCTTTCGGCATTTTTCTGAAACCTAGCTGTCGGAACATTTTTAGGTAAGGCTGCAGCTGTTTCTACTGGAGTTTCTGCTCTTACACAAATTATTACTTATACAATGGACTGAGGAAGATACTTTGGATTTTTCTATGTGCTTTTAAACTTACCAATCATCTTTTTCTTTTGAAAAAGAAATCCTCGACTTTTCATGGTATTAACAATTTATTGAATGATTTTCCAAGTTATTATCCAGTTAATTATCGGTAATATCAAAGTTATTGATAATTTCATTAAGGCTGAAGTTACCATTTACTCTCCGCACATTGATGGTCTTAAAGAGGGTACAAAAACCTACTGAAGAGCATTTAATTATGATGGAGCAGCAGCAAATGGAGTATACGATGGACAAACTTGACCTATTTTTGCTTATGCATTTATTGGGGCCGCTTTGGATGGTTTAGCATCTGGAATTGCTTGAAAAGGTGGGGGTTCAATTGCTGGTTCTAATATTATCATCTACTATATCTCAAGAGTTAAAAAGATTTCGGTAGGTAAAGTTGGAATCATCGTCAACTTGTGTATTGCCACATTTTCAACTATTGTGTTAGGTGGACTAGAAATTGGTAATTTGATTAAATCTCGCCCTTGAAGAGTTGAAGATCAGCCACAAACAAGATTTATAGTTAGAGTCATAGCAACAATTCTATACATTGGTCTATACAATGTTGTTGTTGATAAAGTTTATCCAAAATACAAAAAAATCAAATTTGAAATATATTCAACAAGACTTGAAAAGATTTCAATGAAATTGCGTGAAACAGATTTTGCTCACTCATGAAATATTTACTATGGAACTAGTGGTAAAACACACAAAGACATTGGAAGAATTGAAATTACATCGCTGTATTTAGAAAAAGATTTCATCATTTCTTTAATTCACTCAGTGGACAAATATGCTTGAATTAGTGTAGTTCCGATAAGTGAAGTTAAAGGAAAATTTAATACTAGCTCGATCGATTAAAATATTGTCTTAACGGCAATGTTTTTTTTGTATAATTTTCAAGTATTTTTAAGAAGTAAGAAAGGTAATTATGAGCAAGTTAGAGCAAACAATTCAAGACGCAGACAATCAAGAAATAAATAAGAAGAGTGCCAAAAAAGCTAAAAAGGCAAAAAAAGTACCTAGTTATTTTGATGTAAATCCTTACAATGTCAATTTTTTGAATGTTTGAAAAAAGTTTCCTAAAAAACTGGCTTGAATGTTTATTTCAGCTTTATTATTTAATATTGGGATTGCCTTTTTCTTAGGAAAAGCAGCCACAGTTGCTTCTGGTTTCAGTGCCTTAATTCAATCTTTAACTTATACTCTTGATTTTTTAAGAAGTTACTTTGCTTTACTTTACTTGTGCTTAAATCTTCCGTTCATCATTATTTTTTGAAAGAAAAATTCTCGTTTATTTATGATTTTGACAACATATTGACTAATTTTTCAAGTAATTAGTGAACTAATATTCAATGGTGTTGGTCAAAACTATCCAATCAAAGAATGATTAGATAATGATTTTAGTATTTACTATACCCGTCACTCACTTGGACAAAATAATGAAACCCACATTGCATGAAATGTTTATTCAGGAACTTTCTATAATGTGCAAGTTGATGAATTTGGTAATAAAATTGTTGGAACCTGAAAATCATGAAAATTAGTTTCAGATATAAAAGATAGTAGTGGCAACATCATACACGCAAGCGGCTCACTAAAAGGTTGAAAAGAATTTAGTGCTCTAAATCCAAACTTCAATGTTTCAGTTGAAACTTGACCTATTATCATTTATACCCTTGCAGGAGCACTGCTAGGTGGAACAGCAGCAGCAATTGCTTGAAAAAATTCAGGTTCAACAGCCGGAAGCGACGTTATTATATATTACATTTCAAAAGTAAAGAAAATGTCAGTTGGTAAAGTTAGCTTTTTTGTAGCTTGCATGTTTGCTGGATTTTCAATTTTAATGATTGGTGGAGTTGAGCTTGGTGGACTAGTAAAAGATCACCCTTGAAATCTTTCAACTTTTGTTGTTAGAGTTATTTCGACAATTCTTTACATTGGAGTTTACAATCTTCTAATTACCTTTATATATCCTAAATATCGCAAAATCAAAATTACCATTTATACAACCAAAATTAATGAAATTTGTGAGCACTTTAAAGCTATTAACTATTGACACGGTTATAACATTGTTAAAGATCGTAGCGGATTCACTGGTATGGAAAAAGAAAGAATTGAAACTATTGCTTTATTCTTAGAACAACAAATATTGGAAAAGGAAATTTTAAAAATTGATCCAAAAGCTTGAATAAGCGTTCAACCAATAATGCGCATTCGCGGCGATTTTGACACTAAAACAGTTGATTAATATACTGACAAACAGGACTTAAGTGTCCTGTTTGTTTTTTACATTTTTAAGCAAATCAAGCAATTATTTTCAACAAAAATATTTGACAAAAAATTCAAAACTAGTAAAATTAAGGTATGTTTATATGGTTTATATAAATATGCTATTTTTAAAAATTTATTTATACATTTTAAATTTCTAAAGGAGGCAAAATGCCTGTTAATTTGAAAGGAAGAAGTTTAGATACAGCTCTAAATTTCACAACAGAAGAAATTAGATACTTATTAGATCTATCAAAAGATCTTAAAAAGTCAAAATACCAAGGACTACACACAAATTCACGTCCTTTAACTGGTAAAAACATTGCTATTATGTTCCAAAAAGACTCAACTCGTACACGTTGTGCATTTGAAGTTGCTGCTTTTGACCTAGGATCAGGTGTTACATACATCGGACCACAAGGTTCGAACTTTGGTAAGAAAGAATCAATCGAAGACACTGCTGCTGTTTTAGGAAGATTCTACGATGGAATTGAATTCCGTGGATTCAAACAATCAGATGTTGATGCACTAGTTAAACACTCAGGTGTGCCAGTATGAAATGGACTAACAGATGCTGAACACCCAACACAAATGTTAGCTGACTACATGACAATGGAAGAACACCTAGGAAACATGAAAGACAAAAAAGTCGTTTTCGCTGGAGACATTAAAAACAACGTTGCTCGTTCATTAATGATTGGTGCTGCTTTCGTTGGAGCTCACATTGTTATGTGCGGACCAAAAGAAATGCACGACTTAGTTAAAAATGGTGAAGGATTCAAAGAAGTTTACGACGAGGTTCAAAAACTATTCGCACGTAATGGTGGATCAGTTTCGTTCAGTGACAACAAAATCGAAGCAGCTAAAGATGCTGACGTTATTTACACAGACGTTTGAGTATCACTAGGAGAAGATTTCTCACTATTCAAACCAAGAATTGCTCAATTAGGAGCTTACCAAGTGGATATGGCAATGATGAAAGCAGCTAAACCAACAGCTATTTTCCTACACTGCTTGCCTGCATTCCATGATGATCACACTGAATTCTCAGCAAAAATTAAAGCTGAATTTGGAAAAGAACACCCAGAAGTTGCTACAGGAGCTATGGAAGTAACAGACGAAGTGTTCCAATCAAAACACAATAAAGCTTTCGATCAAGCTGAAAACCGTATGCATACAATTAAAGCAGTTATTCTAGCTACAATCGGATACTAATAAGATGGCAAGAATAGTTATTGCTTTAGGGGGAAATGCTCTAGGAAATAATCCTGCTGAACAAAAAGAATTAGTTAAAATTCCAGCACAAAAAATTGCTGAAATGGTTAAAGCAGGACACCAAGTTATCATTGGGCACGGAAATGGACCACAAGTTGGAATGATTTTCAACGGATTTGTTTCAGCTCATGAAGTAAATGCAAAATCTCCATTAATTCCACTACCAGAATCAGGAGCAATGTCACAAGGTTACATTGGATTCCACATGGTAAGTGCTATTACTAACGCATTTAAAGAACACGGTGTAAAAGGGCACGAACCTCTTTACATTCTTACTCAAACATTAGTTGATGCAAACGACAAAGCTTTTTCTAACCCAACCAAACCAATCGGACCTTTTTACGACAGTTTAGAAAAAGCACAAGAAGCAAATCCAGGAAGCATAATTAAAGAAGATGCTGGACGTGGATTTAGAAAAGTAGTTGCTTCACCACTACCATTAGGATTTGTTGGATTTGAGCAAATGAAAAATGCAATTGAAGCAGGTGCTACTGTAATCGTTGGAGGTGGAGGAGGAATTCCTACAATCATCAACGAAAATGGTGATGTTGAAGGTGTTGATGGAGTTATTGATAAAGACTTCGCTCTAGCAAAATTAGCTTCTCTAGCTAAAGCAGATTACTTTGTAGTTTTAACTGCTATTGATAATGTAATGGTAAATTACAACAAACCAGATCAAAAAGCTTTAAAACATGCAACAAAAGCTGAGTTAGAAAAATACATCTCAGAAAATCAATTTGCACCTGGAAGTATGCTTCCAAAAGTGCAAGCTGCTATTAAATTCGTTGAAGAAGGCGGAAAAGCCGCATTCATCGGAGACTTAAAAGATTTAGAAGACATTATTGCAGAAAAAACTGGAACAAAAATCACTTTAAATTAAGCCCAAAGACCAAGCTAAAAATGCTTGGTTTTTCTTTTTTATTTTTGATATTTTTTTGAAATATTTACTTGTAAATATTTATAATTTTTCTTATGTTAAAACAAGAGCAAATCAATCAGATCGAATTAACAAACGAAACTGATTACCAATTTAAATATTTAAAAAAATATCATCAAATTCTAGATGCAGCAGCTCAAATTCAAAAAACTAGAAAAGCCTTGTTTGTTGATTTAGTGATTGTTGATAATGAAGAAATGCACAAATTAAACAAACAATACCGTAACAAAGACTATCCAACTGACATTTTGTCTTTTCCCTTTGCCGATGATGAGATGAATTTTATGGATGTCAAATTTTTAGGCCAAATTATTATTTCATATGAGAAAATAAGACAACAAGCACATGAATATAATCACTCAATTCAAAGAGAATTTTGTTATATTTTTGCTCATGGAGTAATGCACTTGTTTGGATACGATCATCAAACCGAAAAAGAGGAAGAGGAAATGAATGCTTTAGTTGATAAAATCATGGACAAAATCAAGGTGTACAGATAATGAAAGTTTGCACTATTTCGATTGTAGGGCGCCCAAATGTTGGGAAAAGTACTCTTTTAAATGCAATAATTGGTTATGATTTGGCAATTGTTACAAATGTTGCTCAAACAACACGTAATCAAATTAAAGGAATTTACACTGACGAAAATTACCAATTAATTTTTACTGACACTCCTGGGATCCACAAAGCTACTCACTTATTCAATGAAAAACTTAATAAAGCTTCGTATGACTCACTCGAAGATGTTGATTTAGTGTTATTTTTACAACCAGGAAATGAAGAAATTGGTAAGGGTGACAAATTCATTATTGAAAAAATTAAAAACATTAAAAATAAAGTTGCAGTTATCACAAAATTAGATCTAATTGATAACGACATAGCAAGCCAAAAAGCTGAACAACTTAAACAACTTGGTTTTGAAATTGTTGTTGGAGTTGGCCAAAACATTGATTCATCATACAAACATCTTTTAGATCTAATTAAACATGAATTCGCAGACCGTTTACAAGATCAAGAACCATTTTACGATCCAGAAGAATTTACTGATATTTCAATGCGTTTCATTGCTAAGGAAGTTATTCGTGAAACTGCTCTAAAATACTTAAAACAAGAACTACCTCACTCTATTGCTGTTGTAATTGATAGTTTTGAGGAAAAAGAAGACAAGCCTTATGTAATCCATGCCACTATTTTTGTGAAAAAAGACTCACAAAAAGGTATTGTTTTGGGTAAAGGTGGACAAATGATTAAAAATATTTCAATGCAGTCAAGAAAAAAACTAGCAGTGCTTTTTGACCATGCGATTTACTTAGAAACAAGAGTAAAAGTCAGTGAAGACTGAGTTGATAAAGAAGATAAGATTACACAAATGGGGTATTAATTAGTGAAACAGATACGATTTAAGTTCAAAAAACTATGAATGATTTTTATTTTGATATTCATAGGACTTTTCGCTATTTTAGGAGTGAGTTTTAAAATTAGCTCACACTACAAACCAAGTATTTATAATTATGAATCATACATGTCAAAAGATTTGATTCACAAAATTAACCAAAAATACTCATATCGTTTATTTGGTGAAGTTAATGAATTTACCCGTGCTCTAGACCAAGGAAAAGCATTGGCAGGAGTAGGTAGTGATTATCAAATTGCACAATTAATTTATCAAAATCAAATTCGTAAAATTAATTATTCAAAACTAAACAAAAACATATTAGACTGAGATGATGTAAAAACCAAACAGCAAGAAGAAGAAAATAAAGCAAAAATTTTGTCACTTTTCAATGATATCATTGTTAAACATATGGCTAAATTTGATGATTTTATCAAAAGAGAAATTGAGCAGAAAAACCCTAAGAATGTCAAGACTAAGCCGCACTTACTGTTTGATGAAAACAATCAATATGTAGGATACAGTGTTGACGGAGATGACAAAAAAGACGAATTTTATCAATATGTTATCCCTTACTTTTACCAAGATAAAATCGTTGCTTATAACATTAATAAGCAATCAAGGACATACATTAAAGACATTGAAAACGTTGAACAAAAAATGCTTGAAATCAAAAATAAAGACTATGCTGATTGAAATGAAATTTATCAAGTATTAAGAAATGCTGGTTACCACAATTATGGTTGAACTAACTCATTTTTAGATAATTTGATGCTAGGTTCATTCTATCAAAATTCACTTTCACACTCAGATCCTAACTATAAGCAATGAATTGATAAAAATCACCAATTAATTCCTTTTGATGAAACTAATTACAAAGATTCAATTGAAATGTTTGCTAAATTCGTGCAAAAAGCAACTGGTCATGATCTTAAAGAAACAAAAAATAACAAGTTAATTTCGAATGGATTACAACTTGTTACAGACTTAATCGATCCCGACTCAACTAAATTAGATGTTGGTTTAATGTATAACGGTGATGTTTTGGATGCATATTATTCAAATGATAACTTTGCGTCGTTAGAAGACGGGCAAAGTGTAGGATACATTCGTCCAAGTGAAAACATGCTTCTTTTGGATGCTTGAATCATTTCAACAAAAACTCCAAAAAAAGAAGCTGACAATTTCCTTGAATATGTTTCTGATATTTTGTTCACTGACTTAAAATACTCAGTAAAAGAATTAGAAAAACTTTACTACGAAGAAATTGAAAAAAAAGTTGTGGAGCAAATTTTGAGTGAAAAAAGCAATACCTTGAGTGAAGAAGAAGTTAAAAACTCAGTCAAAAATGCAATGTATGTCAATCCTAAAGATGAAAACTCTGAAATAAACAAAGAATTTTTCCAAGACCACTATGACGTATTTTCAGACTCATTTGATTTCACTGATTCAATCATTAACTTTGATGCAATAAATTACACTCCAACAGTTAAAAGTACATACGAATTTATCAAGAAATACTACTTCAGAAATGAAGATATGACTAACGATGAAAAAGCGTTAGATATCTATAAAGTTGAAGAAAATTCTGAAAATCAAGGTGCAAAAATTTACCACCACATATATCAACCTACTGACAATAAACTAAGAAGCAAAATCATTCAGGAATACTACAACAAAACTGTTTCTTAAGAAAGATTATTCGCCCAAAAATCGGGCGAATTTTTATGTCTTTTTTGAGCCCCAAAAAACTATGTTTTTTATGGTAAAATTTTACTTATGCTAAAGAGTACTAAACTAAAACTAAAAAATGCAATCAAGTGAATTTTCTTCATTGAAGTTTTTCACTTATCTTTTAGCACTCTTAAGAGACTAATTGAAGAATATAGTCAAAATATGTACGATCTCGCCCTCCTTTAGTTGAAATTAAATCAAGGCAAATTTATAAGTCGCGATTTAGTTTCATTTTGGTTACAAATTTACATTTTTAAATCAAAGTAAAGGATCATAATGGAAATTAATAACGATATTAAAAAAGACAAAAAGAAATATCCAATTATTGAGTTAGTAGACGTTACTAAAGAATATGACGAAAAAATAGTTCTAGACAATGTTAATTTAAAAATTAATCGTGGAGAATTTGTAACATTGCTAGGACCTTCTGGATCAGGAAAAACTACAATCTTGCGTTTAATTGGTGGTTTTGAATGAACTACTCGTGGGGAATTAAAATTTGATGGAAAAGACATTAAAGATTTATCACCACACAAAAGAAATGTTTCAACCATCTTTCAGGATTATGCCCTATTTCCACATCTAAACGTTGAAAACAACATTAAATACGGATTGAAATTAAAACGTATTGCTAAAGATATTCCAACTCCAGAGGTTTTAGATAAACTAGCTCGCCAACAAAAACAATGAACAAAACATGCTACTCAGCAAAAACAAAAATTAAATAAAAAAGTAGAAGATTACAACAGAGAATTGCAAAATATGCAGCTAAGCCAAAGTCAACGTCAAAAGATTCAATCAAAAATTGATGCTGTTAATCAAGAATGCTTAGAATGAGATAATTATGTGCAACAAAAAACTGAAGCATTTGAAAAAAGACACATCACTTTAAGTGAAACAGCTAAATCTGAGCTTTTAGTGAGATTAGAACGTCAACAGCAACAATGAAAAAAATATGCTGCACAAAAAATGCAAGAACTTGACAAAAAAATGGCTGAGTATGAAAAAGACTTAGAAAACAAAAAACTAAGCAAAAGCAAACGTCAAAAAATTCAATCATGAATTGATGATAGTGATTTCAACTACTCATACTGAGAAAACTATGTAGACTTGAAAACTGAAGCTTTTGAAAAGAAACACACAACTAGAAAAATTAGTCCAAAAGAAATGGATAATGCTGTTGCTGACATTGTTAAACTGGTAGGGCTAGAAGGAAATGCCCAAAAGCCAATTAATGCACTTAGTGGAGGAATGAAACAGCGTGTTGCCCTTGCTAGATCGCTAGTCATTGAACCGGAAATTTTACTTTTAGACGAACCTTTAAGTGCATTGGATGCAAAAATCAGAGAAAAAATGCAAATTTTGTTGCGTAGTATTCAACAAAAATTAGGACTAACATTTATTTTTGTTACTCACGATCGTGATGAAGCTCTGCAACTAAGTGACAGAATCGCAGTTATCCGTGACGGGCAAGTTGAACAATATACTAAACCACATGAACTATACGATTACCCAATCAACAAATGAGTAGCTAATTTCATTGGTGATTCAAACTTTTTCGATGCTTCTTTTGTGCAAAAAGGAAAAGTTCACTTTATGGGCAAAAACTTTATGACTATTCACGATGAGTTCGAACCAGGACAACAATTAGATGCCTTAATTCGTCCTGAAGACATGATTATTTCACGTGATAAATCTAAAGGTAAATTATCAGGAACTGTTACAAAAATTGTTTACAAGGGAAGTTATTATTTCATCGATGTTGATGTAGACGGAAAAATCGTTTATGTTGAAACAACCAGAAAATTTGAACCCGGTACACAAGTTTATCTAACTTGAGACACTGATGCAATTCACTTAATGAACAAAGATTCTAAAGAATGAAATAACGAACAAGTCTAATGTTTAAGAAAATCAATAAAAAATTAGGGTTTAATCTTCGTTTATCGCTGATTCTACCTTACATATTATTTGCTTCAATATTTATTGTTCTACCATTAATCTTTGTTTTTATAAAAGCGTTCAGTCCAATCGATGGTCAGTTAGACAACTGACACATTATTCAAGACAAAAGTACTTGAAAAATTTTGTGAAGAAGCGTTTGAGTAGGGGCTGTAGGTGGACTATTTTGTTTATTAATAGGTTTTCCATACACTTACATCCTGGCAACCGCAAAATCAAAAATAACAAAAAATATTGGTTTAAGTTTAATTTTTTCACCTTTGTTTATTTTTACTATTTCAAAAGCATTATCACTTAGAGGATTATTTAGTGTGATGTTTGATGAAAATAGTTTGAATAATGAAGCTTTCATGATTTTAGGGGTTGTTTACTTGTATTTACCTTTCGTGATCATGCCTTTATATCAAGTTTTAAAAGATATGCCTAAAAATATCTTGGAAGCAAGTGAAGATTTAGGTTATTCAAAAGCTAAAACAATTTGAAAAGTTGTAGTCCCATACTGCATGAAAGCATTGCTAGCAGGTTTTAGCACAGTGTTCTTGATAACTGCAACTTCAATTATTTTGAGTGACAGATTGCTTCCACATGGAAGTCAAAATCAATTGATCGGTAACTTGATTCAAAACTTTGCTAATGCATCAAACCCGTTTGATTTGGCTGTTGCTTCAACACTTGTTTTAATAACATTAGCGATTTTAATGTTGTTGTATAGTGTAACCTATCTACTGCCTTTACTTTTAAACAAGTATCGTTTCAAAGGAGGTAAAGATGAGTAAGTTTTCTACCTTTTTCAAAAGATCATACATTGTAATAATCTTAATTTTGTTCTACATTCCAATAGTTTTTGGAACAATTTATTCATTTAATGCACCAAGTGATAAAGGTGTCTTCAGTGTTACAACTTGAAACAGAACCTCAGCTGCTGCATATAAAGCACTTTTTTCAACAGATCACGCTGGTGCATTCATTAACTCTTTATTAATAGGATTGTGTGCTTCGGTTTTAGTGATAGCAATTTCACTACTAACTGTCTATGGTTTGTGAAGACAAAAAAACAAAAAACCTAGACAAGTAGTTCAAGGAACAGCAAACATTCCTTTAATCAACAGTGATGTTGTTACTGCTTTAACGCTAACAATCATTTTGACTGCCTTCTTTGGAGTCTTAAGTGCTACAAGTGAGGGATTTGTTCGTGTTATTGTAGCTCATACAGTAATCATTCTTCCATATGCAATTATGATAATGTTGCCAAAATCTGACAAGTTTTCAAAAAACATTTTTGAGGCTAGTCAAGATTTAGGTTATTCAAAAGTAAGAACTTGATTCAGGACTTATTTTGTTTATATGCTAGGTTCAATTGGATTTGTATTTGTAGTTTCAATGGTTTTAAGTTTCGATGACTTCATTGTTACCAGAATTGTCTCAAATACAGAAACTTTAGGAACTCAACTTTACGAAGGACAATTCCAAGCCTGAAGTTTAGCATTGGGTGCAATATGTTTAATGATTGTTTTAGTTGCTAATTTAATTTACATTATTACTGCAACAAAAGCATTAACACTTCTAAAAAATAAAACCAAAGCATATTTTGCAAAGAAATCAGGTAAATAAAATTAAGGAATTTCTAAAACGTAATTTAAAACGTTTTGTAACATTCATAGTATTTCTATCTATTTTACTTATTGCAATTTTATCTTTTGGTTTTAAAGCTAAACACCCATATTCACCAAGTCTTTATAACTATGGTTCTTACTTGAAAAAAGACATCATTGACAAAGTTAAGAGTCGTGGATATAATTACAAAGTATTCAACGACATAAATGATTTTACTGTTGCTTTAAATAATGGAAAAGCAGCAGGTGGAGTTGGAAGTGATTTCCAAGCAGCCCAACTAATAATTGAAAATCGTTTGAAAAAATTTAATTTTGCCAACGTTTTCAACACAAATGATTCAAAACCTTTGATTGAACAGTTGGCAAATGTCTATCGTCCAAGTGTAATTGAACACTTGAAACAATATGATCAAATGATTTTTGACCTCATTGCAACTAATGACGAATACAAAGCTAAAAGAATTTTAGATCCTGTTTCGAAGAAAATGGTTGCATATGATATTGACAGAGATGGAAAAGAAGACCATTTCTGAGAATACATAATTCCTTACTACACTCAAGACAAGGTTATTGCTTATAGTATTGATTATGAAAATCGACCTTACCTAAAACTTTCGGCCGAACAAAAACAAAAATTGATTGACGAAGGTTTATATGATGAAGAAAATGAATCAATTATTTTTAAAGACCTTTCTTGAACTGGGATAATGGAAACACTAAAAAAATTCAATTACAGAGTTTTTGCATGAAATAATGCTTACTACGACAATATGATGATCGGCGCTTTTTATGAAAATGATAAAGGCGAAAAACAGTGAGTAGTTAATAACAAACTAAAACCTTTTAATGAGGATAACTATCTAGAAGCGATAAAAGGTTTTGAAGAATATGTAAAAGCAGCATCGGGATACTCGCTTAGAGATACAAAACACAACTTTTTAATTGGTGATGGATTAGAACTAGCAAATAATCTTATTGAGCCAAAAGAAGGACGTGCTGATGTTGCTGTTATGTATAACGGTGATGCAATTGATGCTTACTATTCGGCTGACAATTTTAGTTCTTTAAAAGAAGAAGGATTAGTAAGATACGTAAGGCCTAAGGATAATTTCTTACTAATGGATGGCTGAATTCAAGCAAATGTGATGACTGATGATGAATCTATCAAATTAGAAAAAACTATTGGTGAATATGTTTTTGGCAACATTGATGCCCAACAATCATCTCAGTCTAGAGTTTTAGACCTTGAACAAAGTTACATTAACACTTTGAAAAATCTTCTTATTTCTAATTCTGAAATAAATGAAGAGATTAAAGAAGAATTAGAAAAAATAAAGGACGAAGACAGCTCATTGTATGAAACCAGTATGCAAATTTTAAATATTTTAAAAGAAGATAAAGAGCAATTTTCACAGCAAGACATTGACAAAATTTTTGGATTGCACATGGAAAATGAAGATGCTTTATCTGATTATTTTGCTGAAGCATTTACAGATGATAACATTGCGGTTGAAGTAGAAAACTTTGACTACATCAACTACACTCCAGCTAATCAAGGAATTTTTGCTTTCATTGAAAAATGATATTTCGGTAGTGACGAAGTTGCTAAGTCAATGTACATTCAACCAGAGCAAAGTGATGATTACAAAGTGTTTCTATATCAAATCATCAATCGAAAATTGCGAACAGCAATAAGCTTACAATACTTTAAGATCACAAAATCATAGAAACTGGCAATGCCAGTTTTTTTATTTGCTGAAAATAACCTCTCAATATTTTTTTGTTTCTTCCGTTATTTCAATGCAAGCCTTAACGGTTTTTGTAAAGTTAACATCTTCAGTGAAAGATATTTTTGCTTCAAAAATATTTAAATCGACTGGTTTTATTCACAAAATCTTTGCTTTTCAAAGCTTATTGTTTATTTTCAAGTTAATAGTTTGATTAAAATCAAATTCATGATTTGTCAAATTTTGGAACTGAATAATATTTTGTCTTTCATCGAAATTAATGATTTTGAGTTCTTGTTTTACTTTCATTTTTCAAGTTGTTAAAACAAACATAATGGCAAAAATTACAATAAGGCTTATTATCAAGATTAATAATTCTCATTTTTTAAGCTTTAAATTCATCAAAATTCACCACCTTTGCTTTCTCAAAAATATATTTTTGCGAGTGTGAAACTTCAATGACTATTTTTTTACTCAAAAGTTTTTGTAGGAAAGGTTTTAATTTTTCAAAAATGTTTAAGTCAATATTCTCAAAGCATTCGTCTAAGAGCACAACTTCATTCTCATTAGCAAATAACTTCAAAAGCTGGATGAATTGTTTTTGTCCTGCTGAAAAATTTTCACCATTCAAAACTATTTGGTCCGCAAGAGATAACTTAAAGTAGTCAAAAAATTCTTGAAGATTGTATTCAATAAAACTTTGTTCGAATCTAGATTTAAGAACAGGGTTATTTTGATGAATATTGTTAGCAATTGTATTATTGAAAAGTGATTGCGATGAATTGATATAACTTATTTTTGTTCTAAGAAATGATGTATCTAAATTCTGAATATCAACGCCATCAAACAAAATGGAGCCATGATAGTCAAAGAAATTTAACAAAAGCTTAAGAAAGGTACTTTTTCCACACCCATTTTTACCTATTAAGTGATTTTGAGCTTTTAATTCTAAGTTACCTATTTTGAATAGATGATTATATTCACTATATCCAAAAGCTAAATTTTTGATAGTAATATTTTTGATTTCAACTTTCTGATTAAAGTATTTATTATCAATTTCCAAATTTATATGGTTAAAGCTATTTCACAATTTACTAGCTTGCATAAAGTTTGAATATTGAGCAATATTGTTTGCTAGCAGCTTAGCAGGATTAATTAAAAAGTTGTAATAACTGACAAAAATTAAGAAATCACCAACATTTTTATTGTCATTTTGAGAATATCAAAACAAATAAATTATTAAAACAGGACAAATAGCAAGAATAACGTCTGATAATGTAGCAAAAAGTGAATTTAAATAAAAAAACTTATTTGTTGCTTTTATTTGATTCTCAGTATTTTTTGTATTAGTTTGGAAGATGAAATTAGGCACATTTTGCATTCTAGTTTGTTGAAAATTATTAATAACAAACAGAGTATCAGAAACAACTTCACTGTTCTTTATCAAAAGCTCTTGCCATGGTTTTTTTCGCATGTAATTAGCCAAAATGTTAACTAAAAACAAAAAACTTATTGCGCAAACAATGAGAAGTGTGACTTTGAAATTGATTGTGACTAAAAAGAATCCTGATAGTACAATGAAAGCGAAATTAGCAAAAGTTTGGAGGCTAAGAGATGCTCGATACGAAGCTAAAAACCCAAAAGAACTATAAATTTTGATCAAATCTTGCTGGCTATATTTTTGTATTTGATGTACCCTTCCATACAGCAATTTATGATTGAATATTTTTTGATACTGGAAAAGATAAAAATTCACTATTTTTCTTGTGCAAAATTCATTAATAGTTGAAAACGATATTTTCAGTAAGCTGCAAAAACCCAAAATGATTAAAAAATGCAAAAAGTAGGAATCTCTTGTTTCTTTAAGAGCACTGTTAAAAAGATATTTACTTATTTGTGAAGCAAGAATTGACAACCCAAATACCAATAAACTCATAATTGAATTTAGAAATGTGTATTTATAAGTAGTTTGGAAATAAGTTACACTGTTTTCTTGATATGAGTTTTGTTCACAACTAGTTTTGGTGACATCAATGATTATTGAAGCATATTGTTGTTGCAATGTTTCTAACTTCATTTTTAACTTACCAATAGCAGGATCGAAGATAACAACATAATCATCTGTCTTTTTTGTAACTACAACAGTGTGCAATAAATTTTGCTTTGCAAGGACAATAATTATTGGATGCTCTAATTTTAGATTAACAAAACTATTTCACTCACCTTGCATAATCTTAAAATCTAAGCCAAACTGCTTAGCTTTATGTTTGAGTTCCAAAAGATTTATTCCTTTTTCTTCATAATTTGTGGCTTGTTGCAAGCTTTCAATATTCAAACTCTTTTTATACCAGTATTTATACAGTTTACTTAAACACAATAAACCACAATCTCTTGTTTTTTGTTGTAATTGTTCCATCTACTCATTAAAGTAAAAAAAACAGCAAAAAAAAAAAAAAAAAAAACTGAGAAAATAAAATTTCCCAGTCTTAGAATTGTGAAGCAAGTTTTTCAATTTCGTTTCGGTGCATGGCAACAACTTCTTGCGCTGATTTGGTTGCTAGTTCACCAACTTTTGTTCCGTCAATTAAAAAACTTTCATTCAGTTTTGCATAAACAAACTTAAATGTTCCTTCAAGATATTTAACATGGTTTCCTCATTCATATCATCCCAATGGAGCACCTTGAGTTGCTAAGATTTGAACTTTTAGATGATCTAACAGCCCGACAGCGTCTCCTTTTTTTGAATATTTGTAACAAATGTTTTATTCGCTACTAAAACTCTATCTAAATAATTTTTTAATGTTGCAGGAATGTTGAAATTATACATTGGAGCTGTTATAACTACTTTATTAACACTTTTTAATTGATTAATTAGTTCATCACTTTCTGAACCAAAGAATTGAACAAAATTTTGCTCGTTTAAACTTTGTTTAGCAGCTTCTAATTCATTTAAATCTAAATATTGCACTTCATCTTGAGGATTTAGTTGCTGATATTTGTTTACAAAAACCTTAGCCATTTGGTTAGTAATTGATTTTTGTCCGTTTACTCAAGATAAAATAACTAATACTTTATTCATTTTCATCCTTTCTCTTCATTAGAATTGTATGGCATAAAAACCAAAAATGCCAAAAAGGAATTAAAAAAGTGGCCTTTTGCCACTTTTTGGTGATTTAACATATGGTGCAAGCGAAGGGAATCGAACCCTCACAGTCAGCTTGGAAGGCTGAAGTT
Source organism: Mycoplasma sp. 3341 (assembly GCF_051549855.1). NCBI lineage: Bacteria > Bacillati > Mycoplasmatota > Mollicutes > Mycoplasmatales > Mycoplasmataceae > Mycoplasma > Mycoplasma sp. 3341. The sequence goes on along the minus strand of NZ_CP196080.1, from coordinate 417,067 downwards.
CTACCATTAAACTACACTCGCATTTGCTTGTTGCTTTAATATTATACATAAAATTTTTTCTTTTGCAAATAATTTTATTTTTTTAAAGCAACAGCTAGTCTGAAAACACAATTCATTATATAACAAAAAACCTAATTTCTTTTATTTTGAGTTTTTGACTTTTTGTCGCCTAGCATTTTTTGGTTACATATTATATAATTTTAAAGCTATTATGAAACTATATTCATAATCCCTAAAGGAGAAACTATGTATCGCAAAATTGATTTAAAAGATAACGAAATTGCTGAATTAATTAATAAGGAATTGCAACGTCAAGAAACTAATATTGAACTTATTGCTTCTGAAAATTATGTGTCTGATGATGTTATGAAAGCAGCAGGATCTTGCTTGACTAATAAATATGCCGAAGGTTATCCAGGTGCAAGATATTATGATGGTTGCGAATACGTTGATCAAATTGAACAGCTTGCTATTGATCGTGCTTGTCAATTATTTAATTGTGCATATGCAAATGTACAACCATATTCAGGTTCTGTTGCTAATGCCGCAATTTACATGGCCTTATTGGAACCAAATGATCGTGTTTTAGGTTTGCAGCTTTCATCGGGAGGACATCTAACTCACGGATTCAAAATTTCTTTTAGTGGTAAATTTTATGAACCACACTTTTACACAGTTAATGAAGATGGAATTCTGGACTACGATGAAATTGAAAGAATAGCTTTAGAAGTAAAACCAAAAATGATTATTACAGGATATAGTGCTTACTCACAAATTATTGACTTTAAGCGTTTTGGTGAAATTGCTAAAAAAGTTGGTGCTTATTTACTTGCCGATGTAAGTCACATTGCCGGATTAATTGTTACCGGAGTTCACCCTTCTCCTTTTCCTTATGCTGATGTTGTAATGACTACCACTCACAAAACATTACGAGGAACACGGGGAGCAATGATTTTAACTAATGACGAAGAATTGGCTAAAAAAATTAATCGCTCAGTTTTCCCAGGATATCAAGGTGGACCTTTATTGCATCAAATCGCAGCCAAAGCAGTTGCTTTTAGAGAAGCACTAAGTCCTGCTTTCAGTAGTTATGCTAACCAAATTATTCTTAATGCCAATGTTTTTTGTCGTGCTTTTATGTCAAAAGGTGTCAAAGTTGTTTCTGGTCTTACCCAAAACCACCTATTTATTATTGATACAAAAACTTCTTACAATTTAACTGGAAAACAAGCAGCTGACATCCTTTCTTCAATTTCAATTACTGCCAATAAAAACGCTATTCCTTTCGATAGTGAAAAACCAACAGTTACTAGTGGTATAAGACTGGGTGTTGCAGCTATGACATCACGCGGATTTGAAGAAAATGAATTCGTTACTATTGCCAATTTAATTCACAAAACACTAAGTGAGCCTGATAATGTTGCTTTACATCAAATCATTAAAAAAGAAGTTTTAAAACTTTCAAGCCAATTTCCAATCAAAAAAACTTACTAACATGTTTTTCAAAATAAATAAAGCAAAAGGTGTGTCAAGTTTTAAAGCAATTAGAGATTTTGCTAAACAAAACAACATTCAAAAAATTGGTCACTGTGGAACCTTAGACCCTTTAGCAACTGGTCTATTGATTGTTGCAACTGATCAAGATACAAAACTCTTAAATTACATCCTAAGTCAAGACAAACGCTATATTTGTACAATGCAACTTTTTCGCCACAGTGCATCTTGGGATAGTGACTCCATTGTCAGCATTTTAGAATGAAAAGAAATTTCTCATAATCAATTAGAACGAGCTTTCGAGCAAATTAAAAACTCAGAAGAACAAATACCTCCAGTTTTCAGCGCCAAAAAAATTAATGGTGTGCGAGCTTATGAACTAGCGCGTAAAAATATAGATGTTAGTCTAAAACCAAACAAGATTAAAATTCATGAACTAAAAATTCTTAACTATGACTTAGAAAATGATGAAGTTACATTCGAAGCTTTTGTTTCGAAAGGTACTTATATTCGCTCGATTGTGCATGATGTTGCTTTGCTTTTAAATACTGATGCAATTATGGTTGATTTAAAACGTACTCAGGTCGGAAATGTACTTTTAGATGAGCAAAGAAAAGTTAGCGAAATTGACAATATTGAGCAATTATTTGGTATAAATATAGTTACCCTAAACAAGGATGAATTAAAAACACTTTTCAAAGAGCGCGTGGTAAGAAAAAAATACAATCTACCAAACGCTAATTACTTATTAAAACATAATAATAATTTTTTAGGAATAGTGCAAATATTTGATGATCAATTAAAAGTCATCAAAATTTTTTGACCCCTACTAGAAGCTATTATTAGGGAGGAATAATGAAAAAATTCAAATTAGTAGCCTTTGATATTGATGGTACTATTCTACCATTTGAAGATGGTAAAAAAAACAATGACTTAAGTCAAGTTATTGTGCAAATGTTTAAAAAATTAAAAGATGCTGGATACATTACAGTTCTATGTACCGGAAGAGACATTTTTACTGTTGGTAACAGAATTGAGACTCCTAATGTTGATTATTTCATTGGAGCTAATGGTTCATTTATTATTGACTTAAAAACTAATGAATACTTATTTGAAAAATCAATTTCTTATCAAGATTACAAAGTATTTTTAGAAGCAACTCAAGCTCGTAATTTACCTTTTACTTTTGTTGGTAAACAAAAAGGATACTACAACAATCTTTTTGACATTAACCACTGATTCTATGAACCTTTCAAAAAAGATTTCTATGACATTAGTGAATATAATGAAAATTCTACTGATACAAACTATTTAATTACTGTAAATTCAGATGCTAGCCGTGAACTTAAAGAATTTTATGATGATCTTTTTGCTAAAAATAATTTAGACATGTGAGTTTTAGCAGAATGAACTAATGGGGTTTTCATTTCAGCAAGAGATGTTAACAAGGCTAGAGGACTAGAAATTCTTTGTGAAAAACTAAATATTAAACTAGATGAAGTTATAGCTTTTGGTGATTCTTCAAATGATGTTGAAATGTTAAGCGAAGTTGGACTAGGTGTTGCAATGGGTAATGCCGAAGAAGAACTTAAAGAAGTAGCTGATGATGTTTGTGGTGATGTAAGTGACCACGGAGCATACAATTACTTACTAGAAAAAGGATTTATTAAATAATTATGAAAGTTTATAATTGGCCAGTTGACAAAACTTTTGAAAATCAAAAAATTGCTATTTTAGGAAGTTTTGAAACTTTGCACCTAGGTCATTATGAACTATTCAAAATCGCTAAAAATTTAAAAGCTCAAAATCCTGAAAAAGAAATTGTTTGCTTTTTGTTTGATAACAAACATCAGCAAAAAGCGAAAATGTTCCAAATCAAGACGCGTTTATATACTTTATATAATATAGGTATAGACGAAGCTGTTATTATTCACTTTGACCAAGATTTTCGTAATCTTTCTGCCCAAACATTTATTGATAAATTGAAAGCAATGAATGTCAGTGATATAGTTTGTGGCCAAGATTTTCGTTTTGGTTTCAATCGCTTAGGTAATGTTGATGCTTTAAAAGCTAACTTTAATTGCCAGATTGCTAGTCTTAAAAAAATTAATGGCATGAAAATAGCTTCTTCAATAATTAGACAAATCATTGAGGATGGTTCAATCGAGTTACTAAATACTTTGCTAATTGAAAAGTATGCTTTTATTATTGAATTAAATACTGATGATTATTCTTTTGAATGACCTAACAATTTAGAAAAAATACATGCCGGAACTTATTTGGCCAATGTAGTAATTGAAAATGTTGAATATCATGCAATTGTCAAAATTGGTTTAGAAAAAAATGAAATCGTTTTTCTAGACCTTAAAAAACAATATTTGCCCAAAGTCGAAACTTTTGTTGAAATTCTTAAACAATTAAGATTTATTAATCACATGGCGGATGACAAAGTTTTCAAAGACGAAATAAAACAAGCCTTTAAATTTTTTAGTATAATGTAGTGCATCAATAATACATTAATTTATTGCTCGGTTGTAAAGTAAATTTATTGCTGGGTTGTAAAGGAGAAAATATGGTAGACAAAAACACCAGACTTGAATTAATTAAAAAATTCGGAAAAAACGATAAAGACACAGGTTCAGCAGCAGTTCAAATTGCTTTGTTAACAGCTGACATTGAAAGTTTAAAAGTTCATTTCCAAAACAACAAAAAAGATTTACACTCAATGCGTGGATTTATGGCAAAAGTTAACCAACGTAAATCATTATTAGCTTATTTAAAAAGAACTAACTATAACGAATACCTAAACTTAATTCAAGAACTAAACATTCGTAAATAAAATCTCGCTGAGATTTTATTTTTTTTATTTTTTTAATGTATAATTAGAAAGCAATTTTTAGCAAGTTCAAACAAGTTGATAAACAATTAAAAAATAATTTATTTTTTTTAAAACAAACAACAAATTATGCTATAATTGTTTTTGTAGACCTTGAGAGTTCTACAAGAAAATAGTTCTTTGAAAACTGGATATAAATACCATAATCGTCAATTTTTTTATAAGAGTTTGATCCTGGCTCAGGATGAACGCTGGCTGTGTGCCTAATACATGCATGTCGAACGAAGTAGCTTGCTACTTAGTGGCGAATGGGTGAGTAACACGTGCTTAATCTACTTTTCAGATTGGGATAACAGTTGGAAACGATTGCTAATACCGGATACGTGACAAATTCGCATGAAATTGTCATAAAAGGAGCATTTGCTTCACTGGAAGATGAGAGCGCGGAACATTAGTTAGTTGGTAGGGTAATGGCCTACCAAGACGATGATGTTTAGCCGGGTTGAGAAACTGACCGGCCACACTGGGACTGAGATACGGCCCAGACTCCTACGGGAGGCAGCAGTAGGGAATATTCCACAATGGGCGAAAGCCTGATGGAGCGACACAGCGTGCACGATGACGGCCCTCGGGTTGTAAAGTGCTGTTATTAGGGAAGAAAACTCAGCGGAGGAAATGCCGCTGAGCTGACGGTACCTGATCAGAAAGCGATGGCTAACTATGTGCCAGCAGCCGCGGTAATACATAGGTCGCAAGCGTTATCCGGAATTATTGGGCGTAAAGCGTTCGTAGGCTGTTTGTTAAGTCTGAAGTTAAAGCCTGGGGCTCAACCCCAGCCCGCTTTAGATACTGGCAAGCTAGAGTGAGATAGAGGTAAGCGGAATTCCATGTGAAGCGGTGAAATGCGTAGATATATGGAAGAACACCAAAGGCGAAGGCAGCTTACTGGGTCTATACTGACGCTGAGGGACGAAAGCGTGGGGAGCAAACAGGATTAGATACCCTGGTAGTCCACGCCGTAAACGATGATCATTAGTCGGTGGAAAATTCACTGACGCAGCTAACGCATTAAATGATCCGCCTGAGTAGTATGCTCGCAAGAGTGAAACTTAAAGGAATTGACGGGGACTCGCACAAGCGGTGGAGCATGTGGTTTAATTTGAAGATACGCGGAGAACCTTACCCACTCTTGACATCTTCCGCAAAGCTATGGAGACATAGTGGAGGTTAACGGAATGACAGATGGTGCATGGTTGTCGTCAGCTCGTGTCGTGAGATGTTTGGTTAAGTCCAGCAACGAGCGCAACCCCTATTTTCAGTTACTAACGGGTTATGCCGAGGACTCTGGAGATACTGCCTGGGTAACCAGGAGGAAGGTGGGGATGACGTCAAATCATCATGCCTCTTATGAGTGGGGCGACACACGTGCTACAATGGTCGGTACAAAGAGACGCAAGACAGTGATGTGGAGCAAATCTCAAAAAGCCGATCTCAGTTCGGATTGAAGTCTGCAACTCGACTTCATGAAGTCGGAATCGCTAGTAATCGCAGGTCAGCCATACTGCGGTGAATACGTTCTCGAGTCTTGTACACACCGCCCGTCACACCATGGGAGCTAGTAATGCCCGAAGCCGGTTAGTTAACTTCGGAGACGACTGTCTAAGGTAGGACTGGTGACTGGGGTGAAGTCGTAACAAGGTATCCCTACGAGAACGTGGGGATGGATCACCTCCTTTCTACGGAGTACACAGTACAACATTTTTTAAAGACTTATAAAGTCTGTTTCACAAAACAATCAATCTTTTTTTAAGGTTATGGTAATTTATATCCAGTTTTGAGAGTTCTATTCTCTCAAATATATAGATCTTTGAAAACTGAATAGAAAAGACATTTGTATATATTAATATTCAAACGTTTTGATCAACCTATAGAATACATCATATCTATCTAATAACAATTAGACAATAGGAACATACTATTAAATAAGTAAGAGTTTTTGGTGGATGCCTTGGGTCTGGAAGTCGATGAAGGACGCGATTACCTGCGATAAGCCTCGTGGAGCTGGAAATAAGCTACGAAGCGGGGATTTCCGAATGGGGAAACCTAACTAGACTAATCTCTAGTTGCCTTGCCAGTGAATACATAGCTGGAAGCGCGAGACACGTTGAGAACTGAAACATCTTAGTACCAACAGGAAAAGAAAATAAATAATGATTCCCTCAGTAGCGGCGAGCGAACGGGGAAGAGCCCAAACCAACATTGAAGTTGGGGTTGTAGGACTGTCTACATAGAGTTACAAAACATACAGATAGCAGAACAAGTTGGAATGCTTGACAATACAGGGTGAAAGTCCCGTAAGCGAAATTTGTATGTCTCTTGATGGTATCCTGAGTAGGGCGGGGCACGTGAAACCCTGTCTGAATCTGCCGGGACCACCCGGTAAGGCTAAATACTAACCAGACACCGATAGTGAACTAGTACCGTGAGGGAAAGGTGAAAAGAACCCCGGGAGGGGAGTGAAATAGATTCTGAAACCAATTACTTACAATTAGTCAGAGCCCGTTAATGGGTGATGGCGTACATCTTGCAGTATGGACCGGCGAGTTACGACAACATGCATGGTTAAGTGGAATAAAGCGAAGCCGTAGAGAAATCGAGTCTGAAATGGGCGAAAGTATGTTGTTGTATACCCGAAACCAGGTGATCTATCCATGAGCAGGCTGAAACCTAGGTAACACTAGGTGGAGGGCCGAACCGTAGTACGCTAAAAAGTGCCCGGATGACTTGTGGATAGGGGTGAAATTCCAATCGAACTTGGAGATAGCTGGTTCTCTTCGAAATAGCTTTAGGGCTAGCGTGTGGTGTTAAGTATTGGGGGTAGAGCACTGAATATGGAATGGCGGCGCCTAGCTGTACTGACTATAATCAAACTCCGAATACCAATATGAATTGCCATGCAGTCGGAACATCGGTGATAACGTCGATGCTCGCGAGGGAAACAACCCAGATCGTCAGCTAAGGTCCCAAAATTGTGTTAAGTGAGAAAGGTTGTGAGATTTCTTAAACAGCTAGGATGTTGGCTTAGAAGCAGCCATCGTTTAAAGAGTGCGTAATAGCTCACTAGTCGAGAGATCTTGTGCCAATAATTTAACGGGACTAAAACACAATACCGAAGCTACGGGCTAAATTTTAGCGTTAGGAGAGCGTTCTAAGGGCATTGAAGCCAGACCGTGAGGACTGGTGGAGCGCTTAGAAGTGAGAATGCCGGTATGAGTAACGATTCAGTGTGAGAATCACTGACGCCTATTGGGGAAGGTTTCCTGGTCAAGGTTCGTCCACCCAGGGTTAGTCGGGACCTAAGACGAGGCCGAAAGGCGTAGCCGATGGACAACTGGTTAATATTCCAGTACTTCCTTAAAATGTGATGGAGTGACGGAGGAGGATAACATTACCACTTATCGGATTGTGGGGTAAGTATTTAGAAGGTTGCTGGAGGCAAATCCCTAGCGACATAACTTTGAGATACGATGCATAGTGAAATGGCAACAAAGTAGCGAATTATGTGATTTCATACTTCTTAAAAAAGCTTCTAACTTAAGTTTTAAGGGACCCGTACCGAGAACGGACACACGTCCCCAAGATGAGTATTCTAAGGCGAGCGAGAAAACCAATGTTAAGGAACTCTGCAAAATTATCCCGTAAGTTCGCAAGAAGGGATGCCTATAGCAATATAGGCCGCAGTAAAATGCGAGGGGGAACTGTTTATCAAAAACACAGCTCTATGCTAAGTCGCAAGACGATGTATATGGGGTGACGCCTGCCCAGTGCCCGAAGGTTAAGATGATACGTTAGCATTTGCGAAGCGTTGATTTGAAGCCCGGGTGAACGGCGGCCGTAACTATAACGGTCCTAAGGTAGCGAAATTCCTTGTCGGCTAAATACTGACCTGCACGAAAGGCGCAATCATCTCTTGACTGTCTCAACATTGGACTCGGTGAAATTATGGTCCCAGTGAAAACGCTGGGTTCCCGCATCAAGACGAAAAGACCCCGTGGAGCTTTACTATAACTTCGTATTGAATTTTGGCTTAACATGTGTAGGATAGGTGGGAGACTTTGAAGAGTAGACGCTAGTTTACTTGGAGTCGTCGTTGAAATACCACCCTTGTTAATTTGAAATTCTAACCTGTCACCGTCATCCGGTGAGGGGACAGTGCGTGGTGGGTAGTTTGACTGGGGCGGTCGCCTCCCAAAGGGTAACGGAGGCGTTCAAAGTTACACTCAATACAGTCAGAAACTGTATGTAGAGCATAAAGGTAAAAGTGTGATTGACTGTGAGACCTACAAGTCGAGCAGGTGCGAAAGCAGGACTTAGTGATCCGGCGGTACATCGTGGAATGGCCGTCGCTCAACGGATAAAAGCTACCCCGGGGATAACAGGCTTATCTTCCCCAAGAGATCACATCGACGGGAAGGTTTGGCACCTCGATGTCGGCTCATCGCATCCTGGAGCTGGAGTCGGTTCCAAGGGTTTGGCTGTTCGCCAATTAAAGCGGTACGCGAGCTGGGTTCAGAACGTCGTGAGACAGTTCGGTTCCTATCTGATGTGGGCGTTGGAATATTGATGAGAGCTGCTCTTAGTACGAGAGGACCGGAGTGGACGTACCGATGGTGCTCCAGTTGTTTCGCCAGAAGCACAGCTGGGTAGCCAAGTACGGAAAGAATAACCGCTGAAAGCATCTAAGCGGGAAGTCTCCTCAGAGATGAATATTCCCTATTAAACTCCTTGTAGACTACGAGGTTGATAGGCTGGAGGTGTAAGTGTAGTAATACATTCAGCTGACCAGTACTAATAAGTTGATTGATTTAATAGTTTAATTCTATATGTTGATTAGTCTTTCTATTCAGTTTTCAGAGATCTAGGAAAGCCCTTTTTGGGCTTTTTTATTTATCTTTTTAGTACAATATATGAATATGAAACAAATCACTAAACAAAGCAAAAACTATCATATTAAAGACATCACTAAGGCTTTGCAATTGCTACTTTTTTATTTTTTGATTGTAGCTATCTTTGCTTTATTTATGATGATGGGAAAATATATAAACAACGATCAATACTTCAAGAATAAGTTAGTTATTTCGTATTGATTAATTGCTGTAATATTAGTTAGTCTTTGTTGTGCAACTTATGATTTTATAAATTATAAAAAAGGTTGAGTAGCAATTAAAATATTTGCTTGGTTTAGTCTTGTTTTGTATATTTTAGCCTCGGTAATATTTGTCATTATTGTTTAAGAAAAGGCTAAAAAATCGTTTTGTAAAAAAATCGTTTTTTGTTATAATTAATAAGCAACTACGACTGTGATACATAAGGTTGTAATACTCCGAGCTTAGTTGTTCTTCTCGGAGATTAGTTTTTATGTGGAGTCAGTTCAAAATTAATGAACAAGGAGAACAAATGAAATTACAAATCAAAGTTAAATCATTCGAACATGCTTTAGTTGACCAAGCTAGTGTGAAAATTGTTGAATTAGCTAAAAGCGAGAAAGCTAATGTAAGTGGACCAATTCCATTGCCAACAAGAAAAGAAATCATCACTATCTTGCGTTCAGTTCACGTTAACAAAAAATCACGTGAACAGTTCGAATCAAGAACTCACAAACGTTTAATCATTATTGATAACGTAAGTGAAAAACTAGCTGATAGATTCAAATCTTTAGAATTGCCAGCTGGAGTTGAATTAAGTATCAAATCTGTTAAGTAATTAACAGTTTGTTTTTATTTTATATATGCGCCCGTGCGTACATATAAATATCAATTTCAATAACAAAATGAAAGGATCAAGATGAAAGGAATCTTAGGAAGAAAAGTTGGGATGACTCAATTATTCACAGCTGAAGGTAATGCAATTCCTGTTACTGTGATTGAAGTTAAACCAAATGTTGTTACTAAAGTTCTAACAGCTGATAAAGACGGTTATGTTGCTGTGCAATTAGCTGTTGAAGACAAAAAACAATCAAGAATCAAAAAACCTGAAGTTAATAGATTCGCTGCAGCCAACACAACACCTAAGCGCTTCGTAAAAGAAATTCGTAACATGTCAGGTTACGAATTAGGGCAAATGGTTGATGTAACTATTTTTGAAGCAGGAGAAGTCGTTGACGTACAAGCAACTTCTAAAGGAAAAGGGTTTGCAGGAACCATTAAACGTCACAATCAAAAAATCGGACCTAAGTCTCACGGGGGAGGGGGAGGAAGCAAACCTATCCGTCAAACTGGATCAATCGGGGACATTTCTGGAAACCGTGTTGTTAAAGGAATGACCATGCCAGGTCACTTAGGAAACGTTAAAACTACTGTACAAAACTTAGAAGTTGTTGCTACTGATAAAGAAAACAACTTAATCATTATTAAAGGTTCAGTACCAGGACCAAACAAAGGATTTGTAACAGTTAAACAAAATGCAAAACATATTGCTAAAAGACCAGCTATTGAATTAGTTGATCTAAAAGTTGCAATTGCTAAAAATGAACTATTCGAAGAAGCTAAAAAATATGGTGTGGTATTAGAATCATCAATGTCACTAGATGAAATGAAACAACTATTAGAAGAAGCAAAACAAAAAGCTGAAGAAGCTAAAGAACAAGAACAAGAGGTTTAATAATGGCAGAAAACAAAAAAGCTACAACTAAAAAAGAAGCTAAACCAGCTGTTGATGTTGTTAAAACACAATCTCAAAGTCTAAAATTTGCTTCAGATAAATTACCACAAAGATTATTCGGATTAGAAGAAGTTCACGCACAAGCAATTTTCGACACTATTTTAAGTGATCGTGCTTCAAGAAGATTTTCAACTCACAAAGTTAAAAATCGTGGAGAAGTTTCAGGGACAGGTAAAAAACCTTGAAGACAAAAAGGAACTGGTCGTGCACGTGCAGGATCAATGCGTTCACCAATTTGAGTAGGTGGGGGAAGAGCATTTGGACCTACCACAGCTAAAAACTACTCATTAAAAGTAAACAAAAAAGTTCGTGCTCTAGCAGTTAAAAGTGCTTTAAGCCAATTAGCTCAAGCACAACAAGTTTTTGTTCACGAATACAAACTTGCAAAACCTTCAACTAAAGAACTAGTTAGTCAATTAAAGGCAACAGGTCTAGCTGATGTTAAAAACGTTTTATTAGTAACTAGTGATGAAAATGTTTTCCTATCAGCAAGAAACTTACAAAACGTAGTTACTGTTAAAGTAAGCTCACTAAGCGTTGAAAGACTATTAGCAGCTGATGTGATGGTAATTAGTGAAAACGATGTAAAAGTATTAGAAGGGTTGGTTAAATAATGAACGTTAATGATGTAATTAAATATCCAATTTTAACTGAAAAAAGCTACAACCAAATGTCAGACAATATTTACACATTTGCAGTAGATCGTCGTACAAACAAAGTTGAAGTAAGAAAAGCTGTTGAATTCATTTTTGACGTTAAAGTAGCAAGTGTTAACATTCTAACAGTTGCTGCCAAACCAAAAAGACTAGGACGTTTTGCAGGATACACAAACAAATACAAAAAAGCTTTAGTATATCTACAAGATGGATACAGCATCAATTTCTTCCCAGAAGAATCTAAAGCTGAAGAAAAAGAAGAAACTGCAGCACAAACAGAAGTTGCAGAAAACAAAAAAGACGCTAAAGCAGTAGAAGCAAAAGTTGCTGAAAAATTAGCTAAAAAAGCTGCTAAATAATTTATCTTGCTAACCATAAGATAAGTTTTAAAACAGAATTAATCACCTAAAAGACAAAATCTCATTATTTTTAGGTCAATCATTAAAGGAGAATACGATGGCTATTAAACATTACAAGCCAACCTCTAATGGTCGTAGACACATGACATCGTTAGATTACAAGAAAAATCTAACTGGTCATGCTCCTGAAAAATCTCTACTAGTTACTTTAAAAAAACATGCTGGTAGAAATAATCGGGGAGTTATAACAACTCGTCACCACGGAGGTGGAACTAAACGTAAATATCGTATTATCGATTTCAAACGTAACAAAGATGGAATCGAAGGAATTGTTAAAACAATCGAATACGATCCAAACCGTAGTGCAAACATTTCATTAGTTGTTTATCGTGATGGAGAAAAACGTTATATCCTTCACCCTAAAGGACTAAGTGTTGGAAGTGTTGTTGTTTCAGGAGACAGTGCTGACATTAAAGTTGGAAACAGCTTGGCACTAAAAAACATTCCTGAAGGTACATTCGTTCACAACATCGAATTACAGCCTAAACAAGGGGGAATTATTGCCCGTAGTGCTGGAACAAGCGCCCAAATTTTAGGTAAAGATGAAGAAGGTAAATATATTATTCTAAGACTAAAAAGTGGTGAAGTACGTAAAGTTCTTGGAGAATGTCGTGCAACTATTGGAGTTGTCGGAAATGAAGAACACTTATTAGTAAATATCGGAAAAGCAGGACGTAACCGTCACCTTGGAATTCGTCCAACAGTACGTGGGTCAGCAATGAACCCTAACGATCACCCACATGGAGGGGGAGAAGGGCGTCAACCAATCGGACGTAAAGCTCCACTTACACCATGAGGTAAAAAAGCTCTTGGAGTTAAAACTCGTTCAACTAAGAAAGCTTCAAACAAGTTGATTATAAGAAGAAGAAAGGCAAGTAAATAATGGCTAGATCACTAAAAAAAGGTCCATTTGTTGATGACTATTTAATGAAAAAAGTTGTTGCTATTCTAGAAAACAAAGCACCAAAACGTCCAATTAAAACTTGAAGTCGTCGTTCAACAATCTTCCCAGAATTTGTTGGATTAACATTCCAAGTTCACAATGGAAAAGTTTTCAACGATGTTTTCGTAACAGCTGACATGGTCGGACATAAATTAGGAGAATTCTCACCAACCCGTACATACACAGGACATGGTGCAGATAAAGGGAAGAAGAAATAATGAAATCAGCAAACGCAAGTGTTAAAACACAAAGAATTTCTGCTCGTAAAGCCCGTCTAGTTGCTGACTTAATTCGTAACAAATCAACTCAAGAAGCTATCGCTATTCTAAAAACTACTAATAAAAAAGCTACTTACATTCTTTTAAAACTTCTAAAAAGTGCTATCGCTAATGCAACCAACAACCACGGTCTAAATGCTGATAAGTTATACATTTCAAAACTACTTGTAAATGAAGGTCCAACTTTAAAACGTTACCAACCTCACTCACAAGGTAGAGCATATCCAATCTTAAAGAGAACAAGCCACTTCTTTATTGAAGTAAGTGAATATTAATTAAGGAGAGTTTACTATGGGACAAAAAGTTAATCCAAATGGTTTTAGATACGGAATTACTAAAGACCACAACTCAACTTGATATGCTGACAAAGCACAATATGCTGCTAACTTATTACAAGACCAAGCAATTTACCGTTTCTTCAATAAATTAGTTCGTAACTACCAAATTGGAAATGTACAAATTAAAAGAGACAACAAAGAACACATTTCAGTATTATTGCACACAGCAAAACCAGGTGTTGTTTTAGGGACAAACGGAGACAACATTAAACAACTTACTGCTGATTTGAAAAAAGCGTTAAGAAATAAAAATTTAAATGTCAACATTGAAGTTGTTGAACTTAAAAAACCAGATTTAAATGCTAAATTACTAGCAGAACAAATCGCTGTTAAATTAGAAAACCGTGGAAGCTTTAGACTAGCTCAAAAACAAGCTATCAAGGCTGCTATGAAAGCTGGAGCTAAAGGTGTTAAAACTGCAGTTTCAGGACGTCTAAATGGAGTTGACATGGCTCGTAAAGAGGGATACAACGAAGGTGAAATGAAACTTCACACCCTTCGTCAAGATGTTGACTATGCAACAGCAACAGCTCGTACAACATATGGAGCACTAGGAATTAAAGTTTGAGTATCATTGGGAGAAAAATTAGAAAAAGGAGCTAACGATGTTACAACCAAAAAGAACTAAACACCGTAAAATGTTCCGTATCCGTCACGACAAAACCAAAGCATTTCGTGGAAACAAAGTAAGTTTTGGAGAATACGGATTGCAAGCTAAAACTTCTGCTTGAGTTTCAGCTCGTCAAATTGAAGCAGCCCGTATCGCTATTACCCGTAAAATGGGACGTGAAGGACAAGTTTGAATTAGAATTTTCCCACATATGTCAAAAACTTCTAAACCTATTGGAGTTCGTATGGGATCAGGAAAAGGATCTCCAGATCAATGACTAGCAGTTGTTAAAGAAGACACAATGATGTTTGAAGTTAAAGGTGTTAAAGAAGAAATTGCTCTAGAAGCACTACGTCTAGGTGGACACAAACTACCAGTTAAAGTAAAAATTGTTAAACGTGAAGAAACAGAAGGAGAAAACTAATGGAATTCAAAGATTTTCAAGCTAAAAGTGTTGAAGAACTAGAAAAATTAGTAGCTGACTACAAAGCTAACTTATTCACTCTTCGTTTCAAATCAAAAACTGGACAATTAGAACAAAACCACAAAATCAGAGAAGTTAAAAAAGATATCGCAAGAGCACTAACAGCATTAAATGAAAAAAAATCAAAGGAAGTTAAATAATGGAAAGATCAAACAACCGTAAAGTTTTAACTGGAAAAGTTGTTTCAACCAAAAATGATAAAACCATTATCGTTTTAGTAGAAACATATGTAAAACACCCAATTTACCAAAAACGTTTCAAAAAATCAAAACGTTTTGCAGTACATGATGAAAACAACCAAGCAAATTTAAATGATGTAGTTAGAATTCAAGAAACTCGTCCACTTTCAAAAACCAAACATTTCCGTCTAGTTGCAATTAAAGAAAAAGCTCTAGTGGGAGAAAACTAATGTTACAAGAATTATCAAGAGTTGTAGTAGCTGATAACTCAGGTGCTAAAGAAGTCGGAATTATTCGTAACTTAGGAGGAAGTGTTAAGAAATTTGCAAACATTGGTGATGTTGTTATCTGTTCTGTTAAAAAAGCTCTTCCAAACGGAATCGTTAAAGAAGGACAAATCGTTAAAGCTGTTGTTGTAAGAACTAAATACGGAATTCAACGTAAAAACGGTTCAAACATTCGTTTTGATGATAATGCTGTAGTAATCATTAAAGAAGATAAAAACCCACGTGGAACTCGTGTTTTCGGACCAGTAGCGCGTGAACTTCGTGATAAAGGATACTTAAAAATCGTTTCATTAGCACCGGAGGTACTATAATGGCTAGTCAAAAAATTCGTAAAAATGACACAGTTGTAGTTATCAGTGGAGCTCAAAAAGGTAAAGTATCAACCGTTCTAGCAATCGATCCAGTTAAACAATTAGTTACTTTAAAAGACGTTAACAAGAAAACTAAACACCACAAACCAAGCCAACAAAAAAATGAAGGTGGAATTGAAATTAAAGAATTCCCTATCCACATTTCAAATGTTGCTATTCTAGTTAAAAAAGGAACAGCAACAACCCCAGCAACATATTCAAGAGTAGGATTTAAAGTTGATAAAAACGGTAAAAAAGAAAGAATTGTTGTGAAAACTCAAAAAGCTATCTAATTAAGGAGACATTATGAATAAATTACAAAAACACTATAATGATGTAACCAAAGCTGAACTTAAACAACAATTCAACTACAAATCAGATATGCAAATCCCACGTATTGAAAAAATCGTTTTAAACATGACTGCTGGAAATGAAGTTTCAAACTCAAAAGCAATTGAAGAAGTTATGAATGAACTTGCTTTAATCGCAGGACAAAAACCATACCAAACCACAGCTAAAAAATCATTAGCTTCTTGAAAATTACGTGCTGGTATGCCAATGGGAGGAAAAGTTACTTTAAGAAGAGAAAGAATGTGATCATTCTTAGCAAAACTAATTGAAGTAGCACTACCTCGGGTACGTGATTTCCACGGTACAAATCCAAAAAGCTTCGATGGTAATGGAAACTATGCAATCGGAGTTAAAGAAGAAATTATCTTCCCAGAAATTAGTTTCGATAAAATCCGTAAACTAAAAGGACTAGATGTTCTAATCGTTACAAGTGCTAAAAATGACAAAGAAGCTTACGCTTTACTAAAAAGTTTAGGAATGCCTTTTGCGAAGGCTGAATAAGGAGTAATTAATGGCAAAAAAATCATTAAAAGTTAAAGCTAAAAAGACTCCAAAATTCTCAACCCGTTTCTATACACGTTGTGAATTATGTGGACGTCCACATGCAGTTTTAAGAAAATACAAAATCTGTAGAATTTGCTTCCGTACATTAGCTCACGAAGGTAAATTACCAGGAATTAAGAAAGCGAGTTGATAATATATGGCTATTATTATTGATCCAATTGCGGACATGTTTGTTCGTATCAAAAACGCTAATGCTCGTAAACACCGTGAAGTAGTTGTTCCTCACTCAAACAAAAAAGTAAAAATCCTTGAAATCTTTAAAAACGAAGGATACATTGCTGATTTTAAAGAAGTTGAAAAAGATAACCATAAAGCAATTTCAATTTCACTAAAATACAAGGGATACACCGGTTCACAACCAGTTATTAGTGGACTTAAAAAAGTTTCAAAACCAGGACTAAAAGTTTATGCATCAGCTAAAAACTTACCTAAAGTTCTTTCAGGATTTGGAACTGCAATTATTTCAACATCACAAGGACTAATGACCGATAAAGAAGCAAGAAAGGCAAATGTTGGTGGTGAAGTTATCGCCTACATTTGATAGGAATTAAGAATGTCTCGTGTCGGAAAAAGAGTTTTAAATATCCCAGCAAACGTTGAAGTTAAAATCGAAAAATCATTCGTTGAAGTTAAAGGACCAAAAGGAACACTAAGCTTTCAATTCTCAGATTTAATTGAAATTAAAAACGAAAACAACCAAATTACTACACACCGCCTAAACGAAGAAAAAAGCACCAAACAATTACACGGAACAACCAACTCTTTAATTAGTGGAATGCTAAAAGGAGTTAGTGAAGGATTTAAAAAAGAAATCGAAATTAAAGGGGTTGGATATAAAGCAACTCAAAAAGGTAACCAAATTGAAGTTATCGCCGGTTACTCACACCCAGTTTTAGTAGACATTCCTGCTAACTTAAAAGTAAGTCTACCAAAACCAACAAACATTGTTATTGAAGGAATTGATAAACAAGCTGTTGGTCAATTCGCAGCAGTTCTACGTGACATTCGTCGTCCAAGCGTTTACTCAGGAAAAGGAATTATGTACAAAGACGAAGTTATTCGTCGTAAAGAAGGAAAAAAAGCTTCTAAATAATCGAAGCTAGAAAGGTTAGACAAATATGCAAAAATCAAGAAATGACAGACGTAAAGTAAAACACTTAAAAATCCGTCAACACTTAAGTGGAACAGCTTCAGTTCCTCGTGTATCTGTTTACAAATCTTTACATAATTTCTATGCACAATTAATTAATGACGAAAACCACACCACGCTAGCAGCTGCTTCAACCAAAGATTTACCACAACATGCTAATAATATTGATGCGGTAAAACAAGTAGCAAAATTATTTGCTAAAAAATTACACGAACTAAAAGTTGAACAAGTTGTTTATGACCGTTCAGGATACATTTACCACGGAAAAGTTGCTGCTTTTGCTGATTCACTAAGAGAAGAAGGGATTAAATTCTAATGGCAAACGAAAATAAAAACGTAAAAGAAATCACCGAAACAAATGCAGAAGCAAGAAAAACTAGAGTAGTTAAAAAAGCACGTCCAAACAACGCTGATGAAACTAAAGCAGTTCGTAAACCAAGAAATACTGAAAATAATCAAGAAGAAAGAAGACGTCCAAATCGTCAAAATTCTAATCGTGAATTAAATTCAGAATTCGAAGAAAAAGTTATTGACATCGCCAGAGTTACTGTCGTTGTTAAAGGGGGGAGAAGATTTAGCTTCTCAGCCTATGTAGTAGTTGGAAACAAAAAAGGAAAAGTGGGATTTGGACACGGTAAAGCAAACGAAGTTCAAGACGCTATTAAAAAAGCTGTTAAAGATGCACACAAAAACATCTTTGAAGTTCCTGTTGTAAACGGAACAGTTCCACATGAAATTCAAGCTAAATTCTTAGCTTCAAAAGTACAACTACGTCCTGCCTCAAAAGGAACAGGATTCAAAGCTTCAAATACCGTTCGTAGTGTTATGGAATTAGCCGGATATACTGATGTTTCAACAAAATCATTAGGATCAAGAACCAAACAAAACGTTGCTCACGCTGTAGTTAAAGCTTTAAAACAACTAAGAACCACTCAACAAGTAGCTGAGCTTAGAGACATTAAAGTAGAAGATTTACAATAATTAAGGAGATTTTATGAAACAAACATTAAGCAATTTATCATACACTCCTGGTTCTCGTAAAGAAAAACACCGTGTAGGACGTGGACACGCTGCTGGAAAAGGAAAACAAGCAGGACGTGGACAAAGTGGTCAAACTAAACGTAACACAGTAAGACTAGGATTTGAAGGGGGACAAAACCCATTATTCAGAAGAATTCCAAAACGTGGATTCAAAAATGTTAACCACGTGGAATACCAAGTTGTTAACTTAGATCAATTACAAGAATATTACCAAGCAAATGAAGTTGTAAGTTTTGAATCTTTATTCAATAAAGGTCTAATCAAAAAATACGATATGCCAGTTAAAATTCTTGGAAGAGGAGAACTATCAAAAGCTTTAGTAGTTGAAGATGTTCACGCTCTAAGTCAATCAGCTAGCGAAGCAATTGTTGCAGCTGGAGGAAAAATCGAGGTTAAATAATGGCCTTAACAAAGAAAAAAACAAGCACTAACAATCGCAAACAAAACCAAGTGCGTTTCGATGCGAAGTGAGTGAAATTTAAAAATAGTTACACCGAGTTTTGAAAAAACCATGATCTTGTAAAAAAGATTTTGTATACTATTTTTCTTTTAACAATCTTTGTTGCAGCGGGAACTATTACTGTTCCAGGAATTAATTTAGTTAACCGAGATCAATTAAATGGTGGAGACTTTTTAGGAATCTTGAATCTAGTTGGTGGTGGAGGACTAAGAAACTTTAGCATTATGGCTTTAGGAATTAGCCCCTTCATTACTGCTAGTTTGATTATGATGATTTTACAAACTAAGCTCTTTCCACCAATCTATCGTCTAAGTCAAGCAGGACCACAAGGGAGAATAAAAATTAATATTATTACTCGTTTTGTAACGTTTGGCTTTGCAATTATTCAGGCTATTGTTTTAACAAGAGCCTTAAAAAACCCAACAAGTGGGTTCGGAATCAGAATTGTTGATAGTTTGAATACTAATGCTTATGCATTCTTCTTACTACCTTTAATTCTGATTGCTGGTAGCCTCTTTGCCTTATTTTTAGGTGAAGAAATTACTAACAAGGGTGTAGGAAATGGAACAAGTTTAATCATTTTTGCTGGAATCGCTTCGAATTTGATTCCAACATTCAGAAATGCTTTCGAGTTTTTAGTTCCTTCATTCAAACAATCTAGTGCTACACTAAAAGAATTACTAAACTTTGGTGTTTATGTTCTTGGCTATTTATTAGTTGTAATGATAGTCGGTATCTTCTATCTAGCAGAAAGACACATTCCTATTCAACAAGTTGGAGCAGGGCTTTCAAGAAATGAAAAAGAACTTTCATATTTACCTTTAAAAGCCAATCCAGCTGGAATTATGTCAGTAATTTTTGCTTTAATGTTTCTAAGTTTACCAACTATGATTGCTGGATTATTCAATCCCGCAACGAGTGCTTTTTATCACTGAGTTTATACTAATTTACAACTAACCCAACCAATCGGTTTCTTCTTATTTGTTGTAATAACCTTTGCTTTCACACTTCTATTTGGTTTACAACAATCTAAAATTGACAAAATTAGTGAAGATTTTGCCAAAAATTCAACCTTCATCCCTGGTGTTAGACCAGGGGAACAAACCGAAGATTATTTAATTGCCAAAATTCTTAATTTAAGTTATTTTTCAAGCATTTATTTAATCTTAATTGGGGCTATGCGTTACATCGAAGAAATTTTAGGAATGCCACAATCAATAGCGTTCGGTGGAACTGGATTAATGATTTTAGTTTCAGTAACTATTGAAACAATCCAACAAATTCAAGCGCGTTACAAGTCTCAAGAACTTGCTCGTAAACGTAAAAAAATATTATATTCACAACAAAATGGTGAAGAAGGTGATTTATTGTGATAAAAGACTGAAACAATGTTAACCTAATATTCTTAGGTGCTCCGGGAGCAGGTAAGGGAACCATTGCGGAAAAATTATCCCTTCAAGATAATTTTGCCCACCTATCAACCGGTGCAATGTTTCGTGAAGAAATTAATGCCAAAACGCCATTAGGTTTACAAGTTGTTGAATTGACCAGCAATGGCCTATATGTTAGTGATGAAATTACTAATCAATTAGTTAAAAACAAGTTGGAAAAATTGACACTTGCAAAACGCCACTATATTTTAGACGGTTACCCTCGAACCGTTGACCAGGTCAATTTTCTTGACAATTTAGACTTTACTAAAATTGACTGAGCAATCTTATTAGAAATCGATTCAGAAAGTGTTATCAAGAGACTAAGCGAAAGAAGAGTATGTCAAAAATGCTCGCGTACCTATCACTTGTCTTACAATCCTTCAAAAGATAACATTCACTGTGACGATGATGGTGAGAAATTAGTTCAAAGAAAAGATGACCAAAGCGATGTTGTTTTAAGAAGATTAAATGTTTATGACCAGCAAACAAAACCACTAATTGATTTCTACGCATCAAAAGGAATTTTAATTAGTATCAATGCCGACCAAGAAATTGAAAAAGTTTATCAAGACGTGGTTGATGCATTGAAACAAAAGGCTGCAAATGAATATTAAAATTAAAAATAAGCAACAAATTGATGATTTAAAAAAATCATGTGCTATCCTGGCAGAAGTTAAATACTTAGTTTATGACTTTATAAGACCAGGTGTTTCTTTAAAAGAAATTGATAGCATCGCTTTTAAAGAAATCATTGCTCGTAAAGCAAAACCTGCCTTTTTAGGCCAATATGGGTTCCCTAATACTTGTTGTATAAGTGTTAACGAAGAATTAATTCATGGAATTCCAAGCGACAGAGTTTTACAAGAGGGAGACTTAGTCAAAGTTGATATGGGTGTTATTTGAAATGGCATGTACAGTGATTCAGCTTTTACTAAGTATGTAGGTTCAAACCCAAGTGAAGAAGATAAAAAACTAATTAAAGTCGCCAAAGATGCTTTTTATGCCGGTTTTAATGAAGTCAAAGTCGGTAATCGAATTGGAGACATTTCAGCTGCTATTTACAGAGTCATCAAAGCAAATGGAATGTTTACTCCAGAAGAATTCAGCGGTCACGGTATAGGTACTGAGTTACACGAAGATCCCTTTGTGCCAAACATCGGCCTAAAAGGAACAGGACCACTAATTCGCAATGGTATGGCAATTTGTATTGAACCAATGATTTTGCAAGGTTCAGCAAATGTTAAAACCTTAAAAGATGATTGAACCATAGTGAGTCGCAATAATAAAAAGACAAGTCACTATGAACAAACAATTCTTATTGAAAATGATCAAGCAATCATTTTAACAGGAGACAAAATTTAAATGGCAAAAGATGCAATTAAAATGACTGGTAAAGTAACCAAAGTCCACTCATCAAAAGCCTATGTTGTAATGCTTGATAATGGTCTAGAAATTCAAGCTACAATTTCTGGAAAAATGGCTTTATACAATATTCGTATTATTCCAGGAGATGGTGTTGACGTGGAAATGAGTCCTTATGATTTAACTAAAGGACGAATCGTTTATCGTCATAAATAGCGAAAGGAAAAACGATGAAAGTTCGTGCTTCAATCAAACGTATTTGCAAAGATTGCAAAGTTATTAAAAGAAATGGTACAAACCGTATTATTTGTATTATTCCAAAACACAAACAAAGACAAGGATAGTAAATTATGGCTAGAGTTTTAAACGTTGAAATTCCTAACAATAAACGTGTAGTTATTTCTTTAACATACATTTATGGAATAGGAAAAAGTTTGGCACAAGAAATTTTACAAAAAGCTGATATCGATGAAAATATCCGGGTAAAAGATCTTTCTGAAGACCAACTTACAAAAATTCGTGACATTGCTAAAGAATACACAACTGAAGGTGATTTACGTCGTGAAGTTTCTTTAAACATCAAACGTTTAATGGAAATTAAATCATACCGTGGAATCAGACACCGTAAAGGATTACCAGTTCGTGGACAATGTACACAAAAGAATGCTCGTACAAGAAAGGGACCTCGTAAAACAGTTGCAGGTAAGAAAGGTAAATAATAATGGCTAAAAAACAAAAAAAAGTTATTACTAGCGGTATCGCCCACATTCACTCAACTTACCAAAACACTATTGTTTCATTTAGTGATGACAAAGGTAATGTTTTCGCGTGATCTTCATCAGGAGCAATTGGTTACAAAGGAACCAAGAAAAAAACCCCTTATGCAGCTGGTTTAGCAGCTGCTGCAGCCCTAGAAAAAGCTAAAGAATTTGGACTTAAAGAAGTAAAAATCTTAGTTAAAGGGGTAGGAGCTGGAAAATCAACAGCTCGTAAACAAATCGAAACTTCTGGTTTAATCATTAAAGAAGTTAAAGATGTAACACCAGTTCCACACAACGGAACCCGTCCACCTAAGAAAATTTTAAAAAGAAAGTAGAGCTTAAGTAATTATGGAAAAAATGGCAAAAATGAATTATTCAGAATTAAACAGTGAAAGAGTTGATGAATTTAGTTCAACATTTAGCTTAAAACCACTTTCAAGAGGTTTCGCTAATACACTGGGTACAGCGCTTCGTCGCACATTGCTATCATCAATTACTTCTTGCGCTCCATTCGCAATCAAAATCAATAAAGTCGAACATGAATTTTCTACAATCGACGGTATCAGAGAAGATGTTGTTACACTATTACAAAATTTGACTAAAATTCGTTTCACATACAATGAAGAACTATTTAACAAAAATCAAATTGTTAAAGTAAGCTTCCGTTCGAACAAAATTGGTGAAGTTTATGCTCGTGATATCGAGTTTCCAAGCGGTCTAGAAATTGTTAACAAAGATTGCTACATTGCTGACATCCAAAAAGATGGAGATCTAGAATTTGATATGTTCTTACGTGCCGGAAGAGGATTTGTTGATTTCGAAGACAACAAAGCTTACATCCAAACATTAGAACAACGTCTAGATTCAAAAATCAAATCAGGACAATATTTAGCAGTTGACAGTGATTTCAGTCCTGTTAAAAAAATTAGCTTCCAAACTATTGAACTTAACTCTTCAAGTGCTTTAGTGGAAGAAGAATTACTAATGAGAGTAGAAACTGACGGAACAGTTGAAGCTCGCGAAGCATTAAGTCAAGCATCTAAAATCTTAATTGCTCACTTGCAAGTAATTGGAAATGTCCAAAACATTGAACAAATTGATCTTTTTGAAGATGAAAAAATCGAAAAACCAGTGGACGATAAATTAATTCTTCCAATTGAAAAATTAGACTTAACTATTCGTTCAGTTAATGCTTTACACCGTGCTGGATACAACACCATCGATGATTTAGTTAAATTAAGTGAAGATGAATTAGGTAACATTAAAAATCTAGGTAAAAAATCAGTCGACGATATTATTAAGAAAATTCAAATGTGAAAAGAATCAACCAATAAAGGAGATGAATAATGGCAAATCCTGTTCAAGTTTTTAGACGTAATTCAAAATGAACACGTCACTGACAACGTTCACTAGTAACAGATGTTTTAGTAAACGGAAAAGTTGAAACAACTTTACCACGTGCAAAACAATTACGTCGTAAGGTGGAAAAAGTTATTACCTTGGCTAAGAAAAATACTTTAGCAAGTCGTCGTCAAGCAGCAGCTTACTTAAGAGATGTTCAAATGAAAGATGGACGTGATGCTGTGCAATACTTATTTGAAGTTTTAGGACCTCGTTACGCAGAACGTAATGGTGGATATACTCGTATTATCAAAACTGGACCTCGTCGTGGAGACGGTGCTCCAATGGCAATGATTTCTTTAGTTTAATTACTAGCAAATTAAATTAGAAGCAATAAAGGAGATTAGAATATGGCTATAGTTCCAAAACGTAAAACTTCAAAACAAAGAAAACACCTACGTCGTGCACACCACGCTTTAGATGTTAAAGCACAATCAAGCTGTTCAAACTGTTTAGCACCAGTTTTATCACATACAATCTGTAATGAATGTGGTTTCTACAAAGGTGCTAAAGTAGCAAACTTCAAAGCTAAAGCTGACAAATAATTAATTTAATTAAAACCTTTGCTTCGGCAGAGGTTTTTTATTTTTGGTTACAATTAAAGTAAAGGATTTATTATGCGTTTAATAATTTTTGCCAATATCAACCAGGACAACATCAGTATTGAAGATTTTATTCATTTCGAAAAATCATTCGCCAAAAAAGATAATCAAGTAGTTAAATTTATCAGTTGTGGAAATAGCGAAATGCCCGATAGTCGAATTAAAAATCATTTTGACTGAGCAGTACGTGGTCCAAAAGATATTAATAGCAAGTTGGATAACTTTTTAACTGTTACTTTAAATTTTGCCAACAATATTCAGAAAAGAGTATACCTAACCTACCAACCATCAGGAGCAAAAGAAGTTGATTACAACTCAGAGCTCTCAGTTGCAACTAAGGTAGAAGAGTATTTAGCCAGCAAAAATCTTGAAATTGACAACAACATTTTTATTCACGGTTTTGGAAGATACCCGTTATTAGTACAAAATGAAAAATTTACCACAATCTGCCCTGGAGCATTTATTGACCCACTTTTTGGTAGCGCCGAAACATATCTAAGTCTAGATTTAGACAACAATAGTGGTAAAATTACAAAATTTGAATTCAAAAAAGAAGGACTTTTAAACCACTATTACGAAATGCATAATCTTCACACTTATACGCTTGAAGATGTTACCAAGAAGCAAAAATAACCATTTTTACATAAATACCTATTATTAAGGTATTTTTTTTATTACTTTTCTTAACCAAAATCAAAATATTTTTGATATAGGTGGAAACAAATGTATTATAATATGGGTGATAGTGGGAGGAAATGGGAATGTATGGTAAATATGACCGAACATTAGACGAAAAAAACCGTTTAGTTGTACCTTCTAAGTTTCGTAATGAGTTAGGAAACACTTTTTTCATAACTTACGGACTAGATAGTTCAATCACTGTTCGTAGTCAAGAACAATTTGAGTTATTACAACAAAAATTGAATCAAACCAATATGCTAGATAAAAATGCCCGTAATTTTGCTCGTTACATATTCGCTAATACCGAAGAAGTAACATTAGACAAGTCAGGTCGTTTAAGTCTACCCCTACGTTTCATTACTCGTGCCGCTATCAAAAAAGATGTTGTGTTCATTGGTATGGGTCAATATTCAGAAATTTTCGCTAAGGAAGTTTATGAAGCGACCGAAGGTTCAATGGATGATGATGAGAACTTTGACAAACTAGCCCAAACATTATTTGAAAGTGGAGTTAGCTTATAACCCACATTCCTGTGCTTCTTTATGAAAGTATTGAAGCTCTTGACATAAAACCAAATGGAATTTATGTTGATGTTACTTTGGGAAGGGGTGGTCATAGTGAAGAAATCTTAAAAAAATTAACAACTGGCCATTTATATTGTTTCGATAAAGATAAACAAGCAATTTTAGAAGCAAACGAGCGCTTGAAAAAAGTATCAAATAAATTCACCTTGATACATAGTGATTTTGCTTCTTTAAAAGAACAATTGCGAACTTATGGCGTTACAAAAATAGATGGATTGATTGCAGACTTAGGAATTTCAAGTCCGCAAATTGATGATGCTAGTCGCGGCTTTAGCTATTCAAAAGATGCTAAATTAGATATGCGAATGAATCAAGAGCAAGAAATAAGTGCTTGAGATATTGTTAACCAAACTAGTGAAGAACAATTGGCAAAGATTTTGCAAAAAAACGCTGATGTTAAGCTTTTTTCAAAAGTTGCGAAGGCCATTTGCAAATCTCGTCCAATCGATAGTACTTTGCAATTGTGTGAGGTTATTAAAAATGCTTATCCTGCTGCAATATTGCGTCAAAAAAATCCTTATCGCGCCATTTTTCAGGCAATAAGAATTGAAGTTAATCAGGAATTTGAGGCAATTGAAAAAATGTTGCCACAAGCTGTTGAATTACTAACTAAAAATGGTAAATTGGCAGTTATCAGTTTTCATTCTTTAGAAGACAGAATAGTTAAGAACTACTTTAAATCGTTAAAAATAAATAGCGATACTTACAAACTTCCGGTGCAAATTACCGAAGGTTATAAATTTAAAAAAATTACTGTCACCGAACAAGAAGCGACTGAAAATTATCGCTCACGTTCAGCAACATTACGAGTATTGGAGAAATTAATTTAAGTTATGGAAAGAAAAGTTTTGGTTTTTTTAAAACTGAAAAGCAAAAACTTTGAAGTTAGTGCCTTAGAGTGCATTAACAATAACTTTTATACACTTTTCCAAAAAGATATTGAATTCAAACAGGCTTTAGCGCAAGTTAAAAATGCATTTGAAGAAATTCAAAGAATTGTTAATGTTAAAAAAACAATTAACAATGTTATTTGTGTTTTTGATAAGCCAGAAAGTCTAAAAACTCAAGTTATAAATTACCAAGCAAATTATCACGGCCAAAAATTTGATGCTCTTTGTCTAAAAGAAATCGAAAATCATTTTGCTAACAATTTAGGAAATGATTATCTAATTTCAAAAAGAGACTTAAAAGTAGCTGCTAATGTTGACAACAACTTCCAAGAATATAAAAATTTAAAACAGTTAATCAATAAAAATGTAAACCAATTAATGCTAGAATCTCGTTTAAGTTTTATTGATAGCGAGGCTTTTGAAATGATGCAAGCTTTAGTTAAAAAGTTGAATTTAAAAGTCGAAAAATTCTTGTCGCAAAACGAAGTTAATGCCATTTATTTAGCAAGCAACGTTTATAGTTCTCTAAAACAAATTAGCGTTACTCTAGGAAAAGAACATTTAGAATTAAGCCTTATTCAAAAAGATAATTTAATCAATTACAAAGCAATTAATTTTGGTCTAGCAAATTTAGTAAAACAAATTGCTAAAAAACACAACTTAAATTTTCAAGAAGCACAAAATATTTTAGTAAGTTATCCAAAAATGGTAAAAGATGCATACCAAAGTTTAACTTATAGAAATAATTTAAAAACGTATCAACTATATTCATTAATTAATAATTTTTGAGAAACAATTTATCAAGAAATCAAAGCTTTTAGTCAAGAAAATGACTTAATTGGTGTTAATGTGGTTATTAACAAATCCAATTTAATCAATTTAGAAAACATGATGCAGTTTTTTAAAACAATTTCCGAAGACTTTACATTTTCTTTAAACAAACAAAGCTTTGTAGACAAAAATCTAAAACTAAACAATTCAGCAATAATCAATTACTTATGCTTTAACGATTACGAACAAGATATTACTAACACCTTTATTATTGATACAAACGTTATTAGAGATGTTAAAATTAAAACTAGTATTTTCAATCGTATTCGCATGTTATTTAATTAATAAATATAAGGAGCATTATGGATCAAAAAGAACTTTCAGCAATTGCCAAAATTAAAGTTATTGGAGTTGGTGGAGCAGGTAATAATTCAATTAAAAGTTTAATCGATGTGGTTAAAATTGAAGGGGTTGAATATATTGCTGTTAACACTGATAAACAAGCTTTAAAAGATATTGCCGATCAATCTATCTGCTTGCAAATCGGGCACGCAAGTGGTAGAGGTGCTGGTGCCAATCCCGAAGTTGGTCGCCAAGCTGCCATTGATAGTAAAGAAGAAATTCGTGAAAGAATTAAAAATGCTGAATTAGTAATTATTGCTGCAGGAATGGGTGGAGGAACCGGAACTGGTGCTTCACCTGAAATAGCAAAATTAGCTAAAGAATCAGGAGCTCTAACTTTAGCAGTTGTTACAACTCCTTTCGGTTTTGAAGGAACCAAAAGAAGACAAACAGCTGACAAAGGTTTAGAAGAACTGAGAAAAAATGTTGATGGTTATGTTGTTGTTTCGAACGAAAAATTGTTAGAAGAATATGGAAATATTCCTATTGATGAATCTTGAAAATATTCAAACAGAGTTTTAAAACAATTAATTCGCTCAATTATTGATATTACAGTTTTACCTTCATACATCAACCTAGACTTTGAAGATTTAAACACCCTAATTCGTTCTAACCCAGGAGAATTTGTGGTTGGAATCGGACAGGCAACTGGAACAGATAAAGCGCAAAAAGCTGTTGCAGCTGCTCTAAAAAGTCCAATTTTAGAATCAAGTATACTAGGTGCAACAGAATGTATAGTTCAAATTTCAATCGGTAAAAAAGGTACTTTAAACGACGTTAACAACGTAAACGAAACAATGAAAGAAATCATTGGAAGTGATGTTAATATGATTTTCGGTTACAATTCACAATCACAAAGTGATAAAGAAACTGATGATTCAATTATTGTTACAATTATTGCTGCCGGTGTCGAAAATAAAAAACAATCAAGTCATGAAATTTCAGAAGAAAT
Organism: Mycoplasma sp. 3341; assembly: GCF_051549855.1. NCBI lineage: Bacteria > Bacillati > Mycoplasmatota > Mollicutes > Mycoplasmatales > Mycoplasmataceae > Mycoplasma > Mycoplasma sp. 3341. The sequence goes on along the minus strand of NZ_CP196080.1, from coordinate 388,068 downwards.
TAATGAAAGAATTAAGAGTTCAAATATTCAGTTCGAATCAGATAAAACAAGAGAAATTATTTTAAGTAAAGACTCGCATTCAATGCTAAATGAATTTAACAAAATCGAAGATGAACACAGTTTTGAAAATGAGCTATCAGATGTCTTTGGTGAATAGTGATGTTTCGAAGCTACAAATGCAAAAGATAATCATTTTAACAAGAACCTAACAAGGTTCTTGTTTTTCAATTTATATCTTATTTTGAGTACTTTTTCAGTCTTACTAGCAATTAAGTATAATTTAAGCGATGACAAAGAAATTTATTGATGAATGACTAAAACAAGTTACTCTAGAACCCTATGATGAATATCGACATGGTTCGCTAAAAGGAATTTATTTAATAAGAATTCAAAACTTACTTTATGTTGGTCAAACTGGTGAAAATTTTAAATCACGTTTTGCTTCTCATAGAAGAGAATTTTTAAAAGCCTCAAAGAATTGAAAAAGCATGAAAGAATCAGGAAAAACTAACATGTATACCAAGTGTTTTGAATACTACAGTAGATCACACAAAGATCCTGACTGATTGATTAAAAGAACTAAGTATTTCATTCTTGAGTCTCACGGTGTTGCAATTTTTGAACAATTAAATCGAAGCGAACACCACTACATAAAATTACTGAAAACCCAGATATATGGATTGAATCAACTCTCAATTGTTGCACATGAGAAACATCATCTAAGAAGAAAAGCAACCAATTGAGATGAGAAAGCACAAAAATATTGAGAAAAAGATAAACAAGAATTTCGTGCCTGACAAAGAGAGGTGGTGCAAGAATTGGAACAAAAAGACAAGAAACTACTAAAACTTTTACTCAGAACTAATGAGCGCTCCGCTGAAAGAGTTATTGGCGAGATTGAAGGTCACAAAGCATTTTGATTCATTTTATTAATAGTGCTAGTAGTGGCAGTCGTGTGTTGTATAATATTAGCATTAACTTTGAAAAAATAAAATAAATATTTTATTTAGAAAGGAATTAGATGGCAAAAATTGTAGTAGGAATGAGTGGTGGAGTAGATTCTAGTGTTGCAGCATATTTATTAAAAAAACAAGGCCACGAAGTTGTTGGTCTTTTTATGCGTAATTGGGACAGTATGTTGAACAATGATTTTTTAGGAAATGATGATATTTCACAAGATATTTGTCCCCAAGAACAAGACTATCAGGATGCTCTTGCTGTGGCTAAAAAACTTGATATTCCACTACATAGAGTAGATTTTGTTAAAGAGTATTGAGACAATGTTTTTTCTTACTTAATTCGTGAATATGAAGCAGGAAGAACACCTAATCCAGACATTTTCTGTAACAAATACATTAAATTTAATGCTTTTGCTGAATATGCTTTCCAGACACTAAAATCTGACTATATTGCAATGGGTCATTATGCCAAAAGTGTAGGTGATCAATTGTTTAGAGCCAAGGATAATTCCAAAGATCAAACTTACTTTTTAGCCCAACTTTCTAATTCACAAATTGCTAAGTCATTATTCCCACTGGCAGATTATCTAAAAAGTGAAATTCGCCAAATTGCTCACGATCTAGATTTAATCACTGCTGATAAAAAAGATTCAACCGGAATTTGTTTTATTGGTGAAAGAAGATTCAGTGACTTTTTAGAAAATTATATTCCTGCCCAACCTGGAAATATTATTGATATCGAAACAAAGAAAATTGTCGGTAAACACAAAGGGGCAATGTACTACACAATCGGACAAAGAAAAGGACTGAACCTTGGTGGTTTTGAAAAGCCTTACTTTGTAGTAGGACACAATATTGCTAAAAAAGAAATTTATGTTGCCAATGAAGATAATAAAGAATACTTACTAAGCGACAAAATGATTGCAAATGATTTTAATCAAATTGCTCACGAGTGAAATAGTGATAATTTAACAGCTAAATTTAGGTATCGTCAAGAAGACATTAAATGTCGAATTAAAGTTTTAGCAAACAATCAAATTGAAGTAATTTACGATGCCACTGAAGCAGTAACACCAGGACAGCAAGTTGTTATTTACGACGGTCAAAAAGTTGTTGGTGGTGCAATAATTGATAAGATTTATTATCAAGACAAATTAAAAACATTTTTATATGAGGACTAATTATGTTAACAAGCAAACAAATAAGACAAATGTGATTAGACTTTTTCGCTTCAAAAAACCACATGGTAGTTGAATCAAAAAGCCTTATTCCAGTTAATGATCCTTCACTTTTATGAATTAATAGTGGAGTAGCAACTTTAAAAGATTATTTTAGCGGTAAAAAAATTCCCCCATTCCCAAGACTAACTAATGCGCAAAAATCTATTCGTACTAATGATATTGAAAACGTTGGAATCACAACTCGTCACCACACATTTTTTGAAATGTTAGGTAATTTTAGTATCGGTGATTATTTTAAAAATGAAGCGATAGCTTTTGCATATGAATTTGTATTTGATGTTCTGAAATTTGAAAAAGAACGCATTTATATTACTTTTTACGAAGAAGATATGGATACTTACCGTCGTTGAGTGGAACTGGGTGTGGATCCAAACCACATGATAAAAGGGACAAAAGAAACTAACTTTTGAGATATCGGTCAAGGTCCTTGCGGTCCTTGTACTGAGATTTATTACGATAGAGGTCCTAAATATGACAGTCGTGGTGTGGAATTAATTAAAGATGACATTGAAAATGATAGATTTATTGAAATTTGAAACGTCGTTTTCAGTCAATTTAATAATGATGGAGAAAATAATTACACCGAATTAAAACATAAAAACATTGATACTGGAGCAGGATTCGAACGTTTATGTGCCATTATTCAAGATGTGCCAACTAATTTTGATACTGATTTATTCCAAACAATTATTCATGAAATTGAAAAATACACACCTTACCGTTACGATATAAATAATTACTTCACAAAAGAAAAACAACAAGCAATCATTAACAGTCAATTTAAGATTATTGCAGATCATATGCGGGCAAGTGTTAATGCTATTAACGACGGAGTGAAACCTTCGAATGTTGGAAGAGGTTACATTATTCGTCGTCTAATTCGTCGCTCATATCGTTCAGGATTGAAGCTAAAAATTGAAGGTAGCGCCTTTTTATACAAATTAGTCCAAGCTGTTAAAGATTCATTAATTTACGACATTGATGTTGAAACGGTTTCGAAAGTAATTTACGACGAAGAAATGTTATTTTCAAAAACTATTAATCAAGGTGAAAAATTACTTGAAAAAGAAATAGAAAAAGAAGGAAATATTTCAACCGAAATTGCTTTCAAAATGTTTGATACTTATGGATTCCCAATTGAATTAACTAGCGAAATTTTGGCTGAAAAAGGTTTAAAAATTGATATTAGAGAATTCAATAAATACCTAGAAATGCACCGGGAAAAATCTCGTTCACAAGTAGCAAGCGGGATGCAAAAAGTTATTGCTTCATTAGATTTAATAACAAAATTAGAATCTGAATTCACAGGATATAGCGAAACTCAACATAACAAAGCTAAAATTCTTTACTTACTAAATGAATTTGAAGAAATCGAGCAAACCAATAACAGTGAAGATGTAAGTTATGTAATTTTAGATAAAACTCCATTCTACGCAACCAGTGGAGGACAATTCCACGACTGAGGAAAAATAGTTCAAGATGGTGAAGAAATTGAAATTTTGGACGTTTTCAAAGATAAACACTGAAACCATGTTCACAAAGTTAAAGGAAAAATTCAAAAAGACTTGCCTGTCGACTGTTTTGTCGATGTAGAAAAAAGACAAGGATACATGCGTGGGCACTCAGCAACACACATTATGTTCCATGCTTTAAGAGAAACATTTAATGATGAAAAGATCGAACAACTAGGTTCAAGCATTATGCCTGAATACTTCACATTCGATTTCCCTGCTGATAAAAAACCAACTAAAGAGCAAATTCAAAGTATCGAAGCTAAAATGAAAGCATACATTGCTCGTGATGTTAAACGTGAATATAAGATTATGTCAGTCAAAGAAGCAGAAGCATTCGGTGCATACATGACTATTGAAGAAAGTGATTATCATGACCAAAGCCATGTTCGTGTAGTTGTTTTTGATGGAATTACTAAAGATTTATGTGGTGGAACACATGCTCCAAGCACTGGATTTTTAGAAGATTTTAAAATTATTTCTGTTGACTCAAAAGGAACTGGAATTTATCGTTTAAGAGTTATAACATCAACTAAATTAGTTAAAGAATACTATGAACAAAAAATTCAAGAACAAATTGAATTACTAAATGCATTAAAAGCAAAAAACATTGAACTTGATGCAAATTATCAATATGAGTTGAGTCTTTTTGATACAACTAGTTACACAAACGATCAATTACATGCTTACTTAGAACAATTGGAAAACGAAGAAGATAAACTAAGAAATGACTTCAAAGAACTACACAAACAAAAGCAAAATGCGAGTCTTGACTTGAGTGGTGTTGAACTTAAAGTTTCTTCAAATGGAACTCAATATCTAATCTTGCAAGCAGATGAAGCAAGCCTAGTTAAAAAGACAGCTATCGAATTAAGAGAAAAATACCAGGAAGCACTAATTATTGCCTACAGTCTAAATGAAGGTAAAGTATTTGTAACTGTTGCATCTAAACAAAAACCTTCAAATTTAATCCTTAAAACCATTCTTGACAAAAATAATGGTAAAGGTGGTGGAAATGCAATAGCAGCGCAAGGAAGTTTTGAAACCGAAAAAGATAGCACACAACTAGAAGAAATGTTTTTATCAATTATTAACAATGCGTAAATTAGCTTTCGATTTAGGAACAAAAACTTGTGGTTTTGCAATTACTGATTCGGATTGCATCATTGCTAGTGGTTTGGAAAATTTTCGCTTTGAAGAAAATAATTTTCAAGCAGTTATAAAACGCGTGCAATTGTATTTAGAGCAATATAAAAACGATATTGATGTTTTTGTATTGGGTTATCCATTAAGAAAAGACAATTCTAAATCAGAACGAAGTATTATGGTTGAAGAATTTAAAACATTACTAGAACAAAATTTCAGTCAAAAAGTTATTTTAGTAAACGAGCACTCATCAACAATCGGAGCTGAATCAATCTTAATCAATGCCGGTTATTCAAGAAAAAAACGCAAAGGAGTTAAAGATAAATTAGCAGCTCAGTTAATTTTAGAAGATTATCTGACCTACTATTTTAAAAATTAATATGGCCAAAATTTATTTAAGTGACCCAGAAAGAAAAATTACTATCATGAGTGATGATAATCAAAGTCAGGATGCTATAGTTTTATTTGAATATAGTGAAAATGGAGACGAATATCTATTTGTTGTTACTGATGATGAAAAAAACGAAGCAATAGTGTTTAAACGTTCAGAAGGAAAATTGGTAGCTTTACCAGATGATGAATTTGCCATCATGGAAGAAGTTTTAAACCAATTTTTAGAAGAAAACGAAATTTATGAATAAAGAATGAGCTTCTTGAAAAACTCCACTTTTAATTAGTGTTTTTGTTGTTATTGTAATTGCCGCTGTTGCTTACTTCATTTTGCATCGTTCAGTAATAAAACTTAGAAAAAAATACGAAACCAAAATGCGTGAGGAAGCATTTGCTGAAGCTGCTACCTTCAGTCCAGATTTCGAAAAACATTTGATTGCTTTACAACAAAAAACTGAAAATTGAAAAGCTAATGATCTATTGAGTGCGTTCTTAGTTAACACAACCTTTATTAATCAATTTAAAGACGTTTATCTTGAAGATAATGTGGATGATTTTGTAGCACAAATATTGTTACGTAACAATCCTGGCTTGAATGTTGATATGCTTAAACCAAAATCTGAAGGTTTTGTTGATATTGACTCACAAAATACAGTAAACAAAGTGGACTCATTGCAAAAAGACTATGATTTATTACTCTTGTTGAGTAGTCTTGATGATGATTATGAAAAACAATTGCTAAAATTAAATTATGCAAAACAAAGTGGTATGACAGTTTTAATTTATAATTCTTATACCAAGAGACAAGTTAAGCATATTTGTGAACTTTTAGAACAACGCCACTACCGCTTTGAAAAAGTTGGTTATCGTTCTGTTTCACTATTGTTGATAGTAAAAGATGACAAAAGCAAAACTACTTTAAAAAAATAAAGAGGATAAAATGGAAGAAAAAGATATTATTTACTTATCAAAAGAACGTTTAGACGAATATGTTGCTGAATTAGATTATTTACGTAATGTAGTTCGTCCACAAGTTATTGACGAAATTAAAGAAGCACGTGGACAAGGTGACCTTTCAGAAAATGCTGAATATGATGCAGCCCGTGATAAACAAGCCCAAATTGAATCAAGAATTAACGAAATTCAACACATTATAGAAAATCACGTTTTAATTGACACAAAAAACAAAAAAACCACTGTTTCAATTGGTTCTACAGTAACAATCGAAAACAAAAAAAATGGTGAAAGAAAAGTTTTAACCATTGTAGGTTCTCTTGATGCTGATCCTTTTGCAAAGAAAATTTCAAACCAAAGCCCACTAGCAAAAGCAGTTTTAGGTAAAAAAGTTAACGAAGAAACTGAAGTTGACGCGCCCGAAAAATACATCGTAAAAATCATTAATATCGAATAAAAAAAACAAATCACTTCGGTGATTTTTTTGTCAAAATTTTGACAAAAAGTGGTAGTCAAAAATTATTCATTTTTTTATTTCAAAGTCCCAATTTTTACTCTAAAATAGAAACATAAAAAACGGGAGGACACATTATGATTATTGGTATCAGTGGAATGATTTCAAGTGGAAAATCATCACTATCGGACAAACTACAAAAACACTATGAAAACGCCAAATTACTACACGAATTTGACGAGAATGATGAAGTATTCAACACATTTTTAAAATGACTATACGAGAAAAAACCAGATTTAACGATTGGTTTTCAATCTTACATAGTTGAAAGTCACTCAACAAAATTCAATCAAATGATGAAGGATTATTTAGCAAGTAATCCTAATATGCAAAAAGATCACATTTTCTTAGACCGTTTTAGTCTAGAACATTACATTTTTGCAAAAATCATTTTGCAACAAAAAGGTGAAAGATATCTAAAAGCATATGATGCTTTATTCGAACACTTAATTACTGAAGATGAACTACCTGATATAGCAATTTATTTAGACATCAACTTTGATACATTCCAAAAAAGAATTTTTCAAAGAGGTCGGGCAAGTGAAGTTGATAACTGAGAAGCAAACTATGACTATTTCAAACACTTGCATGCTAATTACTACTCAACATTTTTGGAATTATGTAAAAAATACAATCTAAAACATGTTGTTATTGATACAAATAATATGACTGAAGAACAAGTCATGCAAAAAGCAATCGAAATTATTGACAATTACGCCAAGGATTTTAAAAAATAATGATTGATAAACGCATTGAAAAAGTTCTTTTTACTCAAAGTCAACTTGAAACGCGAATTACTGAATTGAGTGATTGAGTAAATAGTCAGTATCAAGATTCCAAAGACTTGATTATTGTGTCAATTTTAAAGGGTGCAATACCTTTTGTTGCTCAGTTAATCAAAACTATTAGTGTTGATTTTATTCTCGATTTTATGACAATTTCTTCATATCATGGTTCAACTAAGAGTTCAGGTAGTGTAAAAGTAGTTTTAGACTTGGCTTTTGATATTGAAAACAAAGACGTTTTGATTGTTGAAGATATTGTTGACACAGGACGTACAATTTCAAAAGTAGTTGCTATGCTAAAACAACGTAATCCTAAGAGTTTAAAAGTTTTAAGCTTACTTGATAAACCAATTGGTCGTGAAAGTGAATTTAAAGTCGATAAAAGTGGTTTTGAAATAGGCAATGAATTTGTTGTTGGATTTGGTTTTGACTATCAAGAAAAAATGCGTAACCTTCCATATATTGGAACTCTCAAAAAAGAATTAATAAAATAAAAAGCTCACTTGTTTAATGCAAGGAGCTTTTTGATTATTTTAAGTATTTGTTTAAGTAGATAACTCCACTAATTAGGGCAATAATTGCTCCTATTATTAACGGAATATTGAATAATAAAATATTTAAGCCTGTTGGTGCAAATATTGCAAATGATAATACAATCAATGCTAAAGAAATAACAATAGTTTTAACTTTGCCTCAAACTGAAGCAGATACTTCTTTATTTTTACTAATAGCTCAAATTCTTGCGCCGTCTACAAAAATGTCACGAACAATAATAACAAGTACTAAAGGAATATATGTAAGCCCTGCTGATGCTAAAAATAGAAGCATACACACTGTTATTGCTTTATCGGCTATAGGATCAAAAATCTTTCCGAACGTTGATACAACTTTTCATTTTCTTGCTAAAAAACCATCTAGAAAATCTGTGATCATACAGAAAATAAAGATAGCAACGTTGGTGAAGTAAATTGGTATTCATTTCGTTGAATGCATGGCGTTAGCGTATCTAAGAACAATCATTAAAACTATGAAAGGAACTATTAAAAACAAACGACAAAGGGTTAAAAAATTAGGAATTTTTGTTTTTATATTATTGTTTTCCATCATTTGCCTCTTCAAGTTCTAAATCTTCATCGTCATAAAATTTTTCTCTAATACTTTGTTTAGCATTTTGACGATATGTTTTCAGCACATCATCATCAATCAGTTCAGTCTGCAATTGTTTAAAATAGTTCATTTCTTCCTGACATTTTTTGTGTCAAGTATTCAATGAAGTGTTATTTAGAGTAACCAAAGCTTTTACAAAATATTGATATTTTTCACTTTCTTTAAAATCTTTAAAGTCTTCTCTTTCATATAAAACTTGTAAAAGTTTAGCAGCTCCATTTTTTAGTTCAGACATTTTTCTTTGTCCAACACTAACTTGGAATTTGTCTAATTCTTCAAGTGAGTAATCAATAATTTCATTGATAGTTACAACATATTCACGATAAACTTCTTTGTTTACTTCGATTCTTTTGATACGTTTTCTTACTTCCCGTTTTTTATCAACAAAGTGCTTAATAATTTTGAAAATAATGTAACCTACCAAAATAACTAGAATACCACCCAAAATTGCATAAGTCACTCATGACATTGCGCTAGTTGGTCGTTGCTGAGTGTTTGTTGCTTCAGCAAAATTGATTAGTAATTGATTGTTCTGCATGTTAGTTCCTTTTATTAATGAATTAATAACTTCTAAAATTATAACATAAGCAATCTTAGTCTTTTTTAGCCTAAGCTAGCTTGATTCCCACATTTTTCTCATCCCTTGACTCAACAAAATCGATATAGTAAAATTAAAGTGAGTAGATAAAATAAAAGCACCCGAAGGTGCCTGCTCTTAAACCCGGTTTTGTATCAATGTAAATTGATGTCGATTATTTATCTAAGAATATTGATATTCTTCTCGGTTTTGGTTCAATTCCCTTAACCAAGCTCCCTTACCATAATTTAGGTTTCTAGCTTGCGGAGTTTAACCTTTGCACTCTTACCCTAACGGGCAGACTTAGTTTCTGTGTCACTAGTCGTCAGCATCAAATGCTGCCTGAATTTATTAGATTCAGCACAAACACTACTTTCATCGCAGAAAGTGCTAGCCGGGATTTTCCTCTACATTTTTTACAAATGCAGCAATCGACGAGCCATTAAGAATTATAAATTAATTTTTGAAAAAAAGAATATCTACTCGATTTAAAAACTCGCAGCAAAATTTACTTAAATAAGTAGATGAAAAAGTTTAAAAAGATTAAAAACGTTCTAATTTTCATTGCCCTAGGCAGTGTTTTGGTTGCTTCCTTATTGAGTATTAATCATTTGAAAAACCAGTCAACTCTAAAATCTAAGAAAAGGAACAATGACAAGCATTACAACGAATTTTTTCAAATCACTGTCAGTGGCGCAATAGAATTACCTGGAACATACTACTTCGAAAAAGATGCAACTTTGAGAACCGTTTTGAAAAAAGTCGGAATAATGAAGCAAGCTGATTGATCAAAAATTGATCTAAGTATGCATCTAAAAGACAAAATGAATGTTGAAATCCCTTTTAAGCCGGACTTTAAATTGCCTGTGAGTTTTTTTAATACAATCGAGAAGTTTAAAATCCTTAACATTGCACCTAAACAAGCTAAGAGTCTTTTCAATTATTTCAAAGAAAACACTTATTATCAATGAGAAGATATTGCCAAACTTGATCAAATTGGTGAAATTACTATTGCCAAATTGCGCGAGCATTTAATTTTGTAAAGCATGGTTGAGTAAGTCTCTTGACTGTGATTTTAGGTTATTATTTTTTTCAAAATTACAACTTTTATTTACTTCCAATTATTATTCTTTTAATAGCATCAAAAATAGCAAGTTTAGGTTTTTGAAAATCCATTTTGATATTATCTTGTTTGTTATTGTTAGCACTATTAATTTCTAATCTCGCGTGACAAAATGCCCAGCACTTTAGTGTTATTGTCAGGCCAAAAATAATATTCAGAAGAGGTCTTGTTTTCCAGTTTTTAAACAAAACTTTTTTAGTTCAAAACGTAAATTATATTAAGCCTCAAAACTATTATTTTATACAAGGTTGTATTGAAAAAAATTTGAATGAAAACACTCAATCTTTTCTAGACCAACTAAAAATTGATTTTGTACTTAAAACCAGTACTTTTTCAGTCTTTAATAATAATAAAATTTACAATTTTTTAATTCACAACATTGAAAGAAACGATGTTGTTTCCCAAACGTTTCTTAAGCTTTTATTACTTGGTATTAAAGATAAAAATGACATTGTGGTTCAGCACATTTATAAGTTGAATATTAGTCATATTTTTGTGGTTAGCGGATTTCATTTTGGACTAGTAGGATTTGGTTTAATGACAATGTTTAAAAAGTTAAAAATCAATAACCACATTTGTTACTTTTCAACATTTGTAATTTTGTTTTTATTGTTGTGTTTACTGAATTTTTCAATCAGTGGTTTAAGGTGCTTTGTTTACTTTGTAATTCTTTATCTTTTGGATTGCAAAAAACCAAACAAATCAAATAAAGTTTTAGCTTTTTATTTAACGCTCTTTATTAATTTTGTTTACATGCCTACTCTTTTTTACAACATTGGTGCAATAGCTAGTTATAGCTTAACTTTTATGTGTTTGAATGTCGCAACAAAAGACACACGATTGAAGTTTATTCAAATTAATCTACTTGCTTATATTCTCAGTCTCGTTTTATTTTCATCAATAATGAAACGAATAAATGTTTTGGCTTTATTTTATCAATTGCTCTTTAGCGCAATAATTCCATTCATTTATCTGAATTCACTTCTTTTCTTTTGGTCACCATATACTAATTATTTGATCTTTAATTCTTTGAATTGAATTTTGAATTTCTTAACATCATTACCTTCCACTATTCCTATCCTTAGTTTTGGTACAACATCGTTTCTATATTTCTACTTATTTTGCCTACCTTGATTTTATTTTCAAAAGCAACAAAAAGTAAAATCAAAATGAGAATTCACAACTCTTAAATACACTTAATCAATATTGGTGAAAATCTGTGCATTTTTTCGACTGGATAACCTTTCTTTCTATAAGAAAAAGTCGACTTTTTACAATATCACTTTTCAGCAAAAAAGTTAATGGGTATAATTAGAATTATGAATTTTGTTTATGGTGACGAAAAATTTTTCGTCGAATTTTATATTAAAAAGTTTATAAAGGCAAACAAGGATGTTTTTGACCGTCGTAAGTTTGATGAATCTTCTGATTTGGAAGATATTTTTGATGCACTTTCTTCAGTTGATATTTTCGATGAAAAAAGATTGGTAATTATTGAAAATTTAGTGCTATTTAAAGACTTAAAAAATCAAAAAAAAGACATCGACAAATTTATTGAGGTTCTTGATAATTTATCGCCAACAGTTGAAGTTTTGATTTCTTTATATAGTGAACAAGAAGCTAAAATTAGTCAATCAAAAATATTCAAATATCTAACAAAAAAAGCAAATGTCAAAAAAGTTAATAAACTAAAAGCATATGAAATGAATGCTTTTATCAAGAAATATGTCGAAGATAACAAGGGTTCTATTACTCCTGATGCAATAAACGATATCGTTGCTCGTTATGGTTCGAATTTATTCTTAATTTGCCAAGATTTAGATAAATACTTAGTTAACAAAGAACAACCAATAACTCTTAAAACAATGGAAAATGATGAAATAATGTTTTCTGAAAATCCTGAATTTGCATTTGGTGATGCCTTTCTAAAATGTGTAAGCAATGAAAAACTATACGAAAAATTTGAAGAGCAAATGCTTATGGGGACTCCTTTTGCATTACTTAACACTTGAGTAGTAAATATCTTAGAACAAGCAATAAAAATCCACGTTTTAAGGCAAAATAAGCTGTCAGATTCAGAAATTATAATGATTCTGAAATTACATGCCTTTCGTTTCAAATTAATCAATAACTTTTTAAATTTTCATAAAATCGAACAAATTCAAAGCTGAATGTCACAAGTAAGCCAACTTGATTTAGATTTAAAAGAAGGTTTTTTATCTGAAGAAGTTTGTTTAAGCAAGTTTATAACTGTTTTAATGGAGTAAAAATGAATAATGATTTTTTGAATAAAAAATACCCAAAATTAAATTTCTATGAGCTAAAAGTTGACAAATTTTTAGACACAAATAATTCTGGTTTTGGAGATTATCAAGGAGTAGAAAGAAAAATTGAATATTTTGAAAAAATGAATTTTAATGTCATTTTGTTCAACAATATCCTTGACTACTACCAGGAATTAGACAACATCAATGAAATCCATAATCGCTATGGATCTCTTTATGACTTGCGAAGAATGGTGAAATTATTAGCAGAGAAAAATATTGCTTCAGCTGTCACAATAGACATTAAAAAAATTCAACAAACTTACACGAACTTTAAACGTGCTAATCAATTTTATGACAACAACAAAACACTTAAAGAACAAAAAGAATTATCAAGTTTAGAACGTTATGTATCTTTCGAACATGTTCGTGAAAACAAAATTGATCTAAACTCGAACATCTTAAGCTATTATGAAACAATCCTGAAATTCTATGGACGTTTAGGATTTAAGTATATTTTTATTGAAAATGCTGAAGTTTTACAAGTACAAAAAAGCGACACTTTTTCTTCTGAATTGATTCAAAAATTGAAAGAAATTTACATCATGACAAAACGTTATGATGGTGAGATTAAATTAGTCTTATCAGCCGACAATGTATCTCATAAATTCATAAAAAAACTTCTTTCAGCTGATGCTACTATTTGCGATTATGTGTTTCTAAATTACTTTGCTTTAATTGGAAGAGACAAAAATTATAAAAACTACCTGATGCGAACTTTCCGGCCAGCAAAATTATTTAAAGAAATCAAAAAATACTCAAAATTGCATCAATTTATTATTTCACTTGCATCAGATAAAACAGGAAGAATTAATTCACGTTGGGGTGATGAAAATGCTTACAAATTTGAGTCTGCTAAGTCACTGGCCTTGTTGTTGTTCTCTAGTGCTAACTCAACATCAACTTATTATGGTGATGAACTTGGAATGTTAAAAGCAAAGATTTCTGATAATTCACAGTACAAAATTGCTAATTTTAATGAAATTAAACGTAATCTTGAATCAAAAAATATTAGTAACGAAAAGTTTTTAAAATCAATATCCTATCAACACCCAATTAGTACTAATGGGGTAATGAGCTGATCTAATCAACTTAATGCTGGATTTTCACAACAAAGAGAAATTAGTTTTACAAAACCAGAAAACTTTAAGGAAATTAACTTTACTTCAGAAGCAAACAATAAAAATTCACCGCTTAATTTCTATCGCTTCTTACTAAGTCTTGTTAATGATGATGATTGAGGTGATTTAATGAAGTATGGTTCAACTCATTTTAGAATCTCACTAAATCGCAAAATTTTAAAAGTTATCCGTAAACACCAAAATCAAAAAATGATATTTGTTGTTAATTTAAGCAAAAAACCTCGTCACTACAAGGTAGGTAAAAAATGACAAATTTTTGCTTCTAGCTACTCAGATAAAACCTACACCACAATACCAGAGCAACTAGATGCTTTCGAAAGTTTAATCCTAGTTAAAAAAGACGATGACATTGAGAAATTTAATGCTGAAAAATAAGCTAAAAACTTATGTTAATTATTAATTAAAATGTGATAAAATTGAAAAGCAATATATGAAGACAATAACTGCGAAAGCTTAATTTGTTATCGAGTATAGAAGTTTTGATGTATTGTATCCAAATCTTAAAAGGAGACAAAATGAGCGACTTAAGAAATGCTAAAGTTTTGGTAGTTGACGAAATTACTAATGCTTTAAAAAATTCTCATGCTCTAGTTGTTGCACGTTACCAAGGATTAAACGTTGAACAATTACAAACATTGAGAAAAGAAGCTAAAGCTCTAGGTGTAACTTTAAAAGTTTACAAAAACCGTTTAGTAAAACAAGCTACTCCTGCTTTAGGTCACGAAGCTCTTAACGACTACTTAACAGGTGCTAACATTTATGCATTTTCAAATAACGATGATATGTCAGCAGCTAAAGTTATCGCTAAGTTTGCTAAAGAATTCTCTCAACTAGAAGTTGTGGCTGGAATTTATGAAAACCGGGTAATTGATGCCCAAGAAGTTCAAGTAGTTGCTTCTCTACCAAGCTACGAAGAAGCACTTATGTTACTTGGAAACTCACTACTTGCACCATTGAGAAATCTTTCAATTGGTCTAGATATGTTAGTAAAAGAAAACAAATTACAAGGATAGGATAGGTAAAAACTATGGCAAAATTAACAAAAGAAGAATTTATCTCTGCATTAAAAGAAATGAACATTAAAGAAGTTATGGAACTAGTTGAAGGACTAAAAGAAGAATTCGGAATTGACCCTTCAGCAGTTGCAGTAGCAGCAGCCGCTCCAGCAGCTGGTGCAACAGAAGAAAAAACAGAATTCAATGTTACTCTAAAATCAGCTGGAGACCAAAAAGTTAACGTTATTAAAGCTGTTAAAGAAGCAACAGGATTAGGACTAATGGAAGCTAAAAAATTAGTTGAATCAGCTCCTGCAGTTGTTAAAGAAAACGTTAAAAAAGATGAAGCTGAAGAAATCAAAGCTAAACTTGTTGCTGCTGGTGCAGAAGTTTCAATCGATTAATAATTTTCTATAAACATTAAATGGCTCTATGCCATTTTTGTTGTTTTATTAAGGCACTTTTATTTTTCGCCTAAAAACACCAAAACCACTCAAAACTGAATAAATTTTGTATACAAAAAACATTTTTTAAACAAAAAATTTGGCTTAAGCCAAGCATTATTTCTGAGGAGTTAAATATGGAACAAAACCACCAAAAATTTATTGAAAGAAAATTCGGGCCGATTACCACTCGGCGTGATTATTCAAAATCTCCTAAAGTTTTTAAAACCCCAGACTTTTTAAAAATGCAACGTGATTCTTTTGAACAATTCATTGACCAAGGAATTGAAGAAGAACTAAACTCAGTTTACCCTATCGAAGTTCCTAACAAAGTAAGAATTGAATATAAGAAAAACTCACGTGTTTTTGAAAAACCAAGTAAATCAGAATTCGAATCAATAAAAACCGCTAAGCAAAAAGGTTCTTCATACGTTGGAAAATTAAAAGCAACTCTTCGTCAAACTAACACAACAACTGGTGAGACTGAAGACTATGAAGTTGTTTTTGGAGAAATTCCAATTATGACTGATGGTGGAACATTCATTATCAACGGAAGTGAAAAAGTTATTGTTAGCCAATTAATTCGTTCAACCGGAGCATATTTCGGAGTAGGAGTTCGGAACAAACAAGCTAACGACCTGTTCAACAAACTTGAAATCTTCCCACACGTTGGTTCATGATTAGAAATTAGCCACAAAGTTACTGGAGTTAGTGTTGACTCAGTAAAAATTAAGATTGACAAAAACAAAGGAATTTACTTAACTACATTTTTAAAAGCATTAGGATTAACTGAAGCATCAATTACTAATTTGTTTGGTACAAATGATGTTTTAGCTGAAACTTTAAGAAAAGACAAGGTAAAAGAGGATGACCGTGAAGAAGCTATAAGACTTTCACAGGAACAAATTTACCGTATCATCCGTCGTGGGGATAGAATGACTGATGATAGTGTTAGAAATCTATTACCAAATGTACTATTCAACGAAAAACGTTATGATCTAGCAATCACTGGACGTTTTACTATTAACCGTAAACTAAGTGTTATCGATCGTATCGTAAACTCATATTTAGCTCAAGATTTAATCAAAACTGATGAAGACGGAGTAGTAAGTGTAGTTTATAAAAAGGGAACATTCATTACTCCTGATCTAGCAACCAAAATTAATGATGATTTTAAAAATGGAAACATTGATTTAACAAGATTACCAGATATTAGTGAAACAATCTATGCAAATCAATTAAGTACCCCAACAAAATCATTAGCAAACAAACTAAATGTTTCAATGGTTCGTATTTGACCTACTGAAAAAGCAATGGAATTAAATAGTGAACCTGTTTTAGTTATCGGAAATGATCAAAGTTCAGAAGATAAACACTTAATCATTCCTGACATTATTGCTGCTGTTTCATACTACTTTAATTTATTAGAAGGAGTAGGAACTAGTGATGATAATGACTCGCTTGTAAATAAGAGAATTGTTACAATTGGAGAATTATTACAAAACCAATTCAGAATTGGATTACTAAGACTTGAAAAAGTTTCACGTGAAAAGATTTCTGGAAAAGACATTGAAAAAATTACTGCTAAAAATGTAACAAACAACAAGCCTATTTACAACCAAATGAAGACATTCTTCAACTCATCAAAACTTTCACAATTCATGGATCAAGTTAACCCACTAGGAGAAATTTCGAATAAACGTCGGGTAACCAGTTTGGGACCTAGAGGACTTAACCGTGATACAGCACAATTCGATGTTCGTGACGTTCACTCAACTCACTATGGACGTATTTGTCCGATTGAAACACCTGAAGGACCAAACATCGGACTTATCTTAAATATGGCTTCATATGCCAACATTGATAAACACGGATTCATTCAAACTCCATACTTTAAAGTAAATAACGGAGTTGTTGATTTTAACGATGTTCGTTACTTATCAGCAATTGAAGAAGTAAATTACTCATTTGCCCAATCATCAATTAATATCGATGAAAATGGAAAAATTTTAGATCCTAAAGTTGTTGTTCGTAAAAACAATGACTATATTGAAGTTGATGCTAAAGATGTTAACTACCTAGGAGTTAGTTCACGTCAAATGACATCAATCGCTGCTTCAGCTATTCCATTCTTGGAAAATGACGATGCTAACCGGGCACTAATGGGATCAAACATGCAACGTCAAGCAGTTCCATTAATTAAACCTGAAGCGCCATTAGTTGCAACTGGAGTTGAAGCAGATATTGCTAAATACTCAGCTGCTAACATTCGTTCAAACCACGATGGAGTTGTAACTTTCGTTGATGCTTCAAGAATTGACATCAAACCAAACGGACAAAAACAAGCAATCAAATACTGATTACGTACTTTTGAGCGTTCAAACCAAGGAACAGTTATTCACCAAAGACCAATCGTTAAAGTTGGACAAGAAATTGCTAAAGGTGATTTACTAACTGATGGACCAAGTATGGAAAATGGGGAATTAGCTCTAGGTAAAAACGTACTTGTTGGATTCAGTACCTGATTTGGATACAACTATGAAGATGCTGTTATTCTTAACGAAAGATTAGTTAAAGATGACGTTTATACATCAATTCATATTGAAGAACAAACCATTCAATTCCGTCGTTCAAAAGCTGGAGACGACATTCTAACCAGTGAAATCCCTAACGTTTCTAACCGTTCAAAACGTTTCTTGACTGAAGAAGGAATTGTTAGAGTTGGATCAGAAGTTAGTGCTGGAGACATTCTTGTAGGACGTGTTTCACCAAAAGCTGAAGAAAACCCAAGTCCTGAAGAAAAACTAATGGCTGCTATCTTTGGGCAAAAAACATCAACTCACAAAGATACATCACTAAAAGTTAAACACGGACACGCAGGAACAGTTGTTGCTGTTGATGTTCTAAGTCGCGAAAATGGTGATTCGCTAGAAGATGGAATCGAAAAAATCGTTAAGGT
Organism: Mycoplasma sp. 3341; assembly: GCF_051549855.1. Taxonomy (NCBI): domain Bacteria; kingdom Bacillati; phylum Mycoplasmatota; class Mollicutes; order Mycoplasmatales; family Mycoplasmataceae; genus Mycoplasma; species Mycoplasma sp. 3341. The sequence goes on along the minus strand of NZ_CP196080.1, from coordinate 369,838 downwards.
CTCAATTGCACAAAAACGTAAAATCAAAGTCGGGGACAAAATGGCCGGACGGCACGGAAATAAAGGGGTTGTTTCAATCGTTTTACCAGAAGAAGATATGCCATATCTAGAAGACGGAACACCACTTGATATTCTTCTTAACCCACAAGGGGTTCCTTCACGGATGAACATTGGACAAGTTCTTGAATTGCACTTAGGACTGGCTGCAAGAAAATTGAATACTAAAATTGTTTCACCAATTTTTGATGGAATTAGTTACCAAGAAATCAAGAAAATCCAGCAAGAAGCAGGAATTGATCCAAGTGGAAAGATGACTGTCTACAGCGGACAAACCGGAGAACCATTTGATAACCCTATTTCAGTTGGAATCATGTACTACTTGAAGCTATACCACATGGTTGATGACAAGATGCATGCTCGTAGTGTTGGTCCTTACTCATTAATTACTCAACAACCTCTTGGAGGAAAGAGTCAAAATGGGGGACAACGTTTCGGAGAAATGGAAACTTGAGCTATCGAATCGTATGGAGCAACAAACGTATTGCAAGAATTATTGACATACAAATCAGATAACATTATTGGACGTAACCAACTTTACAATGCTCTTGCTACAGGTTCAAAACTACCACAACCAGGTACTCCAGAATCATTCAGCGTTCTAAGTTATGAACTAAGAGGATTAGGAATTAAATTAGAAGTTAGTGAGCAAGAAAAAAATAAACATGTTGGTGAACAATTACCACTAGAAGCGCAAGGAGAATACTAATTATGGCAAAAAATTACAAAGGTAATCATGACTCAATTTCACATATTTCACTTGCACTTGCAACTAGTGAAGATGTTCGAAACTGAAGTAATGGTGAAGTAACAAAACCTGAAACTATTAACTATAAAAGTTACAAACCAGAACGCCACGGATTATTTGATGAATTAATTTTCGGACCAATGATTGACTTCCGTTGTCCAATCTGTGGTCACAAATACAAAAAAATTAATGAAGGACAAAACTGTTCAAAAACTGACTTGTGTAAACTAGAAAAACCAGTCATCTTGCAAAAAATGGCTCGTCGTAACCACATGGGTCACATTGAACTATCCGCTCCTGTTGTTCACTTTTGATACTACAAAGTTGACCACTCAATTTTGGCAAAATTGTTAGGTTTAAGAGTTGAAAATACTAGTGAATATGTTCGTCGTGCGGATTATGAAAACTTAATTTACTACAAATCACACATTGTTTTAGAATCAGACGGACTGAAAAGCCTACCAAAAAACAAAATCATTGAAGTTAATAACGCTGGACCTATCTACCGTGATGCTTTACAAGAATTAGCATATCGTTTTGAAGAAGGTAGTGAAGAACGTTTAGATATTGAAGAAGCAATCGAAAACTTGATTGAAAAAGGGGAATCAAAAATCGGTCAAGACTATGGGATTGACTTCTATGAATTCAATGACATTATTCAAGAGTACTCAAATGCTAAAATCACTACCGGTTCAAAAGCTATTGAGTATTTACTAAAAAACATTAATCTAGAACAAGAACAAAGTGAAGTTGAAGCAGCAATTAGAGAAATCAATCACGAAGAATACACAAATGGAGTAATTTCTTCAACTCAAAAAACTAATCGTGAAAAACTTTACAAACGTTTACAAGTAATTAATTCATTCATTGAAAGTGGTCAATCACCAACCTCAATGTTGATTTACAATCTACCAGTTATCCCTGTTGACTTGCGTCCATTGATTCAATTAGATGGAGGACGTCACTCAACTAGTGACGTTAACGAACTATATCGTCGTATTATCATCAGAAATAACCGTTTAAAACAATGAATTGAAAAAGAAGCACCTAACTTGATTATCCAAAACGAATTACGGATGATTCAAGAAGCAGTTGATGCTTTAATTGACAATGCTCGCCGTAGCCCGAGCCCAGTCCTTTCAAAAGATAACCGTCCATTTAAGTCAATTAGTGATGCGCTAACTGGTAAAAAAGGACGTTTTAGACAAAACTTGTTGGGAAAACGTGTTGACTACTCGGGTCGTAGTGTTATTGTTGTTGGTCCGAATCTAAAAATGCACCAATGTGGTATCCCACGTGAAATGGCTGCGAAACTATTTGAACCATGAATTATTAACGTTTTAATTGAAAAAGAAATCGCTTCAACCATTAAACAAGCCAAAAAAATGATTGAAGATCAAAACCCAGTAATCTGACCACATGTTGCTGAAGTAATTAAAGGAAGATTAGTGCTTCTTAACCGGGCACCAACCCTTCACCGTCTAAGTATTCAAGCATTTGAGCCAGTTTTAGTTCGGGGGAAAGCTATTAGATTACACCCACTAGTATGTACTGCCTTCAATGCTGACTTCGACGGGGACCAAATGGCTGTCCATGTTCCAGTTAGTGATGAAGCATTACTAGAAGCTCGTGAACTAATGCTTGCTAATAAAAACATTCTAGGTCCTAAAGATGGAGAACCTATCATCAACCCTTCACAAGATATGATTTTAGGTCTTTACTACTTAACTTTAGAAAAGCCAGGATCTAAAGGAGAAGGAAGAATTTTCCGTGACTTTGAACACATGATGCGTGCTTATGAAGCTAAAAGAGTAGACTTACATGCTCGTGTTGCTATGCCAATCGAAGCAATTAAAGATAAATCTGAATCAATTTACAATCCTGAAGACAAATACATCATTTCTTCAGTTGGAAAATTCATCTTTAACTCAGTATTCCCACGCTCATTCCCATTCATTCACCACGCTGATTTTGGAACAACAAATGAAGAAATCAAACAAAACTCAAGACGTTTTGTTCTAAGAAGTGGTCAAGATATTGAAAGTTACATTAAATATGAGTTAGGAATTCAAAAAGCATTTACCAAGAAAAACATTGCCAAAATTGTTCGTTTAGTATTCGATCGTTATGTTTCAGTTGTTTCAATTAAAGATATTGCAACAGTGATTGATAAATTAACTCCTGAAAATTACAAACAAACCTTATCAGAATACATTCAATTGCTAGATTACAATGGTAAAAACATTAATGCTTTACACGCTAATGAATTAGCACAACTAACAGAAAAACACTTTGAACACTGCTTTAATAAAGCAAAAACAGACGCAAACGGTAACTACTACAGCTATTTATCAAGTGCTGAAAAAGCTCGTATTTTAGATGGTGTTTGATTTGATTACACAAACAAAGTAGCTTCAATTCTAGACAAAATTAAAGCTCTAGGATTTGAGTACTCAACAAAGAGTGGTATTAGTATTGCTATTAGTGACATCATCGGAACTGACAAAAAATCGGATTTCATTGATGAAGGGGATAAATATATCAACGAACTAAAAGAATTCTATAACTCTGGAGAATTAACTGATGACGACCGTTATAACTTAACTATCCGTAAATGAACTGAAGTTAAGGATAAAATTCAAAGTCAACTAAGTGAAGTTATTAAACAAAATACTTATAACCCAGTTATTATGATGATTGACTCAGGGGCTCGGGGAACAATTAATAACTACGTTCAATTAGCAGGTATGCGGGGACTAATGGCAAACAACACCAAAACCCTAAAAGCCGATGCTAAAAACGACCGGGTAGTTCGTTCAACTGTTGAAGTTCCTGTTAAATCTTCATTCCTTGAAGGACTAACAGCATACGAATTCTATTCATCAACTCACGGGGCTCGTAAAGGACTAACCGATACTGCTCTTAACACCTCAAAATCTGGATATCTAACCCGTCGTTTAGTTGACGTTGCACAAAACATTGTTGTTAAAGAAGAAGACTGTGGATCAGATTACGGATTCTTAATTAGAGACATTACTGACACAAAAACAAAGCAAACAATCGTGTCAATGTTAGACCGTATTGAAGGTCGTTTCTCTAACCAAGATGTTTATGATAATAACAACAAATTATTAATTGCTAAAAACCAACTTATTACTCCTGCTGATGTAGCTAAATTACGTAAAGCTGAAATTAAAGAAATTGAAATTCGTTCAATTTTTGGATGTAATACACGTAATGGTGTATGTAAACACTGTTTTGGAAAAGACTTAGCAACAAACCGTCTTGTAAACATCGGAGAAGCAGTTGGAATTATTGCTGCTCAAAGTATCGGGGAACCAGGAACTCAGCTAACCATGCGTACCTTCCACTCTGGAGGGGTTGCTGGGGTTGAAGATATTACTGGTGGATTTACCCGTCTAACTGAATTAATCGATGCTTATGAACAACCTTGAGGAACTCCGGCTGTTATTTCTCCTATTGAAGGACAAGTAGTTGGAATTGAAACTCAAGAAGGAAAAGAAGGACACTATCTAGTTAAAATTGAATACACTAACAGTAACAAAGAATCACAAATTCTTACTCAACACGTTGAAACTAAGAAAAAACTACGTGTTGAAGTTGGTGACAATGTTCGTATCGGGCAAAAAATCTCAGAAGGTCCAATTATTCTTAAAGACTTACTACAAATTGCCGATGCTCATGCCGTACAGAATTACTTGCTAAAAGAAATTCAAAGAATTTATCGTTCACAAGGAATTGCAATTAGTGATAAATATATCGAAATCATTGTTCGTCAAATGATGTCTAAAGTTGTAATTACTGATCCAGGAGATTCTAAATTCTTTGCTGGAGCAATTGTTGACATTTTTGACTACCAAAGTGAAAGTGGAAAATTATTATCACAAAACAAACGTCCTCCATATGGAAATATCATCATTAAAGGAGCAAAACAAACTCCTTTACTAAGTGATTCATTCTTAGCAGCTGCTTCATACCAAGAAACTACAAAGATTTTAGTTCATGCAGCAATTTCTAACCAAGTAGATCCATTAGAAGGACTAAAAGAAAACATCATTGTTGGTAAGAAAATTCCTGCTGGAACAAACTTCTTACCAGTAGAAGAAAATTCAAAATACAACATTCGTTCATTTGCTAGCTATTTCAAAAACGATGACGAAATGAATTTAGATTTACAAACAGTAAATAAAGATTTAGAAGAAGAATTAACTCAAATTCACCAAGAAAGAGAAATTGAAAATATTTACGAATATTTCGATGATTCAAGTACTGATGAAGATAGCTATGAAATCGATGAAGAATAATTAAATAGCCCAATTTTTGGGCTGTTTTTTTATCTTTTTTGCCCCAAACACCAAAGCACTAAAAGCAAAACATTTTAAACTTGTCTAAGACTGAAAAAGTACTCAAAATAAGCATTTTTTTGGATTTTAAAAATTCAGCAAAATCTCATTTTTATATTGACTAAAAACCTTTAAAAGTTGAATAATGTATAATTATTTAACAATGAATACAAATTACGAATCAAAAGACTTAAAAGTACTTAGAGGTTTAGAACCAGTCAGAAAAAGACCAGGAATGTATATTGGTTCTACAGATATCAATGGACTACATCACTTAGTTTGAGAAATTATTGATAACTCAATTGACGAGGCTTTAGCGGGTTTTGCGACCGAAATTACCGTTACTCTTCATAAAGATCAATCAATCAGTGTTGAAGATAATGGAAGAGGAATTCCTGTTGATTATCGTGAAGAGTTCAAAAAGACTGGAGTTGAGTTGGTTTTCACAGAACTTCATGCCGGAGGAAAATTTGACGACTCAGTCTATAAAACCAGTGGAGGACTACACGGAGTAGGTTCAACTGTAGTTAATGCCCTTAGTTCACGCTTGGTTGCAACCATTTATAAAAACAAAAATATTTATCAAACTGAATTTAAACAAGACGAAATAGTTCAAAGAACAAAAATCATTGGCCCAACCACAAAACAAGGAACCCTTGTTCATTTTTGACCTGATCCTACAATTTTCAAAAAAGTTAAGTTTAATCCCCAAACAATCATTGAAAAAATTCGTGAATCGTGTTTTTTGATTTCAAAATTACAAATTACGTTCATTGATGAAAATACTGAAACCAGTGAAACTTTTAAATATGAGGATGGTTTAAAAGAATATGTTCGCTTTGTTAATGAAAACAAAGACTTAATAACTGACATCATCTTTTTTAAATCACAATTTAAAGGAATTGACGTTGAAATTGCTATCCAATATACTGATAGCTACTCGGAAACTATTGTTTCATTTGTTAATAACATTAAAACTAAAGATGGAGGAACCCACGAAACTGCTTTCAAAACTGCATTAACTAAAACAATTAACGAATATGCACAAGAAAAAGGTTTTGCTAAAGGTAAAACTAGTTATGATGGAAGTGATGTTCGTGAAGGTTTAACGGCAATTATTAGTCTAAAAGTTCCTGAAGCTATTTTGGAATTCGTGGGACAAACTAAAGATAAATTAGGAACTCCAGAAGGACGTGAAGCAGTAGATGAAGCATTAAGTTCTAATTTAAAAATTTTCCTAAACGAAAATAAGCAAGAATCAGAAAAAATTCTTAACAAAATCAAGAAAGCATTCGACGCCAGAACTGCTGCCCGTAACGCTCGTAATGAAGTAAGAAAAGTAAAAGATAAATTACAAAACAAAAAGATTATCAGCGGAAAATTAACTCCTGCCCAATCAAAAAATTCGACTGAAAAAGAACTGTTCTTAGTCGAAGGAGATTCGGCTGGTGGGAGTGCTAAACAAGGTCGTGATGCTAAAATTCAAGCTATTTTGCCACTAAAAGGTAAAGTTGTTAACTCAGAAAAAGAAAAATTACTTGACATTCTAAAAAATGAAGAACTAGCCACAATAATTAACATTTTAGGAGCTGGAATTGGAGAAGATTTCAATCTTAAAAATCTCCAATATAACAAAATAATCATTATGACTGACGCCGACACTGATGGAGCACATATCCAAATTCTTTTACTCACATTCTTCTTTAGACACATGAAACCATTAATTGAAAATGGTCATGTCTACATCGCTTTACCACCTTTATACAAAATTAGTGGAAAATCTAAAACATACGATCCAGTAACTTATGCCTGAAGTGATGAAGAATTGCGTCAAATACTAGCTGAATTTTCTTCTTATACAGTGCAACGCTATAAAGGGTTAGGGGAAATGAATGCTGATCAGTTATGGGAAACTACTATGAATCCAAAAACAAGAACTTTAATTCAAGTAAGTTTAGAAGATGTAGTTTTAGCTGAAAAAAGAGTTTCAACTTTTATGGGTAAAAATGCTGAAGCAAGAAAACGCTGAATTGAAAATAACATTGACTTTTCTCAAGAAGATGACTATAAAATCGATTAAGGAGTTTTATGGCTAAAAATCGTGATGAAATTATTGAAAAAATCATCAATGAAAGCTTAGACATCATCATGTCTAATGGTTTTAATCGTTATTCAAAATATGTTATTCAACAAAGAGCATTGCCCGATGCAAGAGACGGATTAAAACCAGTTCAAAGAAGAATTCTTTATTCAATGTGAGAAATGTCACTAACAAATGACAAACCTTTCAAAAAATCAGCCAGAGTAGTAGGAGATGTTATTGGTCGTTTTCATCCACACGGAGATAGTTCAATTTATGAAGCACTAATCAGGATGTCACAAGAGTGAAAAATGGCTTTACCATTAATTGAAATGCATGGTAATAAAGGTTCGATTGATGATGATCCAGCCGCTGCTATGCGTTATACTGAAACAAGACTGGAAAAAATCGCCAATCCTTTAATGGGCGAAATCGATAAAAAAATTGTTTCTTTTGCACCTAACTTTGATGACACTGAATATGAACCAACTGTTTTGCCGACTTATTTTCCTAATTTACTAGCCAACGGAGCTAAAGGAATTGCTGAAGGGTATGCAACCGAAATACCGCCTCACAATTTAAATGAATTACTTGATGCTTGTGTCAAAATCATTCAAAATCCACACATTTCAAATGAAAAATTGTTACAAATCATTCAAGGTCCTGATTTTCCAACTGGTGGAATTATTAGTGATATTGATGGCTTCAAAGAAGCATTTGAAACCGGAAAAGGAAGAGTTGAAATTTATGCTAAACATCGTTTAGTTTATGACAAAAATAATAATGTTGAAGCAATTGAAATTCTAGAAATTCCTTATGGAGTAGTTAAGGTTGAATTAATTAAGCAAATTGATAATCTTATTTTTAATAAAACTATCAATGGAATCAAAGAAGTTCGTGACCAGTCTTCAAGAAATGGAATTAGTATCTATATTGAGTTAGAAACCGAATCAAATGCACAAGCAATTCTTAACTATTTGTTTGAAAAGACTGATCTTAAAAAATATTTCAATTACAACATGGTGGCAATTTGCGATAATGCGCCAAAACTTTTAGGTATTAGACAACTTCTTGATATCTTCTTAAAACACTTATTTAGCTGTAAAACAGACGCTTTAAAATATGATTTTGAAAAAATTTCGCGTCGTCTAGAAATTGTTGAAGGATTGATTAGAGTTAGTGAAATAAGTGATGCAGTAATCAAGCTGATTCGTGAGTCAGACAACAGCAAAAAAGGTGTAATTGAAGCCTTGATGCGTGAGTTTAAATTTACTGAATTACAAGCAACAGCTATTGCCGAATTGCGTTTATATAAATTGTCTAGAATGGATCAATTAGAGTATCAAAAAGAACGCCAGGAACTTCAAGAACAAATTAATTGCCTAGACTTACTTCTAACTAATGAGCAAGAATTCAAAAAATTCTTAATTGATCTTTTACACGACATTAAGAAAACATATGCTTTACCACGAAGAAGTGAAATTTCGCATGTCAAGATTGAAACAGAAATAAACACAAAAGCACTGGCAAAAAATGAAGATTTCTATGTTTTTGTATCAAATGATGGTTATATAAAACGTTTAAGCAGCAAAATTTTTAATGCTAACTCTTTTGATACTTACAATTTAAAAGAAAACGATTTTGTTATTTTTGGACAAGAAATTAACTCACTATCACAATTATTATTTTTCACATCACAAGGTAATTATTTTGTTATCAATGGTTTCGACCTAAAAGAAAACGGTTGAAAAGAACTGGGTACCCATGCAAGTGACTATGCTCGTTTAGAAGGCAGTGAAAAAATTGTTGCTATTTATAATCTCAAAAATGCCCGTCAAAATAATAATGTTTTACTAGTTTCAAAATATGGAGTAGCAAAGCAAATTAACCTTGAAGAATTGAGTCAACAAACTAATCGTAAATTCCTTGCTATCAAACTAAAAGATGAAAGTGATGAATTAGTTGCAGCTCAAATTGTGAGTCCACAAAGCAATATTTTTGTCTTGCTTTCCGACGGACTATACCAATATTTTGAAAATAGTCAAATACCTCTATATAGTCTTAAAGCAAGTGGAGTGCAAATGACTAAACTAAACGATAATTATGTTGCCAAAGTGCTAGTAATGAACGAAAATGACAAGTTATTGTTATCAACTTCACAAGGACAATTCAAAAAAGCATTGGCTAAAAATATTGTTGATGTTAAAAGAGTCAATGTACCAAAAGTTTTCTACTACATCCTAAAAAACAAACCAATTGTAATTCAAGATATTGCTACTTATGAATCAGGAATTGAGTTCTGGTACACATCGCAAGAAAATAAATTGCAAAGATGATTAGTTGAAGATATTCCCGCTTCACAGCCAAAAGAAAGTTTTGGTGCTGTCAAAATTAATGATTTAAACGTTGGTAGATTTATTAAAAATGTATTTATTAGTCCAGATAAAAATTCCAAAACTAAAATTCTTGATGAATCTGAAAATGATAATTTAGATGTAGATGTTATGGAAACATTCATTTTTGATGAGCCTTTATCAAGTGAAGAAATAGCAAGTGAACAAAAAGAAGAAAACGAGCCAAAACACCAAAAATCAAATCAGGATAATGTCGGAATAATAGATTGATTTAATGTTGATGCCTTAATTGAAAAAGCCAACAATCTCGAAAAAAACAACAAAAAAAATTAGTATAATTTTTAAATAAATTAACAACATTAGGAGGGAAAATGCGTATTGAAATCAGACAAAGAAACAAAGTTAGAGCTGAAAAAAGAGCTAAAAAACTAGCTAAAGAACGTGCTCGTGACCAAAGAAGAGATGCACGTGCTGCTGAAAATAAATAGATAAATGCACACTACAAAAATTGATCTAAGTAAGATATTTAAAGTTAATTGAATTAGTATCTTAGCTATCAACATCAGCTTGTTTTTTATATTAATATTCGAACCAATGGCTGTTTTGGGAATTTTTGCACCAATAATCGCAATTTTTGCGTACTCGGTGTTAGGTTCATTTCTAGCCTTTGAAACACTAAAAGTGAAAAAAACTACCGTTTGAAGAAAAACGGAATCACTTATCGCTAATTTATTCTTAGTATTTTTAATTAGCTTTTTTGTTATCAAACTTGTTAACTTAGTATTACAAGCCATACTTTTTGACAAACTAGATAAATGACTTTTAGCAACACAAATTTTTAGTACCTTTGCTTTTGTCGTAATGATCTTAGTATTGGCAATTTTGATTTGATACTTTGTTAAAAAAGTGCGCGAAAATCGTCGTCCAACAGTTTGAGATGTAACAGATAAGTTAAAAATCATCGATCTTATTTACTATCCAACTACATTCTTGATGTTATTCTTAGCAGTAATCTTGAAACCAATAATGTTTTTTACTAATGGTTTTTGATTATCATATCAGATTGTAATTTTACCAGTTTTGTTAAGTTTAATTGTTGCTAATAATGTTTGATACGCAATAGTAAATTACAAAAATTTTCATTCAAAGAATAAATCAAAATTGGATGTAAAAACCTTTTTAAAATAGGCACAAAAAGCCTATTTTTTTATATCCTGGCTAGTTTATAAACTAGCGTTTTAATCTATAATTAAAAGAATATGGAGAAAGCAATGAAAAACAAGACATTTTACATTACAACACCTATTTATTATCCTAATGGAAATTTACATATCGGTCATTTTTACACAACAACGATTGCTAAAACCTTGGCAAATTACAAAAAAATGCAAGGATATGACACATTTTTTGTAACTGGTATCGATGAACACGGTCAAAAAATTCAAAAAAGTGCTCAAGCTCAAGGTATTGAGCCTCAAGCCTTTGTTGATTTACAAGCTGAACAATTCAAAAAGTTATGAAAAGATAGTCAAATCGAATACGATTTTTTCTCAAGAACTACTGCCCCAAATCACCAAAACGCAATTCGTAAGATTTTTGCAAAAATGCTAGAAAAAGGTTTAATACGTTTAGGAAAATATAAAGGGTTATATTCAATAAGTGATGAAGAATACCTTACACCTTCACAAGCACTTGAAATTGATGGTAAATTCTATCACCCATCTTCAAAACATGAATTAGTTGAAATCGAAGAAGAAACTTACTTTTTTGAAATGTCAAAATTCAGTACTTGAATCGAGGCTTTTTACCAAGAAAATCCTAACTTTATGACTTCAAATAAGGTTAAAAATGAACTTTTAAATAATTTCATTCAAAAAGGTTTAGAAGACTTGAGCGTAACAAGAATTACTTTTGATTGAGGAATAAGTGTTGTTACTCCTTCACAGTTTAAACACGTTATCTATGTGTGATTAGATGCTTTATTTAACTATTTAACTGCACTTGGATATTTAACAGATGATGAGACAAACTATGTTAAATACTGACAAAACGGTAATGAAATTGTCCATGTTGTAGGTAAAGAAATTACTCGTTTTCACTGCATTTATTGACCTATCTTTTTGAAAAGTTTAGATTTAAGATTGCCAACTTGCATCTTGACTCATGGTTGAATTGTTACTCCTGAAGGAAAAATGTCAAAATCTAAAGGTAACACTGTAGATCCTTACTTTTTAATTGAAAACTATGGTGTCGAAGAAACAAAATATTTCTTCATGTCGCAAATTAATATCAATAACGATGGAGTGTTTGAACTAAACAACTTCATTAATACACTAAATGCTGATCTTGCTAACAACTTTGGTAACTTATTAAACCGTACAGTAGCAATGCTAAATCAGTCTTTTGACAATGGAATTGTTTACAAAAAGCAATCATTAGAGTCTATTGATTTAGAAATGTATGAACAAATTGCATCAAGTTTTGTTGAATACCAAGAACATTTTGATAATTTTGAGTCTGATAAAGCACTAAAAGCTGCAATTGCACTTTCAAAAGAATTGAATTTATATATTGACAAGACTACACCTTGAAAACTAAAAGACAATTTAGAACGTTTAAATGATGTGTTGTGTGTACTTTTAAATGGAGTGTATGCAGTTAATGTTATGTTAAGTGTTGTTTTAAACAATAAAAGTCAGAAAATCAACAAATTTTTAGCTCAGAACGAGTTAAGTTTTGAAAAAATATATGATTTTAGCAAGTTTGACAACAAAAAATGCTTAGTTAGCGAAATCTTATTCACTAGAATCAAAACTAACTAAGTTGTTGCTAGCAAGTCTAGCAACTTTTTTATTGCTTGTATACTCTTAAAAAGAGTATAACTTGTATAATATTAGTCATGATAAAAATTAAAGACTTGTATTATAAATATCCTGAAAGTGATTCTTTCGCTTTACAAGGAGTAAATTTAGAAATTAAAACTGGCCACTATGTGGGTATTTTAGGACACAATGGAAGTGGAAAGAGTACTCTTTCGAAACTAATAAGTGCAATTTATAAAGCTACTGAAGGTCAAATTTACATTGACGATATTTTGTACTCAAAAGAAAACTTGCAAAAGATTCGTTCAAAAATCGGAATTGTTTTTCAAAACCCAGACAACCAATTTATTGGAGCGACAGTTGAAGATGATATTGCTTTTGGTTTAGAAAACAAACTAGTTCCGCGTGAACAAATGAAAGAAAAGATTGAAAAATACACAACTTTGGTTTCAATGCAGGATAGTTTAGATCGTGAGCCACAAAATTTAAGTGGTGGACAAAAACAAAGAGTTGCCATTGCTTCAACTCTTGCTCTTGATCCTGATGTTATTATTTTTGACGAAGTAACTTCAATGCTTGATCCTAAAGGAAAACATGAAATTTTGGAAATTATTCATAATTTGCATCGTGAAACTAATAAAACTTTAATTTCTGTTACTCATGATATGGATGAAGCAATATTGTGTGATGAATTGTTAGTTTTTAGCGGTGGAAAACTAATTGCTTCAGGAAGTCCAAAAGATATCTTAAATAACAAAGAAATTGTGGAAATTGCAAAAATTGACTCACCTTTTATCTACAAGCTTAGTGAGTTAGTTGATGGCGTAGAACCAACTTATAACGAACAGGAGTTAATTGAAGCAATATGCAAATAAAAGTTGACAATATTTCAAAAGAATTTGATAAAAAATTACCTACTCACATTCAAGTTTTAAAAGATATTAGCGTAGATATTTCTGAAGGTGAAATTATTTCTATCATCGGACATACAGGAAGTGGAAAAACTACTTTTATCGAACACCTTAATGCATTACTAATTCCAGATAGTGGAAAAATTACTTTTAAAGATGTTACAAGTCTTAAAAAATCAAAAAAGAATTTGTTTGCTAAATTTAGAAAAACAAAAACAAGTCCTGAACCAGAAGATGTTGAACTGGTAACAATGGATATTGAAATTGTTAATACTAAACGCAAAATTAAAAACATTAAAGCACTGAGAAAACAAGTTGGAGTAGTATTCCAATTTGCTGAATATCAATTATTCGAAAAAACTATTGAAAAAGATATTATTTTTGGCCCTGTTTCAATGGGTATGGATGTTAATAAAGCAAAAGAATTAGCGAAAAAATACATCAAAATTGTTGGACTGCCTGAAAGTTATTTGACTCGTTCACCTTTTAATTTAAGTGGTGGACAAAAACGTCGTGTTGCCCTTGCTGGAATTTTGGCAATGGAACCGAAATTCTTAATTCTTGATGAACCAACTGCTGGACTAGATCCAGCTGGGGTTGAACAAATGTTGCAACTTTTCTATGACTTACATGTTAAAGAAAACAAAACAATCATTATTGTTACTCATGATTTAGATAATGCTTTACGTTGAACTAAAAGAACCATTTTGTTTAAGAATGGTGAAATTATTCGTGATGGTGACACCTACAGCATTCTAAATGATGAACAATGTTTAGTTGAAAACAATTTGCGTTCAACACAATTGCTAACTTTTGTTCGTAAATTAGAACAAAGAGGAGTAAGAGTTGGAAAAGTAACTAATGTTAATGAATTAGCTCAAGCAATTAACAACTGAAAACAAAGACAAAGACAATTGAAAGGAGAATAAATGAATGCCATTATAGGAAAATATGTCAATCTTAATACTCCTATCCACAAAATGGATCCGAGATTGAAATTTATTGCAAACATTTTATTCATCATTTTATTCTTCTTAGTCGATCATTTTGTTACTCTTGGGATTTTGTTAGTTTTCATTGCTTGTGCTTATTTACTGGCTACTCATTCAGTACGCTCATTAATTAAAAAGATTCGTTTACCAATTTATATCGGTCTAGTCTTAGCGCTAATCAACTTTTTTACCATTAAAGGGGCAGGTATAAATTATGTTCCTTTGAGTGGTGAGAGTAATGTTGATGCTTATGTAAATTACAATGGTTTGATTTTGGTAAATGACACATATTGAGCACCAGGCGGACCTAATAGTGCTTTCCAAATTACTCGTTTCTCACTAATGCGAGCAGCAAGTATCACAGCAAGAATTTATGGAATCATTCTTTCAACTACAATCCTAACTTTTACAACTAAACCAGTTCTACTTACAAAAGCAATTAATGACTTACTTTATCCTTTGAAGTTATTAAAATTTCCAAGTGAAATTATTACAATGATAATTAACATCGCTTTACGTTTTATTCCTACTTTATTAGATGAAGCGGGCAGAATCATGAAAGCTCAATCTTCACGGGGAGTTGACTTTAAAAACGGAAGAACAAAAGAGAAAATTAAGTCAATGTTAACCTTAATTATTCCTTTATTCGTTTCTTCTTTTGCCAAAGCAAACGACTTGAGTGATGCGATGACAGTTAGAGGTTATAATCCTTACCAAAAAAGAACACACTATCGTTTGATTAAACCAGTTTGAATTGACTTTTTAGCAGTTGTAATTTTAATGGGTATTTCAACTATGGTTATTTTCTTCCAAGTACAGTCGCAATCATTACCACATTGATGATTACAAACTTTTGTTAAGGTATAATGATGACAAAAAAAGAAAAAGATATTCGCCTGGAAATATTAGAATTACAACAACAAATTCAAATTTGAAACAACGCCTATTTTGATAATGATGATCCATTAGTAAGCGATGCTGAGTATGATGTTGCTTTAGTTAAACTTAAAGAACTGGAAACTCAGTTCGCTTATTTATTAACTGAACAGGAACTAAAAAACAGTCCCACAAATCGCATTGGGGCTTCAGTATCAAATGCTTTTGCTAAATTTCAGCATGCAAAACCTATGCTTTCATTGCAAAAAGCGTATGAAAAAGATGAACTAAAGCGTTGAATTGAAAATGTTGAAAAGGCTAATTCGCAATCAACTTTTTTCATTGAACCTAAAATTGATGGTCTCTCGATTTCTTTACATTATGAAAATGGAAAATTAATTCGAGCAGTAACTCGTGGAGATGGAACAGTTGGTGAAGATGTTACTCACAATTTATTGGTAAACGAAGAAATTCCTTTACAAATTGATTACTTACAGCCATTAGAAGTTCGTGGTGAAGTTTATTTAAAACTTTCACAATTCGAACAAATCAATAAACAATTAGCACAAGAAAACAAGAAGCTTCTTGTTAACCCCAGAAATGGGGCAAGTGGAACACTGCGTCAATTAGATAGTCAAATTACGAAACAAAGAAAATTATCAGTATATTGTTATGCTATAAACGACGCAACCAAGCATAATCTTTATACCATTGATGAAGTTCGTGATTTTTTACACACACACAACTTTCCAGTCACAAAAGAAGGTAAAAAAGTTTACAATCTGGAAGAAATTTTGACTTGGATTAATGAATTTAAAGAAGTCAAAAAGACTTTAGACTATGAAACTGATGGTGTAGTTATAAAGGTAAATGAGTTTAATGTGTATGACTTATTGGGTCAAACTCAAAAATTCCCTCGCTGAGCGATTGCTTTTAAGTATGAACCTGATGTTGCTACAACTGTTATTTTAGATATTTTTACTACAGTAGGAAGAACTGGTTTTATTACCTATAATGCTAAACTTGAACCAGTCTTTTTATCAGGATCGACTATCAGTGCTGCAACTTTACATAATTATGATTACATTAATAAGTTAAAAATTGACATTGGTGATTTAGTTTATATTAAAAAAGCTGGCGAAATTATTCCTAAAGTCATTGGAACAGTGAAGCAAAAAGGTTCGACCAGTTACAAAAAACAAAAATATTGTCCTAAGTGTGGTTCACTGCTAGATGATAGCGAAACCTTAATTGATCAATTTTGTACTAATGATATGTGTCCTGAGGTTAGACTAAGAAAATTGATTCATTTTGCTTCAAAAGGAGCAATGAATATTGACTTTTTAGGTGAAAAAACAGTAGAAATGTTATTTAATAAAAATCTTGTTACTGATTACTATGATTTTTACTCTTTAAAAGATCATTACGATGAATTGATTCAAATTGAAGGATATGGGAAAAAGAGTGTTGACCAAATTCTAGCAAGTATCGAAAAGAGTCGCCAAAATTCTTTAGCAAGACTGTTACATGGTATTTCTATTAAACACATTGGTGAAAAAAATGCTTACTTTATTGCTTCGGAAGTGCAAAAATTCAGTAACTTTTTGACTTTTGATTTTGATAAGCTGATTAATTTTGATGAAATCGGGCAAAAAACGGTTGATTCGTTAAAGAATTTTGTTGCTAATGAAAAAAATGTTGCAATGGTTAACAATTTACTTGCCTGCGGACTAGATTTAGAACATCAAAAAAATATTAAGTCTTTAGAATTAGCAAATTTAGTTTTTGTTATTACTGGAACTTTAAGTCAAAGTAGGAAAGAAACTGAAAAAATGCTAATTAGTAGGGGTGCTAAAGTAACAAATACTGTAACAAAATCAACATCATATTTAGTCGTTGGTGAGAATCCGGGTTCTAAGTATGAAAAAGCTCAGCAATTAGGCACTAAAATCATTTCTGAACAAGATCTAATAAATGAATTTCTAAACTAATAAATTACTGATTTTAAGCAACCAGTTGGTTGCTTTTTTGTCATTTTTTTTCAAAAAAGAGGATCGCATAGCAACAAGACGTTGCTATTTTGCCGAACACAAAAACACTTAAAATGTAGTTTTTTTAACCTATAGGTTAATTTTTTTTGAAAAAAGTCAAAAAAATAGACCTTTTCCAAAAAAAAAAAAAAGTGTTAACTTTTTTGTGACTAATTTTTTACAAAAAATTAGCCTACAAAACTAGGAGTACACTATGGATAACAAGAAAGAAATAGAAAGAGCTGAATTACATAAAGCGATCTGAAAAATTGCCAATGACTTGCGTGGTCAAGTAGATGGATGAGAATTTAAAAACTTCGTATTAGGAACAATGTTTTATCGTTACATTTCAGAGCATATCACAAGCTGATGGAATGAAAATGAACAAGACAGCGATCCAAATTTTGATTATGCTAACTATGATGATAAACTTGCAGATGAAGAATTCAAAGAAGCATCTATTGAAGAAATTGGCTTTTACATAAAACCTTCGCATCTTTTTGCAAACGTTCGTAAAAACGAAAGACAAAATGAAAATTTAAATACCTTAATTGCAAACATTTTCAAAAGTATTGAAGATTCATCTAAAGGAACAAGTAGCGAAGAAGATTTCAAAGGTCTTTTTGATGATTTTGATGTTAACAACATTAAACTTGGTACAACAGTCGCAGAAAGAAATAACAAGATCATCAAGTTGTTAGATGGTATTGGAGACATGAGACTCGGAGAATTTTCAGAAAATACCATCGATGCATTTGGGGATGCATATGAATTTTTAATGGGAATGTATGCATCAGATGCAGGAAAAAGTGGTGGTGAATACTATACGCCACAAGAAGTTGGTCAACTTCTAGTAAAACTAGCAATCAAGAACAAAACGAAAATCAACAAAATATATGACATGTGTTGTGGTTCTGGTTCACTTTTATTACAAGCAATTAAATTGCTAGGTATTGACAAGGTTAATGGCTTCTACGGTCAAGAAGTTAATCCAACAACATATAACTTATGTAGAATCAATATGTTTTTACACAAAGTTCCATTCAATCAATTCCACATTGCATTAGGGGACACACTTAAAGGCTCAGTATTAAAAGATGAAGGCCCTTTTGATGTTATCGTGTCTAACCCTCCTTACTCACTTAAATGAGACGGAAATAAAGATATAACACTTATCCAGGATGAACGCTATGCCCCTGCTGGAGCACTTGCTCCGAGAATGTATGCAGACTTAGCTTTTGTAATGCATGCAATTCATTATTTATCTTCTGATGGAATAGCAGCAATAGTTTTATCGGTTGGAGTTTTGCATCGTGCTAGAGAAGAACAAAAAATCAGAAAATATTTAATAGAAAAAAACTTGGTTGATGCAATTATTCAATTGCCACAAAACTTATTTTTTGGAACATCTATTGCTACGTCAATCCTAGTATTGAATAAAGCCAAAAAAGATACCAACATCCAGTTTATTGATGCATCAAATGAATTTGTAAAGGTTAAAAATAATAACAAGTTAAGTCAAGAAAATATTGACAAAATTTTAAATACTTACTTAAATAAAGAAGTTACAAAACACTTTTCAAATATTGTTCCGCAATCTCAAGTTATAGATAAAAAGTACAATCTTTCAGTTTCTAATTATGTTGAACCAAAAGATACTAAAGAGCCAATCGATATACAAGTTTTGAACAAAGAAATAGCTGAAATTGTCGCTAAACAAGAAAAGTTGAGAGAAGAAATCAGCAAAATCATCGAAGAAATCGAAGGGTTTAATAACTAATGTTTGAAAAAGAGATAAATAAACTAATGTCATCTTGTACATTAAAAAAAGAGTTGCTCGAGAATATTTGTGTTTTTGGGAATAAAGGCAATATTGCAAAGAAAGATCTAAATAAAAATGGAAAATATAATGTTGTAAATTCGTCAATTGATTACTTTGGAAAAATCGACAAATTCAACAACTCGGGAGAATGAATTTCAATTACTTCGCATGGTGAAAACGCAGGGCACGTGAAATATTTAAACGAAAATTTTTATGCAGGAAAACTATGTTACATACTGAAAAGCAAAGATGAAAATTTGATATTAACTAAATTTCTTTATTACTATTTAAAAAATAATGAAAATGTAAAAGTAAGGACTAATGTAATCAAATCTTCTATTAAGTACATGAACTTTCAAAGTTTAATAAAAATTGAAATAGCCATACCTGTTGTGGAGGTACAAAAAAAGATTGTCGAGATTTTGGATACTTTTCAATCATCTACAGCGGAGCTGACAGCGGAGCTGAATAAGAGATTAAAACAATATGATTACTATAGAGATTTACTATTATCTAATGATAATGGTGTTTTTAGTGTTGTAAATCAATACAATCTTGATGAAATCTGTGACTTTAAAAAAGGTAACATTGTTCGTTTATCGTCTTTAAAGACGGGAAATATTCCAATTGTTAGTGGTGGCAAAGAGGTTTCGGGATATACCGATAAATCCAATTTTGATGGTGAAACAATTGCGGTTGCTGCTTCAGGTTCAGCAGGTTATGTTTCTTGATGAAATGAACCAATATTTGTATCGGACGCATTCACTCTTAAAAACAAAAATAATGATGTTTTGAATTTGAAGTATTTATTTTATTGATTAAAGTCAAAGCAAGACATTATTTATTCGTTTAAGAAGGGTGTTGGTACACCACACGTCTATATAAGCGATGTTTCCAAAATGGTAATAACACTGCCACACATTGACAAACAAAACGAAATTGTTCGTTCATTGGACAACTTCTACACAATATGCAAAGATCTTAATATTGGACTTCCTGCCGAGCTTGAGGCTCGCAATAAACAATATGAATTCTACAGAGATAAATTGTTTGAATACATTGAAACAGGCAATATCAATGTAGATAACTTGAGAGAGAGAGAGAGAGAGAGAGAGAGAGGATCTAATTAGATTCATAGAGAACTTTGTTAGCTCAATATCATTCTTAAATGCTAAAAAAATATATTTACTCAAAGATGTTTCAACCATCAAAAAAGGGAAACAAATAAATAAAGTGCTTTTAAGTCCAATTAGAACTGACACATATTGTTATCCTGTGATGAATGGTGGTAAAAACCCATCCGGATATTGACATAATTTTAATGCTGAAAACGTTATTTCTATATGTGAAGGTGGAAGTGTTGGTTATTTAAGGATGATGAATGAAAAGTATTGGTCTGGCGGCCATAATTACGCAATATCAGTAGAAAATACTCAAAATTGGGTAAACATTGAATATTTATATTTTTATTTGAAACAAAATGAAACAAAACTAAAACGACTTGCAAATGGTGTGGGGATAAAAAACTTAAATTTTAGTGATTTACAAAATTTTATGGTTCACTTGCCAAACAAAAATATTCAAGATGAAATTGCTTCAAAACTAATAAGATTCGAAAGTCTTACTAATGGGATAACTGAAGGAATTCCACTACTAATTGAAAAAGTTGAACAACAATACGAATACTATCGAGATTTATTATTTAAAAAAATTGAGTAAAAAAACAAAAACTAGAAGGGTAATATGAATAATTCGCAACATATTTTTGAGACAAACAAAAATACTATTGTTGGTGAATATGAGCCAACAATAAATAACAAAAATAGATCTTTTTCAGAAGAATCTACTCTAGAAAATTTCTTGATTGAAATGCTTGAAAATCAAGGTTATGAATATGCTAGCGAAATTAAAAATGAAGAACAATTGCTAGCTAACCTAAGAAATCAGATTGAAAAGTTAAACAACACAAAATTTTCAGATCAAGAATGAAACATCCTAAAAAGAGATTATTTGTGTAAACCAAACGAAAGCATTGAAGATAAAACACAAAGAATTCAAAATGATTACTTATATACTCTCAAAAGAGACAATGATGAGTCTGAAAACATAAAAATCATTAATAAAAAAGACATTCACTCGAACTCTTTACAAGTAATCAATCAATTTAGAGCGGATTCTAAAATTCCAGGAAGAAAAAATCGTTATGATGTTACTATTTTAGTCAATGGTTTACCTTTAGTTCATATTGAACTGAAAAAAGCTGGTGTTAATATTGAAAATGCTTTCAATCAAATTGAACGCTACCAGGCTGAGTCTTTTGATGAAAGCGAAGGATTGTTCAATTATGTACAAATATTCATAATTTCTAATGGAACTTTAACCAAATATTACTCAAATACTACTCGAAAATATGCTATTGATCAGCGAAAACAAGCAACCAAAAAAGAAACTCGAAGCTCAAATAGTTTCAAATTTACAAATTACTGAGCCAATGTCAACAACAAATTACTAGAAGGTATTGAGGATTTTGCCAGAACCTTTTTAAGAAAGTCTGTTTTGTTAGAAGTTTTAACAAAATATTGTGTCTATACTGAAGATAAAAAGTTATTAGTGTTGCGTCCATACCAAATAGCTGCGGCTGAAGGAATTATCAACAAATTAAGACTAGTAGTTAATTATCCAGATAAATTTAAAGGAAACAAAAAAGGTGGTTATGTTTGACACACAACCGGTTCTGGTAAAACATTGACATCATTCAAGACTGCTCAGCTAGCAACACAAATTAGTGAACTTAAAAAGATTATTTTTGTTGTTGATAGAAAAGACCTTGATTATCAAACAATAAATGAATTTAATAAATTCCAGAAAGGCTCTGTAGCAAGTACAAGAAACACCAATATTTTGGCTGGTAAAATCACCAGCACCAAAGAAACTGATAGAGTAATTGTTACAACTATTCAAAAACTTTCTCGTTTTGTCAACAAAAATCACTCTAATTTAAGTATTTTTAATGAAAATGTTGTTTTCATCTTCGACGAGTGTCATCGTTCGCAATTTGGTAAGATGCATGCCCAAATTAAGAAGAAATTTAAAAATGCTATCATGTTTGGTTTTACTGGAACACCAATTTTGGATGAAAATTCAGCATCTGCTTCAAATAATTTAACGACTGAAGCACTTTTTGGTGAAAAGATACATTCATACACAATTATTGACGCAATCAGAGATGAAAATGTTTTGAAATTCAATGTTGAATATGCCAAAATTGAGCACAATTTACACTTAAGTATCAGTGAAGAAGACATTTATATGCAATCTGGTTATATTTCAGCAGTTGTTAGTCATATATTAGATAATTTTGATAAAAAAACACTGCAAAATGAAAGTTATAATGCAGCAAAACTAACAAATATTAAACAATTGACAACAAGAAATGATGGTGCTAAACAAATGAGTGTTTCGGTACAACAAAATGGATTTAACTCAATTTTTGCTGTTTCAAGTATTGCACAACTAAAACTTTATTATGACGAATTAATTAAACAAATTGAAAAAAGACAAAGCAACATCAAAATTGCTGCTATCTACAGCAAAAGTGCTACCGATTCAGAAGAATATGAAGATATTGACGGAAATGACTTTGAAGCAGTTAATTCGCTTTCGGATTCTGATAAGAAATTCTTAACCAAAATTATCAACAATTACAATAATCATTTTGGTACAAATTACAGTATTGACGATGAAGGTTTTGCAAGTTACTACAAAGACATTTCATTAAGAACTAAAAACAAAGAAATTGACATTTTGCTAGTTGTTAATATGTTTTTAACTGGTTTTGATGCACCAACATTGAATACATTGTGAGTCGATAAGAATTTAAAACACCACAGCCTATTGCAAGCATTTAGTCGAACAAACAGAATTTATAACAATGTAAAAGATTCAGGTAATATTGTTTGTTATCGTGACCTAAAACAACAAGTTGATGAATCAATTAGACTGTTTAGTGATGAAGATACAGCATCAACTATTGTGTTGATGCGTACTTTCGAAGAATACAACAACGGTTATTACAATGATAAAGGCGAATATCAACCAGGTTTTAGTGAAATTCAAAATAACTTAAAGCAAAAATTTAATCCCAATGATCCATATGTTTTTGATAAGTTATTATCCTTTGAACCATTTAGAAATGATTTTTTACGCCAATATAACTCTTTTATCAAATTGAAAAATATAATTCAGAGATTTGATGAATTTAATGAAGAAAAACATGCCATTGTAACAAGTGACGAAAACCTTAAATACAAATCTTGATATTTAGAATTGCATGATCGTGCCAAAAATACTAGCAAAGATCATACACCAATTGAAATTCCGGAAGATATTGTTTGAAATATTGAAATCATTCGTCAAGATCAAATCACTGTGCTTTATGTTCTTAACTTAATTAACAAGTACAAACAAGCAAATAATTATATTTCATCAGAATATAGAGAAAAAATTATGAATGCGGTTAATTCTGCAATAGACACAAGACGTTTAGCTGATATTTTTGAAAAATTCATTGATATTTGTATTTCTAAAGAAGCCGACGAAGACGATATTGTTTCGCAATTCAAGAATTTTGCTATTTCTAACTATGAGCAAGAAAAAAATAATTTGATAACTAATAAAAAATTAAAACAAGATAAGATCGATGAAAAAATGGTCGATTTTTTCAAAGAAGCTAAAGTTAATTTGGAAGGTTCTTTAAATGATTTAACTGCTCAAAGAATTTCATCACGTGGTGATTCGAAAACAAAGAGACAACAATGATTTGAAGAAATCCGTGAAGGAATTAATTATTTATTCAATAAATATTTTGTAATCAAAGATGACATCGTTGCTGAATATGAAAAGAGTCTTTCAAATTAAAGCAAAAGAATACTACCTAATTCAAAGGGCAGGAATTTAATTCTTGTCCTTTTATTTTCGATTATTAAATACGAAATTAGACCCAAGACAACTTAAAGGTTTTTTATTTCATAAAAAAAGCGGAATGGTTATAATTTTTCATATGATTAATATAGTTTTATACCAACCTGAAATTAGTCCTAATACCGCTAATATCATTCGAACTTGTTTTAGTGCTGGTGCTAAATTGCACATTATTAAACCAATTGCTTTCGATTTACACCCACATTGAATGAAAAGAGCGGCAGCAGGAAGATTTTTAAGTGATATCGAGCACGAAATTCACAACTCATACCAAGATTTTTTAGCCAAATATGGCTCAAAAAATGTTTACTATGTAACTCGTTATGGATACACTACATATGCTGACATAGATTTTAAAACTGAATTTAAACAAAATGATGAAGTGTGAATTATGTTTGGTACTGAATCTACCGGGATACCAAAGAAAATTTTGCAAACTAATTTAGATAATTGCTTGCGTATTCCAATGACACCAGAAAGTCGTTCGATAAATTTAGCAAATAGTGTAATTGTTGTTTTATATGAGGTTTTAAGACAATTAGATTTTATGAACTTATCAAAATACGAAGTGCAAAAAGGAAAAGATTTTATCAAGGAGTAAAATGCCAAAACTTACTGTCGACCAAATTGTGAAAATGAAATTTAGTCCGGCAATTAACGGTTACAATGCTGATGAAGTTGATGAATTCATTGATCTTTTGATTGAAGATATTGTTGAATACATTGATGAAATTGAAAAATTGAAGGCAAGGTTAAAAAATGATTAATTGATTTCCAGGACACATGAAAAAGGCATTCGACCAAATCAAACAAAAAGAAAAGTTGTTTGATGTTTTTATTATTGTTTTGGATGCCCGTTGTCCAATTAGTTCTTACAATGCCGAATTTGATAAAATCTCACCACACAAAAAGCGGATTTTTGCTTTTACCAAAATTGATCTTGTAGATAAAAATCGTTTTAATCAAGTTGTTAAATCATTTAACAATCCCAACGATGAAATAGTTTTTTTAAATTTAAAAGACAATAATAAGTCTTACAATGCACTAACAAAAGTAATTAAAAAAATTTATACTCAAAAACAACAAAATACTAAAAAAGGTTTTAAAGTTCCACCATTAAAAATTGGAGTATTAGGAGTTCCAAATAGTGGCAAAAGTACGCTAATCAATATTTTAGCTAAATCTAAAGTAGCTAAAGTTGGTAATGAAGCAGGAATAACGCGGTCAGAGCAGTGAGTAAATTGTAATAACGAATTCATTGTTTTAGATACTCCTGGTTTGCTGTGACCTAAATTTGATGATCAAATGCAAGCTGTCAAATTAGCTGTCATCGGTTCAATAAAAAAAGAAGCATTAGACTTAAAAGATTTTTGTTATGAAGCATACAGGTTAGTTTCACAATATAAACCTCAAGCCTTAGAAGCTTTAGATTTAGAAGCATCGCAAGAAGATGAAATAATTTATAACAACATTATTCAACTTGCTAGACAGAAAAACTTTTTAGATAAAAACAAACAAGTTTTATTTACTGAAACTTATAATTTCTTAATTAATTATTTTAGAAATCTAAAAAACATTATTTACGACTAGGAGAAAGTATGGATTTTCGTGATTTTGTTGAATTTAAAGATAACAATAGACTACCAATACACACAAAAGTTATCGATTCTGACTTGAGAATTGTTTTTTTAGGTGATTCAATTTCAGCTGGTTTTAACTCAAAATTTGGTTTTCAGTCTTGTGGTTATTTGGACAAAGAACAAAGAAAAGTTATAGGTTTAAGTTATCCTGCCTATTTAGTGCGGATGATAGAAGAAATTAGACCCCACTTTTTAAGTTCTTATGATAATTTTGGTTTTAGCGCAATAACAGCAGCTCAATATAGTGAGTTGCTAGATTTTAAGCGTGAAGTTTCAGTTTCATTGCAAAATGAAATGGATTTTATTCGTTCAATTAATGATAATGATCAAAACCCTTTTCAACATGAATTAAACCCTTACTTTAAAAACTTTAATTTCGGTAATGGTGATTTTGACATAATTAAGGCAAAAATTCAAAATGCTAATGTTGTTGTTGTAACCTTAGGAGCAAACGATTTTTTAGCTAAAATTCCTTGAAATTTATTACGTAATTTTTATGCTGTTAAAAATCTTTCACGTCGCGCCTTTGCTTTTTCGCAAGTTGTAGAACATTTACATATAACAAGTGAAAAAATTGTTAGTGATTTAGAGCAAGTAATTACTAAAATTAGAGCTTTAAATAGCGAAACAAACATAGTTTTAGTTGGTTATCCTTTACCTTTAATTCACTTTAAAAATGCTTTAGATGACACATTTTCAACCACTGATATCAGTTCTGAAAAAATGAGTGATATTATGTTGGGATATTTAAATGCCGCAATCAAAGAAGCTGCCAATAGAACTAACAATATGTATGTCGACAGTTTTGATCGCGATTTTTGAATCACTAACAAAAATTTCTTATATGAAAACATTTTAGACATTCATCCAACTGAAAAAGGGTACAAACATATGGCACAAAGTATTCTTTTAAAACTTGGATTAGATGACAATTATGTTTCAAAAGTCTATGGGGATGATTCTGATAATATTTTGAATTTTTTACCAAAATTCAATATCTACAAAAAAGATTTCAATAGTTATCGCAAAATTTTCAACCTTAAAGCCAATAGTTTAGGTTTAATATTGGCAGTTTTAGGTATGAATCGTGGAGATAAATTATTTTTAGACGATTACTATGAACAAGAAATCAAAAACTTAATGTTACCCAACTATCGCATTTCTGAAGCAACTAGAGCATTAGAAAAACATTTGCAAATGGGATTCGGAAGTACATTAACAAGATATATCGAGAAAAAGTTTGCTTCCGCACCACAAGAATATAAAACTAAACAAAATCTTTTAAATTTCTTAGAAGGTAAGAAATGAAGTCAGGAAATTTTTCTTACCTTACTTGAAAACAACCATGTTGATAATTTTATTTACACAGTTCAAACAAATTTAACAAAGAAAAATCAAATTGCTTGAACTGATATTATTGAGTCAAAAAATAATGTTATTAAGAGACAAAATTTAGTTTACCCAGTTGCTCAAAATTTACTAAAAGCAAAATTTATTAATGATTCAAAAGAAGAGTTATGAAATATTGTTTATGATTTTATGACTGAAATTTTGACTACTCCGCTTCTGGAAACACTCATCAATCATAAATTGGATGAAAGATATAGTTACAGTCGTGATTATTTGGCGCAACTAGAAAGTTTTAAAGAATTTATTGATTTCTTATTCAATAACTTTATGTTAAATATCAAAAAATACTCAGAATTAAGATCTTTTGACGAGTTATGATACGTCTGATTAAAACAAAACCACTACAAAATCATTTTCTATTTTGACAAGATTCTAAAAGAAATCAGTTCAAAAGAAAACTTTGCCAAATCAATTCAGTTCATTAAATTAAATTTATTTTCAATTTACAAAATTAATTTTGAACTAAGCGAAAAAGAAAACGCAAAAATTGAAAGAGCAATTTCAAACTTGCTATATTTTGTTTCTGACAACAAGCCGAAACTGAACAAATTGTTAACAATGTTGTTGCAAGAAGCACAAACAATTTCAATTTATGATTATTTATTCAGTGCCGAAAAACAAAAACGTCGCAAGATGATTAAACGTAAATTCTTTGCCAAAGCTTATTTATATTCAAGAATTTTTGGAAAAATCTTTTATTCATCAAGTTCTATCCACTTAATCTTAACCAAAGCTAAAAAAGCACATAGTCAAGAAACTAAGAAAGGAAAATAATGCGTGTATATTCAAAAACAATGAATGTTTATAATGTCATTGAACTAAAAAACGGTTTAGGTTCACCACACTCACCACACATTGGTTGAGAAGAAGTAAAAGGTGCAAAATCTTATGCTATTAGTTTAATTGATCATGAAGCTAATGGGGTTGTGGGAATGTCATTTATTCACTGAATAGCATTCAATATTCACAATGACCATATATGTCGTAATTCAAGTATTTCGAAAGCAAATGAAATAGTGCAATTTGAAAATTCACTATCAAAAAATGTTAATGAAATTTTGTTACCAAGTCAATATTTAGATGATAATGCTTCACGTTATTACGGGCCTTGTCCTCCTGACCAAGATCATACTTATGAAGTGCGTGTTTATGCTTTAGATTTTGAAGATGTAAGCAAATTTGTTGATACATCAAAACCATTATTTTGAAACGATATGGAAGAAATAATTGCAAACCACGTTATTGATGAAGGGGTACTAACTTTTGCTTCGCAACAAGCATTAACTGATTCAGAAGGTAACTTATATGCCGATGAAAGTCAAACTCATGGAATGTTTTATGTCTTAAATGAAAACAAAGAAGTCGACGGCCTAAAAGTTACTATTCCTGCTTTGGAGCAAGATGATAAAAACATTCTTCACTTGCCCAAAAAATATTATTTTGATATCGACAGTGTGTCAAAACCAGACTTGAAGGTTTCAACTCCCTTAATAAAAATTAAAAACATTAAAAATGTTAAAGAATATGCAATTTTTATTTTCAATTCTTCGACAGCACAACAATGAGGATTAGTAAGTTGTGAGTTTGCATGTTTAGGTATCAAACCACAAAGTGGAGATTGAACAATTATTATAGAAAACGACTTTACTAAAGATGAAGAACGGAGCGCTCGTCACTACATTAATAATTCATTTAGTCAGCAGTCGATTATGCCAGAAGAAATTAAAAAGTATTTCGTTAATCGTCAAAATAAGTGAAATGTTTTTAAAATCAAAAAGTCAAAAACAAAAAACAAGTTCCATTGAATGGTAGTTTACGCTTTAGATCAGAACATAACTGAGCGCCAAAAAGCTAACAACGTAGCGGATGCCTATCGGCTAATTAAAAATAAAGTAATAGCCGAAAAAATCATTAAATTCAAACTCAAATAAAAATTATGGTGGGTTAAAAACCTACCTTTTTATTAAAAACACTAAAAAAGACTGATTATTTTGCATCTTTTTCGTATTTTTTAAGATTCTTAATTTCATGCCAAAGAAAATTTAAAAAATAATTTGAAAACAAAAAATAAAAATATGTCTATAATTATTTGCGAAAGGAAAAGTAAAATGACTACATTTAACTCATTACGCAAGTGTACATTTTATATGACATACATGTTTATTAACACATGTATTATTTTCTTTTCAAATTTTGATTTTATTATTAAGTGAATTATTATTAATTTATAACCAAAAACTAAATTTGAAAGCAATCTAGCTTTTTGCCAAAACTTTAATTCGACAAAAGGCTAAGAAGTCCGTTTTTTTCACATAAATAAAGTCAAAATTAATTGTTATTCTTGTGGTTTATCCCAAAATTGAAACTATTTTTAATAATTTTAATTCTAAAAGCTAGCAATTAACTTTGTCGGTTAAGTGCTAGCTTTTATTTTTTAAAAGCAGCAAGAAATAACAAAATTATCTAAAAACAATTAAGGAGAAAAAAATGAAAAAACTTAAGTGACGTAAATCGCTTCTTCTCTCATCATTGACAGTTTTAGGATTAGGTGCCAGTGCTGTGCCATTTATCGCTGCTTCATGTGATGATACAAATAGTGGTGGTGGTACTGGTGGTGGTAAAACCGAAGGTGGAAGCCAAGATGGAAGTCAAAATTCACAAAACAGTGTTGAACCAAATATCGATGTAAATGATTCTTTATATAAATCTTATTCACCAGATTTACAAAGTTATTACAATGCTAAGATTTCAAAATCAAAAAGTGATGCTCTAAAATACTGACAAGGTAAACAAACAGTTGCAAGTCTTAAAAAATGATCAACAAGTTATAACACTGATGCTCCAAACCGTGCCTTCATATATGAAGGTTCAAGAGGATATGGTTCATTAGGAAATGCTGCAAGTCTTTCAGAAACATCAACATTATTGGTTCGTATGCAAGGTTTAAATCAAGCAACGTATGAAACAAAATTAGTGATTGATGATGGTAAACCAACTACTCAAATTTTGATTACTCGTCCTTCATACTGAAGATATACACTTGATGGTGCAAAGGCCATTTTAGTTACTAAAAACGATGGTTCAGTAGTTGTTTTCGACAATGATGAAGTAGATTCAATTGATAAACAAAAACCAGTAATGTTAGCAGATGGTATTCATTTTAGATACATGGATAACCAAGCAACTTCAAGTAATGATCGTTCAATTAACTCACAACACTTCAAAGATGTCTTAAAAGACGCAAAAAGTATGCAATTCGTTGTTCGTGAATATGCTTGAGTAGATGGTGATGGTAAAGATTCAGGAACTAAAACAAAAGCCGAAGACTACTATGTAAGTTTTGTTCGTACTGTTGCTAATTCAAAAGGGTTCAGACTAGAAAATGGTGGAACTGAAAGTTTAGACAAAATCATCAATGAAATCTCAACAAGAATGGGTTCTCCAGACATTTATGGTGAAAAATCAAAATATCCAAATGCTTACATCTACCAAGCCTTCGGAATCGACTTATCAGCACTATTGGATAAATCAAAAGCTATAACCAAAACACAAACATCTGAAGCTCAGTACAATAATTTAGATGCTTATACTTTTAGTCTTGTTGATGGAGCAACAGAGCCTAATTTCTATGGTTTATTTGAACAAGTTGCTAAATCATTTGAATGATCAGCGGCACCTAGTGACTGAATTAAACAAAATACCAATAATATTGATGCAAGTTCTCCATATTGAGGAAATCTTGAGAGTGATGAAAAAACTCAATTAGAAAGTGCACTAAAAGATTCTCAATACAATAGTCTTGCAAAAGAAGCAGGAATTTACTGATATGGAATTACTCCAAAAGCTACTTTATACTCAGGACGTTACTTACCAACAAAAACAATTAACTCAACTGAACTAAGAAAAAACCATTCATACTGAAATCAAAATTGAGTAAATTCAGGATTAACAATTGATACAATCGTTGAAAATTACAACTTAAGTCAAAACCCTGAAGCATTCAAAGTCCAACAATACAACCAATACAAAGAAGGAAGTACATCAGCAATTTCTTATTCTTCTTTAACATCGGCACAACGAAGTGAATTTACTAAAGACATTTGAGGTTACAGATATAACCAATCAAGAAACTTAAAAACATGAGTAGCTCGTGATCTTCTTTCTGCATTCCCAACTAATCTATCTTCTTTAGTAAAAGATTTAAAATCAGACAAAAAATACACTGATCAAGTGCCAGGATGACAAGCTAAATACCCTTACAATGATGCATATGCAAAATTAATGTACGGTGCTTCATTAGAAGATATTGCTAATGGAAATGTAAAAGATGTAACATCATTTATCGCTGGAAGTGGTTTAGAATTCAGAACATTAACTAATGCTGCTTTAAACTGAAGAAAAATAGCATTTACTGTAAGCCCAAATGCTCGTGAATGATTAGTTCGTTTTGCGCAAGATACACCTTTTGGTGGAACAAACCAAGCTGAATGAGCTGCTAAAGATGAAGTCACTCCACGTGATAAATATAATGAAATTAACGCATTGTATGCAGTTGATAAAGACGGAAACAAATTAGGTTTAAATGACAACAATTCTTCAATCACTCCAAAAGACAATGAAAATGCAATTCTAAAAGTTTCAGATGACTTAGATCAATACAAATCAGCTGCTTATGACAAAGTAAAAGTGGCAGTAAAAGCATTGTTGGACAAATTCTATGCAGAAAATAATCTATCAAATGATGTAAAAGTAAGTTGAGAATTAATTTATCCATATTCAAATATTTCGGCTAACGACACTAAATTGTACGAAAATGTGCAAAAAACTTTGAACTCACTAGATTCTCGTTTAGATGTTAAATTCAATGCTACAATCGGAAACTGAACTGAAGTGCAATATCCAAAACTTGTAGCAGCAGGCCTTGACATTGTATGATGAGGATACGACTACCAAACAATAGGTTCAGGATTTGACGCTTACTCATGAATGGGTTCATTGTTACCAACACTATATGAAATTGCAACTAAACCTGAATTACAAGCTAGCTTGCAAAAAGCATTCCCTCACTTAGTTGAACTATCAAAAGAATTGAAAAAATTCTATGATGACAATAAATCTAAATTCAGCAATCTTTTAGATGCAGATAAATGATGAAACACTGCGCTAAAAGAAGGAAGAGATTATTACTCAAAATTCGGTGACAATATTTGAACTTTCTCATACCAATTCTGACAAAATATTAACAGTACAAGTACAAATGAAAAATTACTAGCACTTGCAAATGAAGTGTCAGTATTCACTGGACCTTCACTTGATGGAAATATGGTAACAGCACGTTCAGCCTTTATTCCATACTTAGCATCAATTCAATATGACATTCCAAGAGTTGGGACAGACTACGTATACATTGCAGATTACAAACTAAATAAATAGAAAATGACTCGTTATATTTTAGAAAGAATAGGTTTTGCACTCTTAACCTTATTTCTAATTTCTTTAGTTTCGTATGTTTTAATGGCAGCTTTTTCACAAGAAAACCCATTTTTAACTTACGCTCAATCCAAAAACATTAGTCCAGTAGCTGACTATGTTAAAGCACAAGAAATTAAATATGGTTGAAACTTACCTATTATTGTTCGATTTTTCAAATATTTAGGGGGGATTTTTAAAGGTGATTGAGGTGCAATTTATAACCCTGATATAGCAACCAAGTTAGGAATGGAAAATAGTACAATTCCAAAACTATTCTTTGTTCCTTTAGTTTACTCGATCCGTATTTCATTACCAGCCTTTTTCATTAGTGCAATTATCGGAATAGGGTTAGGAACTTTATCAGGATACAAAAGAGGTACACTAACCGACAGTATCATCAATACTTTTGTACTTATCTTTATTGCATTGCCTTCATTCATCATCGCCCCACTAGCAATCAATTTAGCCGTTAAATTAGGTTTACCTTCACGGGTATTCTTAGAAAAGGACGGCTTTTCTCAGTCTAGACAGATTTTGTCATATTTAACCCCAATCATCATTGTTATTCTAGGTTCACTAGCAACTTATACTTCATATACTCGAAATCAAATTATTACTGTTTTAACTTCAAACCATGTTTTAATCGCTAAAACTAAAGGTTTGAGTAATTGACAAATTTTCTGAAAACACGTTTTAAGAAATATTTCCATTCCGTTGTTTTCAATCATTTTTCCATCATATATTGGTTTATTAACTGGTTCGATTGTTATTGAAACGTACTGAAGCGTGCCAGGAACATCACAAGTTATTATTAACTCATTCCCTAAAGGTGAAATCAATATTGTGATGTTTAACATTGTATTCTTTACATTCTTATCAGTCTTTACTGAAATTATTGTTGATGTCAGTTATGTAGTTCTAGATCCAAGAATTAAATACGCATCAGCTTCAAAATACAACTATTTAGGTTACCTAAAATCTTGAAATGAAAGAAGAAGAATCTTCAAATCAATGCAATTAGAAATTAGCGAAGGAGGACAAAGTGAAAGCAGCAGAGTTTAATAAAAAATACAAACTGAGTAATGAATTAAACGAAAAAATTCATTTTGTTGACCCTAATAAACGTAAAATCATTTCAAATATTGCTGGTAAGCCCAAAAAAATCGTTATTGAAATCTTCAAACGTTTCTTCAAGAACCCTTATGTAGCGTTTTCATTCTTTATTTTTGTTGCTTTATTGTTGTGTGCTTTTATCATTCCAGCAACATCGCAATATCAAGCAAATAAACCAGTCACCGGTGATAACTTAGAATTTATTAAATTTTTACCACCTAACAACAGTCCGATAACAACTCGTAATGTTACTTTAACTCCAGGTTCAGGAGCAGAAGCAGTCAGTGATCAAGTTTTTGCTACTTACTTAAGAATTAAAGACTTAGTAAGCAAGGATGACACTCCAGAATATGTAAAAGATTATTTCCAAATCTTGTTAAATTCTTCATCATTTTCACAAATTGGAGAATCAGTTCAAGTTTCCTTTACTTACAATAGCTATCAAATGTATCAATCTTATGTTGTTTACGCAAAATTATTTGCTTATTTAAGTGAAAATAACAGCAATTTCCCAGCTCAAGATGTTTTCACCTCTTGAATAAACTCAGCACCAAAAGTTAATTCGATTTTAGGAACTGATGTTTACGGAAGAGATGTTTGAACAGCTTCTTGATATGCAACTGCTGAATCAATCAAAATTGCTATTTTAACTGCTATCGTGCAAACCATTATTGGAGTATCAATTGGAGCTTATTTAGGTTTCAAAGCAGGAACAAGAATTGATACCATAACAATGCGGGTAATTGAAATTATTCTTTCACCACCTTCATTAATTTGAATGCTACTATTCGTATCAATTTTAGGAGTTAACAACTGAGCTTTAATCTTGTCACTAATCATTACTGGTTGAGCATGACCAGTTTCTTCAACAAGAATGTTTATTATTACTGTTAAAGATGAAGAATACATTACAGCTGCAAAAAGTATTGGTGCTTCGACCACAAGACAAGTATTCATTCATGCACTACCAGCAATCTTAGGAAAAATTGCTAACTCATTTGTTAAAAGAATTCCGTCAATCATCTTGTCTCTTGCTTCACTTGCCTTCTTAGGTTTCTACAAAGACAACAACAATGTTAACTTAGGACAATTATTAATTGATGCAACACCACAAATTTCAAATAACTTCTGAATCTTATTATTGCCTTCATTAATCCTTCTAACTCTATCACTTTCATTGCATTTCATTGCTATCGGAGTACACGATTCACTCGATCCGCGTATAATTAGTGCGAATAAAAAATAGAGGTTTTTATGTCAAAAAGTAAAAAAGTCGTTTTAGACGTTGAAAATTTATCAGTCAGTTTTCGCACTGGTAAGAAAAAAATCTTAAACATCATTCGCGGTGTTGATTTAAAAATTTATGAAGGACAAATTGTTGGATTAGTTGGTGAATCAGGTTCAGGAAAAAGTGTTACATCCAAAAGTTTAATTAATGTTAATGGTAAAACTATTTTTAAAGCTGACAAGGCAATGGCTGAAGATGTTGATTTATTGAGTCTAAAAAAAGATAAAAGTTGGCAAAAAGTGCGTGGTTCAAAAATTGGTTATATACCTCAAGACCCACTTACTTCGTTAAATCCAACTCGTAAAATCGGGAAACAATTACTTGATGCCTTAAATCACAATAGTGAGTGAAAAAAGGCTTCTTATGCTGCCAAAAAAGATTATTTAATTGGCTTGTTGAAAAAATTTGGTCTAAGAAATGCAGAAGAAATTTTCTACATGTATCCACACACATTAAGTGGAGGGATGAAACAAAGAATTGTTATCACAATGGTGGTTGCTTTAAAACCAAAAATTATTATTGCTGATGAGCCAACAACCGCTCTAGATCCTACTGTTCAGGCTTCAGTATTGGCATTATTTAATGACATTAATCGTGAGTTTGGAATATCAATTATTTTAATTAGTCACAACATTTCAGTAGTTGCTAAATTCTGTGATTACATTTACGTAATGTATGCTGGAAGAGTAGTTGAACGAGGAACTAAAAAAGAAATTTTCACTGACCCACGTCACCCATATACTTGAGCATTAATTAGCGCAGTACCAGAAAATAAAGAACAACGTCTTTACTCAATTAAAGGTACTCCACCTGATATGGCTAATTTATCGTTAGGTGATCCATTTGCACCACGTAATGACTATGCTTTAGAGATTGATTTTATTAAAGAACCACCTTTAATCGAAGTCAGTCCTACTCACTCAGCTGCGACTTGATTATTGCACCCAGATGCACCAAAAGTTGAGCTTAATCCTGATTTAGTAAAACGTTTAGAATCATTTAGAAAGGTTTTTGAAGATGAACAAAGATAAGCAAAAAGTTGTTTTAGAAATAGACAATCTAAAGAAATATTTTATTCATGGTTCAAACGTTAACAAAGCAGTAGATTCAGTATCTTTCAATGTCCATGAGTCAGAAATTGTTGGTTTAATCGGAGAGTCTGGTTCAGGTAAAACAACTGTTGGACGTTCATTAATGCGTCTGTATGATGATTACAACGGGTTCGTTCGTTTAGATGGAAGAATAGTTAGTGGTCGCAAAATTAGCCGTGATACTGAAAAGTTTCTACGTCGTAATGTACAAATGATTTTCCAGGATCCACATGCTTCTCTAAATGGACAAAAAAACATTTTCTCAACACTAAAAGAACCACTTGTAGTAAATGGGATTATGCGTGAGAAAATGAAAGATCTATTCAGTGACTGAAGACACGTTAAGAAAAATTTCCGTTACACTTTTAAATCATTAGCACAAGAATATGAAATCATTAATTTAAGTTCATTCAATAATATTGCTAAAGATTTTGTTGTTGAGTGAGAAAATAAATTCAATAATTTAACTTTTGACAGCCAACTTTCAAATGAAGATAATTTCAATCAATACTTTGCATTTTTAGAAGAAAAGCAAAGCATGGAGACTGAAGTTATCAACACCATGTACTCAAATACAAACAAATTGATTGACTTTTATTACCAGAAACAAAAAGACTACCGTGAAGACAATATCGACTTAGATGAAATTGAATTACGTAATGCTTTAAAAAATTACAACAATGCTAAACTAGGTCTTCGTTACACAAACGAACAAGTTAAACTTTACCATGAGTATAAAAATATTAGATCTCAGTATAAAGCACTCAAAAAAGAACACAGTGAGTTTTTAAAAGTTTCTAAAAATGCTTTTACAAATTATATTTATGAGTTCAAAAATGAAAAAAACATGCTAAAGAACTCACGTTTGCTTTCGACAAATTTAGATTTTTATATCTATAACCTAAAAAGAGAATTAATTAATTCAAAAGCAAATGAATTTCTAAAAGAAGTGTATCCTGAACTGAAATATTTAGAGTTTGAACAAATCAAAGCTTTAATTAAACACTTGCGTGAATACATGGTTGGTTTTTATAGAATCAAACTGAATGTTGAATACTCAAAACAAGCAAAACAATTGTTACAAGAAACTATTGATTCTGAGTTTAATTTCAATATCGATGAGTATTTAAAACAGTCAAAAACCAATAAAGCTAACTTTGATAAAAGATTTAAAGACATCGAAAGCCAAATTGCTTTCTACATTGAAAATTTGGCACCTAAAACTGTTGATAAAGCACAAGCTAAACAAGATTTAAATAAAGCAAAACAAAGACTTTCACTGGCTGAAGATAGCTATCAAAAACGTTATATTCAACATGTTAGTGAAAGAAAAGAATTAATTGCAGCAACTGAGGCCAAAATTGTTGAAATTAATGAAACTTACTATGCTTTAAGAAAACAAATTAAAGAATTAGTTAAAAGATTTAAATCAGTGCACAAAAATTTCATTCAATATCTAAAAAATCAAGAAGTTGCTAGCGAAAAAGTAGCTAAAAAACAACAAAAATATGAAATTATTTCTTTCAATACAGTTGTTAACGCTAAATTAGAAACTCAAAAATCATTTGCTATTGAGTATCGCTACTTGGTTAAAGATATTCACAACATTGACTTACTACTAGGAATAAACCATAATTTAGTAGACATCATTTTCAAAGACAAATATCCAAAATTGCGTTTTATCTATTCAAATTACATTTTTGCTCCTTTTGCTTGAATTAGATTAAAGAATCTTTTCTATAAAACAATAATTTACAAAGCTTTAGAAGATGTTGGTTTATTAAAACAATTTGCATATCGTTATCCACATGAATTTAGTGGTGGGCAAAGACAAAGAATCGTTATTGCGCGGGCATTGATTACTCAACCAAAAGTAATTATTGCTGATGAACCAATTGCTTCACTTGATATTTCAATTCAGGCTCAAGTTGTTAACTTGTTAAAAGATTTATGTAAAGAAAAAAACATTGGACTAATATTTATCGCTCACGACTTGTCAATGATTGAATACATTGCTGATAAAGTGCAAATTATGCACCTTGGGAAAATTGTTGAATCAGGTGACACTGAACAAATTTATGCTCACCCAGTGCACCCTTACACAATCAATTTATTCAAAGCGATTCCAAAAATTTCCAATGCAAATGAAAAATTTGAAAATGTAAGTTTCGAACTAAATTACTTAGAACAACAAAAATTCCCTAACGTTCCGAAAACTTGACAAATTGGTCAAAATCACTTCGTTTACGGAACTAATCAACAAGTTCATGAGTGAACTAAAGAAATTAGTGATGTTAAAACTTTAAAACTAAATAGTGATGATGATAGTTATTTTGAAGAATTAATTTTAAGCAACGAAGAAAAGAACAATGACAAATAAAGAAAGATTAACTTTTAAGCAACGATTTTCAAGTTATGTAAAAAGAGGTTTCAACACTGGAACAATCATCTTTTTAGTTGTCAATATAATAGTTTTTTTGACTTTCTTTTTAATATTATTTTTTCGTTACCGTGCTCAGGCTGAACAAAACAAAATCGCTTTAACAACACTAAAGATTTGTGATGCATTAACGGTAGCTAATATTATGGTTTTTTCATTAAATATTCTTGCCTTGATTGTTAGAAGAGGATTTGGAAGAGGAATTATTCGTTTTTTCCGACAAACCTTTAATGGTATGAAATATTACAAAGACGATGATACATTTCGCAAATCACAACAAAGAAAACATAATA
This sequence comes from Mycoplasma sp. 3341, assembly GCF_051549855.1. Lineage (NCBI taxonomy): Bacteria > Bacillati > Mycoplasmatota > Mollicutes > Mycoplasmatales > Mycoplasmataceae > Mycoplasma > Mycoplasma sp. 3341. Next base: position 331,055 of record NZ_CP196080.1, on the reverse strand, counting down.
ATAGCTTTAATGATGATTATTATGATGCCTTACGAAATCAGAAAAACCAGCAACCAAAAGAAATTAGTTCTAAAGATCCCATTAGTTGAAAAAGTTCATCTTTTATATTCATATTTCTTATCTTGTTAACTATTATTTTACAAATCATTTTAATACCTTTTATGGTTAGATAATTTTGTTCCTGACTAGGGTCGAATAATCAGACTCTAGTCAGTTTTTTTATCTTCGAAAGGTGTTAAGTAAAATTGCTTGACACCTTAACAAAATATGCTATAATTTGTTTTATTAAAAACACATCACATTATTATGAAAGGAAAACGCTATGGTTAAATTAAGACTAAAACGTAATGGAAAAAAATTCCAAGCTATTTATAAAATTGTTGCTGCCGATGCTCGTTCACCACGTGATGGACGTTTCATCGAAGAAGTAGGTTTTTACAACCCTCACTCAAAAGAAGTAGTATTAAACAAAGAATCTCTAACTAAATGATTAAACCAAGGTGCTCAACCAACTGACACTGTTAGAAAACTTCTAAAACACGACAATTTCTACGCTGAATACACAAAAAACCGTAAATAATCAGTATGAAAATTAATATTTTGACTTTGTTTCCGAAATTTTTCGAAAATTTCGTTCAAGAATCAATTATTGCAAGAGCAATCAAATTAGGTCACTTGGAAATCAATATTATTGACTGAAGACAATTTTCAAAAGATAAACACCAAAAAGTAGACGATGAAGTTTATGGCGGTGGCCAAGGGATGTTGTTGCAAGTGGAACCATTAGATTTAGCGTTGCAAACAGTTGGTGGTAAAAAGATTCTTCTTTCACCACAAGGAAAAGTTTTCAATCAACAAAAAGCTCGTGAATTTGCTAAAGAAAATGAAATAACACTAATTGCCGGACATTATGAAGGTTTTGATGAAAGAATTCTAAATTTTGTCGACGAAGAATTAAGTATTGGTGATTATGTATTAACTGGTGGCGAAATTCCGGCTATGATTGTGGCGGATGCTATTGCTAGACTTGCACCGGGAGTTATTAGAAAATCATCACATTTAGAAGAAAGTTTCGAAGGTGATGGCTTGCTAGATTATCCACAATACACAAGACCAAGAGTTTACAAAGGTTTTGAAGTACCAGAAGTACTGTTAAGTGGTGACCATAAAAAAATTGAAGCTTGAAGACAAAAAGCAAAATATGAAAAAACATTAAAAAATCGTCCAGATATAATTGAAAGGTTAAAAAATGAGTAGAGCAAAATTATTAGAAATTGTTGAACAAAAACAATTAAGAAGCGACTTACCAGAAATTAGAGAAGGATACAATGTTCGTGTTCACGTTCGTATTAAAGAGGGAGACAAAGAAAGAATTCAAGCTTTTGAAGGTCTAGTTATTGCTTTAAGCGGAACAGGAACAGCTAAAACATTTATAGTTCGTAAAAACTCATACGGAATTGGTGTTGAACGTGTATTCAACTACAACTCACCTCTAATTAGCCACGTTGAAGTGCTACGTAAAAACAAAGTTAGAAGAGCAAAACTATACTACATGAGAGAACTTAAAGGTAAAGCAGCAAGACTTAAAGAACTTAAAAACACAAAATAATCGTGAGTGTTTTTGATTGCAAATCAAGCAAAGCCACTGTGCTTTGCTTTTTTATTTAGAGGGCAAATAAAAAGTCGCAAGCGCGACTAAATTTACAAAAAGACACAAAAACAACCAAAAAAGACTGCTAAATTATCTTTTCTTGTGAAATTAATCCATTTTTTGATAGGTAGTCATTTCTTTTTGATATGAATTTCTTAAGCTCATTATTAAGTTTGCTATGTTCTATTTGCTTGTAAGGTTCTAAGTATGTTGCTATACGTTCATTTTTAGCTATAGTGTCATCCAGTATTACTTGATTTCCATTTTTAGCATCGAATGTAAATTTATATCCGTCAAACATTTTATGAACAGTAGCATCTAGATTAAGAAAGTTATATTTGTTAGATATATCAGATAAAATGTTATTAATTTCTTTTTCTAACTTACTCTTTTTTCAGCTAGTGTTTTGATGTGCGTATTCAATAGCATCTCTTTTGATTCAACTAACATTATAGATGTGTGCTTTTTCAATAGCTTCTACAGCAAAATTTTCAAATACAAGTCACTCTGATGTTTTGTCTCTATATTGTGCTCTTTGTTTTTTTTGCTTCATCTTTAATGTATTGAATGAATCAATAGTACTTTTCACTCTTTTTTAAAGTCTTTTCACGTAACATTTTAATTTCTATGTATTTTTGGTTTTTTAGTGATTTATCATACTTATTCAATAGTTTTATCAAGTTGTACAAAAATTCACAATCGGATTTAATGTATTCTAAAAAATCATTGAAAGATTCAACATTTTTTTTCTAGTATTAATTGTTAAAAATTCATTTAAATTTTGGTACTTAAAGTCATCGGTATCCAGAAAAACTGAGTCAAAAGCTAATGCTGGATTGATTATTGTGAAGTTATCTTTTTTACTTGGGAGACTTACAATTTCAGAAGAAGATGGATTTGTAACAGAACCCCCAGGATTATTTCCTTTAAACAGGTAAATTAGACCCTTCAAAGTGCAACCATCTTCAAAATAATTGTTGTTAACATAGTATTCAAGCGATTTTAACTGCTCGTCATCAAGAGTCTTGATGAGCTTAGCTTTTCTGTCGGGTCTTTCTTGAATTTTGAAACCAAGTCTTTCTTCTAATAGTTGTTTTCTGTGTCTGAAATTCTTAGGATTAGTTTTGAAGTGAGAAGGAGTTGTATACAAGTCAATTTGAGCTTCTAGAAAGTTAGCATATCATGTCTTGATATAAAGAAACTTAGTGTCAAAAACAATATATAAATCGAACAGGACTTTTTCGCCTCTACTTCTTTTATTAATGTATGACTTAGAACACAAAGGGATTTTAAAGATTCTAGTGTTTTTGTCTATTTTAAACATTTTAGTATTTGGCTAAAAAGTTGTTCTAAAACTTCAACACAAATTGAATTTCCACATGTGTAAATCATTTTTGTTTCAGAAACTAAATCACTGCTTTTTACTATCTGTCAGTCACGCTTTTCGAATCCCATATACTCGTAAGCTTCCTGAGAGTTAATTACCTTAAGAATTTTAGATCTTTCAAAATAGAATTTTAATCTGGCATTAGCACCAGAAGCGGTCAATGTAGGTCCTTTATTAATTGGCTTATAAACGTATGATTCTGAGTTAAATTCAGTGTAATTTAGTAGTCTTGCCTTAGTTATATTGTTGGCTGTTGTTACAAAATCAGTCATTTCATATTTTTGTGCTAAATTAAGGCGTTTATCATTGCTCTTGACTGTGCGAATGATATCTTTTAAACTTTTACCATTTTCAACTTTTTGAGGAAATTCAAATTCTTCTGATAATTTATCTTTCAGGATTGAAATAGCAAAAACTCTTTCGCGATTTTGAGCACTACCCATATCAGCGGCATTAATTACTTTTCAATAACTTTTATAACCTAATTTCTTGAGTGTGTTCAGTCAATCTTCAAATTGGTGAATAAATTTTTGTGAAGCTAGCGCTTTAACATTTTCAAGTACTAACACTTTTGGTAAACGATCCTTATTTTGTTTTAAAATTCGTTCGACCTGGTATAACAGACCACTACGAGTTTCCTTAGTTAAACCTCGTTGTTTACCTTGCTGGCTCAAGTCCTGACAAGGAAATGAATAAGTGAAAATGTCAATTCCTTCTGGTAAGGTTTGAAATTTCGAAATATCAGTGTTACTACTTGCTTGTTTGTCTTTTTTGAAACCATATTTTTGATGAAAGTAATCATTGTTAACATACGAATATAAGTAAGGAAAAATTGATGCCAACTTTTGTTCATTCATTTTCATAAAATAATTATTGCCAACTGGCTTTTTGCTATCGGCACTAAAAGTATATTGTGCTAAAAGATTAGCCATTTGTTCGTGGCTATATTTTGTTTCTTTTTTTAGTTTTCCATAATGAATTAGTTGATATGAAATAATAGCATCAATGTATCAATCGATTGTTCCTAAATTGATTACTCTATACTTAGATTGCCTTTTAGAGAGAGAGAGAGAGAGAGACGCGCTCAAGCGCTCTATATTGGCTTCCTATTCCAGCGAAAGCCTCAAATAGTGTAATTTCCTTTTTCATGTCTAAAGTATTATAACGAAACGATATACAAAAACAACGATACCCGGCGTTCGAAATTGACAACTAATTATCATTTTTAACGTCATAAGTAAAACGACACAAAAAATGTTTTTGACTTTATAATTTTAGTAATTCTAAGGAGGTATGTATGAATGAAAAAAATGAACTAATTATGACAATTGATAAATCATACATAAATAATGAAAAAGACGGTTTTATTTTAATTGTTGAAAATAACAAATTAATTGCTTATCGTCAAAAAATTCCTTTTAAATTCCGTTTAGTTTTAAATGATATTGATGAAGTGGTTCAATCAGTTTTTGTAACTAATAAATACTTAGTTAGCGTCGAGATGAATAACGTTAAAACTATTGGCACAAGAGCTTTTTATCAATGTATTAATTTACAAGAAGTTAAAATGAAAAATTTACAAGAAATTGGTGTTGCTGTCTTTGAAGGTTGTGTCAGTTTGAAAGATGTTGAGATGCCAAGTATTAAGAAAATTCATGCTTCAGGGCTTTCTTATACTACACTTGAAAAACTTGATGCCCCTGCTCTTGAATACATTGATTTTTATGCCCTAGCATATTGTTACAAATTACAAGAAATCAATGCTCCTAACTTAAAACACATCGCTCCATATTCTTTATTTGAAACAAAAACATTATCAACCATTAATCTTGAAAATGTTGATTTTGTAGGTGAATATGCTTTCGAAAACTCAAGCCTAGCACAAGCTAAATTTCCTAACATCAGTTATGTTGCTAAAAATGCTTTTACTGGTGCAAAATTCTTTAATGACAACAAATTAGACACTAAAAGCTTATTAATTTACGACAATATTTTAGTTGAATCAAAACAAGAAGTAAGTGAGTTAATCTTAGGTTCTAACATTCGTCTTATTGCACAAAAAGCCTTTTATTTCGACAATAAAATAAATAAAATTAGTGCTGAAAATGTACTTTTTGTAAACGATTTAGCCTTTGCAAATTCTTCAATTTCAAAAATCAAAATGCCAAAAGCAAAGTGACAAAAATCCAGTCTTTTTGAAGCAAGAAAATTGAATTTTTTAACTCGTTTAAAATTCAAATTTAAAGACGCAAAAGTGTTTGAAAAACCAGAAAATTAAACCAAAAAAAGACTGAATTTTTTTAGTCAAAAAAACCGGTCAAAAAACTCAAAAAAACAGTATTTTTCCGCATTACGAGCAATATTGCTCGCATTTTTTTTTTTTTTTTTGCAAAGCCGACAAATTTATTTAAATTTGTAGTAAGAATTTTAGAAATCTTGTTTTTACAAAACAACAAATTAAGGAAGTGATTTTTTATGGAACAAAGAACAAGCCAGGAAGTTGCTAAAAGCAACTCAGAAAGCAAAAATAAAGAAAAAAAGCCAATGACTAAGGGGCAAAAAATTTGACTAGCGATAGCAATCATTTTGACTTTGCTTCTGCTTTTGATTTTGTGTGTTGAAATCGCTTATCTAGCAGACTTTATTCGTTTCAATAACACTGATGCAAATGGTTTGCTTTTAACTAAAGCACAAAGAGTAAATGGAATTTTTGGATTTTTTAAAAATAACTAATCATCAAAACTAAGGAGAACAAGTATGAAAAACAAATTATTAAATTCAATGATAGCCTTGGGTACTGGAACTGCAGCTGCTGTTGGTCTTACTACTGCACTTCTTTTGGTAAAACAAAGTTCTGTTGAAGAAGTTAATTATGCAAAGAATAACAACATTTACCAAGCAATGGAAGATGAAATTAAGAAAACTCAAGTCGAGTTGGCTGAAAACAAAAATCTAAGTGATGACAACAAGCAAAAAATTAGTGACTTAGTACAAAGAGCATCAGAATTTGTAAAACAAAAGATTCTGATGTTGCGCAAATGTATCGTCTTAAAAATGAATTATCCCAGTCGGTAAAAAAAGCAAAATTTGAATCTGTTGTTGCTAATAAAGAAGCTACAAAAGAACAAATTCAAGCATCATTAGACGAATTAGCATCACTAGTTAAAGATAATGAATTAAAGGCAAAAGTTACATCACTTTATGACAATGTAAAAAATAGTGACGCTAATGATTTTGATTTTGACAATTTCTATGCCAATTATGATGCATTGCTACAAAAAAGTAATGAATTTTCAGATCAATTAGAACAACAATTTTATGAACTAATTGAAAAAGATATTTACAACGATAATTTCTTCAAAAACTCAACTGACAAAAATAATGTTTTCCAAGCTCTAGACACAATTAAAAATGAAATGGCTAACCCAAATACTAGCCGTGACTTTGCACAAACTTTAAACAATATTTTCAACCAAGTTCTAAGAAATGCAGCAAGCAGTACTCAGGATGCTTTAAACACTTTATCAAAAGAAACATTGATTCAATCAATACTAAATTTGATGCATTAGTTAAAGAAATTCAAAGTGCACAATTAGACGAAGCAACAAAAGACTCTTACATTAAACAAGCTTCAAGCTTCAAGCAAGCAATATTTGATTCATATGCCAAAATTCCTGCTAACAACTTAACAGTTAAAGAAGATATTAATGACTTTATTAACACAAGTTTTTCAAAAATCAGTGCTAATTTCTTGTCACAAAATGATTTAAAACAAGCCATTCAAACTCTACAACAATATTTTGCTAACAACGCTCAAAACTATGGAATCTTAACAAATTGAGTAAATGACAACATTGTCAATGTAGACATACAAAATCCAAGTGTGCAACTTTATAACCAATTGCAAGACAAAAAAGTTTTATTCAATCTTGCTTGACGTTACACACAAAAACTTCATGAAGTCTTAGAAAACGCTAAAGATACTAATTTAATCACTTTAGAAGATTTTGAAAAACTTGCAAATGACCAATTACTAAAAACCAATGTTGATAATATTGGTGATTTTATTACTAGCCTTTCAAATGTGTACAATAATTTAATCAGCACTGTTGCTTATAATCAACAACTAGTAAATGAAATCAAAAAATTACAAGATCAAGTAAAAACATCAATCAAAAACGAAGAATTCACTGGCTTAAATGTTGAAGATAAGCAAAAACTTACTTCATTAGATAATTCAATTACAAACCACTTGTCTGTTCCACGAACTATTGAAGCGAATACCAAATTTTTAGCAAGTGCAATTGAATCATTGCGCACTATTAACAAAGATGAAATCAAAAACTTGGTGCTAAATTTAAAAGCTATTCAAAACGATATTCCTGACGTTTCAATAAAACAAAATGTTCAGACTTTTGTTAATAAATGAGAGTTAAATGATGTTTATTTAGTTACAAGTCTTTACGATGGTGCTACTCGTCAAGAAATGCAAAATGATATTAATTGAGCGCAAGAAACTTTATTAAACCAAGAAGCTGCTATTAGTAGTGCGAAAGTGCAAAAACAAGTTGAGGATGCCAAAAAGACAGTTAATGATAAATTTGGTGACAATTCAAATGGTGGAAAAGAAAAATTACTTAACTTATTAGATGCTTTAAAAGCGAAAGCAGTTTTAATTTCAAAAAATAATGATTTAACTTTAGAACAAAAAGAAGAACAGCTAAAAGCTATTGAAAAACAAATAGAATCAGTAACTACCAATCTTGATAAATACAAAACACTTGATGATTTGTTAAAACAAGCAAATGATTTAGTTGACAAATACAATCAAAATCCCGATCCTAAATTTAGTCAGGATATTAAAAATATCAAACAAATCATCAAACAAGCTGACGAATCATTCAGTAATCCACAAAACACTGATAAAACCATAGATTCAATTCAAAAAGCATTAGATGATGCAATCAAAAACACTGAAACAAAACAAAACCAAACCAAAGCAAATGAAATTTTTGATTCTAATTTAAAAGCAATTGTTGATGCTTTTAAAAATGCGCATGAAATTTCACAAACTCACGCAGTCGAACAATCATTTTTAAATAAACTTGACAAACTATTTCAAGATTATTCAAATGCTGAAAACGAAGAACAAAGAAACAATGTAAAAGCACAAATCGAAAAATTAAGTCAAAATGCTCCAAGTGGTGCAAGTTTAGAAATTTCACTAGCAAAATTACAACAAAGTTACGAACAAGCATCAATCAAGAAAGTTGACTTAGATAACACTGATAGCCATAAAGATTTTGATCAAGCATACCAAAAAGCAAAAGCACTTTTAGATCAGTACAACAAACCAGAAGCTTTTAATCAAAAAGAGGTTAGTGAACAAAAACAATACCAAGAAGTACAACAACAACTTGATGAAAGCAATAATGAACTTAACAAACAATTATCACTAGCGCTTCTTGATAAAAGCGGAAGAGATCTAAGTGATGCACTATATGAAGAAGATGAGCAAAATTCTCAGGAATCACCTTATAAAGAAGTAAATGAAGTAATTAAATCACTTTTAAATGAAAAAGAAAATTTACTTTCTTCTGCTGATCCTAATTTGGAAAAATTACAACAATTAACAGATAAAATCAAAAAAGTTCTGCCACTTGTACAAAAATTGTCTAATGCTTTAAATTCATTAGATGATATCAACAAGGATGAAAATCCATATGCTTGACAACATCTAAAAGACGCAATTTTAGACTCTTTACCAAACGATAAAGATGATGATGACCAAATAAAACAAAAAATTGATAATCTAAACAATGCGCTTTCAAAAAATAAAGATTATATTGAAACAGAAAAGGCTATCAATAAAGCTAAAAATGTATACACAGATAAAGAAAAGAACTCACCAAATTTTGCTACTAAAGCTTCAGAATTAGAACAAAAGATAAATGATCTAGAAACTAAGGTTTTAAACAAAGATGCTTCAATTTTGGATCTAAAGAAAGCAAAATTGGATGCCGAAACATTGTATGACGAAGCAACAAAAGATAAAAATGATTTCTACAACAAACTAGAAGAAGTAAATTCTGAAATTTCTAAAAAAATCAATTACTTATTAAAAGATTCTTCACTACGTGGAATCCAAGTTCCAACTCTTGAGTCTGTTATCAATCAATACAATGCCGATAAAAACTCTCCCGAAGCTAACAGTGAAAATCTAAAAGCATATTTACAAAAAATGGATGACGCTTACCAAAAAGATATATTTAATGCTAAAAAAGACGAGACATTAAAATATAAATTCTTTAAGGGAACATCCATACACTAATAATCCACTTGCTTCCGAAGTTGCTCAAAAGCTAGAAGAATATGTACAAAATATTGTCAACAAAGCTAATGCTTTAAGCAGTTCGGATAAAGAAGAACTAAGCAAGTTAAAAGATAAATTAGATGCAATAAACTCTTTAGTGAAATCACAAAAAGAGGCTTTTGATCGTATTCAAAATCTTAAAAATCAAAATAATGATACTAATAACCAAAAAGCTGTTGATCTTGAAGATAAAATTAAACAATCACTACCATCTACAACTACAGATGAAAGTTCGCAAGAAATATTAAATAAAAAGCAAGATCTTGATAATGCGGTAATTCAAACCAAAACATCACCAGAAAACAAAGAAGATATAACAAACAAAGTAACAGATGCTAAAAATGATTTTGACCAAGGTTCATTTGAAAATTTAGATCCTGGTTTCAAACAAAAAATGGACGACCTTTTCAATGGGTTGCAAACTGATGCAAATAATATTACAAATAATGAACAAGCTGCTGAAGTTAACACTAAGTTAAATGATTTAATTGATTCAATTGATAATAGCAAGCAAATTGCTAAATTAGTTAAAGATACAAACGATTTTTATCAACAAAAAATGTCTGAAGTCGAAGATGAGAATCACGAAAAAACTCAATTGATTGAAAAAGCATTAACCGAACTAAATAAAGCAAATGAGCAGTTAAAAGACTTATATGGTTCGAAAGATTTAAATGACAAAGATGTCTATGATTCAAAAGAAAAAATTGAAAATTTAAAATTACTAGTTGATTTAACAACAAGATTGCGTGAACTTTACCTTCTTTCTTTACAAAAAATTAATAGTATTAAATATCCAGAGGGAACTGGTAATTTTGGCTCAGCAAACGGTGAGCAAGAGGCTTTTGAAAATTATGTTAATAAATTGTATTCAGGAGCAACAAGTGAAGTATTGAGTCGCGAAAACATAATTGGTTACATTGAAAAATTCAACGACATAATTAATTTATTAAACAAACAGGAAGAATTGATTACTAAGCAGCAAGAAGTAGCAGCATCAAGACTATACAGAACCGTAAAAGATGTAGTAGATGCCAAAAACATGGCTGATGCAATTTTAAGAAGTGTTCCAGTTGATGCTGTCTGAAAAAAACCTGCTATAGGCGATGTTGTTAAACCTGTTAATTACATTTTGAGTCTTCAAAAAGTTTTAGAAAACGATTTTACAAAACTTTTAAATATTGCAACTTTAAGACAGGACATTGCTGATGACATTATTAACAGAAACCAAACTAACTTATTCGATTTAATTGAAGAACGTTATGACGAAATTTATTGAGTTGACCTAAATGAAACCGCTTCAAAACAATACATTAAGGCTTACTATGAAAACCTTTTAACTGAATTATCAAATGCTAATTTAGATTCGCTAACTAAAGCTCCTAGTGATTCAAGTTTTAATAATTTAAACAATAAACTTGAAGAGATTAGAGCAAATGCTTTTGATAAATATGCTAATCTCTACTTCTATGAAGCAATTATGACTAATGTGAAAGCTGTAAAAGAACAAAATGATTACTTAAAAAGTCTTTATCCTGATGCTTTCACTGACTCAGAAGTTATTAAACAATACACTGAAAAACTATTTGGCTCAGCCCAAGATGTAAATCCTCCTGTTGTAGGTTTAGTAAATAAAATTACTGACAATTTATTAAATGATGACATTTCTAAAGATACACTGATTGAGTGAAGTAAAGAAATGTTAACAATCTCAGCTGCTTACATACCGGCTCTATATTATTCAAAAAACTATTATTTCACTGCATGACCACAAATCAAGTTATCAGACGAACAAAAAGCACCATTAAATGAAATAGTTGATCTAGCGTTACAAAAACTTAAATCACGACTAATTGTCAACGATCAAAATTATGATATTGTCATTCCTAGAAGACAACTAGAGTTAAAATATCTTCAATTTGTTCCTAATACTTACAAAATTGAAGTTCCAACAAATGGATCATGATCAGAATTGTATGTAAATAAAGATGCTGCTAATGCTCATACATTCAATCAAGCATTCTGAGACACATACAAATTGCAAGCCAACATCCAAATTGCTCAATCTTGATATGCACTAAAAGATACTTATGCTCAAGATGACACAATGAAAGCTGTTTTTGAAGAATTGAATCAAGCTATTCAAAGAGCAATTCAACACACAACTGAAACACTAGAACAAATCAAGCAATCAGATCCAAGCATTACTACTGACGATCAAGCGATTGTCGAAATGAGTAAAAGAAAAAATGCCTCATTCAAAGAACTAAGAAATATGCAAACAGGATTGTTGCACAAACTAAAACAAACCAAACTGAACCAAGCTAAAACCTTAGCAAACAACTTTGTAAAATTGAGCGTTTTAATGCTTCAAAATAATATTAGACCAACACTAGAATACTCAAGCGATCCAGATTTTACATACTTGTCTTCAGTTAAGGGTATCAATGATAAGGATACGTTCAATGAAATTTCTGAAAAATACAACTCATTACAACAAAAATACCAACAAAATGTCTTGAAATTGTATCAAGGTCTAAAAGCTAGAATTTATTGAGAACATAAATGATTAAAAGACTTTGCTGATTTAATAAATAGCGTCGAGGGAACATCAAAACCACAAGATTGAGAAGATTTAACTAAAGCACAATTGCTAAAAATTATGCAAGCAAGTGAAGATGATTTAAACTCACTAAACACATTCTTAAGTGAGTTCAATTTTGACCTAACACAAGAATTAAGTGATGAAACCGTTAAACCAGGAAGCGACCTTTACGAAAATGTGTTCACTACTGCAGTTGATTCATACATGGCACAAATCAAATCACTTGATACACAATTACAAACACTGAATACTAAATTCATTAGTACATTAAATAAATTAGCAAGAGAATATAGTGATTTCAAAAGTGATTTTGCTGCTAAACAAAATAATGATGCGTATGCAAATTACTTTACAACTATCTTAAGAAGCATTAATAAATATAGTGATATTGAATCAAGTCTAAATAGTTTTAAAAACGAAGGTCTAGATGCAGCCACAATAAGCGTTGTTGAAACACTTAGCTCGCTTGTTTCATCTCTAGCTAATAACGATTATACAGATACTTCAGTACAAGCTCAGTATCCACAAACTGGCGACCAAGTTCAAAAAATGAACAACGTAAAAGAAAAACTACAAACACTAATTGGTCAAATTTATAAAAATCAAAAACAATTCAACAACCTAGTTTATGGTGCAAATGACAACGCTAATTCACTTGTAAAAATTTACAAAGACTACACTGAAACTTATTCTAATTTTGGTTTGCTATTTTCACAAGTTGTTAATAATATTAGCCCTTACAACATATACGAAAATAGCAACAATATTTCTAGTCGAAATCCAGATTTCAGTAATTTCATTAAAAATTCATATAAAGAAAAAGATGCAGTTAAAAAGTTAAAAACTGATATTTTAGCCAACTGACAAAAAGACGTTACTCCTTTCGACATGGTATTGAAAAACATTGAGAGTTCATACGATTCAATTAAGCAATTAAGAGATTGAATTGGTTACAAGGATAATCTAAATGAAATTTTTAGCTATTTAGATGTCGTTCCGGACTGACAAAAACCAAATGAAGCAAATTACAACGATATCGTTGTAAAAGAAGGAATTTGTGCTGAAGATATCGTTGAGAAATGAAATCAAGTAAATACTTCAAATGTTGAAGATCCTAATGAACCTAACCCAGAATATGACTATGCTTCTATTAAGGATAAAACTGAATTTTTAGACTTGTTCAATAAGTTCAATATTCTAAAGTCTAGTGAAAATCAGAAATTTAACCTAAATAATGTTGATGTTCAATTCTATAAAGCTAAAACTGATTCTCAATACATTAAAATATTCAACCAAACCGATGGTTTAACTAAGAAAATTAAATTTAATTTAAGGTTCATTTACAAAAAACCTGAAGGTAGTTCATCTTATCCAGGCGTAGATTACATTGCAAAATACTATGACGGTGTAACCATTTCAGTAAATACTTTGGACGAAGTTTTTATAACACAACAAAGCTTAGGTTCTACAACAAAAGAAAAAAGCAAAATTTTCGACTGAAATAAAGCAGGTTGAAATGCACAAAATGTTATAAATAATTATGTTGGCGCATTTGCTAAATATTCACTCTTAGACATGGCAAAGCGTAATATAGACATATTTTCTTCAGAAGTAAAAAATTATGGAAATATAAACAATCCTGAATCAAGTACAAATAGCAGAGAAGATGCACAAAACGACAATTTAAAAGTAAAATTGAAGTTAAAAGACGATTTTCTTTTAACACTACGAAAAAGTAAGGCTGAACCACTATCCGATGGCGACTCATACAAACCATCTGTGTCTAGTGATGGAAATCAATATATTTATTGAACTGTTAAAGATATAAATATTAAAAAATATTCAGAATATGTTGATTATATGATTAAACTTCGTATAGCCTTTCCTATGGTAAAGGTCAAAAATTATGAAGAAGGCGAATTTAAAGATAGAGCAGTTTTAATTCTTGATTTAGATTTAGGAAATAGACTTTATAAAAATAGTGACGAGGGAGAAACTAATCTTCTTACTGGATATATAAATGACAGCAATAATTATGTAAAAAAACCTAATACTTCTGCTAATTGAATGTTCAAAACTTATAACTTTGGAACTCTAGATGATGAAGCAACAGAAAAAACAGTACATCTAAATGATGGGACAACACAAACTTATAAAACCCAAATCAAAGCAGACAAATTAACTGAGTATTTAAATATGGCAAAGGCCGAAGATTTGTTGAATGATCTCGATGCTTTTAACACCAAACTTTTACTTAAAGATTCAATTGTGAACAATGATGAGACTTACATAGAAAGATTTGGTGATTTTACTGCAAAGAGCTTTTATTCTTTGTGACACCCTTCACATGACAATCCAGATTTTGAGGGAGTGGTTCAAGATATTGCATTTACTCCAAAGGGTGAAACCATATATAAAACTTCTTCTTATAAGACAAACATTGACAAACTAGAAATCAAATTGAAATTACACTAATTTAAGAAAGGTAAAACATGACAAAATCAAGCAAAATATTATTATCACTAAGTGGACTTCTAGGTATAGCGGTTTCATCTTCAACAATTGCACTAGCTTTACAAAAGCAAGATTTTGACAAAAATAAAAATGACTTTTATAAAACTTTTGACCAGTCAAAAGATCAATTTCAAACATACAAAGATGTATGAAATTTCAGTCCAGAAGTAAAAGAAGAGTTAAATCAAAAACTTACTAGTGCTCAAAATTATTGAAATGATGATAATAAAAATTTCAAAGAAAAAGTTACTGCCATCAATGATTTTCAAAATTCATTCTTTTCTAGTGTAATCGATGATTTACAACAAAATACTAATAGCAATCTAACTCAAGATCAGACTGTTGAACTACAAAGTTTTCTATATACTCAAAGAAACAGAATACAGGAACAAAGTATTTATTCATATTATTTTGCCAACAATCCGCAATTCTCAACTGATATCGATAATTTTGTCTCAAACTGAAACTCGCTTTCGGTACAACAAAGACAAGAAAAATTAGCGGCTTTTAAAGATTTATTCACTACTTCAGTAGAAAAGCAAGAAAAATTACTAAATGATGTACTTGAATCTAATGAGAGTGACTATTTAGCATCACTAAAAAGTGATATCAACTCTTTACCAAGTCAAGCGCTTAAAAACCAAGCCAATTCTTTAATAGATAATATTGAAGCCAAGTTGGTACAAAAATCATTTAGCTACAATGAAATCAATATTTTAAAAAATGATGCTAAAGAAATTGTTAATGTTTACAAGAAAGATAAACAATCTATTGACCAATTAGTTTATGAAATTAATGGTTATTTAGATCAATTAAATTCTTATTTGAAAAATAACGATGCAAATAAGGAAATTGCTTCACAATTGCAGCATTTAATTTCTTCATTTAATGTTCGATTAAATTCATCTACCTCAAAAGATGATTTTGAGCAATTGAAAATTGACTTACAAAACACTGTTTCAAAAGTTTTTGACAATACTAAAAACATTGAAGAAATTAAATATAACTGAACCTCATTTCTTGAGATCCAGAAAAAACAAATTAAGCATTTAACTAAACAAGTAGAACAAATGCAAAATTCGAGTGCTTATGAAGACTTCGTTGCAAGTACCGAATATGATAAAGTTATCGAAGAGAAAGCTAAATATAGTGCTCAGCTTTCACAATTAAACTTATTAGATAAGAAAATTTCAACTATTCTTAAAAATTTAGATGAAAGTCAAAAACAAAACCTAATCAGTTTAGATAAAAATCATGAGTACAAAAATGCTTTAAATAATTTGATTAATAGCAATCTAACAACTGAAAGTTTAGACAAACAAATTAATGAAATTGCTAACAATGTTTTAGCCGATGTTAGTGCACAAGTTTATGCAAAGGAAACTAAAAATGACATCGAACAACTACTAAACGCCTTGAATGCTTATGCTGATCTAGGTTTAGCAAAAGAAAATAAACAACTTTTCAGCGCTCAATTGCAAGAAATGTATCTACAATTAGATTCAATCCTCAATAGCGATAAACTAAAACCTACTGATGCTAAAAAATTAAGTACTGCCCTAGAAGAAAAATGTCGTCAAGCATTGCTAGGAATGTTAAAGACTTTGGACGATACACTAGCCAAATTTTTAGCTTCAGTTTACAATGATGCAAACTCAGCTTACATTGTGAAAAGAATTCAAGATTTCATTGATCAAGAGTACTCACAACAAAACATTACTTCTGACACAACAAATAGCTCACAAGCATACAAAAACGCAATCATTCGTCGTTTAAAAGAATTAGCACGTTTACCTTTAATTAAAAAAGCCAGTCAAATTAAACAATATCTATCTAATACTACAGATAATGCTTACATTACTTATAATCGTAAAAATGATTTAATTTGAAAAAGCTCACAAGACATCCAAGAGCAATTACAACTTCTAAATGATTATCAATCTCAATTAGATAGTTTATCTAATGATGCCTGAAATGGTGAACCAACTGAAACAACAGCTAAAAATTTGGATGCTTTAAATGAAAAAATAGCATCATATGCTAAAAATATTGATGCTCTAAATAATTTAGATGCAATCAATGAAAAAATCAATGACTACATTCAAGAAATTTTCAAAGATACAATTGGAAACGAAAAACTTGAAAAACAAATTATTGCTATTAGAAGTCTTCAAAATAGTTCACATAATTTATTTAAAGATGACAATGTTGATTCTTCAGCAATCAAAGATGTAAGTGACAAATTAAGTCAAGCCTTCAATCAATTACAAAGTACAAAAATCGATTCTAATTTATCTTCAAAAGCTGAAGACGCTAAAAAAGAATTAGACAACCTTTATCCAGATGAAGAAGATAAAAAGTTGACAAGTTATCAAAAATTAAGTCAAAAATTAAATGATTTAAGCAGCAAAATTCAAAATCAATCACTTTCACAAGATGATGTTGATGCAATTAACAAAAACATTGATAATTTAGAGCAAGCCTTACCTTTGATTCGTAATTTAGAAAAAGGGACTCAATCATTAAATGATGCTGAAAATGAAGTATCTAACGATTCAGATGCCGGATAATATGTAAATAAAGCAAAAGAAGAAAATGATAAACTAAAACAAAAAATCAATGACTTAATTAATAACGTCAATACCGACGAAAACATCAATCTTGAAAATCTTCAAAACTTGCTAGACTCACTAAAAGAACGTCTACAGGACACAAAAAACAGTCTTTTAAAAGATAAAATTGCCAAAGTTAATGCTCAAATCAAATACACAAAACCTTCAGACTATGTTGTGGGTGTTGCAATTAAGTATAAAAGTGAAAAATCAAAAATCACTGATGGCTGATTTGAAAGTTTAATGAATAGCAATTCAGATGAAAAATTAAAAGATGCACTGCAAAAATTTGAAGCAATAAAATCTCTAAATGATTCACTAGTTGAAGCACAAAACTGAATTTTGCAACATAATAAAGAAACAAAATATCAAGAAATTATTGACAAATTAAGTGAACAAGTAGCAGATAATATGTTTGCTTATGATGATACTGTCGAAAATTCACAAAATAAAAAAGCAGAAATTGATAAAAAATTAGCAGAAGCAAAAGCTAAAGTTGAATTACTATCTTCAATCGATGATTTGAAGGCTATTTTAGGCAACCAAAATGACCAACAAAAAGCAATTTATCATGATTTGTCAAACGAAATCAAACAATTAGAAGCAGAATATAGTTCATACTTGGAATCTAATGATTTAACTAGTGAACAACTAGCCAACAAAAAAGCTGAATTAGATGCAAAAATTACTGAACTAAAAGCTAAAAAAGAAGCAATTGATACACAGTTGCAAAATCTAATCAATGATATTGACGCAAACGTTGTTAATAAGACAGATAAAGCAATGAAGCATTGAAACAAGTAAGCGGTAATGAAAATGATTCATTCCCATTGTATGAAACAACTAAAGCTGATTATGAACAGCAAAAAACTGATCCACAGATTACCTTAGATTCGCTAAATAGTTTTAAAGATAAAATACAAAAGGCGTTTGCTAAAGATAAGCTAAACAACAAATTAAATAAATTAGCTAAGTTAACAAATCTAGATGAGTTCGACACAACTAATGTCGAAAATCCAGCTTTAGATGCAATTAACAGTGTCAAAAAAGGTATTCAATCATTTGTTGAAGACTTAAAAAATAGACTAAGCCAAGACGATTTAAATCAAGAAGATTTTGATAAAATTAATGGCCAAATTGATAAGTATTTAGATTTAATTAACACTCAGAAAAAAGTCGCAAAACAACTAAAAGACTGATTAGCTACTGAAGATAGTCAACAAAAACAAAATCTTCAAAATGCAATTCAAACATTATCAAAAGCATTGCAAAATTCACAACCAAGCATTGAAAAAGACTATGATGATACAGAAGCAAAAAATTCACAACTGCAACAAGTTTATGATTCGCTAAAAGATCAACAAAGTAACAAAGATGAAAACAAAGATGCAATAGATAATCAAGAAAATGGTTTAAGACAAGTACTTCAAAATACTTTAGCTGAAAACGCAAGCGATGTTGATAGTGAAGCACAAACTAAAATTAACCAACAATTAGATGAGTTAGTTAACAAAAACAATGGTGCAACATCTGACGAAGAAATTCAAAAAATTAAAGATTTTATCAATGACTTAAAAGCAAATAAAGATAACGTAGTTGAACTTGCTAAAGAAGTAAAAAATGCCCAAGACGCACTGAATGCAACAACTGATACTGACGATTCGCACATTAATCGTCTAAAAGATAAAGTTAAAGATTTAATTAAGAAAGCTCAAGAAAATTATGTGCCACAGAATTTGGACACAACTACTCTATCAAAACTAAAAGATGAGCTTACTAAAGCAGTAAAAGAATTGAAAGATTCGACTGAACTTCAAGACTTAATTAAACAAGCAAAACTTATCCTAAATGGTGATAAAACTCAAGAAGGTATTGAATTCTATACATATAAAGGTCTAGAAGACAAATATCAAAAAGCAAGAATCAATCAATTTTTGGATAACATTCAAGCAGATTCATTAAACGAAGACGGAAGCCAAAACTCAGCCATTTTACCTCAACTAAAAGCAAGAGTTAGCGCAACAATAACCTTGCTAAACACATTAAAAGCCATATCACAACAAATTAATCAATGAAAAGGTGAACAAACTGATAAAAATGAAGTTTACAACATCGATATTGAAGCATTAATCGATACATTGTGAACTAACAGTCCACAACCAGAACAAAGATATCAGGATGACCAAGATAATGCTAAAATTTCGGCTAAAAACACAGCAGCATCTCAAAAAGAAAATGAAATCAAACAACTTCACAATCACAGACTTGCAAACTACAATTTAGCCAAAGAAATTTTAGAAAAGGCTGAGTCAAATGACTTAGCAAATTCACTTCCTGAATTCAGTCAAACGATTGCCGAACGTGTAAAAACATTGATGGCACTGAATGTATCTTCAACAGATGATAGTGTATTATTCAGTCAAAGTAATTCTGAAGCTATTAATCAACAACTACAAGTAATTAAAGATTCTTTTGACACCTTAAAACAACTAGCAACAGTAATTAAATCAATTGAAAATGATGGTTCATCAACTAAATATGCATTTAATAATGACAATGAAAACATCAAACCATTCTATGATGAATTTACAAACTTAATTGCTAGTGCTAAAAATCTATACAACACTAATGATGTAGCAAAAGCACAAGAGTATACTAAAAAATTGGCTTGATACCAAAAAGTTGCTAACTCATTTTTACCAAGTTATGTAAAAAGTATCAAAAAGGTTAATGGTAATGAACAATTATCAGATAAAAACTTGAACACAAAATTAGTGGAAAAATTAACATCGCAATGACTAGAAGCTAAAAATATTTCTCTCGATGCTAGTGAAGAAGATTTTGAACATGCACAAAGTGATTACGAAGCAAAAAATAATGCTGTAGTTGATTTAAAAAATGCCTTATTTGAATTAGATGAAGCTTTAATTGATGCGCAAAATTTCCTTGATTTTGAACCAACAAGACAAAATCAAGAATACATTCGTAGCAAGCAAACAAAACAAAGCATTGAACCACTAAAACAAACAGTTGCGCAAGCCAGTGCAACTTTCCACAGTAGTGATTTATCGCTAGAAGCAGTAAAACAGGCTAAAAGTGATGTTTTAGATAAAAGCAATGAAGTAGCAATTAATATTTCGCATGATGTTGACAAATTAAAAGAAACTTGTCAAGCTCTTTACGACTATGTAAAAGCTAAAAATAATGATTCAACAACATGAAATGTAACCATTCCTGACGGATTTACATATGAAGTTTTAGATAGACTTAATAAAGCTAAATCAACAAATATCCATGACCATTCTTTCATAACTACTGAAATTCTTGACTATGGAATTAGAAAATTAACTGAATTCATGAATGATGTTTTCAATTACGAACAAAGCAGAATGTTTGAAAAAATTAAACTTCTTCAAACGTACAAAGATGCTTTCAGTAGTTCGAAAACAAGAGACTATGAAGGTGTGCAAGATGCATACGATGAAATAGTAAGCACACTCACTGATTTACAAAACATCAGTGATGCAAGTTTATTCAATGTATTTGGGTATGCTTCAGTTGATGCAACAAAATCTTTTGAAAGTGATTTTGTCGATACTGTGGAACAAAAAATTAGTGCAGTTCAATCTAAAATTAATGCCTTAGTGTCTAAAGCAAAAGAATTTTTCAGTATGTTATTTGATAATACTGCGGATAGCCCTCTTGAACAAGGCTTATTCTTTAGATTTGAAACTACTTTCTTAGGTGAGTATGCTTCTTATGAAATGCTTTATGCAATTGAACCTTACAAGATGATTAATATTGAAAATCCAAATTTAGACGTTTACAAATTTTTAGGCTTCAATGAATCACGAAGAATTTGAGTTGAAAAAATTCATCCTGCGATGCAAAAATATGCAAATTTGCTAAAGCAAGATAAACTTCTAAGTGGTTATGCAAGTGCTACAACCCTAGCAAAACTTATGCTAAACACAAATTCAACATTGAATGATTTTTATGATTTTTGAGAAACTCTGTTAAAAGAATATAGTGCGAAATATGAAGAAATTAGAAATTATTCTTTACTAAAAGAAGCAATGGCTGATATCTACGCAACAAAAGACATTAATAGTAATGACGCTAACATAGAAAGTATCAAATCTTCCATTAATAGCATATATAGCAATTATTTGGACTTAATACACGTAACAAGAACATGACGTGATTTGGTAAATCTCTTCTGAGTAAGTTCTAAAATTCCTGGAACTAATGAATTCTATAACTCAAAACAATTGTGATTTATAACTGACATTTCAAAATTAGCGCAGCTATCTACAATGATGAGAACAGTTAATGAGCAAGATCCAAGCGATGGACGACTTAATAGTTATTTTGCTTCACTAATGTCAAAATTAATGAAATACGACTACACCTATGGTCGAAGATATTTAGCCATAAGCGTTTCAAATACTGCTACAAGAGAGCAATTCTATCAAGCGCTGATGAAATATTCAAAACCAGGTGATACAGAAATTGACATCACCGAAAATGATGAAATCCTTTCACTATTTAATTTATTTGCATTTACTAAAAAAGACAAGTCAAGTGATCCATCTGATTTTAATTTAAAAAATGTAAGAGTTAAAATTGTAAAACAAGATGATGGTTCTTGATACAAAATACCTAACGCATCAAATTCTCGAAATATATCATTTAGACTTAAATATGAATATACCCCAAGCTACTTACCGGACTATATAAAAGTAGATCCAGTGTTAAGTATAAGAACGTGAAATTCGTATGATCAAAATTCAATGCAATCATTGATAAAAAACGACAACACAAGATTTTGAACTTCCGAAGAGGCTTCTGAGTTTCCAGCACAAAATAAATTTGGCGACGCTTCTGTCAGTTTCGTGGCTGCAGGTGGTTATGCTGGTACTGATGAAGACAAGCCTTTTACTGAAAGCAATAATAAATTTGGTTATGATGCAAAAACACCTTTCTTTGATGTGGCAACTTCAAGTTGAGACAAAAACTTAACCAAAGATCAATATGAGCAAAAGATTTCTGAAGACATTGCATGAGCAATTAAAAATTCAACTAACAGCCAGGCACTAACAAAAGTTTTCGTTGATAAAGAAAATAATGCTATTTGACAAGACGCGTCTTATGACAATAATCAAAGTAAGTTTGACATCAAGTTCACAAATCCTAGATTTATTAATTATCAAAATAATGGGCACAGTGCTACATATCTATATTTAGAGCATCAATTCCAAATTATGCAAATGAATATCAATAAAAGAGAATTAACTGTAATTCAAGCGATTCCAGGAGAGTTTATATCGGCTCCTTATAGAAATACAGAAGCTGACTCAGAATTCAATGATCTAGTTGGACTAGGCAAAGCATTCGTTCCTAGTGATGAAACTAGCGCTTACTCATACGTTAAGGAATATAATTCACCAACGGTTACAGTTTATTACTACAAATTCAATTTTGAATACAATGAAGAAGATAAAAAAAATCTACATTTGAAATAGTTGAATGGAAAATCAAACATTCTATAAGAATTTTACAGTATGATCGACAGGCAAATTTTACGCACCAATGTTTACTGAGCATAAAGTTACTTACCCAGGACAAACTAGTGAAAAAACCATACACACAATATCACCAGTCAATGCAGCAATTCTTTTCTCTAGAGGTGATGTTATGCAACAAATGGGATTAGGAACATCAAAATCTTGAAACTATGATGATGCTAAAAAAGATACATATATCGACATAAGGGAAAATGCAGATCATGTTTTAACAATACAAGATGCTGCTGGAAAATATAATTCATTCAAAGTTTTCAAAAACGATATGAGTGGAAAATTAGTGTGATCAGATCCTGACAATCCTAAAAACACACACGTTACTGACGATCCTACTAAAAAATCAATTTTATATAATGCTGGATTAATTAAATTCAAAACCCAAATTCAATAATACTTCAACGTGACACTCCAAAATTACTTGGAGTGTTTTTTATTTTTAAAATTGGTTTCATTTTTTACTTTAATAAGTGAAAGGAGGAAAATGCAGAGTGCTGCAAATATTTACAAAAACACAAGAACAAATCCCAAAGATCGCAAAAAAATATTTGCATTTATCGCCTTAGGCTTAATGGCATGTGCAAGTGTAACAACATTTACAATTAGTGCTATTACACAAGTACAAAAAAAGTCAACGTTGCGCAAAAGCAATGAAAAAATAACGGATTTAAGAACTGAATTAAATGACTTAAATAAGCTTTTAATTGAAAAACAAAATCATAACAATGCACTTTTAGAACAAATAGAATCATTCAAGCAAAATGCTTCTTCTGACGAAAATCAAAAAATTGCTCTTAGTGAAAAATTACAATCTTTGACACAATTAGTAAAGAAATTAGAATTAGAAAATTTACAAATAAACAAAACGTTGCTTGAATCGAACAGCAAAATTTCAACACAAAATTCATCGCTAGAAGATTTAAAAACACAAAAGCAAAACTTATTAGTTG
Source organism: Mycoplasma sp. 3341 (assembly GCF_051549855.1). Lineage (NCBI taxonomy): Bacteria > Bacillati > Mycoplasmatota > Mollicutes > Mycoplasmatales > Mycoplasmataceae > Mycoplasma > Mycoplasma sp. 3341. The sequence continues at coordinate 307,381 of NZ_CP196080.1, read as the reverse complement.
CTTTGTCAAAAAGCAAAAGTGAAGTTCAAAAATATCAACAAGAAATAGAAAACGTTAAAAATGACTTAACTAAATCTGCAACAGAAGCTAAATTAATGTCCGATAAACAGATAAGTCAATTAGTAAATCAATTGGAACAATACAAAAAAGATTATGTTCTACTTACTGAAAAATACAATCAAAATCTTGCTGAGTACAATGCTAAGCTTATAACTAATAAACAAGTTTTAGATGAAGAAATACTTAGATTACAAAACGTTTTAAATGGTTTGAATGCTAAATATGCGGCTGAAAAAAATGAATTACAAGCAAGAAACAATACCTTAAATGAACAACGTGATAGAGAAAGACAAATCTATGAGTCGCGTATTGATGTTATTACAAACGAAAATGAACGCAATAAAAAGAACATTTCATCACTGAACAAACAAGTGGAATCTTTAAATAATGAAAAAAGCATTTTGACCGAAAAAATAGCTTCAGCTATTGAAGACAAAAAACAAACTGAAGATAAGTATAAAAGTATGTTAGGAGCTTTGAATACGAAAATAGACGAATTAAACAACGCTAATTTTGGTTTAAACAATAATTTGATAGCTTTACAAAAAGAAAATGAAGAAGCAATTAAGAAGATAAATGAGTTGCATGAATCAGAAACAACGAAGCTCAATATTTTAATTACTCAACTTAAAGCAGACAATTCAAAATACACAGAAAACGCAAAAGCATATGTTTTAGTAATTAAGGCAATAATTGAGAAAATGCTAATAAATGTTGAAACCACGTTCGCATCTGCTAAAGAAATTTTCAAAGGCTCAAGTTTTGAAAAACTTAAAGACTTTTATGGTAATACTGAAACATTTATAGCATTTTTAAAAACATTCAAAAGTGACGTGCAAGCCATGATAAATGAAAATAAATTCATTCAAAAGGAAAAAATGATAACGAAATCCGAGACTATGATGTTGAATTTTGAGTCATGATTAAAATCTTACAATCTTTTGAATTGAAACGTTGTTGATGTTTATTTTAAACATCGTCAGACTATCTTGGAATTAAGAGACGAAGCAGCAAAACTTAATCAAAAAATCGGATTTCTTCAACAAACTATAACTAATAACCAAAACTTGCTTACTACATCACAAGGTAACTTAAACAAAATAAGCCGGGACTTATCTGTTGCAAGATCTGAAATTATTGGCTTAAAACAAGATGTAAAATCTAAAGAACGTACAATAAGTCAAAATGAATTAATAATCCGAAATTTAAAAGACGACATAAGTAAGTTAAGAGTTGAAAATGGTGATTTAGTAAAATACAAAAAACAACTTTCAGAAATGACTGCTAAATTTAACAAATCAAATGATGACTTAAAACTCGCTTTAAGTGAAATAGAAAACAAGAAAGCACTTATAGAGACACAAAATCAAAAAATTCAACTTTTAACCAACAAAGAAACAGAATTAACAAAACAAGTTCAATCATTAATTAAGGAAAAAGAACAACTTGCCACAAGTATTGCTGAATTAAAAACTAAAATTCAGTCAGTAGAAAGTTTATTGCTTCGTGCCCAAAGCAAGTGAGCTAAGGCAATAATAGATGCTAAATTTCAAACATGAAAATTATATTTAAACGATATCAATAGATATATTGGCTTCCACAACAATTTAAGTTCTAACTCATTTAGTGGAATTAATGCTAGAGCATACGAAATATACACATTGAATCAATTTGACGGCAATGAAAGTATTTTCATAAAATTGGATGGCGATTTTAGTGATGCATTGAGAAAATATTACAACACTTCTTACTATGAAGTAAACGCTATGGATGACAAAATAAAAACACTAGCACAAAATATTAAAGCAAATAAATCAAGTTTATCAAAAGGATATGGCATTACCACTGCTAATCAATTAATCGATGGCATTAATAGACATATTTCAAATGATTTTTCATTTTTAAGTAGTCTTAGACTAAGTACAATGCAAAATCCACCAAAAGTTAGAGGAAGACCAAAAGGACCATACCATTAATGAATAATTTCAAAGAAATAAGTGACACAAATGCAGCAAAAATTCAAGTTGGAAGCTTGATAACAGTTCTTACTACACTGATACCGCTTGGAATAAACTTAATATCTTCACTGATTGGTATAGGTAAAATGGCAACATCACAAAGCGGAGAAATTAAAACAAAAGATGTAACATATAAGTGAACTAACGAAGCTGCCAAGGAAAATTATGTATTTCCAGTCCATTACAACATCTAATTTTGCAAATTACCAAGTTAGCAAAGAAGTTAGTGACGCTATTGATTATGCTAAAAAGAAAAATAATCATTTTTTTAGCTCAAAACAAAACTTGATAGCATCTTTAAAATATCTTTCACACTTATTACCTTACGATTTAATTAATATTTGACTGCTTGAAAAATATCAAAGCAAAGGTTTAGTTCATGATGATTTTGAAGGTTGAAAAAAACGTGGCTACTATGTTAAAAAAGGACAAAAAGCTTCCTACATAGTAATGCTTAAGAATGTTTCATTTTTGATTGATAAAGAAAATAATGATGTAAGTTTAGTTGAATTTAAAAGGGCTAATTCAGATCAGATCAAGAAGTATCAAAATGGCGAACTATTTCTGTTAAAAAAGAAAATGTATACGCTTGTACCTGTTTTTGATGAAAATCAATTAAACAAACCTTTTGAAAATAAAACTAAAAACGTCAATTTTGATACTTTCAAAAAGATTATTATCCAAATTGCTAAAGAGCTAAATTGCTACGCGGAATTCGATTTTAGTGACAATCAAAAATTTAAACAGCAATTTTACAATGTGTTAAAGCTTGTATTTGATCTAAACAATTCTAATAAATCGATTGCCAGTTACAATTTAAACTTAGAAATGATAGCTTACTTGTTGTTAGAACATTTTAATTTAAATGATGTTAACGATTGATCATATGACTTTGAATTTTTGCAGTGATATGATAAGAATTTAGATGAAACAGAAAAAGAAAAATTAATTATAACAGTACATAACATAGCTTTATTTTTTGCATAGAAAATTAAAAAAACCCTAGCCTAACATCTGGCTGGGGTTTGTGTTTAATTAATATGTTCCGCAATATTCTAAATTAACATTAATAGGTTTAACATTGATTAAGCTGAATGTTTTTTGTTCAACAAAAAAGATTAGATTCTTAGTTTCGAAAACAAAATCAGCATTTTTCTTTACTTTGTATTTAATTTTGAAAGAAACATTATTTTTGTTGTTATCAATACTAATTTGAAAATCATCTAGAATGTTAATATTTGCATGTTTTTGCTCACAAATGGCTTTTTTTAGTACATCGATGTGAACTGAATAAGTTACATTCATGCCTGAATTAACATTAATTCATTCTTTCATTTTATTTGTTTGCTCTTCCAACATATTTACCTGATTCAGTTGATACTAAAATTGTTTCTCCTTCTTTAATGAACATTGGAGTTTCAACTTCGAAGTTAGTTTCAACAATAACTTTCTTTTGTGGGTTATTTGCTGTGTTTCCTTTAACAGCTTCAGGTGCTGAGATAACTTGCAATTCAACGTTAGCTGGCAATTCAATGTCTAAGACTTCTGTTTCATATTTACGTACTAAAACTTTTAGTGAAGGTTTCAAGAAATTCATTTCTCACTCAACTTTAGCAACTGGAATTTCAATTTGCTCGAAAGTTTCTTGATCCATCAAAATAATGTTTTCTCCATCGCTGTATAGATAGTCCATTGAAGATTTTTCAATTCTAGCAGGCTTAACTTTATCTCCACCGGTGAATGATTTGATTGTAGTTGAACCGCTACGTAGATTTTTAACTTTTGCTTTAACTGTTGCTTGTCCACGCCCTTGTTTTGAGTGTTGTGATTCTAAAACAACATAAATATCACCATCTAATTCAAATGTGATTCCTGGTTTAAATTCATTAACATTTAACATATTGTCTCCTTATGATTATTTTAATTGTTGATGTTGTGCACTAGTGTGTGCTGATTGGTTTTGATTTTGGTGCTTTTTAGAGTCTAAAACTCAAAAAACAATGTTTGAAATAACAACGTATAATGATGTGAAAATTGCTCCACACACTAAGCTTAAGTCTGCTCAGTTGAATACTCCGTGACTAGCTCAAGGAACGATAAAGATATCTCTTACTCCATCGTAGTTAATTCTGTCAGCCATATTTCCTACTGCACCAGCACTAATACTTGCTAGTCCAATAATAATCGCTAAATTTCTTTTGTTTGTTATTGATACCGTAATACCATAACTTAATAAAACTATTACGATACTCAAAAAATGTAAAAATCCATATGAAAGTGAAGAACCAAAGAAGGTTGTTCCAGGATTAAGAACATGTCTTAGGCCTCATAATCTTCCATAGTCAACTGCCAAGGTGGCATCGTTTTTATTATAGATTGAATATTTAGTTGCTAAGTCAATAACCAGCATTAATCCAAAAACAGCAAAAAAGATAGTTGTGTTTACAAGAAATGTGTAAAAAGTGATTTTTTTGTAGTGAGCAGCAATATCATGAGCTGCCTTTTTTAGTCATTTTTTAGCATTATTAAGCATTGATGACCTCCTCACATCTTGAACATAAATCATCTTTGATTTCACTAGATTCAAAATGGTTTCAACATCTCTGACACTTGATACTATCTTTTAATGGTTGTACTTTTGTTTCGTTAGCAAAATCTACTTTAGCTACCATCAATAGAGAAACTAAATCTAAAGACTTGATAAATTCACTGTCAGTTTTAATTGTTACGTAAGCTTCATTCACTCTCTTGAATTCTTGGTTTTTAATAGCATTTTCAATTAGTCTGTAAACTTCATCCTTTAGTTCAAAGAATTCTTTTCATTGATTTTCGATTGTAAAATCAAGTGATTTAGCTTTGAAAAAGTCAAGCAAGTGAACTGAAGATTTTTTATTTTGGTGTTTGAAATATTTATAAATTTCTTCGGTTGTAGTTGGCAATATTGGCGCCAAGGCAGTAATTAATGTTTCAATGATTTTGTAGAAGTTGTATTGAATTTGTAAACGATTTGCATTATTTTTAGCATCTGCATATAAACTATCTTTCGAAATTGAAATATAGTAAGAACTTAGATCAATAACGAAATTGTTGATATCCTTGATTACGTTAATGAAGCGATAATTTTCGTAATTTTCAACAATTTTAGCCTCAAGGTTTTTTCTTCTTTCATCGATTAAAACATGGATTGATTCAAGTTTAGTTTCGTGGAACTCATAATCACTAATTGCTCCCAACATAAACTTAAATGTATTTCTTAATTTACGGTAAATTTCAACATTTTGGTCAAGAATTTTGTCATTAATTGAAATATCAGAAGTGTATTCACTATTTGCAACTCAAAGTCTTAAAATGTCTGCTCCGTATTTTGAAACGATGTCCAAAGGTTTGATGATATTTCCCTTTGATTTTGACATTTTCTCACCCTTACCATCTAGTAAGAAACCATGTGATACTAATTGTTTATAAGGTGCTGTATCTCTTCAAGCAATTGAGTTGATTAGACTAGAGTTAAATCATCCACGATATTGGTCGCTACCTTCAAGATATAAATCAAAAGGTGCCTTAATCCCTTCTACATCCAGACCAATTGAAGTTGAACCTGAGTCAAATCAAACGTCCATAATGTCATTTTCTTTGGTGTAGCCTAAATTACGGAATTTTTCTGGTAATAATTCATCCGCACTTAGTTCATATCAAATATCTGTTCCATGTTTTTCAACCAACGCAATAATGTGATCCATAATTTCATCGTTGAATACTGGTTCTTTATTTTTGTCATAGAAAACAGTAATTGGGACTCCTCAAGATCTTTGTCTTGAAATAGTTCAACTTTCTCTTGCTTCTAGCATTAGTGACAATCTTTTTTTGCTTCAATCATTGAAAGTTTGGACATTTTGAATAGCATCCATTATTTCTTTTTTGATTGGTTTTAAAGATACGAATCATTGTGGTGTTGCACGGTACATTATTGGCAAGTGTGTTCTTCAATCGTGTGGGTATGAGTGTTTAATTTTCTTGAACGCAAGTAGTAAACCTTTTTCTGTTAGAAGTGCTCCCACTTTTGGATTAGCATCATCATAGAATAAGTTAGCAAATTGACCTGCTTTATTATTTAACGAACCATCGTCTTCAACATGCATAATCATTGCTAAATTGTTCTTTTTCCCAATTAAAAAGTCATCTTCACCAAAAAGTGGAGCCATATGCACTAAACCTGTCCCACCGTCCAATGTTACGTGGTGACCTTCAACAATTGGACAAACTAAGTCATTCACTGGCGAAAGGTACTTAGCATCTAAAAGTTTTTGTCCTTTAAATGTGTCTAAAACTTGATAATTTTCTCACTTAAAAATTTCGACTAAAGACTCAAGCAACTCTTTTGCAACAATGTAATTTTGATTATTAGCACTAACCTTAACATAATCGAATTCTTTACTTACTGCTACCCCACTATTGGCAATTAGAGTTCAAGGAGTAGTTGTTCAAATTACAACGTTATCGTCTTTGGCTAAGACTTCATTTCCTTCAACAATTTTGAAAGCAACATACATTGATGGAGAGATATGGTCAGCATATTCAACTTCTGCTTCAGCTAAAGCACTTTGACTCGAAGGCGATCAGTAAACTGGCTTTAAATCTTTGTAAATTAATCCGCGATTAATCATTTTTTGTAATAAACGCAATTGATCCGCTTCCATTTTTTTATCTAAGGTTTTATAAATGGTTTCAAAATCTGTAAGCAGTGATAATTGTTTGAATTCTTCTTTTTGTAATTCAATTTGGCTTAGTGCATATTCGGCACAAGCTTTTCTTAGTTCTACAACACTGAAATCATTTTTATTTTTCTTAGCTTCAGAAAGCATTTTGTGTTCAATTGGTAAACCGTGAGTATCTCAACCAGCAACAAAAGGAGAATAAAATCCGGCCATATTTTTTTGACGAACAATGATGTCTTTAAGCACTTTATTCATTGCGTGTCCGGTGTGAATGTGGCCATTTGCATAAGGTGGTCCATCATGTAACACGAAACTTGGCAAGCTCTTATTTTTAGCTAAAATTTGACGATACAACTTATCTTGTTCTCATTGTAAACGGTAACTTTTTTCTTTGTTAGCCAAGTCTGCTTTCATTGGGAAATCAGTCTCAGGCATTAACAACGTATCTTTGTAATCTTTCATATTGCTCCTCGTTTTAAAATCAATCATTTTTTACAATTTGACGTATTATGTAATATTTTACCAAAATATTAAAGAAAAACCGACAAGCAGTCGGTTCACTCTTAGCTCTTCACTTCTGAAAATCAGTCAATGATATTGATAATGTCTTCCAATTTTGCAATTACAGTAACTAAATCTCCTTCTTCGATGACGAAGTCCCCTTCAGGTAAAAAGCTTGAAAGTCCACGTTTTATTAACACAATTGATGCATTTTTGCTACGAACATCTAGTTCACGAATGGTTTTTTTAGCTAGTTTTGGGTTCTTAATGTAGGCTGAACCAAACACAAAGCCATCCCCAGCGTCTTCTAAGTCTTGCGAGTATGAAATTAGCGATTGGTTGGCAACAATTAAAGCAGTTTTAATTCCTGCTTCTTCTTCAGGACTAATAATGACATTTACTCCGATTTGCTTTAATACCCGTGAGTGACGTACTGAATTTGCTCTGGCAATGATGTTTTTAATTCCAATTTCTTGTAACGCTGCCACAATTTCAATGTTATCTCCAGTTGCAACAACAACGGTTTCAATGTCGTTAATTGCCATTGCCATTAGCGCTTTAGGATCGGCCGCATCTGCCACAAAAACTTTATTTACTTCATCCCGGAAAGGAATTAAATTCTTTTCACTTTCGTCAATTAAGGTTAGGTGTAATTTATTATCATAAGTTTTAATTAAATTTTGGACAACACTTTGTCCATAACGACCCATTCCGATGATGCAAATTTCAACAATTTTTGACTTATTTTTTTTCATTTTTACCTCTGTTTTTTGCAAAATATTGCAATTTTTACGTTAACTATTATAAATATTTTAATTTGTGTTAAGCAATTTAGCACAATTTTAGTTTCTTAAAAGTCCAAAAACAGATTTTTTAAAGCCTTTAATCCTTATTTTTGGTATACTTACTTAAAATTTTTTTGTTCCTAATTGGCAAAAAACACAAATCCTCTTTCAAATTATTTATTAATAAATAATTGATGCTTATCAATCCTGATAATTTGTTAAAAAATACGTTTCGAAGCTAAAAATTAGCCTTTTTTTGCCTTTTTTTGCCTTGAAAAGACCTAAAAAATATTTTTTTATTTACTATGTAAATAAACTAAAAGACTAAGTTTCGGATATTTATAGTAAAATTTTCAATATGAAAAAAATAGCCAGCAAAGGTAAAGTAGTCAAAAAGATATTTAATTTCTTTAACTACTTTAAGCGAATGGGAAGTATCAAACATATTTTTCTCATTTACCTATTAATAACCTTTATTATCAGTTTTCTCTTGTATTCGAAAATTACTTGAAATCTTGATAGTAACGGACAACCTATGGGAAAAAAAGATTTTTCTTATAGTGATGCTTTATTTTTAGCCGCTAGTGCATTTAGCGATACCGGGCTAAGTTCTGTTAATATTAGTGAACATTTCAATGCCCTAGGTCAAGCGATAATTGCAATTGGCATATTAATTGGAGGTTTTGGTTTTTTTACCTTGAAGCTTTATTTCTTCAACTTGGTAATAAGACACTTTGGATGAAAAAGTACTAACCATGATGTCTCTCTAACTCAATTTGAAAGAGGAACGGCCGTCATTGGTGATACAAAAAGACTAGTTAAAGTTAGTGTGACCACCTTATTTATCACAATTATCATTAGTTCGATTGTTTTATTTTTATATTTTTACTTTTCAAATGATGGTTTTTATGATGATAAAGCTTGAGTACAAGACTGAAAAGCACATCATAAATTTGATCGAGTAAGTAGTTTTGATCCGATAGTAAGTGGTAAGTTCGACCCTAAGGGTAATATCGAAATGTCGCTACGGTATGCTGTTTTTCACTCAATCAGTGCAGTTAATAATGCTGGATTAGACATTTTAGGTGGTAAATCTTTACAAGTTTATTACACAGGATACGGAATTCAAATCATTTTACTAATTTTATTCATTATTGGGGGAGTTGGTTTTCCTACTATTTATGACATCTATCGTAAATTAGAATCACTAGCCACCAAAAAGCGTTACCGTATCACTTTATTTACAAAACTGAATATCACAACATGATTAATCATTTCAGTAGTTGCTATTGCCTTGACTTTTGCTTTAGAAACAACGGCATCCAGTCGCATGGCATTCTGAAAACAAGAACAATATGGTTCAACAGCTAACAAAAGCCTAGCTATTTTCTTCAATACAATGGCAACTCGGAGCGCTGGATTTTCAACTATTGATTTTTATGTTTTGACCCAACCAACCTTAGTTTTACACGGAATTTTAATGTTTATTGGGTTTGCTCCTTCATCAACAGCCGGAGGGGTAAGTAATATCACTATTGCAATACTATTTTTGAGTATTTTTAGTGTTATTCGGGGAAGAAAAAATATTGTTACTTTCCGACGTCAGATCGGAAAAGAAACCCTTATCAAAGCAATTAATGTTTTTGTAATCGGGTTAGTTTTAGTATTTATTGGTATGTTAGTAGTCACAACTTCAGCAAACGGACTAACAAATGAATCATGAAAAGATTATGACGGTTCACAAAAGAAATTTAATTTCGTTTTAGTATTTTTTGAAACTTTATCAGCTTTCGGTAGCTCCGGAATATCAACTGGACTATCAGCCAACCTTAATATTTATTCAAAAATAACACTGATTCTATTGATGTTTATTGGACGGATTGGAATTAGTTCAACAATTCTAATATGAGGAAGACAAAAACACTATAGTTCAAGAATTCAATACATTTATGAGGATATTTCAATTGGATAACTTGGAATAGGAGATTAGTATGCAAAAGAAAAGAAAAATTGCTGTTGCTGCTTCATTAGGGCTTTTAGCACTATTAGGAGCAACAATTCCTACATCGATTTTATTGACAAAGAAAAACTCAAAAGAAGAACCTAAACCACCAGTAGTGGAAAATAGTTATGCTATTAGTGGAAATATCAAATACGCTGCTTTAGGAGACTCTATTGCAGCTGGTTTTAATGTTAAACTAGGATTTGATCAAGGTGGATATTACGATAGTGAAAACAACGAAGTACAAGGAATGTCTTATTCTTCTTTTATTGCCAATGCAATTCGTGAAACCAATCCTAATCGCCTTGAAAGCTTTTATAATTTCGGTTTGTCAGGAACAACAATCACGGATTGACTATATCTTTTAGACCCACAATCTGCAAGCGAAAATGAAAAGCAAAAAGCTACTTCGAACTTGAAATTTGACTTAAATATTGATAGTGACAGCAATAATCCAATCACTATCCAAGGACAAAAAAGATTGCAATATTTATTCAATAATTTTGAACAAGCTAACAATGAGTTTGGTATTTTACAGCAACAAATTAAGAATGCTAATTTGATGACTATTTCACTTGGGGCAAATGATTTCATTAACCAAGTTGACTTATTCAGTATTCTTTCAACGTTAAGTTTTGATGAAACAAATAATTCTGAATTAATCAAAAAATATTATGATGATTTTATTTCACAAGCTCAACAAACAAGCCAAAACATCATTGAAAATTACACAAAATTAATTACCAAACTTAAAGCAATCAATCCGGATTTAAGAATTAATTTAATTTCTTATCCAATGCCTTTTTTAAGACTTTCACCACTTATTGATAAAAAATTCAGTCTTTTAACTACTGATTTGACTGAAAAAGCATTAGATATCTTAAATGGTGCAATTAAACAAACAGCAGCTAATACTAATGTTCAATACATCAATACTTTTGACAAAATTTACTGACTAAAAAACGCTAACTTGTTATCAAGTAATATTTTTGACATTCACCCAGATATTGCTGGATACAAAAAAATGGCACAAGATATCTTCTTGAAAATGTCACTAACTCAAGATGAAGAAAACGGTCAAATAGTAGCTGATAAAAATTATCTAGATAGTGATGCAAACAGTTTTAAACAAAGTCTAAAATTTGCCAAAAGCAATATAGAACTAAAAAGAATTGTGTTGAAATTGAGTGCTTCAGGAGTGCAAAACACCGATTCTATCGATGTTAGATACGACTTTGAACAAACTGTTTATAACAAAGCAATTTACAATTTCTTATTAAAAAATCCAGTTGTTGATTATGGAAAATTAATTAAATTCTGAACTAGCGATTCGGCCTTATTATTTGAAAAAGAAAATTTTGAATCTTTACTAAAACGAATGTTTAAAAATATTGGTGTTGACTATGATCAAATGCCAAATATTAAAGCATTTTTTGCTAAGTTGATTGCCGACAACAAGCAATCTTCATTTATGCCAAAATTAATTGATGCATTTGTTGAATCAAAATATATCGATAAGCTTTTTGCTAATTTACAAGCTGATTTAGACAAATTAATCAGTGAAAAACAAATTGAAAACATTTCAGTTAATGAAATTCAAAACGTTTTTGAAAAAAACATTTTCAATTTGCCACTAATTTTTGCAACCTTAAAATCGATTTACAAGTCTGATGTAGTTAAAAATGAGGAAGATAAAAATTACTTCAAATCATTACAAAATGCAATCGTTAAAGATTTATTAACAAGCAAAATTGTCTTAGAACTAATCGATAAAGATCACAAAGATGTTGTTAATGCAATTTTAAATGATGAAAAAATCAATAATTCTATTTCTTCTGCGGCTTCAGCAGTTTTAGATGATTTTATTGATAATTATGATTTTTATTTTGCTTCTTCATACTCAATGACCGACTTATTAAGCAAAGTTTACGAGCACCACGGCGCAGAGATTCGTAAAGTTATTGCTACACTTATCGACTTTTTAGCTAACAATAGTTCATTTGAAAAGTATGTTTCAAACGTTGTAATTAATCAATTAGAAAATACTTTTGCAACAAAATATAGTGATGAACAAAAGGCCAATATTGCCCACTTTGCAGTTCAAAGTTTAAAAGTTATTCCAAGCAAACCATATTTAGATGGAATGCTAGATTTAATCATTTCTAACTTTATAAAAAGCATTGAAAACAACAACTTTAACTTCAAAAACTTTATGCTTCAAAGCATTTATGGTGCAATTTTAAAACCATATAAAGGTAATGAAAATGCTGAAGTTATTTTAGATTTTATTAACCAAATAGGTAATGATGAAAAATATGCAGCAGGTCTAAAAGATATTCTTGAATCATTCGTTAACAGTAACTTGATTACTGATATTTCATTCACTGACTTAGGACAAAGTCAAATTAGTGTCGAAGAAATCAAAAAATTAGCAGTAATCTTGATTAATAATGAACAGCTAGTAACTAATGAAAATCTAAAACAAATCCTAAAAGATATTTTCAAATTATTAGTTGAATCAAACGTTTTAAGATCTGACTTAATTCCACAATTTTTAAGTGCCTATGCACAAGGGAATTTAGTTAATAAAGTTTATGCCTTCTTAGATAAAAACAACCTAGTTAACGGACTTAATTTACGTTATCTAAATCAAGGTGGACTAAGAGAAGCAATAAATGAATGAGTTTCAGCGTTATTAAACGATATTTTTAGCAGTTCTAAATTTAGTGATGCATTAGTAGAAATTTTCAATAATTTTATTGATAATGTCGCTAAATTCAAAGGTGCTACATTTGAAGAAATTCTGGCTAACTTAGTAAAAAATATCGATTTATTGAAACCAGAAAAAGTACTTTCAGCTCTAGCAGAAGTAATTAACCAGGACTCACAATCAAAACAAAAAGGTTTAGATCTTTTCTATAACGCTTTAGAAGTTTATTTTGACATTGAATTATCAGGACAACAAAAAACCTTGTTGCAACAAAATATTGCAGCTGTTCTTCAAAATTTACCAAATACTGTTTTATTTAAAGAATTAATTCAAAAAGTAACACAAACTGAAATTCAAAACAAAACTCCAGCTGACTTTTTTGAAGAACTCGCTAAAAACATTAATAGTATTTTCAAAGTTAATACAATCGAACTAATTAACAAGTTTTTTGGTGTAATTTTTGCAAAAGATAATAACAACAACGATTTTGTTAATGTTAAATTAGACAAATGACTATTAGCATTGCAACCAATCGTGCAAAGCCCTAAATTCTACAATGTTGTATTCGATAATTTAAAACTTAAAGACAAATTAATTAGTTTGATCAAAAATATCGATCTAAGTTCATTACAACTAGAAGATAGTTTAAGACAACAATTGCAAAACATCATGAACCGTTTAGGTTATGTAGTCGAAGAAAAATTTGACACATTAGTCAAAGAAGCACTTGAACAAATTTTTGCTTCTTTATTCAATGAAGAATCAATCAAAAGAGCACAAGCTAGTCCACACAATTGATACAAAGACTATGCAACAGTCAAAATCACTGAAGCAATTGATAAACTATTAAACAATGTTTTAAGTACTTTACTAAATGATTCTGAAAATACTCAAAGCATTGCTTCATCAGTAGCTGATTTCATTGTAAATTACTTAAAACAACACATTCAAGCTACACAAAGTGATTTTGACACTATCAAAAAACTACTTGAAAAAGTTTTTGCTGAACTTACTCAAAAAGATTTCGTTCGTTCAACAGCTAAAAGTATTTTTGACAAATTATTGAACTCAATTAATCTAAGTGATGATTTAGTTGTTTCACTTCAAAATACAAATTTAAGTAATTTATTGAATGTAAAAAGTGTAATTAACACTATTTTGATTGATAACATTGATAAATTGCTTGATCTTCTAACTGATAAAGAAATTAACACCATTGTTCGTGTATTAGACAATAACTTCGATACTGTGGCCAAACTTTTAGTGCCGAAAGAAAACAAGAATTCTGAAACTAATGCTGAAGTTAATAGTGGAATCACAGATAATGTTGAAGTTAACATTCAAATCAATGGCGAAACAATATTTAAAGTAATTAAAGCATTTAACAAAAAATTAACTGCTTCGCAATATAGTCAAGACACTAGAAATCACTTGGATAGTTTAGTTGATAAACTTTCAAATAATGACTCAATTAAAGACTTTTTTGTTCAAAAAATCGCTTCTCTACTAACTATTGACGAACAAAAAAGTCAGGAAATTTGAAACTTACTAGCACAAGATAGTCAAACTAAGACTATTCTAAAGGATGCTTTAAGTCAAACTTTAACTGCTAACAATTCAGAAGTCAACAAAGCTAACAACTTTGCTAATTTAATTACTATCTTTGTTAACAAGAACAGAGAAGAACTTTCATCATACATCGATTCACTAGTTCAAAAAATTAACAATGTTTGAGTAATTAGAGATTTTGTTATTGACAAAATCACTGATTTGATGAAAAAAGAGTTAAAAATCGACTCATTAAACAAAGAAGTAACTACCGATATCAAAGAAATTCTTTCGCAAGTTATTTCTAAGGCTAATACATTAGATGTTTACCAAAGTTTAAAAAATCAAGTACTTGATAATTTCAATAAACTAGATCAAAAAGATATTAATGATTTAAATTCAATTACCTGAGCTAATTTATTCGAAGGCTTAACAGTTGAAACATTATTAAATAAACACGACATTAACTTGCTAGTTAATGCTCTTTTCACTAACGAAAATGTAGCTCGTTTAACTAGAATTTGACTGGCAATCAAAAAACCGGTTCTGGATTTAGTGTTAAGCGAAAAAACTAACGAACAATCACAAAATCAAGAAGCAAGTGATGAAAAACAACAACAAAGCAGTCAAAACACAGATCCATACATTGGAATTATCAAGAAAATTATTAATTCTGTAAACTTCGAAAACGAACAAATTAAAACTAATTTGACTTCGTTTATAACTTTTGCTATTAAAGATTTTGTTGAAAATAACTTATTTGACATCAAACAAATTAAAGATGCTTTAACTGAAGATCAAATTACATTAATTAAGCAATTAAGCATTAATTTCGTTAGTGATCCAGATTTTAACGAACTAGTAAGCTCATTTGTTACAAGTGTTATTGCTTCAAATCGTTACGAAAATGTAACATCAACAAAAGATTTTGTTAATCAATTAGTAAAAGACAATGTTGACAAGGTCATTAATTTAGTCAAAAAATCATTATCACAAAGTTTAACTACAGAACAAAATCAACAAGCTTGAATAGATTTAGTAAACGAATTAATAATCAAAGAATTAAAACTAAATGATGAACAACAAGCGACTTGAAAACAATACTTTGAACAAGTTGCTAAAAGATTACTTTCTGTTATTCCTTCAACTGAACTTTACAACAATGCATTCGCAAAAATAAGTGAAATTTTAACTAAAAACGATTTATTAACTAGCCTAACTGAGATTAATCAAGAATTAGTAAAACTTATCAAACAACAATTATTAAATGTTGATTTTGTATTTGATTCAACATCGAAACCAGACGTTGATAAGATTCTAAATGCTTTATTTGTTTCGACTGACACTGAAGATCAAGATGTTGAATCAATTTATCAATTATTGGTAATTGTTATTGATTCTCTAAACACTAAAAATAAAGAAGCTTCTAGTGAAGATAAACAAGAAAATGTTCAAAGGGACACAAATGTAACTTCTTTAGACTGAAAATCACTAGTTGTAAAAATAGCTAAATTAGCAAATAATTCAGTAAATCACAATGGTGAAATAATAGCCCACAAACTAGTCAAATTAGGTCTAAAACTAGCTGATAACAAAATCAAAAATCAAATCAATAAGCTAGATCTTTCAGAAGACATAAAACAATTAATCAATGATTTTGAAAAACAAGCTTTAGAAAATAAACAAATTATTTCGCTTCTAGAAAAAACAATTTACAATGTAATTTCTAGTCCTGACTATCAAGGAATTGAAACTTTTGATGCTTTAGTTAATAAAGCATTTGAACTAAACAAAAATGATTTCATTTCGGCAATTAGTTCAGTTGCAAAAGACTTCATTTCACAACCAGATAATAAAGCAAAACTGGCTAAAATCATTGCTTCCACAATTAATGAAAAACTTAACAATTTAGCAAGCAAACAAGAAAAAAACGCTTTACAAAATTTAGTGCAAAAACTTCTTGAATTTGTGTCTTTACAAGACATAATTGATACTATTAGCAAACGAGTTCAAACAGTTCTTGAAAACCAAAATAATTTAATGGCTGATGGCAAATTGAATACAGATGTTTTCCAATCCGTTATCAATGGATTATTGAATGAAGAATTTTTAACTTCAGTCTTTAATACTGAAAATGTACAATCTTTATTACAAAAAGTATTGGGAACTGAAGAAAATGACACTGAATTAGATGATTTAGTAAATATCTATCATTACGTATTAAAAGTTGTAAAAGACCAAAACAAATCTTCACAAACTAGTGATCAAAATACTCAAACAGATTCACAACAAACAACAGGCAAAAACACTATTTCAATCCCTGAAATCAATTGGGCAAAAGTAATAATCAAAGCATTTAGTAACTCGCTACCTGATAGTTTTGACAAAAAAGATGTTTTAGTTAACAAACTAGTAACTTTATTAACTAAAGTTGCTGCTGATTATCTAGACAATGATTTAACAAAATTAGATTTTTACACATCATTAACTCAAGAACAAAAAGACTTATTGCAAAAAGTTAAAGCAAAAGTTTTAAATTCTTCAAATCTTCAAAACACTCTAAAAACTGTTTTATCTGACTATTTATCAACAGATAAATATCAAAATGAAGAGACTGTTGCTGATATTGTAAATGATTTTGTTAAAAACAATAGTCAAGTAGTTCTAGATTATGTAAAAAATGAAATTTCTTCATTACTAGGTGATAATGAAATTGCACAGCCTTTAAATGATGTGCTTCTTCACTTAATTGAAAAGAAATTAGAAATTAAAGAAGAAGATAAAGCAACATTTGAACAAAATGCTGCACCTTTAGTTTCGCGTCTAATTGCTAAACTAAGTTCTAGTGACTTGTATGCTAAAGTATTCGAAAAATCAAAAGAAATTTTCGATGCAAAAGATTTACTAACTCCAGAACTTGCAATTAATCAAGAATTTGTTGAAGCATTCAAAAAACTTTTTGGTTCAATCAATTTTGTATTTGACAATGCTTCTAAAGGTGATGTCAAAGTTTTAGCAAACATCATTTTTGACGTTAATGACAAAGAAGATAATGATGTTAAACAACTAGCAAAACTTTACAAAATTCTATATCCAGAAATTGTTAAATTAATCAATAAATCGCAACAAAACGAAGGTTCACAAGGTTCTGAAGATAGTCAAGATAAACAGACTTTAGACTGAAAAGACTGAGTCGTTAAAACTGTTAAAATGCTAAATAATTCAGTGGATGAAAACGCTGATATCATTAGCAAAAAAGTTGTTTTATTGGGACTAAATATTGCAAGCGAACAATTAAATGATTTAGTAGATAAGAGTCAAAATCTAACTCAAGAACAAAAAGACTTAATCAAACAAGTTATTGAAAACAGTTTTGCAAATACTAAATTCAATGAATTTTTAACAAGTGCAATTCAACAATTAATTAGTCAAAATGACTATGATGATTTAACTACTTTTGATGCCATAGTTAATAAAGCTTTTGCCTTAAATAAAGAACAATTAGCTCCAATGCTAGAAAACTTAATTTCTGATTTAATGCAAAATGAAAATTTAAAGACTAATTTAGCTAAAATAATTGTCGATTTAATCAATACAAATCTAAATAACTTAGCTTCAGAGCAAGATAAACAAGCAATGATTAATGTGGTGCAAAAACTGCTTGATTTTGCAAACCAAAATTCTGTGTTAAATCCAATTATTGAAAAAGCCACTCAAGTTCTAAATGCAAATGAAACAATCATTAGTGATGGAACTTGAAACAAACAAATTGTTCAAGATGTTGTTAACGCTTTAGTTGATAAAGATTTCATTAATAGTCTACTAACTGATAAAAATATTCAAGCACTAGCTGAAAAAATCTTGGGAACAGGACAAGGAAAAGATGAGCTAAATGATTTAGTTCAAGTCTATCGTTACGCTCTTAAAGTTGTTAAAGATAAAGCAAATAACCCGCAAGAAGCAAATACTGATTCACAACCAGAAAATACTAACGAAACAGATAGCAATCAATTCAAAATAGAGTTGCCACAAATAGATTGAAGCTTACTAGTCTTACAAGCTTTCCATAACTCAATGCCAAATGATTATGCAAATCAAGAAGTAATCATCAATAATCTTTTAGATTTAGCTAAATTAATTAGTCAAGATTATTTAGATAACGAGTTTAAAGAAACTGCGACATTTAAAAACTTGACAACCGAACAACAAAATCTATTTAATGTTCTAGAAACAAAACTATTAGTTTCTGAAAATGTCGATAATGGACTAAAATCAGTTCTAAAAGATTATCTTGCTAGCGACAAGTACAAGACTAAAACTTCAGTAGCAGACTTCGTTAATTCACTAGTTAAGGCTAACGTACAAACTGTAACGACTTCACTAAAAAGCGAAATTACTAATCGTTTAAGTGACAATGATGTTAAAGAGTCGATAATTCAAGTTGTCTTAAAACTAGTTGAAAAAGAATTAAAAATTGAAACTGAAAAAATTAGTGATTTTGAGCTTAATGCAACTCCACTTCTAAGCCGTTTACTAGCTAAAGTTTCAACAACTACCTTGTTCCAAAAGGCATTTGAAAAATTTGCTTCAATCACTGAAGCTAATGACTTGTTAACAGCTTCACTAGAGTTGAACAACACTCTTGTTGAAGAATTGAAAAAAGAATTCTTAACTTTTGATTTCGTGGTTAAAAATACTGCAAAACAAGATATCAATGTTGTTGCAAACACAATTTTTGACTCAGCTGATGCACAAAATCACGATGTTGAACAATTATTTAAACTTTACGAAATTGTTTATCCAAACTTAAAAGAGTTATTAACTTCAAAACAACAAGAATCAAAATCTACAGATGCTGAAATCAGTCAACCAGTTGATGGGAATTCACAAGCCAGTCAAGGTCAAACACAAGAACAATTAACCTGAAAAGATTATGTTGTTAAAGTCGTAAAACTTCTTTCAAATTCAGTTTCAGATAATAGTGAACAAATCAGTCAAAAAGTTGTGCTTTTAGCGCTAAAAATAGCTAATAAACACTTAGTTGAATTCTTAGATAATGAAAACAACAACACTCTTAGCCAAGCACAAAAATCACTAATTGCTTCACTAAAAGATGTAGCAATTGAAAATCCAAAACTAAACCAAACTCTTGCGAATGCTGTTGCTAACTTAATTGCTTCTGAAAACTATGAACAATTAGAAGATTTCGATGCAATAGTTAACAAGGCATATAACTTAAATAAAGAAGCTATCATTGATTCACTATCTTCAGTCATAGCACAAAGTTTAGCAAGCGAAGACATCAAACAAAAACTATCACAAGTTATTACTGAAGCAATTAATACTTCTTTTGATAAACAAGCAAACGAACAAGATTTACAAGCATTAACTAACCTAGCAAATAGACTAATCGATTTTATTAGTGAACAACAAATCTATGACTTAGTTTTAAATAAAGCTAAATCATTCCTAGCAACAAAAGATAGCATTATTACAAATTCCGCTTGAAACACTAACCTGGTTCAAGAGTTTGTTAACGACGTAATAAATGAAGAGTATCTAAAAACCATCCTTAGCGCACAAAATATTCAAAAATTACTTGAAAAAGTACTTGGATTAACTGCTAATGAGCAAGAATTAGATGACTTAGTGCAAGTTTATGACTATGCATTTAAGGTAATTAAATACAAAAATGAAAACTCTTCACAGGAAGCTAACACTGAAAGTCAGGAAACTGTTGATAATAAATTCCACTTATCAGTTCCGAGCTTAAATTGAAGTTTAGTTATTGCTAAGGCACTTCATGGATCACTTCCTGAAGAATATGAAAACAATGCAATCATAATTTCAAAAATATCAAAATTAATTAACAAAATTGCTAACGAATTTGTTAACAAACAATTAAAAGATTTGCCAGAATATGCAAATCTAAGTCAAAATCAGAAAGACTTGATCGAGCAATTACGTCAAAAAGTTTTAAATCAAGATGATTTGATTAGCCTAGTAAAAGATTTAATTAAAGATTTTGCTTCAACTCACAAATATGAAGAAAAACAAAGTATTGAAGAATTTGCTAATGCTGTAATAAGAGCAAATGCACAAAGAGTGATTACATATCTAAAAGAGAAAGTAGCATCTCTATTGCAAGATGATGTAGTAAACAATTTAGTCGCTAAATCGTTAGCAGATGTTGCACAAAAAGTAACAAAACACGATTTTGTTGAAGACCAAAGAGAAAGTTTTGAAAGATTAGCACAAAGAATTCTAAAAACAGTTGCTAGTGTTCCTGCATACAACGTAATATTTAATAAGATTTCAACAGTCTTGAGTGAAAATGATATTTTTGCCTTAAATTGAAAAGTTAAAGATGAATTCATTAGGGCAATAAACAATATTTTTAGCTCAAGTCAAGCAATTAGTGAATTGTTAGATCAGCCAAGTCTAAAAGCAGTAATTAATGCTATTTTTGACACTGAAAACGATATCGATCAAGCGCAAGACGACATCTTAAATGTTTATAAATGAGCAAGAACTATTGATAACAAACAATCTTCATCAAACAACACTCAAGAACACTCAAATACTGATAAAAATACTGATTCAGAAAATCAAGACACTGAACTAGATACCGAAAATAGTCAAAAAATTGATCTAGCATCACTTGCAACAAACATCATTAAAACCTTAAATGGAGTTATTGAACAAGATAATGTAAAACTAAAAAGTGCAGTTGCTAATGTAATGTATAACATTGCTAAATTTGAGATTAGTAATTTAGACTTAAAAGATACATTAAAAGATTATTCATCACAAGAAACTAACATTAAAAACTTGTTATTGGCAATTTTAGAAAATCAAAAACCAACAGATCTTGAGTCAATGAATACCAGTCTTTTAACATCATTGATTTTCAAATTCTTAGATAAAAGTTATGATTTAACGCCAGCTCAAAATGCCAATGAAGTAATTAAAACATTCATTAAACTTGCTAAAGGTGATGTAGTAGTAGGAATTGAAAACTTTATCAATTCAGTTCTTTCAGATGAAAATATCAAGTCTTCATTAAAAGAAATTCTTATTGAAGTACTTGCTAAATATGTTGGTGTAGAGCAATTAACTGATGACCAAAAACAAGCAACTAGAAATGTTTTGGAAAGTTTATTCACCTTTATCAAAGGCACAGATGTTTACACAACAGCCTTAACGAAAATACTAGACAAACTGCAAGATGTTGACTTTATTAAGGATTCACAATTTAATAAAGCAGGAATTGTTAGTGCAGTTAAAGAAGTGTTTAAAGATCTTGATCTAAGTGAATATGTCACTGAAAAGAACACAAAATTACTAATTAACTCTATGATTAATTCAGAACATTCAGCAAAAGACTTGATGACTGTTTACAAATTAATTAGATCTAAGAGTCTAGAAGCAATTAAACAAATCACAGATAGCAATGGCACAGACTCTTCAGAAACATCAAATCCTGAGTCAAGTTTAGAATCGGATAGTCAATCTGAAGAACAAGCAAAACAAAAATCGAATAAAATTATGAATGCCATTTTGGTCGTTCTAAAAAGTTTGAATGGTTCAACAAATGAACAAATTTCTCGTTGATCTTCTGACTTTGTATCGCAATTCATTAGATATGAATTAGGCATTGAAACAGATAAAAACTTAGTAAAAATCAATTCCGATTTCATTTCAGATCCAACAGTGCAACACATTCTGTCAACTGCTGTTAACAATGAGGAAGTTGATGCATTGTTGCAGGGAATAGTACAAAAATACTTGTCAAATAAATTAGACGAGTATCAAAATGCTGAAGATTTAAACAATTTTGTAAAACAATTCATCTCCCTAAACATTGAAGATCTAAAAAATATATTGATCAAAGGTTTAGACGCAGCATTTTCAAAAGAATCAAATACACAAGAATTCTCACTAGACTTATTTAATTACATCAATAATAAATACAAAATAGGTTTAACAGTTGGCAACGAAAATGTAATTCAATTCAGATACTACATTGAAGCATTATTATCAAAACTAGCAAAACAAAACTTTGCTAAGAGATTGATTTCTGATGCAATGGAACAACTGAAAGATTTAGATATTCTTGATGGAATGGTACTAGACAGTAAGATTTTTGACAAACTATTAGTAAAAATCATCACTAATATTGATTGAAATGCAATTATCACTAGTGAATTACCTGAATATGTAATTAATACTATGATTCCTGATGAATCAATTGATTTTGCTGATAGCAAACAACAAGATGAAGCTGTAAGTACTCAAACAGATAAACTTGCCAACTTCTTAGATTTCATTATGCAAATTGTTAAAAAGATAACAGAACAGGAAGCGAAAGCAAGCGAAGGAGCAACAAGTGATACTCAAGACGTTCCTTCAACTGAACAGGATCCAGAATTAGAACAAAAGAAACGTGAAAAACTTGAAGGTATTGTTCTTAACTTGCTACGAGTATTTAACAACTCAATTCCTAACCCAAATAATGAAACAATTCCTAGACTCAAAGCACAAATTATTTCTGATGCATTTATTCGTCTAGCACGCAATGCTATTTCCAACATTAATATTGCTTACTTGTTAGGAATTACTGATGAAGAGCAAGAAAAAGAAGTTAACAAACTTGTTAAAGACATTTCAACATATGATAGTATCAGTAGATTTGTTCGCCAATTATTAAGCGATTTCTTCACAAGTGATCTAAAAACTTGAAAAGAATATACATCAGGTGATGAACAAAGTCTACAAAAGGTTTTAAGCCTATTAATTAAACACGAACAAACGCCAGTTAAAACCTTCATTAAAGACACTCTTCTAACTTTCATTGGCAAAGAAGAAAACCGAAGAATTTTTAGTAAAGCGGTATTTAAAGTTATGAAACTTGATAATACTACCGATGATGACATTACTACATTCAGTACATTTATCCAAAGAGTGTTGCCTCAAATCATTAATACTAACTGATTTGAAAATAAAATTCTAAATCGTTCATTCTGATGATTACAAAAAGAAGCCCTAAATTTCAATATCTTTAAACCAACAGAATTCATTACCAGTGCTATGAATAAAGTAATTTCTAGAATACCAATTGATGATATTACTATTCTTAATAGTTTGATGGGAAGAACTGATAACTGACCAATAGGTCCAACAATGATGGTTAAACTTATTAACTTATTTATCGGAAAATCAAATTTTGAAGATTCTCCACTATATAATGGTTTAAGAAACTTAAATATGGATCCAGATCCTTCAAAAAGAACAAGTAAGAAAGATATCGATAAAATTACTGGAAGCTCATTTTTTGAAGTAATCGGAAAACTAACTGCCAAATCTGGTACAGCAAATGTTCCTGAAGGTGAAAATAAAGACTACTGAGTACCAAGTCCGGGAGATATCGTAAGTTTCCTTTCTAAAACATATGAATTATTGGCAGTTGCCTGGACTAATGCAAAAGTTCCTGATAATTATAAAGATTTCAAAAAACGTCGTCAATATGAAGAATACAAAGCTGTTTATAGAATATTTACATTGGTAAATTACGCAGTATTTAATATGTATTATCGTGAAACTTATGTTGATGATAGAGAAAAAGGAGTTATTGGAATGTTTACATCAGACATTGCAATATTCTGAGCATTACAAGAAGACTATGCTTCATCTTTTTCACTAAATAAGTTTTTAGGAGCTTACTTTAAAGGAAACAAAGATACCGCTTTAAAATACAGATGAATAAGAGATGAATTAAATCAATATTACATATCTGATAAAATATGAAGCTGATCTGATTTTAAATACGTTTACAAATATGCTGACGAAAATAATTACAGTCCGGATTCTATATTCCACATTTTGATGACTTCTGGATTTAAAGCAGGAGATCCAAAAGCAACAAGTCTTTATATCAACTTTGATGCTTATGGTGATGGTCGTCCACATATAACTAAAAAAGAATACGTTCTTAAAACCATAAAAGACGGTGGGTGAGCCATCTCAATGAATAATTCAGGAAAAGTTTCAATAAATGGGTTCTCAGGTATGAATCAAATCGAAAAAGGACAATACTAATAATATTTTCAATATAACAAGAAGAGCAAAGCATATTGTTTTGTTCTTTTTTGTTTACTTTTTAGCACATACTCGAAATAAAAAAGTAAAATTCCCCTAAATTTTTCGAGTTTATGAGATAAACATGGTTATAAAAAGAGCTAACTTGGTGATTGAAAAATCTAAGCTATGAGTTGTTAAGTTGTCAGTTGCTAAAAAACTTTTGTTTTGCAAATTTTGTTGATTGGGCTCTAGGATGTAGTCAAAAAATGCTTTGACGAAAGGTAAAGTAGGTCAGTTAACTGAGCTAAAATTTTCGTAACTTTCTGTTAGTCAGTTTTCTTTTGTTAACGGTTTTTTCATGTTATTCTCCTTGGGGGTTTTATAATTTACTTATATGAAAGTATTAAAAACCTTTAAATTTAAATTGTTTTTTTGAATAAGTTTGACAATCATTGGTGTCTTTGTAATTCTTTTTACTTCTATCTTTTTACATTTGGGTAATGATGCAATAACGGTTAAGAATGGTGCATGAAATGGTAGTTTCAATTTCGCACAAAAGCTTGTTTGAGGTGGTTCTAATCCATTAATAGTTACCAATAAGTATGAAGCTATAAACGATTTTTACATCATGACATATCACAGATCGGTTCAAAACACCCTTTATGCTTTTTGTTCTCTTTTCATTATTTCTGGTATCTTTTTAACAAGTTTTGCAGTTTACAAAATGGTAAGAGTTATTAAATTAAACAAATTAGAAGCACAAGCACAAAAAACTAAATTAGTTAGTTAATAATTTTTAGAAAGGATTAAGAAGTAGTCAATAGACTGCTTTTTAATTTATTTATGAGTTCTTAAGTGAACTTGTTTTGTTTTTTTTCACTACGTTATTCGACTAACTAAATGCTTTTTGAATAATTATTGAAAAACTAATACAAACAAGCTGTATCAAAAAGACTCAAAAGATACAAAACATTTGTATCAAAACATCTTTTTTTGTATTTTCGAGAAGAAACATTAATATAACAGCTATAATCGTCTTTTACTAAAAAGGCTGTGCTGTACTGAAAAAGTATTACAGTATAATTAAAATTATGTCTAAGTACAAGATAAATATGAAAACAAATGATACATTAAGTAACGTTATTTGACGCGAAGCGTCTCTCTCTCTCTCTGAGCTCAATTTAGAAACATTTTTAGTATAAATGTTCTAAACTTTTTCATCTGCAATAATTTAATCAATACTTTTTGCCTATAGTTTTCTATAGGTTTTTTAGCTTTGACTAAAATCAGAGTTTTCGAAGCATTTGCAGGTGTAGGGGCACAACATTTAGCAGCAAAAAATGTTAACAAGAAAAACAATGCTAAAGATTTTTTCAAGATAGTAGCGACAAGTGATTGAGACGTGAGAAGTAACATAAGTTATGCTGCTTTTTATCACAACTTGAGTCCGCAAAACATTAGTGACTATATTCAAAAGTACAACATAACTGAGCAACAAATTAAAGATTTTATAAATGGGCAAACTTTTTCACTAGACAGTAAAAAACCGATGAGAAACTTTAATTTTAATAACAAGGCTTTTGCTGAAGCCATATTTGTTGCTAACAAACTAAGTAACAATTTTCCTGACATCACACAAGTTCAAGGTAAGAATTTAGATGAATTGAAAATTGATCTATTTACATACTCGTTTCCATGCCAAGGTCTTAGTGTTGCTAACATGGGGCGCGAAAAAGGGATTATTAATGAAAGTTCAACTTCACACTTAATTTGACAAGTCGGAAGAATTTTAAGTGAAATGGAACACAAACCTAAATACTTATTATTAGAAAATGTCACTCAATTGGTTAAAAAATTCGGTCACGAATATGATGAGTGAAAAGCATATTTGCAAAAAATGGGATATAAAACTTTTACAACAATTATTGATGCTCGTGAACACGGTTCATTGCAAAAACGACAAAGAGTTTTTGCTTTGAGCATTCAAAAGAACAGTGTTCCTAAGTGGTTGAAAAACGATACGGCTTTTGACACATTTATCAAGAAATTAGGCAAAGAATATACTCAATCAAGAACTAAAACAAAAGAAAGATATTTCAATGAAATCTTTAGCTTTAACTCAAATAAATATTTAGACGAAAAAATGCAAGCGGCACTTAAAGATACACCTTCAAGACAAAAATACATAAAAGAAGGAAGACAAATATCTAAAGAAGACTATGAAAAAGCTATTCCAACGGTAACTACAAGACAAGATAGATTTCCTAATGTTGGTATTATTCCAATTAACAAAAATGAGAAAGGTTTTTTAAACTGACGTATCATCACCCCGCGAGAAGCATTTAGAATTATGGGTTTTACAAACAAACAATATAACAAGCTAAAACCATTCATTGACTCACAAATTACTAACTGAACTGCCTTGTACCGCCAAGCTGGTAATTCGATTGATGTTAAAGCTATTACCCCTGTTTTTGAATTAATTTATGAATTGGAGAAAGAGAATGACAGAAAAAAATAATATTAAATATTGAAAAATTGGCACAAATGTAAGTCGATATCTCGATACTTTTTTTGAATCTTGAATGAAGAGCTCCGAAATACGTAAATATCTTCTCGAAAAACCTTCAGAATTCACTATCGTTTACGAAGAGAAAAAGAAAGATAATAATCAATGTGAGCTCTACTTCAAAGAGTTGAAAGATTGTTTCGTTTTTCGGGATAGAACTATTCATCCTAAGAGTACCATCACACAATTTCTTAGAATTTTACTATTTACTGAATTAATAGTTATAAAAAACCAAACAAATGATGAAGAGTATTGTGTCGAATTTTCTCTTAGTCAAGATGTAATAGATGCTGTAAACTTGCATGACAAAGACTCAAATATTTCTAAGTTAACAGAAAAATTAAAAAAGCATGTTTATGATAAGACAATGAATAATATGCAAAATTTAATTAATCAAAACCAGGATTTTTTAAGTTCAGAATCGCGGAAATGAAACAATAATAAAGTTGATTTCTTTTATTCAATATTATTTACTATTGTTTACAACAAATCAGATAACAAAAAGAAAAACGAACTAGCTAGAACTTTAGACACAGACATAAAAAATATAAACAAGTCACTTGGTTATTATATGTTCATCGATAACTATAAAAATGAAATTTCTAGAAAAAATAACAAAATTTCTTCTTCCGAAAACTATCTAGAAAATAAATTCAAAACATGGCTTTACAAATACCATGGAATTGATGGTAATAATGATTCAATCAAGGTAGACATTAATACTAGTTTTGAACATCTTTACAAAAATGCTAAATATTTAAACTTTAAAGATAGCAAGAGAGAAAGTAGTATTGAACCTAATTTTGAAGCTGAAAGAATGACTATTCAAGAATATTTTAAAATGTTATTTCTTAACAAATATGGGGATTTTTCAGTTTTAATCCCTTTGTTTCAACGAGGTTATGCTTGAAATAACGAGCTGATTCAGAGATTAGTTAAAGATGTGTTTTCATTAGCTAATTCTGAAAATGAACAAGAAACGTTAGATTTAGGTTTTATTTCGTTGTTAAAAGACAATGAAAGCTCCACATATTGACTTATTGATGGTCAACAAAGAACAATGACGTTATTAGTTATTTGTTATTGAGCCATCAGAATGCTATATTCAAGCGAAGCAAAAGACTTAGAAATAAATGGTTATGACAATTTAGTTGAATTATTTGAACCCAAAACTATCAATGGATCAAAAACTTTATATGTTTTAAATAAATTTGTAGATCTTCAACAAATCAAGTGTTATAAAAACTTAAATGAATTCTTCATGTATCCTCAAAAATACAAAAATAAATAAGCAATAAAAGAATTTTTAAAAACAAAAGAATTTATTGAATCAGAATTGAACTCATATAAAGTCAATAAACGTGCTAAAATATTGGCAAAATTCATTGATTGTTTACTTAATAATATTATAATTGTTGCGAAAGTAAATAAAAAGAAAGAAGATACCTTCAAATTTTTTGAAAGCATCAACACTCTATCGAAACCTTTACAAACGTACGATATATTTTTCTCAAAACTTTACTCGCTGCACGTGTCTCATTACAAAGATAAAGGTGAAGCGGAAAGGCAATTTCGAGATTTCAAAAAACAAATGAAATTAAATGCTAATAATAAGGATATTTTAGAAAATATATTCCAAATTATCATGCTAAAAAATTTCAAAAAAACTCAAAGTGAAAAAATTAGCATCTATAACATAGGTAAAACTATAGAAGAAATCATTGATCATGAGGCTGTTAATGATGTTGAGAATAATAATAAACAAAAAATTGTAGAGAATTTAAAAGAAAATCTAATAACTGAGCTTTGGAGAATGTCATATATTAAGCACGGAGATTTAGATAACCCAAAAATCATAGACAAAGAAAAAAGAAACCAACTTAAGTTTATTTATACCCTTATGGTTTCAAAAATAAAAGGTATTTTTATAGTGAAAAAGGCTGAAAATTTACCAGATGTTGCTATCAATTTAATTTATATTATTCTGGATAAATTTGGTGTTTTTGATGATGAATGCTTGAATGATTATAAAATTCATGAATTAAGATTGTGACTGAAAACATTGGAAAAGGTTATCATTTGATGAAAAACTAAAGGTAATTTTCATGATAGGTCTCTAAGATCAAATTTCGATAGAATTGCAATCAAAATTCTAGACTGAAATGATAAAAATTCGAAATACGAAATTGATACTCAAGAAGAGTTAAAGATACATTTAATAAATGAAATTTCCAACATTAAAGAGGTAACTTCATTCGACCAAGATTTCAATAAATTAGTCGAAGATGGACTAAATGAATGAAACAAAGAAGAAAACAAACATAATTTAAATGAAGTTTATACTAGAATTTGACTTAAATTAATCTTGGAATATATTTACCCAAAAAATGATAATTTGAGTACTACACCTATTGATGAAGTAGATACAATATACAACAAAATTATCCATGCAATAAACAAAGACAAAAACAAGGATAATGAATTAAGTTTAGAGCACTGTCACCCACAAAAACCAAGAGAAGGATCTAAACTTTTTAAAAACGAAGATGATAAAAAATATCTTTACTCAATTGGAAATACTTGTTTAATACCAAAGAATTTAAACTCAAAAATGTCAAACAAAGATTTTAAAGAAAAGATAAACACATATCCTCAAGATAAAGCTCTTAATTTCTTATTAAAAGAAATGAAATTTCCAAATGCAACAATTTTGGGAATCGATTCATTAGATCAAAAAACTATTAAAAAAGTTGTTCAAAACATCAAAGACAGACAAGATAATATTATTAAAGCATTGCAAGAAATTTATAAAGGCGTTTAATATACAGATATTAGATTACCCTTAGTCTCTAAAAGTTAAGCAAAAACTGGCAAACGCCAGTTTTTTCTTCTTCCTTCTTCCTTTTATAGTTTTGAAACAAATTCGTGTGCTGCTTTAGTCATCGGAATTTGCAATGCTTCTTCTTTGATTACCCATTTAGCTTCTTTGTGTTGTAATAACTTGATGTCACCCTTCACTTCAATTTCATAGAAGTTAACTTCTAGCTTCCCTAATTCGTGAACGTGTGAAATTTTTCTTAAAAACTTGTAATTTACAACATCAACATCTAATTCTTCTTTGATAATGCGTTTTAGTTGTTCTTCTTTATCTAGTCCAAAATCAAATTTTCCACCAGGCAACTCAAATAGGTGTGGATTGTGTTTGTGTTCTGGTCTTTTAAGCATCAAAAATTTGTTTTCCGAATTCTTAATTAATCCTGCTACTACTTCTAAAATCATACTTTTATTATAAATATTAAATGGCCTTGGAACTCAAAAATTTCTTAAAAAAGTTATAATTTTTTTATTAAGTGTGAAAGAAGGAAAAAATGGATAAATATTTTTTAATTGGTAACCATAAAATGAACTTAACATTCACTGAAGAAATTCAGTTCATGGTAAAGCTAGATGAATACTTTTCAAAGCGTAAAAAAAGTAATGGTGTATTCTTTGGAGTAGCTCCATCGTTGTGTAATTTAGCAGTTAAGACATTGCCAGGAGTGAGTCGTTCAGATATCAAGGTAGGAGCACAAAATATTTCTATGTTTGATAAGGGAGCTTACACTGGTGATATATCAGCTGCACAATTAAAAGATCTTGATTTGGACTTTGTAATTATTGGGCACTCGGAAAGACGGCTATTTTTCGAAGACAACGGGCACAAAATCAACCGCCGTATTAAAAATGCATTGACTGTTGGATTACATGTTATTTTGTGTATTGGTGAAACCTTAGAAGAGTATGAAAACAACCAAACCTTAGACTCACTAATCAAACAACTAGATGAGGCATTAGAAGGAGTTAGTGACCTTAAAAATGTTATTGTTTCATATGAACCAATCTGAGCTATAGGAACAGGAAAAGTTGCTTCAAACGAACATCTTATTAAGGTTTATGATGTACTAGGTAAAAAACTACCAAACGTAAGTTTTATGTATGGTGGTAGTGCTAAACCAGAAAACATTAAACACTTGCTAGAAATCCCTTACATAAGTGGTTTTTTAGTGGGTAAGGCATCATTGCAAGCTGAAAGCTTTTTTGAAATGCTAGAAATTATGGATAAAAACATTGAACTGTTAAACCAAAAATAGTTATCCAATTAAGACTAAAGCCAGTATCTGAGTGAAACTGGCTTTTTTGTTAACCTAGAATGGCATCGGTAGTTTTGAAATTAGTTTTTGCAACAACATTAAGCTCTTCTTTGCCATAGATTTTGATAAATTCTTTACCAAACTCAATGATTTTGTTGCTTGCTCCAAATGGAAAAATTACTTTATATTTTTCATTTTGTTCTTGCATTGCTTTTAAAAAGAAATAACGTGCCAAAATTGAAGCAACTGCAACACTTAAATAATTATCTTCAGCTTTAGTTTCAAATAAAACTTCGTAATGCGGTTTTTGAAAATTTAAATTAGTTTTAGCTAATCTTGCTTCATAGCCAGCAATGCTGCGGAGAGTAGAAAATTGGTCAATAATGGCCGGCTTAGAGATTTTTTCTTGTAAAGCAACAATATTTTTGTAGTGATAAAGTAATTTAACTTCATTAACATTTAAAAATCGAGCAAGACTATTGTTTCCTTTTTGGGTTAAAGTTGTTTTTGTATAAAAAACCTTGTCAAGAATTTGACTAGCAATCTTGACTATTTTTTTATCTGATAATTTTTTAGAATCTTTAACACCTAAATTAATAATTTCTTCTTTTGCTTGGTCTGGCACATAAGCTGCTACAAAAATAATGGGGCTAAAATAATCTCCAACTCCGGTTTCATCGCAACCGATCAAATCT
This sequence comes from Mycoplasma sp. 3341, assembly GCF_051549855.1. Classification (NCBI taxonomy): domain Bacteria; kingdom Bacillati; phylum Mycoplasmatota; class Mollicutes; order Mycoplasmatales; family Mycoplasmataceae; genus Mycoplasma; species Mycoplasma sp. 3341. Next base: position 275,568 of record NZ_CP196080.1, on the reverse strand, counting down.
AAATTATTTTTCATCTTCGTAAAAGTGTGAAGCACTTACTAATTGTAATTTTTCTTTATCTAATTCTTTATGGAAGGCTTTGGCTTTTTTGATGTATTTTTCAGGATTGTTTAGGAACTTTTCAATAAAAATACCAACAGCTCCTTCTTTATTAGTTTGTTTCATTTTTTCACTTGCTAATGATTTTATGAATTGTTCGGCATTAGCAGGGGCTACTCCAATGTTACATGTTTCAAACATACTTGCATCATTGAATGAATCTCCAAAAGCAATAGTATCATCAATATCAATATCGTAGTAACGCATTAATAAACTAATTACTTTGGCTTTTGTTACTCCGATTGAAGTAATATCAACAACTGGAGTTAAACCTTCTCCTTTAGATCAAGAAGAAAATTCTCCTAAGTCTCCATATCTTTTCTTTAGATAACTTAATAGTTCAACAACATCAGTAGTTGGTTTAACATCAAAAACAATTCCTGTTGGTTTTAAAGGTAATTTAGTAAGTTCAATTTTTTCTTTAAATTTTGTTGCTGTATTGAAGTTGAAAACTCTTTCTAGAGCTTCGTCGCGGTGCATTAATTGTACTCAGTCAGGTCCTTCAATAGCGTAGTTAGAAATTTCTGCTTCAACCTTTTTATCACCTAAAATGTATAAAACTTCATTTAAATCTAAATAAGAAATAGTTGGGATAAAAAATGGGTCATTAGGATTATGAATGTGTGCTCCATTATAGTTTCCAACAATAGCATTAAGTCCTAAGCGATCATAAATTGGTTTTGTACTTCTTCAAGGACGTCCAGTGATGATTGAAACAACGTGTCCTTCATCAACTGCTCTTTTAATTTGTTCAACTGTTTTTGGGTGAATAGTTTGTTCAGCACTGCTTGCTAACAAAGTACCATCCAAATCAATCGCGAATAGAAATTTTCTTTGCTTGTTTCTTCGATCCATATATCTCCTTATTAAAAATTATAACTTAACACACAAAAAAGCGAAAAAATACTCATATTGTGTGCTTTTTTACTTCTTCTTAAAGATTAAATAAACAATAACAGCAATGATTCCTACTACTGAAATACTAAGTCCAGCAATAATTAAAGCATTTCAAGGAGCTGTGCTTTTAGAAACAGTTTTAGTTTCTTCTTTAGTAGGAACGAGTGTTGTTTGGTTTTCTAAGTTAGTAATTATCGGCTCGGCATTAATTTTTTGAGTCTTTTGATTGTGATTTTGACTCATATTTTGAACAACAACTGGACTAGCAACAACAGTCAGGCTAGTCAAAGTTAAAAGTGATGTTAGTGCAAATATTTTGGCTAGTTTTTTCATATTTAAAATTATACAAAAAGCCCGAATCAATCGGACTTTTGTAATTATTTAATAGGTTGTCATTTTCAGTTTTTAACTTCGTCAATGTCTGTTCCTGCTTCACGAATATATTGGTTATGGTAAGCAATTTTTTGCGCCATTTCGTTTACAAAATCATTTGCTTTTTGATCATATACTGCTTTAGCTGCGGTAGCTGCGATGTCGAAACGATCCATTTTACTCATTACCCGAATATCAAATGTTGTGGTAATGTCTCCATTTTCACGATAACCATGAATGTGAAGATTGTGATTGTGACGTTTAAAGAAAATATCTCTAATTAAAGCTTCATATCCGTGGAAAGCAAAAACAATAGGTTTATCTTTAGTGAAGATTTTGTCAAATTCTTCGTCTGTTAGTCCACGTTCATCGATTTCTGGACTTCGCAGTTTTAATAAGTCAACAACATTAACAAAACGAATTTTTAAATCTTTGTATTGATTGTGTAACAAGTTAACTGCTGCTAGTGCTTCGATTGTAGGTTCCGTTCCAGATGAAACCATTACTAAATCAACATCTTTGTCAGTAGCAGTTGAAGCTCAATCAATAACTTTTAGTCCCTTGTCAACTAATTCTTGAGCTTCTTCAACACTAAAGAATTGGTCACGAACTTGTTTTGAAGCGACAATTAGGTTAATTACATTACGGTCTGAAAATGCTTTATCCATAACTGCTAATAATGTATTTGTATCAGCAGGTAAGTATTCACGAATGTATTTTGCTTGTTTGTCTGCTAAGTGCCCCAAAATTCCAGGATCTTGGTGAGTATAACCGTTGTGGTCTTGTTGGAAAGCAGTTGAAACAGCCATGATGTTTAATGAAGGATAATCATTTCTTCAGTGCACTTCATCAGCCTTTTTGATTCATTTCATGTGTTGAGTAATCATTGAGTCAACTACTCTTAGGAATGCTTCATAACTAGCAAAAACTCCGTGTCTTCCGGTTAATACATAACCTTCTAAAAATCCTTCAGCTTGGTGTTCTGAAAGTTGTGAATCAATAACTCTTCCTGAAGGCGCTAATCATTCATCTAGTTTTGGATTAATACTTTCTAATCATTGACGTTTAGTAACTTCGAAAACTTTGCTTAAACGGTTTGATTTTGTTTCATCAGGTCCAAAAATACGGAAGTTTTCAGGGTTGTTTGTAATTATTTTTGCTAAATAACCACCTAATTCAACCATATCTTGTGCTTTCATTTCACCTGGTTGTTTGAAATTTAAAGCAAATTCTTTTCAGTTAGGTAAATCTAATTTGACTGGTTTGATTCCTCCATTGGTGATAGGGTTTGTTGACATTCTCTTGTCACCTTTTGGAGAAATTTGACGGTATTCATCTTTGAATGTTCCGTTTTCGTCGAATAATTGGTCTGGGTTATAACTTCTCAATCAAGCTTCCAACTTATCTGCATGTGACATTTTGTCAGCTGCTACCGGAATAGGAACTTGGTGTGCTCTGAAGCTTCCTTCGATTTGAAGATTATCTCATTGTTCAGGTCCAGTAATTCCTTTTGGAATCCGAGCAATAAGAACTGGTCAATTTTGGCGAGTTGCGACTTGTGCACTTTTAGCACGTGCTTTTTGTTGAATTGCAAGAATTTTTTCAATTGCTTTATCCATTTTTGAAGCCATTAAAGCGTGTTGGCTTGAAGTATTATCAATTTTAACGAAGATAGGATCTCAACCTAATCCTTTAAAAAACATTTCTAGTTCTTTATCACTTTTACGTTCTAGAATTGTTGGGTTTGAAATTTTTCCACCATTTAAGTACAAAATTGGTAAAATTGCTCCATCTTTTACTGGGTTAATGAATGAATTTGAGAATCATCCAGCCATTAAAGGTCCAGTTTCAGCTTCTCCATCTCCAATGACTGTTGCAGCAATCACATTTGGATTATCTAAGATTGCTCCCATTGCATGGCTTAAAGCGTAACCTAATTCTCCACCTTCGTGAATTGAACCGGGAGTTTCAGGAGCGGCATGAGAAGCAATTCCGCCTGGGAATGAGAAAATTTTGAATAATTTTTGCATCCCTTTTTCATCTTGAGTAATTTCTGGAAATAGTTCTGAATAACTTCCATCTAAGTATGAGTTTGAAACCATAACTTGTCCACCATGTCCTGGTCCTTCGATGTAGAACATGTTTAAATCGTATTTATTAATCACACGATTTAAGTGGGCGTAAATGTAATTTTGTCCTGGGATAGTTCCTCAGTGCCCAATTGGATAAATCTTAACATCATCACTTGTTAAAGGTTTACGTAATAATGGATTGTTTCTTAAATACATTTGACCAGCAGAAATGTAAGTAGCCGCTCTAAATCAAGCGTCTAATTTGTCAAAGTATTCTTTGGTTGAAAATTTATCGTTTTTGAATTTCATTTTTCTCCTTCGTAATAATGTGTATATTACTTATTTATTGTACCATTAAAAACCTTCAAAATGTAAGTGCTTGCAAAGAAAAAATGAGTAATTTTGTTTATCAATTTGAGTCTTTATGGCTGTTAAAAGTCACTGCAAGTACTTAAAAAAGGTTTTAGGTTATAATTAAATATTATGTTTGAATTTATTGGTAATAGAATACAAAAATCAATTGAAAAAATGAATAAAAAAACTCGCATTGAGGAAGCTGATGTTTTAGAAATAATCCGTGAAGTAAAACTTTCATTACTTGAAGCTGACGTTAACTTAGAAGTTGTTAAAACTTTTACAAAAGAAGTGAAAACAAAAATTCTTGAAAATGGAAAATTAGGTAATTTAGACACACAACAAACCGTAGTTAAAATCTTCCGAGAAGAATTAGTTCGAATTCTAGGTTCAAAAGCAACAGAAATCAAGATAAAATCACAACCTACCAAGATTATGATGATTGGGCTACAAGGTAGTGGGAAGACAACATCGACTGCCAAATTAGCAGCATTTTTAAGAAAGAAAAAAATCGCTTCTAAGCCATTATTAATAGGAGCGGATATTTATCGTCCGGCTGCTAGAGATCAATTACAATCTCTTGCAAAACAAATTGATGTTGATTTTTATACTGAAAAAGTTGATGACGCATTAGCGATTGTTAACAACGGATTACAACAAGCCAAACAAAACAGCAACGATTTAGTAATTGTCGATACAGCGGGACGTTTAGCAATTGATGAAAACTTAATGCAAGAGTTAAAAAATATCAAAAAGAATATTCACCCAGACTACATTTTCTTAGTAGTTGATGCAATGAGTGGGCAGGATGTTATTAATGTTGCCAAAATTTTTAATGATGAGTTGCAATTAAACGGAACAATTATTACTAAACTAGATTCTGATACTCGTGGTGGAGCTGCTCTTTCAATCACTCATCTTTTAAACGTTCCAATCATTTTCATCGGAACAGGAGAAAAAATTTCCGCTTTAGAAGCCTTTGATCCCCAAAGAATGGCAAAAAGAATTTTGGGAATGGGTGACATTGTTGGACTTATCGAACAGGCAGAAGAAAATATTGATGAATCAAAAGCTCGCAAATTAGGACAAAGATTTTTTAGCGGTCAATTTAGTTTAGAAGATTTAATGGAAACAATGGCACAAATCAAGAAATTAGGAAAAATGACTAAAATCTTGAAAATGATTCCTGGTTTAGGAAATAAAATTGACGAAGATCAAATTTCAAGAGCAGAAGAAAAATTCGACATTTACAAGATTTTAATGGACTCAATGACCAAAAAAGAACGTAAAAATCCTAAATTATTAAAAGATGCAAACCGCAAAGCAAGAATCTTGAGTGGTTCTGGTCGTAGCGCGCGTGAATACAATATGTTAATAACTGATTATGAGCGCATGGCAAAGCAAATGAAAGAGATGGCTTCAGGAAGAGGTCAAATGAATATGGCTCAATTGATGAAAAATGGTGGTTTCGGTTTCTAAGTAAAAATAACCCAAAAATTTTACCTAGAAGCACTTTTAGTTGTAAAAAGGATAAATAATGAGAAAAAGAGTTTTATGAAGTGCATTATCGCTATCAATTAGTCCACTAGTGCTACTTCCAACTGCATTAGTTTCTTGTGCTAATAACGCCCACGATAAACAAAGAATTGCTGATTTTAGTCAGCAAGTTTTTGACTCAAACTACATTAAAATTAAGCAATCGAATGAAAATCAAAACCTTTTAGATAATCTTGAAAGTCAAGTTAAAAAATCTCCATTCGAAAACTTAAGGCTGTTTTTTAACATTAAAATTCTTGAAATCAAAAATCAAAATTACAACTCTTTAGAAACTTTTAAACAACTAAAAAGTGACATTGATAACCTTTTTTCAACTGAAAATATTGCTACTTTTATTAAAGAATTTGAAACGAAAAACAATATTAATAAGAAAAATGATTTAGTAGTTCAAAACCTAATTAACGGTAAGTTTTCAAAAGAATACAACGATAACATTTCGTTACTTTTAAATCAAAAATCAAAATATCAAAATGATAATAATGTAATCAAAATTAGAATTAGCAATCTAAAAGATACTTATGAAACAATTCAAAAAGCAATTAATGATTTTTATACTAAATTAAACACTTTATATAGTGGTAATAGTGTTGTTTTTAAGCGTATTTTTGAATTATTAAGTCAAAGATTTGATACCAAAATTAATACAGTAATCGAAGAATACAAAACTTTTATTGACACTAATCCTAGTGTTTTAGTTAACCGTATTAATCGTTTAAGCATTGAGTTTGATAACTTAGTAAGTAAGTGACAAGCGTTACTAAATGGTAGTGATTTTATTGAAACTTACAATACTTATTATGCTAAGTTTTTAAATCCTGAATTAAAAGAATTTTATACTGTTTGAAAAGATAAATTAAGTCAGGAAATCGAAAAAATTGCGTCTTGAAGTGACAGTGAATTAGAAAATAAATTAACCGTTTTATTTACTTCAATGCGTGATTATGGTAATGATACCTGAATGGTATTTTCACAAGATAAAGCAGTTAATTTAGATAGTTACACTCACATTACTCCTTTTGTTAGAAAGGATTTGTCAAAATCATATAATTTTCAGTACGATGATGTTTACCAATATATGCTTAAAAAAGCAACTGAAAAACAGTTAAATATTTGAGTTAATTGAAAAGACCTAAATGAAGCACAAAAACAAGAAGTGAGACAACTATTTGAAAAACAAATTTCAATCGTAAAACACTTTGTTTCACAACTAATTTCTAAAGACTTTAATTTAGACCAGGTAGCATTAGTTTTGACTAGATTTTTAAGCATTAAAGTAATTTATGAGTATGGTTATAACAAGAAATTAATCGACTACATTACTATTTTTGATACCCCTATTGATACTACTAATTATGCTTATTTTAATTGTCAAGGATACAGCGAATTCGTTTACATTGCTTTAGATATGCTAGGATACAAGAATTTAATGTTTTATGGAAAGTACTATAAAATTTCTAATAATGAAGATTTTCAACACGTCAATGCAGGACTAGTTTTAGACGGTACTGAAATGGTAATTGACGCAACTTTTAATGACGATATAGGTGACTGGAAAAACAATTTTGACTTACAAAAAACAATAGATTGATTTATATACAATAAGTCACACTATCTAGTAACTAAAGCAAGTTATATGAATGAATATAGCCTTTACTACGACAAAACTCCTATTGAAATTAAACACACTAATGATAATCTTCCATTTTAGTAAAAGAAAAGTAGACTTCAAAAAAGTCTACTTATTTTATTAATTAGTTATTTCCTTTATAGTATGATAGTGCTTGATTGACTCTTCGTAATAAGTCGCACATTGAAAGAAATGCTATCGCTTCTTTTTCTAGTCAGATTTGTGAATCAATTCTTAATATCTCACTTTGAAGTTGTAAAGCATTAGAAGCATATGTTCTTGGTGGACTTGTCTCGTATCTCATTAATTCATAAATACCGTTTTCCACGTCTTTTTTAACTTTTTTATAAAGATTTCTAAGTGCTTCTTTTACGTTTTCAAGTCCTAATACTGACAATTACCTTTCAATATAATCATTTTTTCCGTTACCGCTAATATCCGCACCAGACATTGCTCCATAATTGTCTTGCGCAACTCCAATTGCATATAGCATTTCTTCTCGATTTTCATATCAAGGAGTACTAAAAGGTACACTCACTTCAGTAGTCAAGTCAACTAAGTTTACTTGTTTATACACATTATCAATAGTTCACACAAGTTGTTTCATTTCTTGTTTTTCGCTATTAGTTCTTTGTCTTGAAGTTAATTCTTTAACTTTTTTCAGTGTTTGCAATTTTTTAAGTTTTTCAAAATCTTTTTTTAAAAGGTTTCAATTTAACATATAGTTGTCAGGTTTAAGCGATCGCACAATAGCAACCTTTGCTTTGTTTGTTAAGTCAATGTCACTGAATAAACTATCAAAATCCTTTTGTCCTTTCTCGACTTGTTTGAAAAACTCCGTATTTGGTGTGTTTCAAGAGTGATATTCTCCTTGTCGAATGTTAGGACGTTCTCAATTAATCACTTCGTCACCTTGTAAAAATTCTAGATATTGTTTTGAAAACACTAAAATGTTATTAAACTTTTCAATAAATTTCTTTGCTTCACTGAACTTTTGTCAATCTTGATAATCAAGAATATATAAGTTCAATTCCTTATTTTCTCCTTTTAGTCTATTAATTTCCTTAGTGTTTTCCGAAATTGTTGTATTTAATGTCTCAATTTGTTTTTGTAGTTCGCTATTCTTTTGTTTCAACTGACTATTTTCTTGTTGTAATTCAGTATTACTTTGCTCTAGTTGTTGTAACTTTGGATTTTTTTCCAACTCTTGAATTTTTTTTCCTTGTTTGTCGATAATTCTATTCTTTTCTCTAATCTCACTATCTTTTGCTTGAATAGTTGCTTCTAAACTTGCTTTTTGTTGTTTTAAACTTTGAATTTCGCGACTTAAAGTTGAAATTTGACTATCTTTTGAAGTAATTTGACTATTTAAACTATTAATAGTAGTTTGTTTTTGTTTAATATCGTTATCTTTCGAAGACACTTGACTTCTTAAGTCACTAATCGTTCTTTCATTTTGTCTAATTTCACTTTCTTTTCTAGTTTTATCTCCTTGCACTTGTAAAAGAGTTCTTGTTGTCGTAGTCAATTGACTTTGTAAATTATCTCTTGCTGATTGTAATTCTTGTTTTTCTCTTTCAAGTTGACTAATTCGTTGCTTATCTTCTTCTTTTGATTTTTGTTTTTCTTGTGCTAATTCACTTTCTAATTGACTAATACGTGTGTCTTTTTGTTTAATTTGTTCTTGTAAGTTAGACACTTGACTACTCAAGGAAACTTGTGATTTTTTCAGTGTGTCTAACTCACTAGTTAAACTGCTAATCTTTGCTTCTAAGGTACTAATTTGTTCCTGCAATTGTGTCTTTTGAGTCTCTAAAGTTTGAATTTGTGTATTCTTAGTTTCAACCTGTTTACTCAATTGTTGCTTTTGAGTTTCTAATTCTTGTTTTTGTGTACTTAAAGTTTGATTTTGTTTTTCAAAACTATCTTTTTGTTGTTGTAAAGTCACAATTTGATTTTGTAATTGTTGAATTTTAGTATCTTTTGTGCCAAGATTAATTCTTGCTTGTGCCAAATCATTTTCCAATGCTAGACTACTTGTTTCTTGCTGCTTAATTTTCGCTTCTAGTTCACTAATTTTTTGATTATTTTGTTCGATTAATGCTTGTTTTTGTTTTAGTTCTTTATTCTTTAGTTCAATATCATTTCACAATGATTTTAATAATGAATTATCTTTTGCGTTTTGTGGACTAATAGTAGTTAGTTCGTCAATATTTTTTGTTCCTGTTAATGTTAAAAGTTTATCTTCTACTTTTTCAATCTCGTCTTCATTTTGTGCGTTAATTTCACTGATTTTGTTATCGTAATCAATAATTACTTGCTTATTGGTATTAAATACTTGACGTACTTTTGATTCTATATCGGCTAACAATTTTAATAACTTAGCAAGTTTTTCATTATTAACATTTGCTTGATTAAAAAACTCATTTACCAACTGATTATCATTTAGTTGTTGATATTGTGTTAGTTGTGCTTTTAAACTATCTAATTGTGTAGTTGACATTTTTTCGCTTAAATATTGTTTTGGACTCTTATTATCTAGTCCAGGACTAGTCTTCTCACTCGCATTTTGGATGATATTATCATAAATTGCTAATGTGTCAATAGTATTTTTACCATTCAAAATAACCTTTTTAATAATAGGTACAAGTTGCTGTTTCGCACTTTCTAATGAAAGTTGTAAGTTTTTAGTATCTTCATTATTTTTACTGTTTCGCTAAAAACTTGTAATAGGACATACATTTGGAAAATAACTAAAAAGCTCCAACTAAAAGTTGGAGCAAAATTTAGCATCAATTAACTAAGATTGTTCTTCTTGTTTAAGTATTTGTGTTACTTCGTCTTCAATTTCTTGACATTTTTTGTTATATTCAGTCATGATTTGAACAATTTTGTTAGCGCCAAGATAAGTATTTAATTCAAAAGGTCTCAGGAAAAAGAACTTTATGTCATTTGTTAAAGTCATAAAATGTGTTTTGTTGAAACTTGGTGCTAGTTTTTCAATTAAAGTATTTGTTTCGTTGTATTTTGGAGAATCACCTAAAGATCCTAAAGAACTTGATATCATTGATCCTAAAATGTAGTAGTCAGTAGAAGAAGTAGCATTATAATAAATGTTTTTTAAGTCTTCATTTTCTAATATATCACCTATTTTTCTGTTTACATCATCGATCTTACTTATTATTTCTTTATTGTTATCTAAACTAAAGTCAATACTATGAATAAGCTGTTTAATTTCATCAATTTTCGCTTCTTTTGCTAGTGCAAATCATTTTTGTGTTATTGTGCTGAATTGTGGCGCTGAGCTTAAATTGTCAAAATATTGTCTTACATTAGAATCAGTGATTTGATTTTGTTTGTAGGCATTATAATCACTTTCTAAAGTATTTAGGCTATTTATTAATTGAACATAATTATCCACACGATTCAATATTTCCCCATATTTAGTAATTATTGATAAAACGTCACTTACGCTAGATATGTTTGCATAAAGGTTTTCAACTAGATTGTTATTCATTATATCCAATGAATTGAAATGAACTCTATCAATTTTGATATTCGGCATTATTGTGTTTTTTAATTTATTTACGAAGTTAGCAATTAAATTATTTCTTTGGTCTTGTGTCATTAAATTATTATTATCAGAAGTCAAGATTTTTTTGACTTGACCGTAATTATAGAAAACTTCATAAGCCTTACTGTTTAATTTGTTTTGAATGTAACCAAAATATCAATAAGTAAGCAAATTATCATCATTTCTAGCTATTACTTGATTGTGTGATAATTTTCTTTCTTCGCTAGCGTAATCATTTCTCAATTCCGGAAATTGATAGTAAAGTGGAGCCCCTTCAACTGGATCATCAAATTCAAATTTTCCGGTTTTGAGTAAATCTTGATACTTTTGATAATATCTTTGAAGATTAGACTGAACTTTTTCTGATACTTTGCGCAGTGTAGGTAAATCGCTACTTAAGTATTTGAAGCGCTCACTATCTTGCGAATCAATGAATTCTCATCTCGTAAAATCAATAAAGCTATTGTAATTACGTATTATGGTTAGTAGTTTATACAAACAAAAAAGCACTTAGGTTTTGCTAAGTGCTAAATGTTAATTTTCTGTTGAAAGTGAATTAATTAATGAATCAAGAATATTGAAAGCTTTATTAGCCTTTTGTAACGAATCGTATGTTTGAGAATATGAATTGTCATCAAGATTTTCTTGTTTAACTGAAGCTTGATCATAGTAATTTTGTGCTTCGTCTAGTTTTTGCAAAATATCAAAGTATTTTGATGATAGTTTGTTTTCAATTTGTTGTGCTTTTTGTTTGATTTTGCTTACTTTTTTATTATATAAATTCTCAATAACTAGATTTATCTTATTTTGTGTTGATATTATAGCCTGGATGAAGTCATAAGCATTTTTGCTTTTGTTTGTCATATATCCATTTCCATCTTCATAATACTCTCTTAATTGTCACTCTATTCATCAACCTAGTTCTTCATGTTTTGCATACAACTCAGCAACCTCTTGATGATTTGCTTTAATTTCATCTTCTCTGCCTATTTTTATGAAATCACTATTATCCATTGATGAATAATTTTGAAGTGAACTAATCGATTGATTAAAATCACTATTCTGTCTTAGCTCATTTAATAGAGAATCATTCACATTATCTTGCTGTAAACTATTTATTAAATTCTCATAACTTGATGCAAGATGTTTTATTCTAGTTATAACTGTTCCATCTTTATCTGTGTGTAGAAGAATAAATGTGTAAAATAAACATTTTTTAAGTGTTTCGATTGCTTCATTTGGATCATCTTTTCGATCTTCTGCTAAATAGTCACTGTAGTTTATACATGTGTAATCTTCAAACAATGCTTTTTTAATTAGAGCATATTTATTTTTTAATTTTGAAACAATCTCTTCTTTGTTTTGTTCTCAATTAGGATATGAACTATTTAGATCAAAAAAGTCTAAGAATAATTCAAGTGATTTGAATTGTTTTAAATCTTCATTCTTGATTTCGTTGTAATGTTCGACAACTAAATTGCTAATATTTCGATATAGTTCTAGGTATTCATTTCGATTGTCATCATCTGCATAATTTACTATTTTTGTTCAACTAGCAGTTTTGTTATATGCTTGTTTAATAGCGTCTAAATCTTGCTCATTGTATGCTTGCTCGATTTTTTTGTAATTAGTATCGATTTTACCAATAATGAACATATGATATCATCCTCTTTTTTCGAAATATTCAGAGTCTTCAGCGCTTCTTCACATGTCAAAAATGTTTCAACTAGCAATTTGATACAGTTCTGAACTAATGTTACTAAATTTAATTACATAATCATCGGCAACCATTTTTATAATCGCATCTTTAACATCTTGATATTGAGTAGAAGTATTGTAAGAAGCTATTTTTTGTTTTACATCTTGAATATCTTGTTCGACATTAGCTAAGATTCCATGCAAGTCGCTAACATCATTATTTTGTTTGTATTTATTTCAAGTATCAGTTGTATCAACTAAGGCTTTTGTTACTTGTGCTAAAGCAAAAGTGTTAGCAAGTCCTGATTTAAGTGTTGGGTATTCTTGTTTGACTTGCTCCTTAGTTTTAGCTTCAATTTGGGCAATATTGTTAGTTAAATTCAAGTAGTGTGGATAAGCATATAAATAGGTATTTGCTAGAGCTCAAGTTTTAGCTTTTGAAACATCCAATTGTAAGTCTTCATTATCTTTTTCATCTAGAGCAGTTTGGTAATCTAAACCTAGTTGTTTTAAAGTCTGGCTGACAATATCTTTGTTACCGTTGTCATTAGCTTGGCTAAGAACTGTTTGGTCATGGTTTTGAATTTTGGCTTCTAAATCAGTCACGTAACCAGGTTTTGTGTCAGTGTATTTTGATAGAAAATCATTATTAATTTCAGTCTTATTATCAAAGTATTTTTCTACTTCTTTAGCCAATCCCAATTTATTAGCAAGCGAAGTTGCTAATTGTTTCAACTGATTGAAACTCGAATTTTTGCTATCTATTACGCCTAAACTTGTTGTAAGAGTAGGTTGCAATATATTCTTAGCCAGTTCGCTGGCAGTTGAAGAGTCATTGTAAAAATCATTAGCCTCAGTGTATTTTTGGCGCGTTAATGAACGTTGTGTTTCAGTTTGAATAATACTTTGATAGTCACTAAATGCATTAGCAAGCTTAGTTTCATCTTTATCTGTAACTTTGTTACCATTTAGCAACTCGTTAGCAATTTTTAGTGACTCAGTGATGTTATCATTAACTGCTGTAACAACTGATTTTTCTAGACTATTATCAGTCAGTGTTGGAAGTAAGTTTTGATTATTTTTAAACAAATTACTTAAATCAGAAACTGATTTAGCAACTTTAGTTTTGTTGAAAATTAAAACAAGTTTATCTTTTAAGTTGTCGAAGTTTAAATCAGGGTTTTGGTTTATTGTTTGATTAACATCATCAATTATATTTTTCAATGTCTCAAGTCGATTGTTTCCAATGGCTTGGCTGTTTTTTGTAATTCAATCTTGTGCTTCATTACATTTATCTTGAAGTTGAGCTTTTGAAATTGAATTAACTGCTATTTTCAAAAAATTGTTAATGTTTATTTCAGTTTGATTCGCCTCATTATCTAAGATTTTTGATTGTAAAATCTTGTCTTCAATTTCTTGGATTTTAGTATTGATTTCACTCACTAACTGTTGACGCACTTTAGCTTCTTCTAATTTGCTATTTAAAGTTTCTAAAGCTTGATTGTTTTGCGTTTGGAACTGACTCACTTCATCTTTTTTAGCATTTAAACGAATGTGATTAAAATCATTTTCTAGGGATGAAACTACATCTGACATTGCTTGTGAGTTTTTGTTATTTTCATCCAAAAGATTATCAATATTAGTTTGTGCTTGAGTTTTCTTATCAGTAATTTGAGTCTTGTATTCATCGGAAATGCTTAGATTTTGTTCTAACCAGGTATCAATTTCTATCTTTTCTTTTTCAAATTCTTGATAACTTAGTACTTTGTTGCAAGCATTTTCTAAATTGGCAGCCGCATTGGCATAAGTTTTTAATTCTTGATCTTTTAAGTTACTATTTTCTTGTAATTTTTGAGTCAAGTAATTTTTAAGCTTTTCATTGGTTAAAGTAGTTAGTAATTGCGAAACAACATTATGTTGTTGCTCGTATCACTTGTGTGCCACATCAGTCAAATTGTTCATTCTTTGTTTGATAGAATCCATATTTTGAGTCAAATTTTGCACTCTTAGATCATATTGCTTGCTATCTTGGCTAATTAAATTATCATTATCTTTAATAGCTTTAGTTAGTTCCTGGATTAAGCTCTTTAACTCATCAGTTGACTCGTTTGGCATTGCACTAACAAGGAAGTTTTTTAGTTTTTCAGCTTGCAACAGAGTTTCATAATATTGATTCTTAGACTTAATTAGTCTTCTTTGATATCAATATTCTAGCTCACTTGAAATTTTAGCTAGTGAATATGAAGAATTCTGTAAATCAGTGTTACTTGAATCTTTTGTTTGAATATTGTTATCAATTAATTCTTTAGCTTTTGGTGCTAAATCATTAGCACCTTCTTGTTGTGCTAAATACGCGTATATTTCATTCGTTTTTTTGCTTGCTAACTGATATTTATTATAGAAAAAGTCGTGCTCAACTTCGTCATTAGTTTTTTGTAATTTCTTAACTTCGTTTCAGCAACTTTCATTGTTAGTTAATTTAGGATAGATTTCATTATTTGCATTTATGGCATCTGTGATTTTATCTTTAAGATTTTCGTTCAAAACATTATTTGACTCGTCTAATTTAGTTTTTATGTCCAAAGCTCTATTTAGTTGTTCTTCATTTGCCTTATTAACTTGTAAGTATTCTTCTTTTCGTTTTTGAAGACTTGTTATTATTGCTGAAAGATTATCATTTTTTGCTTGAATGGTTTTATCATTGTCATCTGCTGCAAAAAAGTTGCTTGTTATTGTTTTTTGAATTGGATCATTTTGCAATTTCAAGTCTAAAACTAACTGACTAGCAGTTTTGAAAAGCGATTGGTTTTGTTCTTTTAAATTATTTGTTTGTGCTAATGAATAATCATCTTTTAATTGATTAAATTTTTGTTCCAATGATTGTGCATACTTCAAAATAATGTTAATATCTTTATTTTTGTATGCTTTGTTAATAGAATCCAAATCATCGGCTATTTGCTTTTTAAGTTCTTGCCAACTTTGCGGTAGTTTATTACCAAAAACTTGCTCAATATACTCTTGAATAGTTTTTACTAAGCTGTCATTTTCGTTTTTGGCATCATTAAGTTTTGAAACATCGTCCAAAATTTTTCTTAATGCTTCAAATGCATCACTTAACATCTTTTCTAAATATGCACTTTTTTTCATCAACTGATTTTTGATCGTAACTTTTATATTGCTTAGAAACTTCTTCATAAATGTTACGCAACACTTCAAATCCCGGTTGATCTTTGTTTTGTTCCAAAAACGAGTCAACTTTATTAAGAATTTGTTCTAGTTTTGTGTAAACTACTTTCACTCTTCTCTTAGTATTGTTATAAATAAGGTATGCAATACTTATTGAAATTGCTATTAAACTTAAAGTGCTGACTGAAATCAGCATTTTGCTGCTTTTTCTCATTTTTTCTCCTTATACAATGCAAAAATGTAGCATTGCCATACATAAATTGTAATGCTTGTAAAAAAAAAAAAAAAAGTGTTAATGTTTATTAACAATCTTGACACAAAAAACGCTGGCATTTAGTACTCAAATACTTACTTGTTTATTTATTAGTTATTTCGGATGAATTAACTCTTTGTGCTATATAATTATTGTTATGAAAAATGAAAGTAATAAAGAAAAAAGTTTTCTAAAATACATTGTTATTGGTTCTATTTTATTAGTGGGTTCAATTATTTCTTTAATTGCAATGTTTGCACACTTAAGATAATCAATTCTTTAAGACATTCGCTAAGGCGAGTGTTTTTTTGTCAAAAAAACGCGAGTAATAAGCTCACGGTTTTTTATACTTATGTTTAGTGTTTACTTGGATTTTAGTGTTGTGACAAATTCAATCCTTCTAATGTTTTGGTTCAAGTATCGTTAACAATTTTTGCTTGTTCTTCTGTTATGCTGTTAAGTTGTGAAAAAACAGGCTCTAACTGAGATTTAAGTGTGTCTCAAATTCCAAGTGATTTGTATGCTGTTACAAGTTTGTCAAGTGTTACTCTTAATTTGTCTCTTTCAGGTGTAGCAGATTCTTTTTTGTTTCCACAAGAGATTACTGGTGCTGAAATAGCAATAACTGATGCTGAAACTAATCCCATCGCTATCAGAGTTTTTTTAACTTTTGTCATTTTTTCTCCTGATTTTAAATTTAAAAAACATGTAAATCCTCTTGTATTTGCAAAATAAAGTAACAAGAGTAGTCAAAGAAATATTAACTAAAATAAACTTCATGAAATCTGAATATAGGAAGTCAAAAAACCAACATTTATCTGATTATTTTTGAGGCATTTCCTGCTTTAAAAAGCTTCTAAATCATATATTAATTTAGAGTCATTTTTTGTTTGTTGGTGCTTTTTTCTTATTTCAAACCAATGGAGTAGTATTTTACTACATTGTTAAAAAAGTGAAGTTTAAAAGAAAAACACAATTTTTGTGCCTTTTTAGGTTAATTTTTGTTGCTTTTGTGTCAGGACAAAGAAAAAGTGCCCGACAGGCACTTTAACTAGAAATTATTATTTGTTTCTTTTGTTTTTGGCTCTAACTAGTCCTAGTGAGTAAATTGCAGCTCCTAAAACGATGAATGGTAATGTTGCTAGAGTTCAGATCATGTATTTTCTATTTTTGATTGCTTTAGCTTTGTTTTTGCTTGCTTCATCATTGAATTTATCGAATGCTTCTGCTTTAGCTTTAACATCATCTAAAGTTGCATTTGTTTCTGAATCGGCTTTTACTAATTCTTGTGAATCAGCTAAGTTTTGTTTGTATTCAGCTAAACTCTTAGCAGATAAGTGTTTTAGGTTGTCTTTGTCGATTTGTTTATTAGCAATAGTGTCTTTTAATTTACTCATTGCTTGATTTAAATCAGTAGCTTCTTTATTTAAATCATCAAATGATTTTTCACCTTGGTAAGCTTCATTTATTAATGCAGCTTTTTGACCCTTATTTAGATGGTTGAAGCTTAGTTTAGCAAATTTATCTCCCACTGTTTGACCGCTTAGCGCTTTTAGAAGATTTTCTAAGGCAACTTTGATTTGTTCTGGAGTAGCACTTGAGTTTTTGTAAACGTCTAATGCTTCATTTAGTTTTGATTCTAAGAAGTCTGAGCGATCTTCTAATTCCATTGCAATGTTAATTGTTTCAGTTAGAACATTTTTATTAACAGCATCTTGTAATTGTGATTGTGCTTTTGTAATTTCAGCACTGGTTGCGTTAATATCATTCAATACTAAATGAGCTCTGTTAATAGCAGGAGTTAAGTCCATTGATTTTGATTGAATTTCATTTGCTGAAACTACTAGAGTTTTAAGTTCTTCTTTTTGTGAAGAAATCATTGTGACAACTTCATTTGCTAAATTGTATAGATCATCAGCACTCGGAGCATTTTCAACTTTTTGTCCACTTACTTGTTTCAATGCTTTATCTAGATTTGTGTTAACCTTAGTTTCTAGTTCTTTTGCTTTTGCATCAATAGCTTCATCAATGTAAGGTTTTACTGATTGCAATAATTCTACATTGGTCATGTATGCATTATTTTCAGCTTTTGTACTTAGTTTTGCTTCTAAATCTTGCAATTCTTGTACTGTTGCCGGCATTTGTGCATCTAGATTGTGTTCTGAGTCTGAAGCATGTTTGTATTGATCTAAAACATTGTTTACTTCGTTTAAAGCAGTTTGTAAATCGTTTGATTTTTTAGCAATTGTTTGTACTTGATCAACTGCTAGTTGTAGTAGAGCAGCTTGTGCTTGATTTTCAAGTGCGCTAGTTCACTTGCTTATTGTTTCATTTGTTAGTTCATCGCTAGAATTTAGAACTAATTTGTCTCCACTGATTGAATCGATACCTTTTGAAGCGTTAAATACACTGTCAACACTTGGATTTGGAACAACAATGTTATTTTTGTAGTTGTTTCATTTGCTGATGTAGTCTAGCAAGTTAATTGCATTTTGCAATTGGTTATATGTTGTTTGATAGTCATCTGTGTAACCATTTGCATAAGCATTGAAGTCACTTTCTAGTTTAGGTAAAGCATTAGGTAGATAGTCTTCATATCCTTGCAATTGTGTTAATAATTTTGCCATTCTTGCAATATTTGTTTGTCTTTGTAAATCATTTGCTTTAGCAACGATTTCACTAGTAATTTGATTGTTTGTGATTGCTTGTTGAATATCCTGGATTGCTTGTTGTTGTTCTTGAGTAGGGTTTTCAATGTATTTCTTAGCATTATCAACAATAGTTTGTAGTTCTGAAGCTAAATTGGTTTGTTCTTCTTTTCCATCTAGAAGATTATTTAGTTTTTGTGCTTCGTAGTTGTATCAAGCAGCACTTAGAGTTTGTTCGTTATTGTAGATCGCTTTAGCTAGAGTTAATTCTTTAGCAACACTGTCTTTCTTAGCTTGTTCTTCATCATTTTTAGCGTCTACTGATAGATATAGTTTTGCTTTATTAATAGCTTTTTGTAAGTCTTCAGCAAGCATTGCTTTATCTAAATTTTTTAATGCTTCGCTAACGTGTGTTGCTTTTGTTGGAACTTCATATAGATATAGAGTGGCTAAATCAATTTGAAGTTGTAATTTAGGAGTTGGGTTAGCGATTTCATTTGCTTTAGTTACTAAATTACGTAACAATTCTTTGTCAACAACTAAATTCAAGTTGTCAGCTGCTTTATTTCAATCATTAATTACTTGCGAGCTTTGCAATACATTTTGTGCTCTTTGAATATCTCTTGCTAAATCTTTAGTAATTTGTGATTGAGCATGCTGTGCTTTTTCGATTGCGGTTTTTAGTTTGTTTTGCTGTAATTCTTGCACTAATGTTTTGTGTGCTTCTTGTAATGCTGTTGTGTTAGATTCAGCATTTTGTAATGCGTTTTGTGCTTCTGTAACAGCTTTTCTTAAGTTTGATGATTGCGCGCTTAATTGGTTTGCAACAGTGACATTGTTTGTCATTTTTGAACGTAGAATTGCTTTTTCAAGATCACTGATTTGAGTATTAACTTCTTCACTTGTTGCATCATTAGATAATTCTTTAGCACTTTGTAATTGTTTGCTTAGTTCATCAGTTTTGTTTGCTAATGGATCTGCTTCGCTGATTAAACTTTGAAGTTGTTCCATTGCCTCAGATTTTGCTTCTAGTTCTGCATTGTAAGCTGATAGTAATTCTTCAGAAGCAACTGTGTAATCATTTTGAGTAAGTGCTTTGTTTTCGTATGTTGTTTGTGCTTTTTTATTTTCAGCATCTAAAGCAGTAGCTAGTTTTGGTAAAGTAGCAACTTTTTGTAATACTAATGCCAATCTATTCGAAGCAATTGCATATTTTAATTCAGTTGTTTGGTTTTCAACTTTTGTATTGTTAGCAGCAAAATCTTGATTGTTTAGAATTGCTTCTTTTTGGTTGTTTACTAATTGTGTACTTGCATCAATTGCAGTTTGTAAAGCACCTGAGATTACTAAGATGTTGGCTTGTGAAACTGAGTTTGCTAATTCATTAACTAATAGGGCTGATTTGATTTGGTTTGCTAATGTTTGCACTTCTTCGACACTTGGTTGGTTTGGATTTGCAACATATTCATTAGCTTTGGCAATTAATGAGTTGAATAAATCAGTCAATGTTGAGTTAATTGCTTGAGATTTTAGTTCTTGGTTATAAGCATCAAGTTGAATTTGTAAATCGTTTAATTTTAGGCTTGGTGCTGCATCATTAATTGCTTCATATAAAGCACGAGTAATTAATAAATCAGAACTTGAGTTTAGGCTTTTTGCCATTGCATAGTAAGGAATTGAGTATAGTAATTCACTTGCTTTTGTTTGTCAAGTTTTTAGTTCTGAAGAAGCAGGACTAATTTTTTCAACTTGGTCTAAACTTTTGTCTAAAACATTAACTTTATTATCTTCTAGGTAGTATTTTGTATATGCAAGAGCTTTAGTTAAATCAGAAACTGAAGCATTTTCGTCATTAACAATTGCTTGTGCACAGTCTTTTAATGAAGTAGGTGTTTTGTGAATTCAAGCATTGTGTTCTTGTCCATCTTTGATTATGTCGTTTACTTCATTTCTTAGTAGTGCTTTTTGTAAATTATTATATTGAGTTGCGATTTCTTCAATTGTAGCATCTTGTTTTGTTAACAATTGTTGAGCATTTTGTAGTTCAGTATTTAATTTATCACTCTTAGCATCCTGGCTAGCATTAACTTCATTTACTAATTTGGTTAAATCACTTGCTGAATGTTTGTAAATTAAAGTGTTGAAGTAGTTGATTGTAACAGCATTTTTGTCTTTTAATAAGTTATTTTCTTTTAAGAAGTTTGTGTAGGCTGTTAGTAATTCTTTTGCTTTTGACAAGAAATCTTGTGTTTTGGTTGAGTCTTCTAAAACATTATTTAGGAGTTGTTTTGCTTCATTATTTAAGCTTGTTACGTTTTCAGGAAGACTATTTTCTTCTTTATCAATTGTATCTGAAAGTTGTTGTAGTTCTTGAGTAGCTAAAACTTTGAAAATGTCGTCAGTAGCTTTTTGAATTTGAGCTGCTTTTTGACTATCTTCTAACATTTCTGAATTGAATGTTGTTAGTAAGTTTTTAGCATTTTGTTTAACTTCGTCTAAGTGGTTTAGTCCATAAGCAGTTGAAGCTACTTTTAAAGCAGTTTGTAATTTAGCTTTGAGTACAGCTAATTTTACATTAGTTGTTAATTGATCATAATATTGAATTGTTTCACGCGAAGGAGCAGTGTATCTTTTTACATTTTCTAAGAATAGTTCGTATTGTTCATTGTATGCAAAGTCAATAACTGATTTTAGATCTGAATTAGCATAGTAATTTTGGTCGTTATTTTCAATTACTCAGATACTTGCTAGATTAATAGCGTTTACTAAGTTAGTTCTGCTTATTTGTAATTCAAGTGCTAGCGCTTGTTGGCTGTAGTTTTGTCCATCTTTTGCCAAAAGTGCTTGTGAAGTAGCAATTTCTTGTACTAGTAGTGGGTTTTTATTTTCTATTGCTAGTGCTTTATCTAAAGCTAGATTTAAACTGTTTTTAGCAGTTGCTGTTTGGATTTGGCTAATGATGTTGTTTAGATTTTCAACACTTTCATCAATACTATTAGCAGCTGAAGCAATAACTTGTGAAAGTTGTGAGCTTAGTCCTTTATCTAAAGTGGCTTGATTGTTAGCATTAGTAATTGCTTGTTGTAATTTAATTTTGATTACTACTTGTTCAATTGCTTGAGTTGCTTTTTCAAAGTCACTTGCTTCATAACTATTGCTGTCGTCTAACATTTTCTTAGCTTCATCTAAAACTAATTTAGCAGCTGAATTTCATTGATATTGAACATTTGCTAAGTAAGTATCTTGTAGTTGTTTATAAGCTGAAGATCTTGATAGTGCATAGTTAGTTAAAGCATTTTGTAACATTGAAGCAATTTCAGTTGCTTTCTGATTGTCAAGGTTTGTATCTTCTAAAGCTTTGTTTGCTTGTTGTAATTCATTTTGCAATGCTTTAGCTGCCAATTGATCCTGGTTAACTCTATCAATTTCATTGCTAATAATGTCTTGGTTTTCAGCTAAAACTAAGCTTGCAATAACATCGTTTGCTAAGTTTTCATCAGTGCTAGTTAAATCAGCAAGTTTGTTTTGAGCTTCTGTTACTGCTTTGTATAGATGTAGACCAAAGTGTTCTGAGTTTTGTTTGTTTGCTAATTCTAAGTATGCTTCGTTTAGTTTAATTGCTCTTTGTAAACTTTTAGCAGCATTTTGATAATCTTCGGCTGAACGGGTTGCTCTTTGTGGATTTGCTAAGTAATCAGTAGCTTTTGTGATGTTTTGTTTTAAATTGTTTGACTTGTTAACTACATCATAAGCATCTTCTAAAGCATCATATAGTGGTTGTTTTGCTTCGGCATCTGTAATTCTTGCTGTAATTACAAGAATTTCTGCTTCTGTTACAGCATCTTTTTTAGCCAATTCTCTTGCAAAGTACAATTTGCTTTCTAGATATGGGTTTGTTTTGTCATGACTTGCATGGATTAGAACATATAAAGCATTTTTAACTAGTGCACTGTCAATTTTAGCAATAGCATCTGAAACCATTTTTGGACTGATTTCACTATCAGCAACTTCGATAACTTGGCTTGCTTCATTAATAGCTTCTTTAGTTTCTGCTTGTAAATCAGCAACTTGATTTGCCTCATAAACTTTTTGTACTAAAGCATCTTTAGCAATAGCAACAAATAGACTGAAGTAAGCATTTTGATAGTCTTCAGGACTTTGATTTTCTTTGTTAGCAACTTCATTTGCTTCAGTGATTTTAGCAGTTAAAAATTCTTTAGACTTGTCACTATTAACAGTATCTTGAGCAACTGAAATTAAGTTTAATAGTCTTTGTTTTGATTTATCGACTTGTGAGTTGTATGTATTTAATGTGTTTAATGCTTCTTGACCTCAAGCTCTTCATTGACTTAGAACTCTTGTTTGCTCGTTTAGTCTTTGTTTTGCAAAACCTAATGCTTCTTCAAGAGTAGTGTTTCTAGTTTGAACTTTTTCAATTGATTCTACAGCGTATAGTAATAGGTTCTTTTCACTTAAAAGTACTAAATCCTGGTCTGCTTTTTCGATTTCTTGAACTGAATTTGAAGATGAAAGTAGTTGTTCTAGATTTGCTAATCCTTGACTTACTTGGCTTGAAATTGGATCTTGAGATAGATTAGTTTGTTTAACTACTAATTCAATATCTTGTTTTGCTCCATAAACAGCATTTGCTAGATTTAGTTGGTCAGCTTTTTGGTTAAGTTGTTCTTCAGTAGCACCTTCTTGGCTTAATGCTTCTTTTGCTTCAGTAATATTTTGTTTAAATGTTTCTAAAGCGGTAGAAAGTTTTGCTTTAACGTCACTATTTTCTTCTAAAGCATCAACTTTTTGATCTGCTAATTTTGCACTTGCTTCTGCTTTTTCAACTGCTAATTCTAAGTTGTTTTTGTTGTATGCCTGTTCGAAATTAGTTAAAACTTGGTCAACTGCACCTTCAGTTTTGTAAACATCATTTAAATTTTGAAGAGTTGCTTGAACGCTAGCTACTGATTGTGAAAGTGAAGCACTTTGATTTTCTACTTTGCTTGCTTTATCTAATGCTTGTTGTAGTTTTGTTTCATAGAATACTTTTGTTAATTCGTCAACTGCAATTTTTAAATCGCTGCCACTTACTGTTTGGCTTGCTACTTTTTCAACATAAGGTTTTAAGAATTCTTCTTTTTCGCTTGTTAGTGATCTAATATTGTCAATTTGTTTTTGTAATTCTTGTTTTAGTGAATTTAAATATGACTGTGAAAATTCAGTTGCTTCTTTAACAATTGAATTTAATGTTTCTTGATTTGCATCATATGTTAAAAGAGTGTTGGTAGCAACTTGTTGAACTTTTTGTAAGTATTCATCTTTTTTACTTTGTTCTAGATCTAAAGCATTAATGTCATTTTTAGCTTTTTGTTTGTCTCCATCCAAAGTAGCAAATGCTTTCACAACAGCGCTAGTTTTAGCTGATAATTTGTCAACTTCAGAATTTACTTGTTCGATTGATTGACTTGGATAACTACGTGCATTGAAAGTTTGATCTGCAGTTGCTAAAGAACCTAATTGACTCAATAAACCATTGAATACTGAGTACTTATCTTGAGTTGAAGAGTCACGTAATGTTTTGTATTTATCTTCACTACGAACTTTTGCATAGTCTTGATATGCTTGATTAGCATTGTCTAAAGCAGTAATGTAAAGTTTTGTAGTTTCTAGACTTGAATTTAAAGTTTCTAAGTTTTGAGCATTTGCTAAAACTAAGTTTAAAAATCCTTTAATATCATCTGACAAGTCTGAGTTCTTAACAACTTCAAGAGCTGATTTTAAAGTGCTTAGACCATCTAAAGCTAATGATGCTGATTGATAATCGTTTTGAGCTTTTGATACAAGTTGTTGGTTTGCATCATTGTTAGAATATGAAACACTCCCTTGATCGTCAGTATTAAATTCTGGTGCTAAAGTTTGTAATGATTGCTTGATTTCACTTGTTTTTGCACTAAATGATGTTTTAGCATTTTCACTAGCAAATTTTTTGTTTAAAGCTTCTAATAATTTAACATCTGCACTACCATCAAAAATTGCACTAACTTCTGAATTGCTTTTAATGTTTGTTTGTGTAGTTGTAGCATCATCAATTTTGTTAATTAATTGTTGTGCTTCGTTTGCTAGTGAAGCATAAGCGTTAACGGCGTCAAATCATTTTTTTCCACCGTTTGTGAAATTTTCAACTTTGTCTTCACGAATTTTAGCTGCAAATGTCTCTTCTTTATCTCCTAATCCTGCATTAGGTAAATAATCAAGAACACGTTGTCTTGCCGCTTCTAAAGTTGCATTGTCTTCTGAAGTTGTTGCAGACAACATTGCTCCTGATAGGGCAATTGTTGAAATAACAGCAGAGCTACTCAATAAAACTTTTTTGCTTTTACTCATTGTTTTACTCCTAAATAAATTAATGTTTTGTAAACATAAATAAAAATGTAATTTTTAATATCTTTAATTATACATTACTTACAGCCTTTAAATGCTTCGAAATTTGACTATTTAGCCATTAAAAACAAAACAATTTCAATTTTGAAAACAATTCATTTTTTTCAGTCTTTTTAATTTTTTGTTGCACTATCAAACAGATTTAATATTTTTATAAAAGCGGTTTTTTGTGTAAAAAAAACACTGAAAAAACTACTTTTTAATTTTTTATCAATATTAATCAGGACAAAGACCGCTAAAACGATGCATTAGTTGAGTCTTTTACATATAAAAAATTGATAATATCAATTTACATTTGTAATAAAATTAGGTTACAAATATGTATAAATAATTTTTAAAGAGAAAGGAAACTAACTATGAAAATTTTAGTAGTTGGAGCAAACCACGCTGGAACATCATTTTTAAGAACTTTAAAAACTGTTAATCCTGATGCTCATGTAGTTGCTTATGACCGTAACAATAACACATCATTTTTAGGATGTGGAATCGCAATCTGAGTTGGGGGAGAATTTACTGATCCTGCTGGATTATTCTACTCATCACCAGATATTCTAAGAAATGAGTACGGAGTTGATCTAAAAATCAACCATGAAGTAATTAAAATTGACCGTGCAAACAAAAAAGTAGTTGTTAAAAATGTTTTAACTGGTGAAGAGTTCGAAGATAGTTATGACAAACTAGTTTTTGCTGGAGGAACATGACCAATCGAACCTCCATTCCCAGGACGTCAATACAAAAACATTTTACTTTCAAAACTATTCCAACACGCTGAAGAAATCGTTGAAAAAGCTAACGATGAAAAAATTAAAGATGTTGTTGTTGTAGGAGCAGGATACATTGGAGTTGAATTAGTAGAAGCATTCCACCAAAAAGGTAAAAATGTAACTCTAATTGACCTACAAGACAGAGTAACACCTAACTACTTTGATAAAGAATTTACAGATGTAATGGAAAACAACATGAAAGCTTCTGGAGTTAAATTACATCTTGGTGAATCAGTTAAAGAATTCAAATCAAAAGATGGAGAACACGTTTCAAGTGTTGTTACTGACAAAGGTGAATACAAAGCTGATTTAGTAATTCTATGTATCGGATTTAAACCACGTACAGATGCTATTGACGGAGTTGAAAAATTACCAAACGGAGCAATCAAAGTTGATGAATTCCAAAGATCAATTTCAGATCAAGATATTTATGCAATCGGAGATTCAGCTGCAATGCAAAACGTTGTTCTACACAACTACGCACACACAGCACTTGCAACAAACGCAGTTAAATCAGGACTAGTTGCTGCTTTACACCTAGCAGGACTAAACGTTCCATTCCCAGGAGTTGCAGGAACAAATGCTATTAACGTATTTGATTGTCACTATGCATCAACTGGACTGACAAAACAAATGGCTCTGAAACTAGGATTTAAAGAAGACGAAGTTGCTGAATCATCATGAACAGACAACGACAGACCAGAATTTATGTCAAACTATGAAAAAGTTTCATGTAAAATCGTTTACAACCCTAAAAACTTTAAACTTTTAGGAGTTCAAATTGGTTCTTGAGGTAAAGCAATCCACACTGAAGTAATTTACATGTTTGCTTTAGCACTACAAAAAGGATTAACACTTCCAGAAATCGCTCTAACAGACGTTTACTTCTTACCACACTTCAACAAACCATTCAACTTCTTCTTAGTTCCAATGCTACACGCTTTAGGTCTAAAATACAAAAAATAGTTAACATAGCTTAAAGATAGAAAAAGTCCCACCGTTTCTCCGGTTGGGACTTATTTTTTTACTATCATTTTTTTGAGATTATTGACTTCCTGATCAGTTAGAAATCTTCATTTTCCAACTCTCAAACCTTTATCGGTTAAAGTAGCAAATTTTTGACGATGTAGTGAAGTAACTTTATTATTAACTTCTAAAAACAAGTTTTTAACGTGATGGTAACGTCCTTCTTTTAAAACTACTGAATAATCATTGTTTTGAATATGAGTTACATTTTGAAGTGAACGTTTTCCTTCAATGAAAACATCTTTTGAATTAAGAAAATTAAGTTCTGAATCAGATAAAGGTTTTTGTAAGGTAGCAATATATTCACGCTCAACTTCATTGCTCGGATGCAATAAATTATTAGTTAACTCACCATCATTAGTTAACAAAATGATTCCGGACGTATCAAAATCCAGTCTTCCTACTGGGTAAATATATTCTTTAAGATTGACAATGTCTTTAACTGTTTTTCGGTTTTGCGGATCGCTAACGGAAGTAATAACGTATTTAGGTTTATTCAGTAAAACATAAACTCTTTTTTTATCAATTACTAGCTTTTTATTTTTGTAGAAAACTGCATCATATTTTGTTACTCTGTCACCTAATTTTGCCACATTGCCATTGATTTTAAACATTCCTCTTTGAATTTCTTCTTCGGCTTTTCTTCTTGACATCAACCCTGATGCTGAAATAAATTTCTGTAACTTTTCACTTTGATTATTTTGCATAGCTCCTCTTTAGATAATAATTATAGTTAAAAACTAATTTTTTTAGACTTTTCAAGTATAATTAATTTATTAATTAGTTGCCGTCATAGCTCAGGGGCAGAGCACTTCCATGGTAAGGAAGGGGTCGCTGGTTCAAATCCAGTTGACGGCACCATTTCAAGAAATTGTCCGAGGTAGCCAGAGCTACTTTTTTTGTGCTTTTTTGGCTAAAAAACAAACAAAAAACCGGCTTTTAGCCGATTCTAAATCTATCAATAATGGCAGGGGTAGCAAGACTCGAACTCACAACACACAGGGTTGAAGCCTGTTGTTCTACCATTGAACTATACCCCTAAATAAGCATGCTAAGATATTATACATTATTTAGCTTGCTTTTTATTAATTAAATCAATGATGTCCGATACTTTTTTGATTGATAAAAGCTCTTCATCACTTATAGAAATGTTTAATTTTTCTTCCAATTCAGTGACCGCTTGCACTAAATCTAGTGAATCTATACCTAAACTTTTAATTTCAGAATCACGTGAAATAGGTTTGCGGGTCATGGTTTTTAGTTCTTCAATAACAGTGTTTTCAATGTTTTTCATGTCTTTAATTATACTTCATATCCGACTGTAAATAAATACTTTCTGTTGACCTCTTGATTTTTATATTTCCATACAAAATCAAGGTGGAGTTGTTGCCTAGTAGGTTGGAAATATCCGGCTTCAACATCACCATAATTGACTGATAATTTTTTAATCACATCTTGAATAATATAAGCAATCATGTCATCAGTAATAACTGGCATACCTTTTTCAATGCGAATTAAATCATAATAATCAGAAATGGAAATATCGGGAAAAATATTTTCAGCTTGCAAGGCATTTTTGTCAATTGTTTCTTTTTTAATAACCTTAGGCTTGTTATCGGTTTCAGGACTCTTATTATCCTTAGATTCTATTTTAGGTTCATCATTATTCACTTTATCGTCAATCGGTTTTTTAGGTTTATCTTGAGTGGTTTTGAGACTAAAAGGTCAAAAATAATATAACAATGTTGCTCCAGCAGAGGCTAAAAGTAAGGAAATAAAGATAAAGATGTATTTTTTCTTAATTGAGAGCTTTCGCATTGGCATTATTTCTACTTATGTCTATTAAATTGTCTAAAGTTAGTTCATTTTGATAGATTTGGTAAAAATCAGCATTCTTTATTTTTAGCCAGTACATGTGGTTAGCAGTTGCAACATCTTTTTCAATCTTTAATTTCACCAATCCAGAACGGATATTGAGTAAAGGACGTTTGATTTCTTGTTGGTAGCCGACAACGAAAATTGACTTTTCGTCGAAAATAGAAAATGCCATCGTGTGCGACAAAATACCACTGAAATCTAAAGGTATCATATAACCAAAATCACTATTTAGATTGAACCCTGACACTGTTTTGCGTTTCTGGTAATCATAGTAAAATGGACTCAAGATTTCAATTTGACCAATCACAAATTCACCAGTTGGCAGTTGTTGTGAATTTTGAATATTTAGGCTAATATTAACGTCTTTAAAAACCTCTCCATTAACTATGAATTGTTTTACTTTGAAGTTTTTTAGTTCACCAAAATAAACTGGTCGAATTGTTCTGTTACCATTCTTTATTGCTCCACTGATGTCATAAATATCTTTGTTATTAATGTTTTGGAGTAATTTTTTGGCCTTAAAATACAAATCAACATATTCAAAATCAATCATACGGCTATCATTTTCTTCTTGATAAGAACCGGGATTGATATCAAAATCTAGCATCTTTGGAAAACTAACATTATATTTTCCTGTTGTATCAGGAGCACTATTTGCTTGACTGAGATGATTGATTTCAATATGATTTGCTCACATTAGCTTGCGTTGTGAACCATTTTGCTGATAAATATCAACATTTATATGCCTTATGTCTTGGAATTTGTAGTTTTTAATCTTGGTTTTTTTATCTAATTCTTTGCCTGAATAGAAGCTAAATTTGTTTTCGACACTTCATGAATCAAAAACTGGAAGAATATCGTTGTTAATTTGAACAACTATAAAAATTTGCCTACCGCTTGTGTTTTGGTACTCAAAATCAAAGTGTAATATATCGCTTGGTAATTCACGGTTAAGACGAATTTTTAGTTTGTTATGATCAGATAAATCTTGGCTCAATTTTTCGCTTTTAATCTTAATTAAAAAATGTTTGGCAATCAAACTATCTAAAAATTCGCGTTGCTGATAATTTTGATTATAGGTTACTGTGTCCAAAATACCTTCAAGATGAATTTATAACCGATTTGATACGACGATAATATGTACTCTTTGAAAAATAGTCAAGGAATCAAAATTGATCTTCATTCACTTCTCAGAACTCATTGAAAAATATTAGCCTATCAATTTCAGATAGTGTTTGGCTGAAATAATCTATTATGGCTACATACGTTTTATATCTCGTTTTCAAACTAGCTTTGTTTTTTGCACTTTCTATAAAATTACGACGATTTTTTACTATTTCATCATGGTACTTAAGTTTCAGAAAGGCACAATATTCACGAATTTGTTTGCGATGTTCTGATAGTGATAATTCACTTGAGTGTGAATTTGATTCTATTCCCCTTTTCAAATTTAATTTTAATGACTGAGTCTTTTACAACGAATATCAACTCTATTTTTATTTTATTTCACTTATTACCTTCAAATTATTAATATTTTGCGTTTTGGGAAAAAATGAGCAAAAAAGTAAGAAAAAAAAAACACCTTGCGGTGTTAATATTTTTGATCAGCTTGATATGGTGGCTCCGGCAGGAATCGAACCAGCGACACACGGAGCTTCAGTCCGTTGCTCTACCAACTGAGCTACAGAGCCATAATGGCGGTCCAGACGGGAATCGAACCCGCGATCTTCTCCGTGACAGGGAGACGTATTAACCACTTTACCACTGGACCGTATTTGGTTGCGGAGGCAGGACTTGAACCTGCGACCTTTGGGTTATGAGCCCAACGAGCTGCCGACTGCTCCACTCCGCTATATGAGGAATTTACATTGGGCTTTGACCTTCTGTAAATATATGGCGGGCAATGAGGGATTTGAACCCCCGCGGGCCGTGAAGCCCCTGGCAGTTTTCAAGACTGCTCCCTTCAGCCTCTTGGGTAATTGCCCATTGGTGGACCCAGCAGGACTCGAACCTGCGACCGACCGGTTATGAGCCGGTTGCTCTAACCAATTGAGCTATGGGTCCAAATCCTATTGAGTATATCCGTTTGGTGGCTCCGAAGAGAGTCGAACTCTTGACCTTCCGGGTATGAACCGGACGCTCTAACCAACTGAGCTACAGAGCCATAATGGTGGAGAGGAAGGGAGTCGAACCCTCTACCTCCTGCGTGCAAGGCAGGCGCTCTAGCCAGGTGAGCTACCCCCCCATAACAAATGGTGAAGAAGACAGGATTCGAACCTGCGACCGCTTGAGCCCAAGTCAAGTGCTCTACCAAGCTGAGCTACTTCTCCACAACATTGCTAATTACTTCATTTAATAATTGCTATATTATTATACACAATTTTAAATTTTTTGTAATTTATTTTTATGAATTTTTTGACCTAATCTTCATTATTTCAGGTAAATTCATAACCTTCAATCCGAACAGTATCACCTTCATTGATACCCATTCGCATTAATTCTTCTCAAACCCCTAAATTTTTAAGTTTGCTATTAAATCTTAACAAATTATCGTGTGAATTTAACGGAATTCTTTGATAAATTTCAACAACCTTGTCACCTGTTACTTCAAAGTGGTCAATGTTAATTCTTCTTACTTTGAAATTATCTTCCGGTAATGTTATTGTGACTTCTTTTTGTTTAGTTTCTGCAAAAATTAAATCTTCTGCTTCTTTAATTGCATTTCATAGACTGTTTTTTATCTCATCCAATGATTTTTTCTCATCTAAAAAGGTATGTTTGATAATCTTTAAATCTGAATATTTTTGTTTAAATTGTTGATATTTAGCATCAAAATCCTCTAAGTCGCTTTTGTTTGCAATCACTATTTGAGTTCTTTTTTCAAGTTGAAGATTGTACTTGCTTAACTCATTATTAATTTCTTCATAGTCCTTGATTGGATCTTTAGTAGCACTACCAAAATCAATAACATGGCAAAGTACTCGGCATCTTTCAATGTGTTTTAAAAACTGATGTCCCAATCCTTTTCCTTCACTTGCACCTTTAATTAGTCCAGGTAAATCGGTGATTACAAAGCTATTTTCATGATATTTAACTAATCCCAATTGCGGTACTAAGGTAGTAAAATCGTAGTCGGCAATTTTTGGACGAGCATTAGAAAGGGAAGAAAGTAATGTACTTTTTCCTGCACTAGGTTTTCCAATTAATCCGACATCAGCTAAAACTTTAAGACTTAAATATAATTCAATGTTTTTAGTTTCTTCACCGTTTTCCGATAGCCGTGGAGCAGTGTTAGAAGAAGTTTTGAACTTAACATTCCCTCTTCCGCCTCTTCCACCTTTAGCAATTAAATAAGGTTTTTGTTCAACAATATCAGCAATTAATTCTTTTTTGTGAAAAACTAATGTTCCTAATGGTACTTTTACATAAGTATCTTTTCCATTTCGTCCGTAAGCGTTTTTGCGTTTACCATTTTCACCATCTTCAGCAGTGATTTTGTTTTGGTAGTGAAAATTTAGAAGGGTATTAACTCCGGCATCACCAACAAAATAAATGTCTCCACCCTTACCGCCATCACCACCATCAGGACCTCCACGATCAACATGGGCTTCACGACGAAAGCTGATTAGTCCATTTCCACCTTTTCCGGCTTTTACAATAATTTTTGCATCATCTATAAATTTCATAATAAAAATAATACCATAAATTCAATTTTAACCCTTTAAGGCAAAAGAAAAAATCACCGAAGTGATTTCTCTTACTTGTAATCTTCTGGACGGCTTAAAACTTTGTGTGAATCTGCAGTTACTAAAATTGTATCTTCAATTCTAGCCCCACCTAAACCTTCAATGTAAATTCCTGGTTCAACAGTGATGATCATTCCTTCTTCAAGAACAAAATCACTCAAAGCACTTACATTTGGTAATTCGTGCACATTAATTCCAACTCCGTGTCCTGTTGAGTGAGTGAAATATTCACCATATCCTTTTTGTTCAATGTAGTCACGGCAAATTTTGTCAATATCTTTGGTTTTCATTCCTGGTTTAACGGCTTCACGACCCAATCTTTGTGCTTCAACAACAACATCTAAAACTTCTTTTAATTTTTCATCGCTAGCATTTCCAAAGAAGAATGTTCTTGTAATATCGCTTGCATAACCTGCATATTGAGCTCCAAAGTCGATTTTAACAATGTCACCACTTTTTAGAGTAGCTTCAGTTGGGTGATGGTGTGGTTCAGCAGCATTTTTACCAAAAGCAACGATTGATTCAAAGCTTTCTTTTTCAGCTCCAAATAAACGCATTAAGTAGTCTAATTTGTTAGCGATTTCTCTTTCAGAAACTCCAACTTTTAGGTATTTTTTAACTTCGTATAAAGCTTCTAAAGAAATTCTACATGCTTCTTCAATGATTGAAACTTCACGACTATCTTTTTTAATCCGGTATTGTTGTCCAACAACTTCATGGAAATTAGCTGTTGGCATCATTGCTTTAAAACGATTGAACATATCTAATTTTAGATAGTCTTTTTCAACTCCAACGTTTTGGTAATTTTTTTGGCTTAAAAATTCTTTTAATGAATTTGCTTGTAATAATCTAACTTCGACATTACGAGCTTTTGATTGACAATATTCAATGTAACGTCCATCAACAAATAGGTAAGCATTATTTCTTTCAATAACTAAAACACCATCTGTTGTTTGTACTTCTGCCATTCATAGTCTTGTTTCAGGCGCTTCTGAAATAATGGCATCTAATTTTAGGTTATCAAAGGTTTTTAATAATTCGTTTTTTAGCATTTTGCGTCCTTTTTTTACTTACTAATTATTTTTTTTCTTTGTGAGTTGTGTGTGAGTTACATTTGTGGCAGTGTTTTTTAACTTCCATTTTTTCTGGATGTAACTTTTTGTTCTTTTTGGTAATGTAATTTTCCATTTTACATTCTTCACATCTTAAAGTGATTCCATCTCTTGGCATTTTTACTCCTTTACTAAAATATCGATATTTGGTAATTGAAATATTTAATATTATAACCTAATAAGGTATTTTGATAGTGCTATTTTTTATTCAGAAGCATACTAATTTCTTCATCATAAATTGGTTTATTGTCAACTCACGGTGTTTCAAGAATAATTGGAATGTTGTCAAAATCTGGGTCAAAAACAAATTTTTGCAGTGTTTGTAGTCCAATGTATCCTTTGTCGATGTTAGCATGGCGATCTTTGTGGGAATTTAAATCATTTAGACTGTCATTTAGATGGATTACTTTGATATGTTGTAACAAATCTCAGTCTTTTAATTGTTTTTTGAAATCATCATAATTTTTAATATCATAACCAGCATCTCAAATGTGGCAAGTATCTAAACACATTTGGATCCTTGACTCATTCAATGTTTTGATAACATATTTCATTTCTTCAAAATTAATAAAGACTTCAGTTCCTTTACCTGACATTGTTTCTAAACATATAACAACATCTTTAGTTAGTGACAAGATTTTCTTTAATGACTCAATTAAGCATTCCAAAGATTCTTGACGAGTAAATGTTGTTGACGCTCCTGGGTGTAAAACTAAGTATTTAGCACCAATATAATTCATCCGATTAATCTCTTGAACTAGAAAATTAATTCCAAATAAAGCTTTTTCGGGATTTGAAATATTGACAATGTAAGGCGCGTGAACTACGATGTCTTCAGCTTTAATTTGTGATGAATATTTTTCTTGGTATTTTTTTAGATTGTATAGCTGTACATCGACTCTTTTTGTAGTTTGTGGCGCACCTAAATAAATCATCATGGTGTTTGCTTTATTAGCAATTGATTCTTCACAAGCAGAAACTAAATAATCTGGCGATTTAAAGGAAATATGGCTACCTAATTTAATCATTACTTGTCTCCTTTTGTGTGTTAGATTCAGTGTTATGTGAGTCTTTTTCAGTGTTATTTGATTCTTTTGTGTAATATTGTTGCATATTTGACAAGAATGCTCCTGCTACAATTCCAGAAGGAATAGCAATGATTGCAACTCCTAGTAAAGCAACAACAATCACTATTGCTCGAGACTCAAAAGCGTGAGGCGCAAAATCTCCGTACCCAATTGTTGTTAAAGTGATAGTCATAAAATAGAATGCATCATAAAATGTTTGAATTACTCCATTTCCTAAGGCTTGGAAATCATCATTTTGACTAATTTTTTCATACCAAAGTGGCATATAGGTCAAGATATCATTTTTAGTTTTTAAGCTGTTTATGAATGTGTCAATGTTACTGTTGAATCAAGTGGAAACAATTGATTGCAACGTTTCTGGACTGGAGTTATTTCTTACTACTGTTAAAGGTGCTTCAGTATATAGTTTACGAATTTCAGGAAGCAAGAATTCGTATTGCTTTTGACTCAAATAAGCAGATTCATTATTTCAGACAACTAGTGAAAATATCAAAATTAAAATGATTATCATCACAAAAGCAACAATCAAAATTCTCTTTTGTTTTTGAAAAACATTCAAAATAATTCCAAAGGGTGAAAATAAAGAAAGAATAAAAAACAATCTCACAAATCTTGCGACATTCAGTGAACGGAAGAAATTAAAACCTTTTATTGATTCAGTATCGGCTCCAAAATATTGCACAACGTGTACTGAACCTAGAATGCAAATCAATAAAATTATTCCTAAAAATGTTATAGCAAAACCATATTTAGCTTTTCATAAATTAGCACCTATCATCGACTTGCGGTAACGATAAGTGATAAAGTGTAAAACAAAGTCAATAATAAAAACAAAAAAAGTAAATATTTGCGAAAACTTGACAATTTCTAAATATGTATTGCGAAAACTTGGTGACGGATTAATCAATGATAAGGCCGATACCAAACAAGAAAAGCTAATTAAAAGTGCGTAAATGAAGCGTAATATCCTAATTCTCGTCTTGTACTCACTCAAGTGAGTAGCGATTTTAGCTTCACTTCACACAATAATTCTTAAACATTCAGTCAAAAATGTGATTCTAGGCTGATTAGTTTTGTGCATTTTAGTGTTAATATTGGTTGCTAAATTCATACAAAAATAATACTACAAATGAATGCTTTTTTGTTCTTAAAGAAAAAACTTGCTAAATGTTTTTTAGCAAGTCTTGCGGTCAAGAAACTAACACTTGACCTTCATTATTTATAACTTTTTGCACAAATGGTAACATTGAATTAATAAATTGTGCTTCGAGACTATGACTAACATTAATTAGTCTTACACCTTCATTCTTGTAAGCTACTAAATCGCTTCATTTAGCATCTGAAGAAACAATAACTTGAGCTTTCTTAGCTGCTTTAATTAGTTCAAAATAAGGACTAGAACCCGGGAAGATTGCGAGTGTCTTGATTTGTTGATTTTCAGTGTCAAAATTGGCTTGAATATGTGTTATTTTCAGTCTTTTTATTTTCTGAATCAATTCTTTTGTGTCAATATTTGCTTTAACAAACAACACAAATTCACCGAATTCTTCTTGTGTTTTTTTGATAAATTGTTTTTCTTCAAAACCAAGTCCTAAAGCGATTGATTTAGCAGTCAATTGTCTTGTTTTATCAAAAGCCGTATGAAATGAATAAGTGCAAATTTTGTGTTGTTTTAGTAATTCATACTGTTTTTGTTTTGCTTGAGAAAAAGCAAATTCTTTTTCTTTTGTATAAAAAATGAATGGGTGATGACTAATAATTAAATTAACGTTATTTTTGATTGCTATATCGATGGCATTTTGGTCAATGTCTAAAGTGATTAAAACATTAGTTAATTTCTTTCTTCCTCGTGGTGAGATTGAAAAACCAACAGGATCTCAAGGTTCTGCTTCAGCAATTTTCAATTCTTTAGCTAGATTTAAAACAAAATCTTTAACTAACATCTTATTCGCTTTCAGATTGGTAAAACTCTTTTAATTTTTTACGTTTTTGTGGGTGTTTTAGTTTACGAAGAATTTTAGTTTCAAGCTGGCGAACTCTTTCTTTTGAAATATTTTTCTCACGTGCTAACTCTTCAAGTGTATGAACGTGATATGGGATACCATTTTCGTCTGTTCCCACACCATAACGTTTTTGAATTAAGACTCTTTCATCATCATCTAAATGCTTTCTTAACATGTCATCAATGATTCCTGAAAGTTCTTCTTTTGCTGAAAAATCAACTGGATTAATAACATTTTCATCTTTAACAAAGTCACTGAAATTTGAGTTTTCTTCTTTACCAATTGATTTATCTAATGAAATTGGATCAATATTGATTTTACGAATGTAACGAACTTTGTCAGCATCCATATCGCCACCATAACGACTAGCAATTTCATCATCTGTTGGCGCATTTCCGGTTTCTTGTTGCAATTCTCTTTCAATTTTGATAATTTTGTTGATTGTTTCAACCATGTGGACTGGCACACGAATAGTTCTTGCTTGATCTGCTACTGCTCGAGTGATTGCTTGACGAATTCATCAAGTCGCATATGTTGAAAACTTGAATCCTTTAGTGTAGTCGTATTTATCAACAGCTTTTAAAATTCCGGCATTTCCTTCACTAATTAAATCGATAAATGATAATCCCCTATTTTTGTATTTTTTGGCATTGTTGATTACTAAACGAAGATTACGATTAACCAGTGTATCACGCGCTTTTTTGAATTTACGTCTGTTACCACTTTCCTTTGCTTTAGCCATTGTTTCGGCTAATTCTCTTTCTTCACTTGGAGTTAGTAATTTACCGTATTTTCCAATTCAACGCATGTATCATTTAACAATATCGTTAGTTTCACTTAGATTATTAGATAATGTGTCCTCATCACTCTCACTTTCATCATAATAATCGTCATAGTCTTTTAAAAGATCTTCAACATTTTCTTCATCATCATCCAGATAAGAAATATCGTGTGAATCAACATCAGCATACTTCTCTGTGTCATCTTCTTCTTGATCTTCGTCGCTGTCTTCATCTTCATCACGAGTAGTTGAATCATCGTGATATTCGTCTAGATTTAATTCATCACTATCATCAAAGTCTTCATCATCTAGATCGTCACCATCTTCAAAATCTAAACCGTCTTCATCTAAATCGTCACTCATTATTTCTTCATCATCATCAAGTGATTTTTTGCTTTGTTTTTTATTTTTATTTTTTTTGTCACTTTTAATATCATTTAGCAAATCATTTTCAGTTACTTCTGCTAAATCTTCTTCACTTAGCTCATCTTCTAATAAACCTTCGTCTGCTAGTAAGTCAAATAACTCAACTGTAACATCTTCATCTAAAAAGACTTTCTTTTTATCAAAAAACTCAAATATTTCTGCTTGACTAAGGGCGGTTTTTTTCTTATTTTTAGTTTGTAATTTTTCTAAGTGAGTCTTAAGACCTTTTACTAAATTATTTAAACTTTGTTTTTCATCTTTATTTGTTGACATAACGTAATCCTTTCGATTTTGAACGCTGTTTGGTGTCATTTACAACCCGTTGAAATGTAGTAACAAATTCATCATCACCTGCAAAACCGTGATAATCTTGATAAATTTTTTTACATTTATCAATTTCAATTAGCATTTCTTGCTTAGTTTCTAGGTTTCAGTAAGAATAATTTTCAATAGCTGAATAAATTTGTTCAAAAGTTAATTCTTTTTTTACTTCTATTAATTCGATTGCAAAGCTTAAAATTTGATTTTTAACTGCCTTTGAAAAAGGAGGATTAATGATTAAAAGTAAATTTTGTTCTTCAGAAAAAAGTTTTACTAATCACTTCAGTTTATCAGGATATTTAAGGCAATGATATAAAACTTTTGCTTCCGTGATTTCTCGATTTGAGTAAAAACGATTTAGTTTTTTTGTCTCACGTTGCAGCGGAATTGAGTTTGCTTTTGTTCTCGTATATTGTCTAAAAGAATTATTATTTTCATATCGATTGTATTGGTTTTCGCGGTTGATTTGTTCAATTAAATCATCACTAATAACTGGTGGAGTGTTTGGTTGGTATGTATTATCATCTTGTGTCACCAAATTAGTTTGATGACTGAGTGCTTCTTGTTCTGCTAAGTCAATAACTTTAGTTAATTCCTGAAATTGATTTTTGGCTTTTTGGCTAATATATTCACGATCAATTTCAGATAGAAATGGATAAAAATCTTGGTATTTACTGATTGCTTCTTGCTTTTGTTCCAATGAAGAAGTGGCATCAATTTGGCCAAAACTTACAGCGTAAATGTAATCTAAATAAGAAATTTCTTTTTCAATTACTGATACAAGATTTTTACCGCCTGGCAAAGAAAAATAAAGCTCATCAGGATCTTTTTTAGTGATATTCTCGATTATGCCAACGTTAAGTTTGAATTTCTCTTTGTTTTGTAAAATAATTTTCAAATTCTTAATGGTTGCATTTTGTCCTGCTTTGTCACCATCAAAAAACAAAACAATGTGGCAATTTCTTAGCATTTGCAAGTGCTTTGAACTTAAAGCAGTACCCATTACTGCTAAGGCATTAATTATTTTGACACGGTACAAAGCAATGACATCGAATTGTCCTTCAACTAGATAAACTTTTTTATCACGAATCAAGTTATTTTTAACATTTTGTCAGTTAAAAAACAAACTGTTTTTGTGAAAAATGCTATTTTCTGATGTATTTAAATACTTAACATCATCATGTGCATCAATAGTTCTCCCGCTGAAACCAACACATTGCAATTGATCGTTAAAAATAGGAAAAATGATTCGATTATTGAAAAAATTTTGCTTTACGTTGCGGGATGAAATTAAACTTGCTTCAACAATTTTTTGCTCATCATAACCTCGATTTATTAATTCATCATAAATAGAAATATCACTGGGAGCAAAACCCACTTTGAAATGGTTAATAATTTCTAAATTTGCAAAAGTTAAATCTTCTAGATGGCGGTTTTTGATTGCTTGTACCAAAGAAATGTTATTTTTCTTTTTTTCTTTTAGGTAATTACGCTGAAAAAAGTTCAATGCATCATTATTTATCGCTAGTAATTCAGCATCTGTTAAATTTTCTACATATTCGTATTTTTGGAATTGTGATACATCGACACTAACTTTTTTAGCTAATTTTGTTAGTGCTTCAAAAGGTTTAATGTTTTCAATGTATTCAATAAATTTAATGACGTTTCCGGATTTAGAACATCCGAAACATTTGAAAAATTGTTTTTTCTCACTAACTACAAATGATGGTGTTTTTTCACCATGGAAGGGACAAAGACCAGTGTAATTAGTTCCTTTTTTTGTTAATGCTACATACTCACCAATGACATCGACAATATTTGTTTTATCGACTACATCTTTTCAAATACTTTGATTATTTGCTTGCATATTGATTCAAGTAATCTAAAATCTTGTCAATATCAATACGATCTTGTTGCATTGTGTCACGGTTTCTGATAGTTACTTTATTATCGTTTAAAGAATCATAATCAAAAGTAATTGCAAAATAGGTTCCGATTGCATCTTGACGACGATATCTTTTTCCTATTGAACCACTTTCTTCTCACGATACTCTAATTTTATTTTTTCTCAACATTTGATAAATTTTGTCAGCTTCATTATTTAATTTCTTAACTAATGGCATAACACAAACTTGATATGGAGAAAGATCGTATGAAGTTTTTAAAATAACTCTGTCTTCATCGTTATCAACTTTTTCTACTTCATA
The DNA here is from genome assembly GCF_051549855.1 of Mycoplasma sp. 3341. NCBI lineage: Bacteria > Bacillati > Mycoplasmatota > Mollicutes > Mycoplasmatales > Mycoplasmataceae > Mycoplasma > Mycoplasma sp. 3341. The sequence goes on along the minus strand of NZ_CP196080.1, from coordinate 235,438 downwards.
TGCTTCAACTAAAATTGCTAATAGTAAACGATCTAAACCAATTGAAGGTTCAATAACATATGGTATTGACTTTTGTCCGTTTTCATCTACATAGTACAAATTTTCTTTTGATAAATTAATGTGTTGAGTTAAATCGTAGTTACCACGATTAGCGATTCCCATCAATTCACCTCAACCGAATGGAAACATAAATTCAATATCACTTGTTCCTTTTGAATAGTGGCTTAATTCTTCTGCTTCATGTGGACGAATGCGAATAGAATTTTTGTTAATACCCATTTTTAGTACGAAATTAAAACATTTTTGAATGTAATATTCGTAAAAGTTCATACTTTGATCTTCTGAGCAGAAAAATTCAAGTTCCATTTGTTCGAATTCTCTTGTTCTGAAGATGAAGTCACGCGGTGTGATTTCGTTACGAAAACTTTTACCAATTTGTCCAATTCCAAAAGGTAGTTTAGGACGCATTGTTCTTAGAACATTTTTAAAGTTAACAAAAATTCCTTGTGCTGTTTCAGGACGTAGATAAATATCACTTGCACTGCCTTCTACTACTCCGGCCTGGGTTTTAAACATTAAATTGAATGAACGAATATTATTTCATTCACACTTAGTGTTGTCATAAACGGAAACCTTTTCTTTAATAAATGTTTCCATTTCTTCTCTCGACATCTTTTCAACATCAACTTCAGGAAACAAATCTTTAATGATGTGATCTGCACGATAACGTTTTTGATTTACTTTGTTTTCAATTAAAAAATCGCTAAAGTTATCCAAGTGCCCACTTGCTTTTCAAACTAGTGGATTCATTAAAATTTTTGAGTCAATTTGAAAATTATTTGATTCTTCATTAATGAAAAAATCAATTCACTTGTTCTTGATTACATTCATCATTGCTGTCGCTAATGGTCCGTAATCTCATGTGTTAACAAGTCCACCATAGATTTCCGAGTTTTGGTAAACAAACCCATTGATTTTTAAGTGATTAATTATTTCAGCAATATTTTTCTTATTATTCTCCATCACAACCCCAATTAAAAAATCTAATAAAATAAATTATTTTATTATTATACCAATTTTATCTTTGGATACTAAAAAATGGCAAAAACTACAATTTCGCCAAGTCAATTATTTGTTTGAAATGATTATAAAATTCCTTGTTTTTTAAGCCGAACGCTTTCATTAAATTAATTATAAGTGCAAGTATTGTCATCGGTCCTACACCGCCTGGAACAGGAGTGATATTTTTAACAAAACCATTCAATGAATTAAAGTCACAATCACCAGTTATTTTGTTGTTTTCGTCCCGATGAATACCAACGTCAATGATTGTTGCCTCATTGTTAGTTTGACTCACATCAATTAAATGTTTTACACCAGTGGCGACGATTAAAATTTTGTGTCTATTTCAGTTTTTTTTGAGTGTTTCTTTGGTATAAACACTGATATTTGAATTATGTTTTCTAAGTGCCAAATATAATGGATAACCAACCAAATTTGACTGACCAATTATGCCCAGTTCTTGAGTGTAAAAATCAATATTATAATATTTCATCAGCAACACAACTCCAAGTGCAGTGGCAGGTAAAAAAACATCGTTATTTTTTTCCAAATAGCTAAGAGTTTTTGAGTTTAAGCCATCAATATCTTTTTCAATGTCGACAGCATCTAAAACATTCTGCTTATTTATATGTTTAGGCAACGGTAATTGAACAATAAGGCCATCACAATTTACTTGAATTTTTCTAATTTCTGCAATTAGTTCATTTTCCTGAATGGAATCTGGATAATTAAATAACTTTGCCTTAAATCCTAACTGATTGGCAAAGTTAATCTTATTATTAACATAAATAGTTGATTCAAATAAGTTTCCTACTTGAATTATGGCCATTGAAGGCATTTTACCCATATACTGCTTCGCTAAGTCAAGAATATCTTGTTTAATCTTGTCACGAATAATTCGACCATCTAGTATTGTGGACATTATAATTTTCTGAATGATCCTTCTTTAGATTGAAGCATAATAGTTTCGCAGTTTTTTAATGATTTTGCATAGTCTATTGCTTCTTTTTGAGTCTTAGTGTGTTTCAGAATTCTTCCACCACGAACCTTGATACCTCAACCTTTGTTACCTAAAGAATCAGTATGGTTGACAACATAGTAAACTGTTGACACTTCTTTTTTTACTACTTCAGCCATTTTTTCACTCCTTTACTGAGTTTTATATTGATATTAATATTTCACGTGTAAGTTATCAAAAAAATTATACTAAAAAGCAAGAACCGAAGTTCTTACTTTAGCCATTCTTGTTTACTTACTAAATTTTAAATTAAATTGAATTGCTGAACCTAATGTTAAGATACACAATCTTAAAATATTCAACTTACATTAAAAAGTGCTCTTAATGTAATTTCTCCACTTTATAAAATGTCATTTTTAACATATAGAAAAACTAAAGATGTAAAAGCGCTAATATTGTCCTTTGTTGAAGCGTTATTGTGGCAAAAGATGGATTTGAAATTTTTTGTAATTGGTTTTTAACAACACAAATATTAATACCAAAAACGCTATCAATGCTAACAGTGATATAGCATAAAAGTGCGACCAAAACTATTGTTTTTGGTTTTTGGTAAAAATTTCATTGTTTAATAACACACATTCTCATTATCCACTCAAGCAAAAGGAACTAAAAATCTTTTGCTTTTTACTTAACATTTAAAGTTTTTTGTTTTTGTTAGAAGGAATAGTTCCTATTCTTCTATATACAATAATGCAATATTTTCAATAAATTTATTGTCTTTAGGACTATTTGCTATCACTCTGGGAACAGCAATATATTTCACAATAAGTAACAAAAATGTTATAAGTAGATTCTAATCATATTTTTGAATTAAATATTGGTCAAAAGAAAAAATAACATATTAAAGTCGCAGAAATGCGACTTTTTTCTTAAAAAATAAACTTAAAAGTTTCAATGCGATTATCAAAAAAAGCGGGAATCGCCCCGCTTTTATTCATTATTTGTTTTTCAGTTTATCTAACTCTTGTTCGTATGATGCTTTTTTAGCTTCAAACATTGCTAATTTTTCTTGTTCTTGAACGATTTTTTCAGGTTTTGCTCTTTGCATAAAGTTTGGATTATTTAACATTTTTGAGGCATGGTCAATATCAACTTGATTTTGTTCAATCATTTTTTCTAGACGTTGAATTTCAGCTTGTTTTGTTTCTTCATCCATTACTACAAATATTTTGAAATCACTTGCTTGAATTAATGTGTCTTCATTTGCTTGATATTCAAAATTGGCTAGTTTGGAAATTATGTTTAAATCTTCTTCTTGCAATATTTTTAAGTCAATTGCAAAATATAATGTTTTAGCTTTCGAGATATTTTTTTGTTCACGGTATTTACGTAACTCAGTGATTATTTCAATCATTTTTTCCGCTTTTGTTGTGTCTTTTACCGCATCAAAAACTGGAACTTTAGCTTCGTATAAGTCTTCATTATACATTTGTTCGAATAAATAATCAGTTGTGAAAGGTAAGAATGGTTGCATCAAAATCAAGATTTTTTTAAAGATTTTGTGGATAACAGTTGATTTGTTTTTAAATTTTGCAAACTCTAAGTATCAACCACTAAATTCATTTACTATAAACTTTTGAATTTCTTTGTAAACAACAGTGAATTCATATTTATCCATGTTGATGTTGATTTGTTCTTCAAATTTATTTAATCTATCAACAATATAGGCATCATAGGCATCTAATTTTGAGTTTGTCGACTTATTGATTTCAAAATTGTTAACCAAACGAGCAATATTCCAGAACTTGTTAACAAATAGTTTCGCTGTGTCAAGTTTTGAGTTACCAAAATTTATATCCTGACCTGGAGTTGAATTAAATAATAAAGCAATTCTTAAAACATCTGAACCATGTTGTTCAATTACTTCAATTGGATTTATACCATTTCCTAATGATTTGGACATTTTGCGTCCTTGTTCATCTCTTAAAAGACCGTGAATTAAAACATGTTCAAAAGGTATGTTATTCATAAATTCTAGTGACATAAAATACATTCTAGCTACTCAGAAGAAGATAATATCATAAGCAGTTACTAAAACTTGAGTAGGGAAATAACGTTGTACTTTTTCAGTCTTTTGTGGTCATCCTAGAAAAACGAAAGGTGCTAATCCCGAACTAAATCATGTGTCTAAAACATCTTCGTCTTGCACTCAACCTTCTCCTGGCTTAGTCAAGCTGACTTTAATTTCTTGACCTTTATATCATGCCGGGATTCTGTGTCCTCATCATAATTGACGAGAAATAGTTCAGTCATAAACATTTTCCATTCATTGTTTAATTACATCTTTAAATCTTTCAGGATAGAATTTTACTCCATCTTCTTTTTCAATGTTTTCTAAGATATTTTGTGACATTTTGTTCATTTTTAAGAATCATTGTGGTTGCACTAAAATTTCAATTGGTGCTTTTGAACGTTCGCTTAAACCAACATTAGAAATTGTTTTTTCAACTTTGATTAAATAACCTTCGTCGGCAAGTTTTTGTGCAATTTTGTCCCTTGCTTCAAAACGATCTAGGCCAGCAAATTCACCTGCCAGTTCAGTCATTTTTCCTTGTTTATTGATACACTCATTGATTTCAAGACCATTCTTATTAATGATATCAATATCGTTTGTAGCATGGGCACTAACTTTCATTACTCCTGAACCAAAACTAGGATCAATATAGTCATCAGAAATTATTGGAATTAGTTTTTTAGTTAAAGGATGCAAGATGTTTTTACCTAAGAATTTCTGATAACGAACATCAGTTGGGTTAAATGCTACAGCAACATCACTTGGCAATGTCTCAATTCTTGTTGTTGCAACTTCTAAATATTCATTAGAATCTTGCAACGGGTATTTAATGTAATACATTTTTTGTTCAATTGGTTCACTTAAAACTTCAACATTAGAAAGTGCTGTCATTTGAACTGGATCTCAACTTATTGCTCTTGTACCACGATAAATTATTCCTTTGTTGTATAAGTCAATGAAAACTTTAAGAACTGCTTCGTTAGCTTCTTTGTCAAGTGTAAAACGCTCTGAAGAATAGTCTAAAGCTAAACCTAATTTTGCTCATTGTTCGTGAATGATATTTGAATATTTATCTTTTCATTCTCAAACAACTTTCAGAAATTCTTCTCTACCCATTTCGTGCTTATTTTTGCCTTGTTCTTGTAACATGGCTTCAACTTTTGCTTGTGTTGAAATACCAGCATGATCAGTACCTGGTAAAAATAATGTATCGTATCCTTGTAATTTTTTGTAACGAATGATTGTGTCTTGAATATATGTATCAAGAGCATGTCCAATGTGAAGTTGTCCTGTTACATTAGGAGGTGGCAAAATGATTGTAAATGGTCTTTTAGCTTCATCGTGTTTTTGAAATGTTTTTTTATCAAGTCATTTTTGGTAACGATTTTTTTCAACGATTTTGTGATCAAAATTCTTATCCATTTCTTTCCTTTCATATTTACTATTTGCTAAATCGATTATTAATGTATCTTTTAATATGCTATTATCGACAATGTTTTTGGTTTTCGATTTTTTTGTGACTTTAATTTCACTATTTTGACTAGTTCAAGCTACAAATTCGTTAATCGAGCAATAAACTGAATGATTTTCGTCAATTTTGAATAATTGAACTTGCTTGTTAGGTTCATTTTGAAAAATTACTTTTTGGTTGTTAATTAATTGTTTGGTGATGGCGTGAACTGGATTTTGTGTGAGTGAAGAAGTTTTACCAGATTCCACAACCATATTGTCATGCATTATGAATAAATGGGTTGAAAAATTAGCTGCGATATTCATATCATTGAGAAAATAGATTGCCATGGCTGATTTTTCAAACACATATTTATTTATTTCTTTTAAAATTCAATCTTTTGTTTCAGTACTAAACTTATTTATTTCACTACCGATGATGATAACTTTAGGATTTTTATTAAAAATGTTTGCAACCCTAATTTTTGCAATTGTCGTTTCATCTAAATTCGCCACACTGCGCTCTAAAATGTGTGCTTTTAAATCATAGACTGACAAAACATTGTATAGATACTGTTTGAATAAAAATAATAAAACTGAAGATGAACTAACTTCTGATTTATAAGTAATAACATTTAATAACTTGTTTAAATCAAGATGATATTGTTTTAATTTATCATCTAAATAATTTAAATATTTGGCTTTCGGTTTGATATCCAAAAGTCAAGGTAAACTTGGTTGCAAACGATTGATTTTCAAAATTTCACTATTGAAGTTTTTAATTAAATTATTAAATTGATTAGCTTGCTTACGAACATTATTTTTAACTAAAAACAACTGATTTTCAATCTGTTTTTCTTTGAATGAAATTTCTTTGAGAGTAGTTTCACGATTTCAGCGGTTATTTAAGTTTAGTTCATTTAATAAAAAGTCGTAACGTCTTAGTTTTAAGCGATCTTTAGTTGAAAAATTCACTTTCTCGTTACTACTAATCAAACCACTAATATTGAAAAGATTGCTTAAACGACTGAAAAAATTAGCATAATAATCTTTTTGTTGTGATTTGTAATCGCTCTTGAAATATTTAAAGCTTAAACTTACGACATCTTCAACTTGTTTTTTGATGTTTTTAATTAAGTCTTTTCTTTGTGAATTGTTTCGATAGAAAAGAACCAAAGCACCTGCTGCATTTAATTTAGCATTAATTTCTAGTAACAACAATTCTAAATTTTGCGGACTCAAACGAGTAATTAAACGATAGTGAAATAGCAAAATTTTTAGCATCAGTTTATTAGCATAATATTTTTTATAAAAATAAATAAATGCTTCTAGATTTTTAGTTGTTTCCAAATACTTATTTTTATAAAATTTAACTTTTATTTTTAAATCACTAATAAATTTTAAAACAACATGTTTTGCTTGTTTGTTATTTGTTTTCTTCGTTTTTACTAACTTGAGTAGTTGATCGACATTAGTTTTGTAATTATCCGAATCATCATTACTTGTATGCTCGCTGATGAAATCATTTCTTTCTTGCCGTAAATTATTTATTTCTTGGTAATTGAGAAATAATTTTCCTTCACGATAACGTTCTTGATAACTAACATAAGTTTCAATAATATTTTTTTCAGTCTTAGTAATTAAATTTAAGTGCTGAATTAGAAAATCATTTGCAAGATTAAAAAATTCAGTCAAATATTCAGTATTGTTTTGTTTCAATTGCGCAGTCGAAGTATTAAGTGTAGAAAAGAAGCTATTAAATAACTCTTCTAAATCATTATAGTATTCAACTTCTATTTGTTTTCTGTTAATAGATAAAGCTGTTTGGTACTCAACAAGAACGTTTTTTCAGTCTTTTAGAAAATCTTCGGAATTAAATTTGTGAGTGTCGCTGTCAATAAAATATTGATAAAGGTAATCAATTAGTTTAGTTTTTGTGTCAGTATTATTTCAAGCGTCTCGGAAGCCCCAACCTAAAAAATGACGATAATTTTTTCATTGTTGTTTCAGTGATGTTTTACTGAATATGAAATTATCATTAAACACTAAAAAACCTAAATTGTTATTTTTACTTTTGCGTGATGCAATTAACATATCGAAAATTGCATTTTGTGTATTTTTGTTAGTGTTAATGATAGAAAGAATTTGATTAGGATAAAGAGAAAAATTGATGTCGTTAACATCAATTGATTGTTTATTTTGCGAAATTTGACCTAATCTTATTGCTTGTAAGAAAGTTTTCTTTTTTGAATAACTTTCCATGTTAGAAACCAGTTACTTCCCTTTTTTGGATTAAAGGCGAAACGATAGTATAAGTTGCATAAATGACAGAAAGATTAAATCAAATTTTGACAGGACTCAATAGAGTATGAGAAGTTAAGTTAACTCAAAAATCAACTTTTAGAGACATTGTGTCCCCTCAAGAAAGTAATAAAACGTTTAAAAATTCTAAGATAGCACAGAAAGAAACAATGGCCATCATATCAATGAAACGTTGATATTTTCTTCGTAACACTAAACGATATATTGTTACACCTACCATCATGGTGGCGAATCCAGCAGTAGTTATTAAAATATAGAATCATTTACTTTTAATTCAACGGTTGTTAGCAAAAATTGTGTCAGATAAACTAGCGAAGATTGCAAAAATGATCAAGATTTGCACTGCTAGAATAATCATTGTTGAAAAATAAGCAAAATTAATTAATCCATATGGTTTAGATTTAGATTCAACTAAAATTAGTTTTACTTCATAATAAGCGACTTTTTCGGAAAAATATTGTGCTTGATCTAAATCTTCTTTATTGATTGCTTCTTGTTGACGAAGATTAAAGTAATCAATAATTTGTTTTAAGCGATAAATACGATAACGATTAGAGAAAAGTAATCCTCCCACATTGAAGTAATATCAAGCAGTAATTCCAGGCACAATTCCCGCTACTGCAACTGCAATTGTGTATAAAACATTGTAGTAAGTGGGAATTAGCGCAAAAGATATTAAGTCAGCCAAAACACCAGTAATTGCTCCGATGAAAGGTCCGAACAAAAATCCAGTAATTTTCACTGGTAAACCTATAAAAGAGAATTTAAAACTTGGTAAAGCGCTTATTGGTACAATTCGCACACTAATGATGAAAAACACAACACTAATTGCAATTAAAACTCCAACAAAGGCAATTTTTTTAGAATTTCATTTACTAAAATTGATGTCAGTTTGTGCTCTTAGTCAACTTAGATAGTGACGAATTCCACCTGGCAATTTATCCATATTTTCTCCTTTCTCAATAATTTTAATACATAAAGTATTAGTAACGTGATAATTTTAGATTTTTGTCAATTGTAACACTAGAAATAAAGGTCTTGTAATAACTTGCATTAAACAATATTCCGATGTAAGTGAAATAAGACATAAACAAAATAAACAATTGCACATACATAAATGAAGAAACAGATCCTCATTTTTCATATTTTGCAATCGAAGAAATGAAACCAAAGGTAATACTAAAAATTGACGAAGGAATAGCACTAATAAAAGCACCAATTGCAATATCAGAAAATTTAAGTCTAAAATTGGCTGCAAATTTAAATAAAAGTAGGTAACCAATTATAAAGAAGACAACAACAAAAAATGTCATCAATATGTAATAAATTAGTAAAAATTGTCATCCTTTGTGATCATAGCCTTCAGAACGTAAATAAGCTAAGAACAAGGTAAAAAGCAAGATCACAACATATAAAAATGCAGTCAAACAAATTACTATTCACAAGGCTTTAATTTTGGTTTTGAAGAAATTTGATGGTCTATCGTGATTATAAAAAATCGAAATAGACTCAATAAAACGAGTATAACCTCGACTCGAAATTCACACTGCACTGACAATTAATAGTATTGCAATTAAACTTCCGCCTGATTGGTTTTTAGCAAATAAACCAGTCAAGTTAGGCATAACCTTATTAATTCCTGGAATCAAACGAGCAAGAATGTCTTCACTCAAAACATTAGCATATGTGATTGACTCGCCATTGACTTGATTAATATAAGGGCTAGGAATTAGTCCGATTGTACTAATGATTACCAAAATCGGAATAAATGAAACGAACAAATAAAGAGCGGTTCCAGCTGGAATGTAAGCAAATTCTTTACTTCTTATTCTTGTATAAGTTTCATCAGTAATTTTATTCAATTTATCTTTTGAAAGCTTAGATGAAGGAACAACAACTTTAGCAATCAAAAGAATGAAACGCTTCATAATTAGTTCAATAAGATTGCTAAAGCGTGAATTTCGTATTGATCGAGATCTAATTCTGCGATTTCTTTGACTCATGTTATGAAAGTTTTTTAGCTAATATTTCTTGTGCTTTTTGTGCGTCGGCTTGTCCTTTTGTTTGCTTCATTACTTGCCCTATGACAAATTTGTTAACTCTTTCAGGACGTTGTGTGTATTCTGTTTTTAAATCAGGATATTGTTGTAAAACATTGTCAATAATTGAATCAATTTCGGAACTTAAATCTTTTGCATATAAGTTATTTATATTAAGAATTTCATTTAGACTCAAATCTGATGATTGTTTTTGCTCTAACACAATTTTTACTGAATTTTTCAGTATTTTATTTTCTTCAAGTAACAAAATCAACTGCTTTAAGTCTGAAGTTGAAATTTTTAAATCTTTTAGTACGATGTTTTTTTCATTTAAAAATGAAACAATATCACTGAAGAAAATGTTGGTTGTTTTTTTAAAGTCATTAGAAGCGATTGCATCTAAAAAATTAGCATATTCAATATTTTCAATTAATTGTCCAATTTGCACGTCATTTAACTTATTATCTAAGTAACGTTGTCTTCTTTGTCAAGGCAGTTCATTGATTTTTATGCTTGAAATTAATTCATTTGATAAGTGAACGAATGGAATATTAGGTTCAGAAAAATATTTGTAGTCAACTGCTCCTGATTTGCTACGCATAGTTTTATTTGTCTGAGTTTGTTCATCGAAACGTTTTGTTTGCTGTTCAAAGGTTTCATTTGCTAAATATTTAGCTTTTTGTCACTCAATTTCCCACTCTATTGCTTTGGCAACATTATTTAAAGAATTTAAGTTTTTAATTTCAACTCTTGTTCCATATGAATTTGATCCTTGAGGACGAATCGAAATATTGACATCAGCGCGTAAAGAACCTTCTGACATTTTTGCATCACTGATATTTAAACTCAAAGCAATCAAACGAATCATATTAATATATTCAACTGCCTCTTGAGCTGAGTGCATGACTGGACGTGAAACTATTTCAATTAAAGGTACACCTGCACGGTTGTAATTTATAAAAGTTGACCCGTTTTCGTGAAGTTGCTTAGCAGTGTCTTCTTCCATGTGAATACGTTCTATTGCTATATACTTTGTTTCATTATTTATTTGAATTGGCAATTTTCCATCTCGTCCAATTGGACGAAATTGTTGAGTAATTTGAAAACCTTTTGGCAAGTCAGGATAAAAGTAATTCTTTCTATCAAAGTGAAGCTCATTATCAATTTGCATATCTAGCGCTTTAGCTAGTTTGATTGCACTTATGACTGCTTGTTTATTAAGTAATGGCAGTGTTCCTGGGTATGCTAAATCAATGACACTTACTGCTTCATTTGGTTGAAGATTGAAATCATTAGCGGCATAAGAAAACATTTTGGTTTTTGTGTTTAGTTCTAAGTGAATTTCAATCCCTATAACTGCTTCAAATTCCATTATTTTTCTCCTTTGATAATATCTTCAATTCATAAAGCATGCTGCAACATTTTAACATCTTGATATTTAGCACTGTCAATCGCAAGCGAGTAAGGCATACTATTTTCATTTTTACCAAGCGGTAAAGTTAAAGAAGGATTACCTACTAGGTTAGCATAAGTTAAAATGTAATCCATGAATGATTCATCAGATTGAGCATCAAAACGTGGCGCAACATCTTTAGCTGCTGGGTATATGAAAATATCACAATTTTGGTGAATATTAGCGAAATAGTTAGCAAGCAAACGACGCATTTTCTGAGCTTTTTTCAAGTAACGTTCTTGATTTTCTTGTTCTAAATAATATGAACCTAAAATTAAACGTCTTTGAACCATTGGCCCTAATCCTAATTGACGAGTTTTAATATATGTTTGCATTCAATTATCTTGCTCTTGTCTTAGTCCGAAAGCTGTTCCATTTAAATTAGCAAGATTACTGCTTGCTTCCGTAAAAGCAATGATTTGATACACAACAGACACTGATTTTAGTAATTTTTCATCAACTTTTACAGGTTGTAATGAAACTCCTTCTTGTGACAATTTATTCAATAATTTTTGATAACTATCTTTTACACTCTTACTTAAATAGTCAAAACAATCCAGGTAGGCTATCTTTTGCGGTTTTTTAGTTTTTATTTCTTCTTTGCTAAAACTTAAATCTAGAGATGTGTTGTCATTTGAAAAATCTTGTTTGAATAACACTTGCGCAATTTCAAAACTATCGTTGACATTGTGACTAAATCAAGCAACAGTATCAAGTGAAGAAGCAAAGGCAAAAAGACCATATCGACTGACTGCTCCATATGTGGGCTTGAATCCTACTCTACCTACGTATGAAGCTGGTAAACGCACACTATCTCCAGTATCTGAACCTATTGCAAAACCTACATTTTCAGTAAATGAAGCAGCCGCTCCTGAAGAACTTCCGCCTGCCAAGTAATCTTTGTTTAAAGGATTGCGAACTAAGCCAAAATAAGAAAATTGTCCGGTTCCACCTAAACCAAATTCGTCTAGATGAGTTTTGAAAGCCAAAGTAGCACCTGCTTGTTGTAATAATTTAACAATTGTTGCATCATAGTAAGGAATGAAATTTTCAAGAATATGACTAGAAGCATGTGAAATACTGTCTTTGGTTGCGTAGTTACTTTTTAGCGAGTAAACACAATTAGCAAGAGTCCCTTCATTATTTAACCTAGCATCTTGATACACATAACTGACTGCATTATTTGTGTCATTTGCTGCTTCTATGAGCGCTTTTTGCAAATTTCCTTTGTTAATCATTTATAACCTTTCTTACCTTAACAAAAGTGTCGTCTTTGTCGTATGCATTGGTTAATAATTCTTGTTTGCTTATACCTGGTTTAGGTTCATCTTCGCGCAACATATCAAAATCAATAGCTTTTTCGTTAATGTGTGTCATGGGCTCAAGATGGTCTAAGCCAAAACTATTCAACAATTCAAGTTGTTTTTTGATGTTTTCATGTTCTTCATTTAGCAATAAAAAAACCTCTTCTTTCGGTTCAAACAATAAGTCATTAGCTAGTTTAATCATTTTTGCTTTTTCCACATTAGCCTCCTATCATTTTGGATATGAAACAAATTCCATGTCGTTTAAATAATCAAGTTCAGGAAGTTGTAAATTTCTGATAACAATGCGATAAGCATGTAAAAAGACACGATGCGATTTTTTGCCACCATATTTTGTGTCCCCTAGAATCGGCACTTGCATGTGCGCTAAAGTTGCTCTAATTTGGTGTTTTTTACCAGTTTTTAAAGTAGCAAATTTTTTACCGTTTTGTGTGAAAAAATGAGTTGTTGCTTTTACTCCAAATTTGTTATCACGATCTACTACCATCTTTTCTTTTTCAATGTCTTTTTTTAATCTAACACTTACTAATTCATCACCTTCAAAATCGCTAATGAATTGATATGTTTTTTCAAAATCATTATGTCTTGCTTTTAGTTCAACTAATGTTTTATAGTTTTTGGCATAAATTATCAGTCCTGATGTTACTCTATCCAAGCGACCAATTGAATCAGGAACAAAAGAAGCAAATTTTTCATATTTTAGGTATGTTAAAACTTGATTTTGTAGCGAGTCTTCTTCACCAACCATTGTCACACTTGCTTTTTTATCAACGATTAAAATATTGTCGTCTTCATACACTTTTTTGAAAGTTACATTGGTTTTTTGCACTCTTTTTTCAATGTTGGCATTGTCAATTCCATAAACTGTGACTTCATCACCATTGCTTAGTTTTAAGGATTTATCATTAGTTTTTTTACCATTTAGTCGAACATCTTTTTGACGAAATGTTTTTTCAATTTTTGAAATTGGAACATTGTTACAATTCTTGATTAAAAACTTGTATAAAGTTCTACCTTCATCATTTGCTGTTGCTTTTAGTTTAATCATTATATTCTCAATCCTGAACTATTGCATCTTCGTCATCACGACGTTGTGAATTAAATAAGTCGTAACGTTCTGCCTCAACTTTTTGCTCATCTTCTTCGTATTTGTCGAATTCTTCAAAAATCGGTAACTCTGAAAGTGACTTAATTTTGAAATAATCATAGAACTTGTTGGTAATTCCGTACAAAATAGGTTGTCCTGGTGTAGAAGCTACTCCTACTTCTTCAATCAATCCTTTAGCTAGTAAAGTTATAACAATATGATCACTGATTACTCCCCGGATGTTATTGATCATTGAACGTGTGATAGGTTGTTTGAAAGCAATAATTCCTGCAACTTCGACCGCTGCTTGACTCAAAGTTTGTTTCTTTGTGACACTTACTAAATTGCTGATTGCTTCTTTTGCTAAAGGAGCAGTTAAAAATTTGAAAACTTTGTTAAATTCATGAACTTCAATTCCTCTTGACAAAGAATTAAAGTATTTTTGAAAATCTTGTAAAAGTGTGTAAGCTTCATTTTCATTATTTAGATTGAATACTTCTTTCATTTGTTCAACTGAAAGACCTTGGTCGCCTTGAACATATAAAAGTGCTTCAATAATTTTATTGTTGACCATATTTTTCTCCTTTTTTGATTGCAACAATTTCTAATTCTTCATTTTCACTGATAACAACTACTTGTTGACGTGCTAGATCTAGTAAAGCAATTAAACTAATTACAAAATGCCCGTATGTCGGAACACTGAAAACATATTCAAAATTTAGAGTATCAGTGTTTTTAGTTTCAAATAATTGCAAAATTCTTTGTTTTTGTTCTTCTGGCGAAACTGCTTTAGTTGAAAGCGAAATATTTTTTAATGTTTCAGCATAAGTTCTTTCAAACATTTTTCTTAACACTAAAGCAAGTCTTGAACCTGATGAGTGTCCTGCTAGTTCATTAGGATCACCTTTTCGCACAAAAGGACGTAAATCACTAATGGTTTTGTTATATAAATCTTTTCTTTGTTCTTCGTGCTGTTTTAAAACAACACTCAAGTCTTTGAAGCGTTCATATTCAGCAATTTGACTCAACAAACGAATTTTTTCTTTGTTTGCTTCTTCTTGTTCTTCTGGATCTTGCAAAATCATTTTAGCTTTTAGATTAATTAAAGTTGCAGCCATTACTAAGTATTCAGAAGCGGTATCAAAATCATTTTCATTAAGATTGTGAATAATTGCTAGATATTGATCAGCAATTTCGTTAAGATCAATTTCTCAAATATCAATATTTTTATCTCTAATTAAAGTAACAAGCAAGTCCAAAGGACCTGCGAATGATGAAAGCTTAATGTCTAAGTAAGAAGGTTCTAATGATTCATTTGGTTCCATAAAAATTAAAAGTCCTCAAGTTTACGTGCTTTTTCTTGCAATTTTGCTTCTTTTTTAGCTTGTTTTTGGCTGTATGTTAGTTTTTTAGGATTGCGTTTTTTAGGTTGTTTTTTTGAATTGTAAACTTCTTGATTTTGATATTCTGATTGTACTTTTTGTTTTACTAAGTTAGCAATTTGACTTGTTTCAGCTTGGTTGATTTTCAAAGTGTCAATAGCATCATGAAAAATTACTTCAATAGTGATTTTTTTTCTTCGTTTTGGATCTAAAGCAATCCCACTTCCATTAATAGTCACTGGCACAACTGCAAAAGAATTAGATTTAACCACTTTGAATGCTCCTGCTTTAAATTCCAATAATTTGTCATCACGTGCTCTTGTTCCTTCAGGAAAAATTACCCCCAAAGTTCTTTGATCACGAACAAAATGACCAAAGGATTCCAATGTTTTAACGCTTTCACGAATGTTTTCACGATTTAGGTAGAATGTATCAATGATTGAAAGTGTTTTACGAGTTAAATATTTATCTTGTAGTTCCTGTTTTGCTAAAAATGTTGGTCTTAAATTGTCAACGTTAACATCTTTAGTTTGTTTGTCCATTGCTGCCATTATTGCAATAGCGTCAATATTTGACACATGGTTAGGATACAAAATTGCGCCATGTTTTGGCAATTTATCATACCCTTTAACAACTAATTCGATTTTTAAAAATTTCAATAATCATTTAGCTCTTTTAACTAAGTAATCTACTCTTTTTTGAACTGTAAAGACGCTTGGATTATTTTTTGAATTTCTAGCCGTTCTCAAAATTCCTAGAATTCTTAATCCTAGTCATGGGCTACACAAAATCATCTTTGTCTTAATATTCATTTTTGCTCCTTAATTTTTGATTGCCATAGCAATAACAAACTCACCCTCGCTAGATGTTGAAAGTGAGAAATTTTTGTAACGATAGGTTATATCTTTTGAAATTGAAATATCTTTAAAAGAATATTCACTATTGTCAGCTTTATAAATTGCTTCTTTAAGTGCTCATCTTGTCGCTAAAAATATATCTTTGTTTTCGCTTTTTTGATAGTCAACATATTCAATGTCTGACAGAAAACGTTTAATAAAATGTTCTTTTACTTCTTTAAACCGATTAATGTTTACCAAATCAATTCCTATCTTATACATGTTTATAATTATACCTGTGGTTTATATTTAAAATAAATATAAAAATTATTTTTTTCTAGCTATGATTTCTTACTTTAATAAGTAGGAGGCAATATGAATAAAAATAAAGGTATGCTTTTGGAAAAAATAATTAATCAAACTAATGAACGTTATGCCCTACTTAATCTTGCATTAATTCACAAAAAGAATCTTGATATTAAATTCAAACAAGTAGTAAAAAAGGACAAAAAATTACTGATTGAAGATGCTAAAATAGTGCAAAAATCGACAGTCGACTACTATGGAATTTATAGAGGTAAATTCATTGCTTTCGAAGCAAAAGAATGTGAAGGTGACACTTTTTCCTATCAAAATATACGTAAGCATCAAATCGAATATTTGGACTTAATTAATCGGCATCAAGGGTGTGGTTTCTACATAATTTTTTTCAAAAAATATGATGTCTTTTATTGAGTAAAAAGTACTCATTTACACACGTTTTTTGAAAAAAAGAGATCACTGAAAATGAGTGATCTCGACAAGATAGGAAACAAGCTAGAATTGATATTTCCTGGGGTATTAAATTATTTAGATTTTATTTGTTAATTTTACTTTTTAGAACTTTTGAAAATTTGAATTTAGGTTCTACCTTAGCAGGAACAATAAGTTGTTCTTTTGTAAAAGTGTTGATAGTTACTTTTTCGTCTTTGTGTACTGTGCTGAATGTTCCAAAACCTGAAATAGCAACTTTTTCTCCTTGTAATAATTGTTCAATAATTACATCTTCAAGAGCATTGTAAAATTGTTCAACTTCGCTAATTGACTTGTCTAATTTTTGAGCAATTTCGCTAATTAATTCTTTTTTGTTCATAACTATTCTCCTTTAAGATCTCTTTTAATCAAATTTTTCAACATTAGTTCTAAATCATAATCTTCATAAATTACTTTATATAAACCTTCAGTTATCGGTAATTCCATTTGTTTTTTACTTATAACATTATCATAAATCGCTTTTAAAGCAGTTAAACCTTCTACAGTCATTTTTGTATCAAGGGCTTCTTTACCTTTTTGACCGTAAAGCTTACCAAAACTAAAATTACGAGAAAACTCACTAAATGCAGTAACGATTAAATCACCTATTCCTGTCAATCCGAACAAGGTTTCTAATTTTCCACCGTTAGCTTCTGCATATTTGCGCATTTCAACAAGTCCTCGAGTAATTAGTGCTGCTCGAGTGTTAATTCCATAACCCTTTGCATCCAGAATGCCTGATGCAATAGCTAAAACGTTTTTATAAATCGAACCGATTTCAGCTCCAATTTCGTCTGTTTGAGTATAAACACGGAAATAATCATTTGAAAACAGTTGTTGTACCAATTTTGCTTTATTTTCATCGCAATCTACTGAGTCAACAACAGTTATTGAGTCTTTAACAATTTCTTCAGCGTGTGAAGGACCTATTAAACTAACAACACCTTTCACATTTGCATTGTTAGCTGTTTTTCGCTTCATAGCAGTGTGTAAAGGAATAATTGTTCCTGGATAAAAACCCTTAGCAACATTGATAAACATAACTTCAGAATTTAAATTTGCCAAAACATCATTAAATACTTGATCCATAAATTTAGATGGCACTGCTAATAAAACATAATTAGTTTTATCTAGTGCTTCTTTGAGATTGTTAGTTGTTTTAAAATTTGGTAAATATATTGATTCTGGAAAGTACTTTAAATTTTTGCCTTGTTTTAATTGTTCTAATTCAGTTGTATCAACACCATAAATAGTAACATCGTGACCGTTTTTATGCAAAATTTTTGCACAAGC
The DNA here is from genome assembly GCF_051549855.1 of Mycoplasma sp. 3341. Classification (NCBI taxonomy): domain Bacteria; kingdom Bacillati; phylum Mycoplasmatota; class Mollicutes; order Mycoplasmatales; family Mycoplasmataceae; genus Mycoplasma; species Mycoplasma sp. 3341. Next base: position 217,366 of record NZ_CP196080.1, on the reverse strand, counting down.
TGTTCCCATTGAACCTGAACCGATAACAGTGATTTTATTACTCATAATTTCTTCCTTCGTTTTTGTTTCTTAACAGAATATTAATCGGAGTTCCCTCAAAGTCAAAATACTCACGTATTTGATTTTCGATATAACGCAAATATGAAAAGTGGGCATACTCACGATTATTAACAAACAACACAAATGTTGGTATTCTTCCTTCTATTTGTTGGGCAAAATTTATTGTTAAACGTTTACCTTTTAATGATGGTGCTGGCTTGAACAATTGCATTTGCATTATTGCTTCATTTAGTTTTGATGTAGGTATTTTTCTCTCAAGATTCTCTCTTACTGTAATTATTAGTTTTTTCAACTTATCTAGCCTCTTGTGACTTTTAGCACTTATAAGAACTATCGGAGCCCAGTCTATAAACTTAAATTTTTCTCGCAACATTTCTTCATGACGAATCATTGTATTAGTTTCTTTTTCGATTAAGTCTCACTTGTTAACAACTATAATAATTGGTTTTCTTTGTTCAAAAGCAAAACCTGAAATACGTAAGTGAAAGTGACTAATGTCTTCAGTTGCATCTAGTACTAAAAGAGTTAAATCACTTTCTTCCAAACTATTCATTGCACGCATTAGTGCATAATGTTCAACACTGTCAATAAGCTTGGATTTTTTCTTGATTCCGGCTGTGTCAATAATTTCAAATGTTTGGTCTTCTATTTTTACTAAATCACTAACGCTATCACGAGTTGTTCCACTAACGTCACTAACAATAGAACGATACGAACCGCTAAGAGCATTTAATAGTGAAGATTTCCCAACATTCGGTTTTCCAATTATGCTTAATTTGAAATGCTTTTCAGAATCTTCATCATTTTTGGTAATTTTTTCAACAATCGCATCTAGCAACGAACCTAAACCTTCTCCATGAATGGCACTAAGAGCAAAAATTTCATCAAAGCCTAGCGAGTAAAAAATAGGATTAAATTCACCACGCTCGCCTTCACACTTGTTAATGGCAAGAATAATTTGTTTTCCTGATTTACGCAACAAATTAGCTACATAATAATCTTCATTAGTTAAATCTTGGCGTCCATCAAGCATAAAGACAATAATATTTGCTTCTTCAATTGCTATTTGTGCCTGAATTGAAATTTGGTCTTGCATTTGGTCATCACTCACCGTGATTCCACCAGTATCCACAACTTTAAAAGTTGTTCCAGTTCAAGTCACTTCATCGTATAAACGATCTCTTGTAACTCCTGGTTGATCATGAACTATTGCTTTTCTTTTATTGATTAATTTATTAAAAAGAGTGCTTTTACCAACATTCGGCTTTCCAACAATTGCTACTAATTCTTTCATGCTTTTACTCCTTAATTTTTTCTAAGGCTAAAGCACGTATTTCTGCATAAACCTCTAGAAGACTTTTTTTCGATGAATCAATTCTAATCGAACCTGGTGAACATATTAATGGATCTTCTTTGCGATTCATATCTTGTTCATCCCTTGCAATAATTTCTTGCAATGTTTTGTCATAGTCACTATCGAAACCTAATTCAGCATTTTGTAAAACTCTACGTTTTGCTCTAATGTCAGCATCAGCTCATAAGAAAATTTTAAGTTCAGCAGTAGGAAGAATACGGTAAGTTGCATCACGACCATCAATGATAATTCCTTTATAAGAAACAGAATATCATTGTAAAAAGTCAACTACTTTTTTACGAACAGAAGGATAAACTGCAATGTCACTTGCTGCTTTGGAAACTTCATCTTTTCTTAAATCATGAGTAACATTACGACCTTTAAAATACACTTGTTCTTTTTCATCAATTTTGATGTCTTCGAAATTTCATTGACTATTCACTTGACTCTCATTTGTTAAGTCCAATTTTTGCTCAATTGCGTTTAGAGCAATTAGTCGATAAATTGAACCACTTGAGATAAAGAAATAGCCCAATTCTTTGGCTAGAAGTTTGGCAACACTAGATTTACCAACACCGCTTGGACCATCAATTGCTATGTTAATGCGCTTTTCCATAATTATTCTCCTCTTAGTTTACTTAATTCTGTTTCAACGATATTTTGAATTGCATCGATTTTTGCATCATGTAACAATGGCAAGAATTTTTGCTCATAAATCATTTCACCATCCAACTTATTTTTTTGTTTAACGGTTTCAAGATTTGCAATTTGTTTTGTAATGAAATCATCATTACTAGATTTTGGTTTAGCAGAATTCACTTTTTCTTTAATGATCGTTTCATTTTCAACATAAGTTTTGAAATCGTTAAATTCTTTTTCAAAATCTTCAAAATAACCCGTTAGCTTATCTCTTAATTTTAAATATTCTTTACGGGTTTTTTTAATAGTTTTTACTAAAGAACTAGTCTTTTTTAGCTCTTCACGATAATTTTTAAAATGCTGCTTTCTACTAGGCAAATTCATAAAAGAATTATAGCCACATAATGCTTTAAAAAAATAAAAAAGTTAGCTATTTTTTACTAACTTCTTTAACTCATTTTTCATAGGTATTATCTTTATTATTTTCAAGAGCTTGAACAACGATTTTTCGCTCTGAATCTGATAAAGTAGGAATAAATGTTTTAATTCTTACAATCATTTTTCCATATTTATTTTGGTTTAAGAACTTAAATCCACAATCTTTGATTATGAATGTGTCACCATCTTGATTTTTTTTGTCAAGTTTTATTGGTTTTTCACCATATGGCGTTGGCACATAAATAGTTTCTTCAGCTATTATTGATTTAACTGATACAGGAACTTCTAAAATAATATCATTATCAATTCTACGGTAGTAGTCATGACGCTTAACTTCAATAACAAGTCGCATATCTCCGGTTTGTCCACCATTTTTTGATGGAATTCCGAACCCTTTTAGCAAAAGAACTTGACCACTCATTATTCCTGCTGGAATGTCAACTTCTTGTTCAACATTAGTTCTAATTGAACCATTACCTTTACATTTTGAACATTTTTTGACAATTATTTTTCCAGTACCAGAACAATCAGGACAAGTTGTTACACTTTGAAATAAACCAAACATTGAAGAAGCAACTTTACCCCCGCCATCACAAGTAGAACACTTCTTAAAGTCTTCGTCTTTTTCAGCTCCTTTGCCTTTACATAAATCACAAATCTCGATTTTTTGAAGTTTTAAGGTTTTTTTGACTCCGAATACTGATTCAAGAAATGTTATTGTTATTCTTTGCTCTAAATCAGCTCCTTTTGTTGGACCATTGGGTTTTGAACGTCCAAAGGCACCACCAAAGAAATCACCAAAGCCATCGAATTCATCAAAGCTAAATGCTTTTGAAAATCCACCAAAAAATTGTTTGAAGATATCAGACGCGTTCGAGAACCCTGAAGCTCCACCCATTTGGTCAAAAGCAGCATGTCCAAATTTATCGTATTTAGCTCTTTTCTCTGGATCACTTAAAACTTCGTATGCTTCCGAAACTTCTTTAAATTTTTCTTCTGCTCCTGGTTCTTTATTTCTGTCCGGGTGATATTGCATCGCTAGTTTACGATATGCTGATTTAATTTCTTTTTCAGTTGCTGTCTTAGAAATTCCTAATACTTCATAGTAATCACGTTTTTTATCTGCCATAATAAATATATTTTAGCACAAAAAGGACTAGAGTGCTAAATTTTCTAATTCTTGCTTTGTTATGACTACTATTCTTTTCTTGCCATTAATGTCTTTAATAATGTTGCTTTTAGGATAATTTTTTTCGAAAAATGGTGCTACAAAATCATCGATTTCAAATATTAAAACACCGTTTTTATTTAAAAATAAATGTGCTTTTTTAAGAATTTTTAAATAATCTCTAAGGCCTGAATCTTTAGCATACAAGGCATATTTAGGATCAAATTTTGGTTTGTTAATGACTTCTTGATAGTTCAGATAAGGCGGATTAGAAATGATGACATCATATTTTTTTGTAACTTTTTTGAATCAATCGGAGCGAATAAAATTGATTTTAGTTTCGTTAATAAAAGAGTTCTTCTTGGCTTGTTTTAGTGCAAAAAAGTTCTTTTCTACTGCGTCAACATAGCATTTTTTGTTTTTTTGTATCGCTATTGCTATGAAACCACTACCTGTTCCAAGATCTAAAACTGTCGAGTCTTTGTTAATGTGGTTATAAGCTTCTAAAATAAGTTCTTCCGTTTCATAACGAGGAATTAGCACAAATCGATTTAAAAAAATTCGGACATTTTGCATTTCGCAAAAGCCGATTATTCTTTGTACTGGATAACCTTTTTTAAGAAGCTTTTGCTCTTTTTTTGAAACTTTTAGTTCTAAATTGTTTCGGTGTTTTTCACGCAAAAGTTCTTCTTGTGTAGGCATGTTAATTATTGTTCTCCAATTTGAGCAATTTTTTCTGCTCTTTCTTCAGCTAATAATGATTCAATTAGCGAAGTCATGTTTCCATCCATAACATTTTTAAGCGAAGTTGAAAATCCTATTCTATGATCTGTAACTCTGTCTTGTGGATAGTTATAAGTTCGAATTTTTTCACTTCTATCACCTGAACCAGCAAGTTTGCGAATAGTTCCTTCCTCCTCTTCTCTTTTTCTTACTTCCATTTCATATAGTTTAGATTTCATTAATTTCATTGCTTGTTGACGGTTAGCAATTTGTGAACGTTCATCTTGCGATGTAACTACTAAACCTGTTGGAATGTGAGTAATACGGACAGCACTATCGGTTGTATTAACACTTTGTCCACCTGCTCCTGAAGAACGGAAAGTGTCCACTTTTAAATCTTGTGGTCTGATTTCAATTTCGACATCATCATCGACAGCAGGAAGAACTGTTACAGTAACAGTTGAGGTATGGACTCTACCTTTTGTTTCGGTAGCAGGAATTCTTTGTACACGGTGAACTCCTCTTTCAAATTTTAATTTTGAAAAGACTTTATCTCCACTCACTGAAAAGACAACTTGACTAAATCCACCAGATGCTCCAAATGTTGAATCGATCATTTGGACTTTCATATCATTTAGATCAGCATATTTTTGATACATTCTAAACAAGTCACCAGCAAAAATGTTAGCTTCATCTCCACCGGCTGCTCCTCTAATTTCGATGATAACGTCTCTTTCGTCATTTTCATCTTTAGGTAATAAAAGAATTTTTAGTTCTTCTTCAAGAGTGGTCATTTCTTCTTCAAGCGATTCAATTTCCATTTTTGCTAATTCTAACAATTCAGCATCTTTTTCGTTTTTTAATACTTCTTTAGCTTGAATAAAAGCATCATTACTTTTTTCTCATTTTACGAAGCTTTCATAAATGTCACGAATTGCATTTTGTTCTTTTTGCAATTTTGCATATTTTTTGGTGTCATTGTAAATTTCAGGTTTTAATAAATCTTCTTGAATATCCAAATATTTAGTTTTGATAGCACTTAGGCTTGAAAGCATTGTCTTTTCCATAATTAAATTATTATACAATAATTTGTCTTGCTTTAGGGTACTAAGATTTGGACAAAAATAACCTTTTTGGACTAAAATATAACAAAAAAGGAGAAAAATATGGATTTATACCAAGCAATTTTAAAACGTACAAGTATTAGAAAATTTAAAGATAAAGCAATTGACGATGAATTAAAAAAGAAATTATTCGATGCTATCAAATTGGCACCTAACTCTTCTAATTGACATTCTTCAAGTGCAATAATAATCACCGATAAAGAACAACTAAAAGCAATCGGGCAGGCAAATAAATTTGCTCGAGCTGTTGAAAGCTGTGCAATGTTTGTTGTTTTTGTGGCTGATTTCAATCGCATGAATTTAGCTCAGAAGCACTACCCAGAAATTAAATATGATTTACACACAAAAGAAGGATTTTTAGTTGCTGCTGGAGACGCTTACATTCAAGCTACTATGTTACAAGACGTTGCCATTTCGAATGGTTTAGGTACTTGCTTTTTAGGTTTAGTAAGAACAATGATTCCAGAACTAAGACAACTATTAAACATTAAAGGTCAGGCATTTCCAGTTATCGGTTTAGCACTTGGATATCTTGATGAAGAAGTTAGTGTTAAACCTAAACTAAATAGGGTTTTTGAAGGTAAATATGACATTGATTCATTAGATATCGAAGCTAAAAGATATAGTAAAGAATTGGAAGATTACTTTACAAAACTAGCTCCAGATAAAAAAGCATATTCATACTATGAAGCCTCGATTCTAAGTGCATCTAGATACAACATGAATACTAAAGAAATCGAAGAAATTTGAGACCTTAAATTACAAAACAAATAAAATAAACACACTCACAACTAGGAAAAAGATAATTTTTTCCTAGTTTTTTGTTACTTTTTCAGTCTTTTTAGCAAAAAAGATATAAAAAAATGGTGGAGATGCGGGGAATTGAACCCCGGTCCACACACAAACTTACTTGCAAGTACTACAGTTTAGTTGTCTTTGAAATACATTAACAAATCAATAAGACAACAAAATCAATTTGTTAATGGCAACTCATTTTTCAGTTTCAAAATAGTTGCACTTTTGAAACCTAAGCCCTAACGACAACTTTTTCTAGCGGGCATAGAAAAGTTGACTAAAATTCATTAAGCGAATAATAGATTTGATTGACGATTGAAGAATACAGGTGAAACTGATAGTTCTTCGTTTTCGCTAGTTTTTCCGGTCATTGAAAGCCTAGAAGCAATTATAGTCTGCCACACTACTGCGCTTTTAAGGAGCTTGTGCCTGTCGAAGCCATTACACCCCCATTAATAACAATAGCAATTATAAGCTATGGTTAGTATTGTTTCAAGATTTTTTGCAATTTTTTATCATTTTCCTCTTGAATTATTTTTTGTCTTTTGTCATGTACTTTCAAATGCTTAGCAAGAGCAATCTCTACTTTTATGTGATTATTTTTTCAATAGACTAGAGTCGGAATGATTTGCAGTCCCAATCTCTCTACTTTTGATTGAATTCTAATAATTTCATTCTTATGAAGTAAAAGCTTTTTAGTTCTTTCTAAATCACCTTTAACATTCATATACTGTGAAATGTAAAAATTATTGATTCACATTTCATTACCTTTAATGGTGCAAAAAGCATTATTTAAATTGGCATTTTGAGCTCGTAATGATTTTACTTCTCATCCTTGTAAAGAAATACCACATTCATATGTTTCTTTGATTTCATATTCATAACGAGGATATTTATTTTTTACTATTTGCTTCATAATAATCCTCTGGTAATAAGGCGTTGATTTGACCCTTTGCTTTATCAACGCTTGCAATTACAATTTCATAATCTTTGTCAGCTTTGAATTCTAAAGTTGGTCCCTTAGCAAGAAGTGGTGAGATTTGTGAAACCATTTCTCTTTGAATATCTTCGAACCTAAGAAGAATAGAGGTTTTATAGTTTGGCAATTCGAAAAATACTCCGAATTTTTCACAACTGATCACTTTAGCTTTATATTTTTGCGAAACAAAAGCTTCAAAAAATTCTGCTTTTTTAAGATCAACTACATCTCTTTCAATTGACATTGCCACAACTTCTGAATCAGTGTTCTTTTGGGCGATGTCACTGATTTTATTTTCTAATAATTCCTTTGTTTCATCATTTAATGGCTGACTATTAAAAATATAATCTCTTATTAGGCGATGCAATAATAAATCAGGATAACGTCTAATTGGACTTGTAAAGTGAGCATAACAACTGCTTGCTAACCCAAAATGACCAATATTTATTTCTGAATATTTTGCTTTTGATAAGGTTCTTAGTAAGTGAGCCTTAAGAAAATCATCAAAATGATCTTTTTCTTTTATTTTGTCAATCATTTTGGCAAAATCTTTTGAAAGCCCAGTGTCAGGAACTTTAACATTTAAATTTAAAAAGTTTAGAACTTCTTGCAAGTTAAAGATTTTTTCCGGTTCTGGCTCGGCATGAATACGATAAATTGAAGGTATTTTCTTGTCTGCCATCATGGTCGCAACTGTTTCGTTGGCACGAACCATAAAATCTTCAATCATCATTTCACTGATGCCTGATCTTTTTATTACGATGTCTACTACCTTGTCACCATCCATAATAATTTTTGGCTCTTCTATTTCGAAATCAACATACCCTTCGTCATTTTTTATTTTTCGAATTAGTTTACTTATATCTAATGCTGTGTCAAGTAAATAAGTTGTCTCGAAATCAAAAATGTGAGGTTTTTGAGCATAATAATCGTTAACTCTTGAATAAGTTAAACGATAATTACTTTCGATTATTGATGGATAAATTTCATAAGAAATATTTTTACCATTTTCATCAATGTGCATTTGCAATGTCATTGCACATCTTTTTTGTTGTGGATTTAGTGAACAAATTCCATTTGACAATTCAAAAGGAAGCATAGGAATAACTTTGTCGGGAAGATAGATTGATGTTCCTCTTTCCAATGCTTCTTTGTCAATTGCATCATTTTCTTTGACATAATGTGAAACGTCAGCTATGTGAACTCACAAATCGAAAGTTCCGTCAGATCTTTTTTGACAACTAATTGCATCATCAAAATCTTTTGTGTCATCGCCATCAATGGTAACAGTAAATAATTGGGTTAAGTCTTTACGATTTTGATAATCAGAAGCTAAAACTTCTTTTGGTAATGATTTTGAAAGCTGTTCAACTTCAGTTTCAAAATCTATTTCAATATTATTTTGAGCTATGATCTTCTTTTCTATTACACGTGGATTATTGATGTTACCTATGTATTCAATAAACTTAACATCTACTCGTGACCCACCTGCTTTAGGACTTAAGACTTCCATTTTTGCCAATTGCTCGGTTTCGTAAACAAAATCATCTGGCAATTTTTGCACAAAATATTTGGCTCTGTCGCGATCATCAAAAGCTTCAAAAAAGAATGTCGGCACATTAAAACCTTTTACAAATTTACCAACTACAACTTTCTTTTGATGTTCCTTAACGTGAGTAACAAAAGCACGATAAAATGTTTTTTCTTCTTGTTCATAGCCGTAAATATCAGCATGGACAATATCTTTGTCTAAAACATTGTTTAGTTGGAATGGTAAAGCCAGAGCGCTTTTATCTTCTTCAAAATCAATAAAACCTAATCTTTTGTTAGTTATTGAAATTTCAAAAAAACCACCTGTTACATAGTCAAGAGCAAAATATTGACCTTCACGGTTTTTTTCTACTAGCCTTAGCTTTTCGCATTCAAAAATCAATTCGGACAGTTCTTTATTATGAAATTTAGCAACTTTTAGTTGCTTTGCTATTTCGATAAATTGAAGTGGTTTTTTTTCTTTTTTTAGTAAGTCAACAATGTCTTTAGTTTGTAAATTAAAACGTTTATAACTATTTGCCATTTTGAATTACAACTCTCAGGACAATAGCAATAATTATTAATAAAAAACCGAAAATCATCATTGAATATTTAAGAAATTTTTTGAAACCTCTTTCTTTTGAAACTTTAAATAAGTCAAGGTCTCCACTACCTACAAGGGCACCACTGAAACCATTTGAATCTGGTGACATTAAAAAAGAAATAATGATGATTATGATTGCCACTATAGCAATTAAAACTAATCAAATAGTCATTAACTATTTTTCTCCTTTCATTGCTAAAAAGTACTCATCTAGTTGGTCTTTTGTAACCATTGAAGGAGAGTTTGATAATAAATCAATTTGTTTTGCATTTTTTGGAAAGGCAATAACGTCACGAATTGATTGCGAATTAGTTAGGATCATCAAGATTCTTTCAAGTCCGAAAGCCATTCCACAGTGCGGCGGAAGACCATATTTGAATGCTTTTAAGAAGAATCCAAATTTTGATTCATATTCTTTTGGTGACATATTTAATTTTTCAAACATTAATGATTGAAGTTTTGGATCATTAATACGAACTGAACCTGAACCTAGTTCATATCCATTTAAAACTAAGTCATATGAACGAGCGCGAACTTTGTCATATTCATTGTTTTCAAAATAAGACATAGTTTTTTCATCAATCATAGTAAAAGCATGGTGAGCTGGTTCATAAGTTTGACTATCTTCATTAAATTCAAACATTGGTCAATTTACGATTCATAAGAAATCATAACGATTTGGATCAGCAAGAAGATATAAATCATTTAAAACAACACGAACAGCTCCTAAAGATTTTGTTATGTCACTATATTTACCAAAGCATACAAATAGCGAACCATCACTAATGTTTGCTTTCGATAGTAGTTTTTCAAGTTGGTTATTGTCTAGACTATTCCCTATTGTCATTTGGTCTGTTATTTTGTTAGATTCAATTTTGTAAATAGCAAAATTTTTAGCATTATTTTTTGTTGCTATTTCGGTTATGTATTTTCAATCGTTTGAACTATCTTTATCAAAAGCAATAAATTTTAAAGCATCTTCGCTTGCTAGTAGTTCTGAATAATCAGTTAGAAGATATCCGTATCTTGTGTCTGGTTTATCATTTCCATATTTATCCATTGATTCAAAGAAATCCATTCTTCTAAATGGAATGTTCAATTTTAAACCTAATGAGTTAAAAATGTGTTGATAGTAATTTTCTACAAGTTTAAACAATTCTTCTTCTGTTGAAAAAGACATTTCGAAGTCAATTTGAGTAAATTCAGGTTGGCGGTCTTTACGTGAGTCTTCATCTCTGAAAACTCTTGCTATTTGGAAGTATTTTTCAAACCCTGAAGCCATTAAAAGTTGTTTATACAATTGCGGAGATTGTGGTAGTGCAAAAAATTTACCCTTTTTTCTTGTTGGAACTAAAAAGTCACGTGCTCCTTCCGGTGTTGATTTACATAGAATAGGAGTTTCAATTTCCAAAAATCCATTGGCATCGAAAAATTTACGGGTTTCTAGTGAAACTTTATGTCTTAAAGCAATGTTTTGTTGCATTTTTTCACGACGTAAATCTAAGAAACGATATTCTAAACGAAGGTCTTCATTAGCTTCAGTATTTTTTTCGTTGTCATTGATTTCAAAAGGAATTTGACTCGCGCTGTTAAGGATTTTGTATGATTCAACTTGAACTTCAATCTCTCCAGTTGCTAAATTTGGATTAGCTTCCAGTCTTTTTGTTACAGTTCCCGTTACTTCAATTGCACTTTCTTTAGTTAATAAAGGATCTGAAACATCAGTAAAAATTACTTGAATAATTCCACTTCTATCTCTCAAGTCAACGAACAGTTGTTTTTTAAATTTTCTTTTGTTCGCTATTCAACCATAAAGAGTGACTTTTTGTCCTTCGTTTTTAATGGTCAAACTTGTGTTAAATATTGTTTTCATATTAAATTTCCTCAATAAATTGTTCGATATTTTTTAGCTCAATTGTTTTTTCAGACAGTAAGATTTTTCCTTTGTCAACATATTTAATCTTATAGTGATTTTTAGCTTGATTTAACTCTTTGAAAATGATGATGTCTGCTTCAATTTGCTCTGCTTTTTTAAACATTTTTTTAATTGAAAGAGGCTCATAGAAAATTTCAATACTCAATTTGGCATTACTGCTTCTTAGTTGACTAACTAAATTTGTCATTTCCTCTTTTTCATCTTCATTTAAATAAGCCACTAAAACTTTTTTGTATTGCGAATAGTTTTTGTTTGAATTGTTATGTGTCAAGATTTCAACTAATCTTTCCATTCCAAAGGCAAAACCAATTGAATCAACATCAGGTCCACCTAACTGTTTTAACATCCCATCATAACGTCCACCAGCTAAAATAGTAGATTTTGTTCCCAGCGCTTGTGAAGTGGATACAAATTCAAAAACTATGTCATTGTAATAATCCAGTCCTCGAACTAAAGATTTATTAACAGAATAGTTGATGTTGTGCTTTTCCAATAATTTACATAATGAATTAAAGTCATCTTTTTCATGTTGTGAAAGAAAATCTCATAATTGTGGTGCATTTTTGACAAAATCCAAATCATTTTGTTCTTTATCATCTAAAATTCTTAAAACATTATTTTCTAATCTCTTTTTATTGATTTCAGACAATTTGTCTTGATACTTAGCAAAATATTTCTGTAAATGTTGAGTGTATGTTTTACGCGAAGCATCAGAACCTAATGAATTAATTTCTAAAACAAAATCTTTGATGTTAATTTGGTTTAGAAAATCACTTGCCAACTTAATTATTTCAAAATTAGTGTCAACACTTTTGGGAGCAAGAAATTCTACCCCGCCTTGTCTAAATTCGCGATAACGACCTTTTTGTGGACGCTCATAACGGTACATATTGCCATAATAAAAAACTTTTAAGTAATTATTTGTTGCTAACTTGTTTTCAACAACACTGCGAATTACTGGAGCAGTACCTTCAGGACGAAGACTAATCATTTTTTCTCCGCGTGTTTGGAAAGAATACATTTCTTTATTTACAATGTCGCTGAATTCACCAGCAGAGCGAACAAATAATTCAGTGTGTTCGATGATAGGTGTCTCTATATAAGAAAAAGAATATTTTTGACAAATATTCTTAAATGTATCGACTATCTGTAAATATAAATTTGCTTCCTGACCAAAAATATCTTTTGTTCCTTTTACTTTTTGATACATATTTTCTCCTTACTTATTGAAATCATTGATTGTACTAAATTCTTGTTCTTCAACTTTTGAAGTAGATCAATAGAAAGTATCAATACGTTTTTGTTTGCGAGCAAACTTGTTGGTTAACATTCATTGTCATAGAAGTGGTGCAAGCAAGAAATCAAAACTAAAAATTGATAGATTGATTAATAAAATTGCTAAAAACACATTTTGCATTTCACTGGTTGTAAATGCTAATGACAATGAAATTATCGACACTAAAATCAAGAATCAAACAGATGTTCTAAATGATTGATTGATCAATTTTTTGACAATTGTTTTGATTTGTTCTGGAGAATAAATGTAATTTTTTAGATTTGTATCTTGGTGAGTAAGAATTTTAATTTTATTAGCACTCATTAAATGTGAGTAAATAACAAAAACATGTGCAATAAAGAAGATTAGAGCAAGATTGTAATCAAATTTAATTTTGAAAATAATCATTAAAGCAATAGTTAATAGAAAAACATTATATTCTTTGATGAAATAAATTAGAGTTGTTATCAATGAATAACGAATTCAGATATAGATACCTACTAAAAGAAGAGACACAATTAGTGGTATTCAAGAAAATCCTAATTGTCTTAAAAATCCTTTAGTTGATCAAGTTCAATTTTCAAGAATAAAATTGTTTGCTAAATCAGTCGAATTCAATGCTGTTGCTAAATCTAACGATTGTGAAGAAGAAACTAACATTGTGTATGTGTTGTTATCTAATGAATTTTGCATTATTTGCACATTTTCGATATTCAATGCACTTAACTGTTTTTGAACCGCTAAAGCAGTGCTTTGTGTGATTCCATCAAGGGTTGTAATTGCATAGTTATTTGTTGTCTGCAATAGTGGTGATAAATCTAATGATCTTTCAAAACTAGTTCCATGTGAAAATAGAATGATGAAAGCAATTGGTAAAACTAAAGCGAAAAAGATTGTGTTGTATTTAGATACAAAATTTAATGCAATTTTTGATTTAAATCTAAACTCTTTTGTTAAAGATAATAATCAAGGATAGTAAGCAAAATGATCAACATTTGTTAAGTTATAAATGATAATGTTATTTAACCCAATAATGATTATAGTTGTAAAAATAGAAGCAACTATCACCATTGAAGCAAAGACAGAAACAACATTGATGCTTAGGTATAAAGCCATGATTGATGCTACAACTAAACAAAGCAGAGTGTCAAACGAAGCAAACAAAGTTGTTTTTTGTGATTTTTGAATTGCTTTAGAAGGTGTCATTTTTTTGACTATTTCACGTTTAAATCTAGCTAAAGAATTATTCATTAGTCCAAATGCAATTAGTAGTGTTGTTATTAGACCTGCAATTAATAATGGACTTAAAGAAATTCCAAAACTTGTTAGCACTAAATAAATTACTAATCCATTTAATCCAAAAGCTAAAGAAGAAATCAACCCTAATATTCTGTAATTGAAAATTAGATAGAAACCAATAATTGCGAAAACAATAATTAAAACAAACTTAATCGCTTGGTAATTAAAGGTTTTTGTCGCGTAATTAGTTGCTAAAACTTTTAATTGATAAGGTGAATAGGCATAATTAATGATTGCGCTTAATTCTTTGTTTGAGTATGCTTGATAATTGTTGAATAAGTAGATGATTTTATCTCCTGGTTTTGCATAAGTCATCACCGACGGAGAAGAAACTGATACTAAATATTTACTTGCATTAAGTGAATCATTTTTTAATACTGGTTCTTTAACTTTTTTAGTAGTTTGATCATATGAACCAACTGCATTATTATTCTCGTATGCAAAGTTAACTGGATTTTTATTTGCCGCAGCTCAATCAGAAGCAAATTGATTTTCTGCTAAATTAACAAACTTTTTAAGATTAATCCAGAAATAAATTCTTTGATTTTGGTAGTCCTGTTTTAATAAATCTAATTGGTGATTACCTTTGTCACTTAGAAGTAAAGATACTCGATTAGAAGCTTGCTTGGTATTTCAATTTGCTGGATTATTTTCTAAAGGCAATGCAAAGTCTGCTTCATTACCCTTAAGCAATTTATCCAAACTTACATTGTCATTTGAACCTGGTTTGAAATATTGGTTTTTGTAAAATAAAGGAGTTCCTGTTGAATCGGTTACAACAATGTATGATTTATTCGCTAATTTATTAACAAGTTCATTTAAATCGTAGTCATTGTTAATATTTGTTTCTAATTTTAAAACTCCATTACCGTCATACAAACGATAATTTTCATTAAGGTTTCCGTATGAAAGCAACTTTTCAATACCACCAAAAACTTCCTGGTTAGAAAAGGAAGTGTTTTCACTCAAGTTTTCATTGTCAGAAGTGTCAATTTTAAGAACTACATTAGCTTGCTTAACGGTTGAATTAGCATTTGAATTACTACTTTTAAAACCTAATGATACTGCAATTATTAATGCAATCGAAATTAACAACACTCCAACGTAAGTAATCAGTCATCTTAGCTTGTTTTTTGGATTTTTATTGTTTTCGTAATTCATATTTTTAAATTATACTAGAAAGCCAGGTTTTTAATCTATGATTAAACCTTGCTAGAATAATAAAAATTAGATGTATTGACTTATGTAATCAACTCCTTTTGATGTAATCATTCGTCCTCTGAAAGTTTTGATAATAAACTTGTTAGCTAATAAATGCGGTTCAACATCATGCAATATTGTTTGCCTACTTTCACGTAAAAGACTACATATAGCATCCAAAGAAGCAGGTTTTTGGTCAAAAATAGTAACTAACGTTTTTAAATATTGTATCTGTAAATCACTAAAACCTAGACTAAAAACCCCTAAATAATCAAAAGTCTTTTGAACCATTGATTTTGTTATTACATCATGGTTTTCATATAGTGTAAAATCATGACATCTCTTTAATAAATTGTTAGCGATTCTCGGCGTGAAACGAGAATTTTTTGCAATAAAATTAATGGCTTCTGGGTCTATTTTCATATTGGTTTTCAAAGCAGAATTTTCAATTATTTTGCATATTTCAGCGTTACTGTAATTTTTGAGTCTAGCAATGTATCCAAACCTATCTTTAAGTGGTTGAGTGAGTAATTCAAACTTAGTTGTAGCAGCAATTAGACTAAAATTATTAAGTTTTAAACGCATGATTTTTTTGTCACCATCTACACCTAAAACAATATCAATTTTACCTTCTTCCATTGCAGAATACAACAATTCGTGCAAGGTTTTGTTGACAGAATGAATTTCATCAATAAAAATGATGTCGTTTTCTTGAATAGATGAAAACATAGTGATTAAATCACTGCGTTTTTCTAGTAAAGGTCCTTGAACGAAAACTATATTTCTCTTAGTTTCGTTAGCGATAATTGTTGCTAAGGACGTTTTCCCTAATCCTGGCGGACCATAAAAAAGTAAATGATCAATTAGCTTGTGCTGTTTATCTGCTGAATCGATCATAACCTTCAAAGTTTCTTTAATTTTATCTTGCCCGATAAATTCATCGAAAGTACTAATTTTGAATAATTGCATTATTGGCGTGTTTTGATGAAATTACTTTAATTGCTTCTTCAACAGCTTTATCAAGTTCTTGATCAACATTTATTTCTTGCATAGCTTCTTTTATCTGACTATTTCTAAACCCTAAGATACGCAAACTTTTTTCGATGTTATGAGCATTTTCTGAAACAATAGTCTTATTTTCTCCTTTAGTTGCTTCAAACTCATTGTTTTCTGTTTCATCTTCAGGAGTTTTCTTTTGCAAGAATTTTTCATATTTAGGTTGATATTCAAAGATCAGTTGTCTTGCTGAGCGGTTACTTAGATAAGGAATTGAATTCAATTTGTTAATGTTTGCACTAGCAACATATTCAACTACTTTTTCTCAACCTATATTTAGTACTGATAATGCAGTTTTAGGTCCAATTCCTTGTATTGAAAGCAGATCTTCAAAGACTACTAATTCCTTGAAATTTTCAAATCCATACGTTGTTTTAAAGTGTTCTGTCTCGTACTCATGGACAAAAACTTTCATATTTTCGTCTTTTTTAAATCTCTCAACCATTGGAACATAAATTAGTTCTCCAACTCGGTTGTTTTCTAAAATAATGTAATTTTTATTAGTGTGAACAATTTTTCCATATTTATAAATTATCATTTTCGTTTACCTCAACCTAATTAAACAACACAAAAACAACACGGATTGTTAAATGGGAAAAAATGAGAAAAATGTGAGAAAGATACAAAAAAAATAGCCGTGAAGGCTATTTTGGTCAATTTCTTGAAATGGTACGCCCTAGAGGATTCGAACCTCTGACCCAATGGTTAAAAGCCATTTGCTCTACCTGCTGAGCTAAGGGCGCATATCATGGTGCCCAGAACTGGACTTGAACCAGCACGGTGTTGCCACCGAGGGATTTTAAGTCCCTTGCGTCTACCTATTCCGCCACCTGGGCAACTCTGCTTAGATTGCTTTAATATTATACACAAATATAATTTTTTATTTTATAAAAAATAAAAAAGTTTGGTCGCTTTACTGCGCTTTGGTGCCCGTGACTGGACTCGAACCAGCATGAATCTCTTCGGTTGATTTTGAGTCAACTGCGTCTACCATTTCGCCACACGGGCATAACTAATATTATATAGCAAAAATACGTATATCATATATAATAAAATACATGAATTTAGAACATATTTTCGCTGCTCAAAAAGATTTAGATGAAGAATTTAGTAAAAATATTGCTCCAGGTGAGCAAGATTTAAAATTGAAATGTGTAATAGCTTTAATTGTCGAAATTGGTGAATTTGCTAACGAGTTTCAAGAATTTAAATACTGAAAAGTTCACAAAAATATTAACCGTCAAGCACTTTTAGAAGAGTATGCAGACGGAATTCACTTTCTGAGTTCTTTAAGCGCATCTATGCATATTAGTCCTATTATTGAACCATTAGTATTAGCTAAGACATTCAGTCGTCAACTGGCAGAAGTGTATAAAGCAAGTACTAAACTGCTAGATGAATTAAATAGTAAAAATTTAACATATTGCTATAGACTATACTTAGGACTTGCTAAAGTTGCTAATATTAGTGAAGAAGAAATATTAGCCAGTTTTGCGAGAAAGAATCAAATTAATCATCAAAGAGCACACAATAAATATTAAAAAAATCACTCATATACAGTACTTTTTACTGAAAGAGTGATTTTTTATTTTGCCTTTTGACATATGGTGCCACTTACAAGACTCGAACTTGTGATAGATACTTACGAGATACCCGTTTTGCCTGTTAAACTAAAGTGGCACTTTGTAAAAGAAAACAGCCGTTTGGCTGTTTAGGTCAACTTAATGAAATGGTGCGAACGAATGGACTTGAACCATCGACCTCACGATTATCAGTCGTGTGCTCTAACCAGCTGAGCTACGCTCGCATGTAATTGGCGAAACATCGCCAATTTGTATTAACGTTTTGAGAATTGTCTTGCACGACGCGCTTTACGTAATCCGAATTTTTTACGTTCTTTAACTCTAGCGTCACGTGTTAACATTCCTGCTTGTTTTAATGCTGGACGAAAATCTTTATTTACTTCTAATAATGCTCTCGCAATCCCTAGTCTAACAGCTCCAGCCTGTCCACTTAGTCCACCACCGTTAACATTAGCAATAACATCATATTTAGCAGTTGTTTCTGTTAATCCAAATGGTTGAGAAGCATCTTTTAATAGTATATCACTATTTAAGTATTCTCTTGCTTCTTTTCCATTGATTGTGAATTTTCCATTTCCAGGAACTAAGTAAACTCTTGCTACTGAGCTTTTACGACGTCCTAGACCGTAGTATCTTACATCTGCCATTATTTAACCTCTAAAACTTCTGGTTGTTGTGCTTGGTGTGGGTGTTCACTTCCTGCATAAACATATAAGTTATTGAATTGTTTGTGTCCTAATTTGGTGTGTGGTAGCATTCCTTTAACTGCTTTTTCAATTAAAGCAATAGGTTTTTTAGCTCTTAGGTTTTTAGCATTAATTTTCTTTAGCCCTCCAGGGTATCCTGAGTAGCTGTAGTAAATTTTATCTTCTTCTTTTTTTGCTGTCAATTTAACTTTGTCAGCGTTGATAATGATTACATTATCTCCCATATCCACGTTTGGTGTGAATGAAGGTTTATTTTTTCCTCTTAGAATTGATGCCACTTGCGCGCTTAGACGTCCTAAAACTAAGTCTTTAGCGTCAATTAGGTATCATTTTTTTTCAACTTCTAAGTGTTTAACGATTGTAGTTTGACGCATGTGCTTTCCTTATGTAATTTAATTTAAAAAAATAAATGCTTTAACATTATAACAAAAAAAGGTAATTTTGTTAAAATTTTGTAAACTTGTTTAACACTCAAAATGGTGCTAATTTAAAAAATAAATATAGCGCATAAATGATTTATTCATTTCGGGACTAACAAAAGCTTTTTACTCGGAACTATTAGAGCTTTTGTGCGCATTTCGTGAGCTAGAATTTTGCAAAATCTAGTGATTTAATTTTACCAAAAAATCACACTTTTTATCTATTCATCATGTAATTTTGCAATTACATAAAGAGCAGCAGTCTCAGCACGAAGAATTGTTTTAGTTAATTTAATTGATTCAAAACCGGCATGAATAGCTTTATTTACTTCTTCATCACTAAAACCACCTTCAGGTCCAATTAAAAACAATGAAGATGGTAAGAAAAATTTATGTCCTTCGCTTTGATTTTTTTCATGAGCAATATAACGGTGGTCAAAATCTTTAATTGCTAATACATCTTCAAAATTTAACACTGAACTTAATGAAGGTATTTTGTTACGAAATGATTGTTGGCAGGCTTCAAAAATAATTTTCTCAAAGCGTTTTCTTTTGTTTTCAAAATCATCAACCTTCATTTCGCTGTAACGACTTTTGAACGGATAAATATGACTGACACCTAATTCTGTTGCCTTTTGTAAAATTAATTCAAAGTTTTTTCAATTTATTAAACTAACTGCTAAACCAACAGGCTTACTGAACTCATGGTTTAAGTCTAATTTTTCGATAATATAAGCTTTTTGGTCTTCATAGCGGCACTGATAAAATTCATTTTCATAAACGCAAATAAATGTTTTGTTAAATTGTCTAGCAACTCTTAAGTGATGAATAGTTTCCTGGTCTAAAATGAAGTAATTATTTTCTTTTTTATTAACAATAAAGCGCATGTTGTTCCTTTTTTTGTAAAAATTATAATTAAAAAAGTAGCACATTGCTACTTTCAAAGTGAATATTAGTATAAAGCTGCTTTAGCTTTTTCAACGATTTGTTCAAAAGTTTTTGGGTGGTTAATTGCTAGTTCAGAAAGCATTTTTCTATTGATAACCACGTTAGCTTTTTTAAGTCCATCGATTAAACGTGAATATGTTAATCCTAAAGGTCTTGAAGCCGCATTAATACGAGCGATTCATAGTTTTCTGAATTCTCTTTTTACTTGTTTACGGTCTCTAAATGCATATGTTCATGATTTAACAACCGCTTGTTTTGCAACTTTGTAACCGATTGATTTGTGTCCTCAGTATCCTTTAGCTAATTTAATTCATTTTTGTCTTCTAGCTCTTGTAACTGTTCCGCCTTTTACACGCATAATAAGTTCCTTTCTAGATTAATTCTTTAATTCTCTTGTAATCTGATTTTGAAATCATTCCAGATTTACGAGATTGTCTTTTTTGTTTTGTTGATTTATTTTGAGCTAGGTGTGAACGATAAGCTTTTCCACGTTTAACTTTTCCGCTACCAGTGATTTTGATACGTTTAGCTAACGCTTTTTTAGTCTTCATTTTTGGCATCGCTGTTTTCTCCTTTGTTTGAATTTGGTTTCACTTTTTTCTTATCTTTTTCTAAATACATATCTAGAAATTTTTCATTGGTTAGAGTAGGTTCTTTAGTGATTTTAGCAATATCTTCGACTGCTTGGTAAAACTTCATTAAAACTTCTTGACCAATTTCTGGTCTTTGCATTTCTCTACCTCTAAACTTTAGAGAAACTTTTACCCGATCACCATTTAGTAGAAATTCACGAGACTTACGTGCTTTAGTTTGCAAGTCATGATCACCAATCATAGCAGTTAGACGAACCTCACGATTAACTGTGACTGATTGTTTTTCTTTAGCTTGTTTAGCTTTTTTCTTACGGTCGTATTTAAATTTTCCGTAATCAAGAATTTTTGTAATTGGTTTGTTGTCAGCAATTGAAATTAAAACTAAGTCTTTCTTTTCGCTTTTTGCTCTTTCGATTGCTTCATCACGTGACATAACACCAATTTTTTCTCCGTCACTATCTAGAACAAACACCTTCTTGTAAGGAATTTGTTCGTTTAAAACGTGTTCTGATTTTGGTCTTTTGTCTTTATTGTCGTTAGATTGAATAACTATCTCCTTTAAAAATAAAAAAGTGGTATTAATCCACTTCTCCACTACATAAAAAAACATATAGTAGCAACCCGATTTAATAAAACCCAGGTGAGAAATGAATCTTCTTTTTGCTTTGAATGCTTATAAATAATACCACATTTAGTATAAAAATTTGTAAAAATATATTGCCGTCCGAGTCCAAAAAAATTATTAATTAGCCTAATCTAGATTAACCATTTGCTAAAATTTAAAGTATGAAAATAGATTTACAAAAATTACGTCAAAATCTTGACAAAGCTTATGCTCCATACTCAAAATTTCATGTGTCTGCTTTAGCAATTGATGAAAATGATAATCAATACTGAGGAGTCAATTGTGAAAACATTGCTTTTCCATCTGGATTATGTGCTGAAAGAAGTGCACTATTCTCAGCACCAGTACAAGGTGGCAAAGTAGGAACATTCAAAGAAATTCACATTATTTCATCTTCTGAAAAACCAGTATTTCCATGCGCTGGATGTCGTCAAGTAATGTGTGAATTTATGAAACCTGATAGTTTAGTATATTGTTATTCAAATGACACAAAAGAAGTAATGAAATTCAAACTTGAAGAATTAGTACCAAATGCAATCTGACCAACAACTATTAAAGTAGGTTAAACATTAACATATGAAAAAACAATTTAAATTCTTACTGCCTTTAATTACAGTTGCAACTACTTCTTTGCCACTAGTAGCAATAAGTTGTAACAGTACAAATGAAAAAGATCCTGTTAAAGAAGAAAAATGAATTCAACCAGAAAGTGATTTAGTTGATAAAACAGTTGAAGCATCTGAAGATATAAAAATTACAGATAAAAATTTCGCTTGAATCAATGAAATGAAAGAAGACATTAACAAATCTCTTTGAATCAATCCAATCGAAAAACGACGTTTAATTGCCGATATAAATTTAACATCTAGTTCATTACAAACATTACCATTCAACTCTGAACAACTAAAACTATATATGAAGGGAATGGCACTCGGTGAGCTGTCTAGTAACTCAAAACTAATCAAATTTTTATTCGTTGACTGAACACAAACATTTTTTAGTAAGTTCATTACTCATATTTTGAACCCTTTTGAACAAAAGGATGAAGATATAACAAATTGAATAAGCGTTCAAAAAGCCAAAGCAAACAAAGTATCTATTGCACTATCTGAGGATCCTTGAAATTTGGTGAAAATAGGTGACGAAATCTTGATTGAACAACACAAAAACTTAGATGACACAATCAAATTTCTAACTAACAAAAATAAACTTCAAGTAATTACATATCCTGCAGAAAATAAAACTAAAACACTCTTTGCTTTCGATGCTAACAATGAATACATAAATCTTCCACAAAATATGGTTAAGATTGAGAATGGTAAATATATTGTTAGCTATCCTGGTTTAGATAAACCAAATGAAATAGAAATACAAAATCCAACAATACTTAATGTTACAAAAAATAGCAACATTTTAGAACTAAAATCACTTGCGATAAATAATCAAGTAATTTATGGTGGTTTTGATATTAATTTATCTGCTTCTAAAATGTATGATGACAGTATGGTCTTTTTGGATAACAAAGTGATTGATGATGAAGATTATGTTAGTGAGGATGCAAAAATTGAAAATACACAAAATTCTTCAAATAATACTAACAACAATCAAGAAGTTACCATCTTAGCTTCGATGGAAGACTTTGTTAAAAACACTGATTTTACTACTCAAGCAATTATTTATATCAGTAATCCAGCACTAAAAAAAGAATTTATCGACCCCGAAACTAATAAATATATTGATTTCATTGCTTTAGATACTGATTTTAGCAAGCAAGAATACAATGATGAAAAAGTTGCTTACATAACCAGCGAAGTAGAAAATAATGAAGTTGCAAGATTTAGTTTTGCTTTAAAAACGCCTCCTTGCCTTTTGGTTCGTGTTTCAAAGCAATTCGCACTTTCTTACATAGAACACAAAGATGCACGAGTAGCTAAATATTTAGCAAAACAGGATAAACAACAAGCATAATGAAAAGAACAAGAGGCTTTTATCTCCTGTTCTTTTTTTTGTTATTTTTTAGTTTTAATCGGAACGTAAAGTTTTTTAACTTCGTCAGTGTAAACGTGTTGTTTTTTATCTTCGGGATGCAAGTAAATGTTAGGTAAAAATTCAGTCCCTACATTTTTTGTAAACATTGCTTCTATTAAGCAAAATTTAGGAGTAGCACTAACACGTGGAAAGACTAATTGAATTCTTTTTGGTTCAAAACCATGTTTTTTCATTGCTTCAAGGCAGTCTACAAAACGATTAATAGGCAAAACTACAGATAAATATCCATTTTGTTCAATTATTTTTCTTGAACCAGCACATAATTGATCTAAATTTAGATAAATCTCATGAGTAGCAATTTCTTGAAAAGAAGTAGAGGATTTTCTTTTGATGTTTGCATCAACTTTATAGTAAGGGGGATTACAAATTATAAGATCATATTTTTTTGCTAATTTATTGCCCACTCTATAAGCATATTCTTGTGCATAGTCATTAAAATCTGCTTCAATTATGGCAATTTTGTTTTCAAGATTATTCTTTGTTACATTAAAATTGGCAATTTCTACTGCTCTTGGTTGTATTTCGATGGCATCAATTTTGATTTTTTCACTTCTTTGAGCAACGAAAATACTCAAGGCTGCATTGTTAGTTCCTACTTCTAGGATATTTGTTACTGAGCGATTTAAAGTACAAAAATTTCCTAGCAAAATAGTGTCAACTGAGTATGAAAACATCTCCTTATCCTGCATTATTTTTAAACCATCTTGATAACCTAAATTATTTTCTTTTCAACTACTTCTCATAATTATTAATTGTATAGTATTTTTCACTTGTCCAAGTTAAGCACATAGAAAACAAAAAAGATAGAATCAAACGATTCTACCTTAAAAAATATCTTTTTTTATTAAGCAGCTTTCATTTGTTCTGCAACTTCAGCAGCAAAGTCAACTACTTTAACTTCAATACCTTCTCCAACTTCAATACGGAATGATTCAACTAGTGATAGTTGGTTGTCATTTAAATATTGAGCAACAGTTTTTGAGTCTTCCATAACAAAAGCTTGGAATAATAAAATTCCTTTTTCATCGTAAGCTTTACGTAATTTACCTTCAAGCATACTTTTTTGCACTTTTTCTGGCAATTTATCTCATTTTGGATTTGATTTAACATCTGCTAAAGCTTCTTCTTCAATTTGAGCTTTTAATTCAGCTGGTAAATCATTTTCTGTATCGTAGTTTGGATTTAAAGCAGCAACGTGCATTGCAACATTACGAGCTGATTCAGCATTTGATCCTTTAACTAAAACAGCTGATGCAATACGATTGTTAGCGTGAGTATAAGCAGCAACTACTTCACCTGCAGCAGGAGTAATTTTAACTACACGACGTAGAGTAATTTTTTCTCCAATTTTTGCCGTTGCATCAGTAACTTTTTGTTCAACAGTTTCTGATCCAATTTTTAATTTCATTACGTCTTCTAGAGTTTCGAAATCATTAGATAGAAAAACGTTTTCGATTTCACTTACTAGAGATTGGAATAATTCATTTTTAGCAACGAAGTCTGTTTCAGAGTTTAATTCAAATAAAACAGCATATTTGTCGTTTTTAGCTGCACGAACAATACCTTCAGCAGCAACTCTTCCTGCTTTTTTAGCGGCTTTAGCTACACCTTTTTCTTGTAGTCAAACAATTGCTTTTTCAATGTCATTGTTTGTTTCTTCTAAAGCTTTTTTACAGTCTAGGAAACCAGCATTGGTACGGTCTCTTAGTTCTTTAATTAATTTTGGTTCTGCGGCCATGATTATTCTCCTTTTGAATTGTTAGGACGACGGAAATTTCTTTTTGGTTGGTCGTTTGCTACTTCTTTTTTAGGATCTTCAGGTAAAACAATAGCATCATCATTTTGGTAAGCAAATAATGCATTTTGTCCTCTTCCTGTTGCAATAGCATCAGCTAGGATTGTTAGGATTAAGGTGATTGATTTTACTGAGTCATCGTTAGCTGGGATTCCGAAATCAACTGCATCTGGATCAGCATTTGAGTCTAGAATTCCAAAAACTTTTACACCTTTTTTGTGTGCTTCTTTAATAGCGATTTCATCTGCTAGTGGAGAAGCAACGATCATAACATTAGGGATTTTTTTCATGTGACGAATACCACTTAGGTTTCTTTGTAACTTAGCGATTTTTTTGTCAAAGTTTAATCCTTCTTTTTTGGTGTATCCTACATACCCACCAGCTTGTTTAGCTTCTAGTTCTGATAGTAAGTTAACACTTTTGAAGATTGTATCTGAGTTTGTTAAGGTTCCACCTAATCAACGTTCAGCAACATATGGTGAATTAACTCTTTTTGCTTGTTCTTCAACTGCTTGTTTAGCTTGTTTTTTAGTTCCAACAAAAATGAATGAAGCACCTTTTTGCGCTGCTCTTTGAATCATTTTGTATGCATATTCTAATGATTTTTGAGTTTTAGCAATGTCAATAACGTGAATACCTTGTCTTTTTTGGTATAGGTATGGTTTCATTTTTGGATTTCATGCACTTGCACGGTGTCCAAAATATGTTCCTGCTTCAAGTAGTTTACTTCTTGAAACGATTTCTTTTTGTGCTTCAGCTTGTACTGGAGCTTTTGTTTCTTGATTTTTGTTTTCCATAAATTTTCCTTTGTTTGTCTTCCCAAAATTTCGAAATGATGGAATCATATACGACACAACCATCAAAATCCATTTTGGTGCTTGATGAAATTAATAAAATAGGTACCAACTAGGTTAGTACTTAAATATTTTAGCATAAAAGCCTCGATAACAAAAACCGGCAAGAAAAAATCTAGCCGAAGCTAGATTAGTGATTATTTAAAAATGTAGTCAAAAATTTGTTCGTAATGTTCGACTGGAATAAATTTGATTACTTTTTTAACTTCATCAGGAACATTTACTAAATCTTTTTCGTTTGATTGTGGAATAAAGACAGTGTCGATACCAAATTTTGAAGCTGCTACTGACTTTTCTTTCAGTCCACCAATTGCTAAAACTTTTCCACGCAGTGTAATTTCTCCTGTCATGGCAATTGTGTGTGGTACTGGACGTTTCGACAATGCTGAGATAATCGATGTTGTAAATGTTACTCCAGCACTTGGCCCATCTTTAGGAACTGCCCCTGCAGGTACGTGAATGTGAATGGTGTTGTCATCAAATTTAAAATCAATGCCAAATTTTTCTGCATTAGCTTTAACATATCCTAGAGCAATTTGTGCCGATTCTTGCATAACTTCTTTCAGCGAACCAGTCAATTTGATTCCTTCTTTTCCTTCAAAAGTTGTTACTTCTATTGGGAGTGTTGAACCACCGTATGGAGTTCAAGCAAGTCCATTAACTGTTCCGATTTGTGGTTCTTTATCATTTTTAGACTCATCATATTTGATTGGCCCTAAAAATTCATCAACTGCACTTAAATCTACAACAAATTCGTCTTTTACTTCTTTGTCTAAAATTTTAACAACTATTTTACGACCGATTTTATCTAGTAAACGACTTAGTTCACGAACTCCGCTTTCTAGTGTGTAGTACTTAATGATATAGTTAATCACATCATCGCTAATTTGGTATTGTTTTTCAGTTAATGAGTTAAATTCAAGAACTTTTGGAAGCAAGTGACGCTTAGCAATTTGTAGTTTTTCAATTGATGTGTATGAACTTAATTCAATCAATTCAACCCTATCGATCAATGCCTCAGGAATTGAATCATAGTAGTTTGCTGTCGCAATAAACAACACTTTCGAAAGATCATATTCAACGTCCAAATAGTGATCTTGGAAGTTTACGTTTTGTTCTGGATCTAAAACCTCTAAAAGTGCTGAAGTAGGATCTCCACGATAATCAGCCGACATTTTATCAATTTCGTCTAATAAAACAACTGGGTTTGAAACACCTGCTTTTTTGATGGCATTAATGATTTTTCCAGGCATTGCCCCTACATAAGTACGACGGTGTCCACGAATTTCAGATTCATCTTTTACACCACCTAAACTTACTTTGATGTATGGTCTTTCTAGAGCATTAGCAATTGAACGAACTAAAGTAGTTTTTCCTACCCCTGGAGGACCAATTAGTGTCAAGATTGGCATTGGTCTTACTGCTTCATTTACAAGACTTCCTTCTTTTGAAACAAATAAGTTTTTGTCAATTAGGTGATCTTTATCGTTAGGAATCTTTACATATTCATTTTTATGTTGATTTTGTGCTTTATTGTGATTCATTACAGCAATAAATTCCAAAATTCTTTCTTTTGGTTTCTTTAAACCATAGTGTTGTGAGTCTAAAACTTTTTTTACATTCTCAATGTCTAAATTTTCTGCTTTTACTTTTCTTCAAGGTAAAACTTGTAATAATTCAATATAATTTTTAGCAATATTTGCCTCGGGGCTTGATGGCATCATCTCTTTGATACGTGCTTTTTCTTTGGCAATTGTTGTTTTAACAACATCTGGATAAAGTAGATTTAATTCACTATTTTTGATTGTTTTTTCGTATTGTGTTTCTTCTTCATTACCACCTAGTGAATCTTGAATTATTCTCATTCTTTCACGTAGTAAGTATTCTTTTTGTTGTGAGTCTAATTCATTTCTTAGAGCAGCATCAATTTCTTCATCAATAACATTTAATTGTCTTAGTTTAATAAATCCTGAAATTGCTAACGAAAGTTTTTCAACATAATCGTTTTGTTCAAAAATTTTATATCTATCTTCAAAATCCAGTTTTGAAACTGAACCTAACAAAATATCAGCAAAAGGCATTAAATCTTCAGCTGTATAAATTGTTTCAATTGGCGCTGTAAAAGCTTCTGAACTTTCACTATTGATAACTTTTTGCAATGCTTTTGCAAGTTTTGATAATAATGCTTTAGCTAAATTTAAGTCAGAAACATATTCTCTTACTTCTTCAACAACAGCACTTGCATTAGACATTAATTCAGGAATGTCTTCATTTGATAAAACAGTTAAATCCTTTAGTTCTAAAAGTTTTACTTTTTTAAGTGCTTTGAAGTTTATATCTTTTACTTTTGATTGACCGTTGACTGGTTCTCAAGTTACTACTGTTCCGTATTCTAAATAATCATCAAAAGTTAATTCACCAGTTTTATTTAGACTGCTTGGTTTAATTGGGAAAAGCGCCATTACATTGGCATTATGATCTTCAGCATGTTTTCAAATCGATAGGCTGCGAGTCTTACCAACTTTAATTTTTTTAGTTTCGCCCACTGCAACAAAATCATTTCTTAGTCCGATAAATGGGTATTGCATTCTTGCTCCTTTCTAAGTTGTCCTAATTATAGCATAAATTAGCACTCAACAATGTAATGTGCTAAAAATACAAAAAGCCCAAATTGGGCTTAAAATTTTAAATCCTTGGTTCCAAAAATACGATCACCTGCATCTCCTAAACCTGGAATTATGTACTTTTTATCATTTAGATGTGAATCTTGACATGCTAAGAAGATATCAACATCGCTAAATGAAGAAGTAATCTTTTTAATTCCTTGCTCAACACCAACCAAACAAACTAGTTTAATGTTGCTAAAGCCATCTTTTTTTAGCTCATTGATAGCGCATCGTAAGCACTTGTTCCGGTTGCTAACATCGGATCAACAACCATTACAACACTGTCTTTGGCAACATCTGGAATTTTGTAGAAATATTTATGAACTTGAAATGTTTTTTCATCGCGATATAAGCCAATATGACCTACTCTTGCCTGTGGAATTAGATTTAAAATTCCATCTACCATCCCTAGTCCTGCTCTTAAAATTGGAACAATAACAATTTCTTTATCTAAAATGTATCCAGTTGTTTGCGTTTCTGTCGGCGTAATGATCGATATTTGTTTAGGTTCGTAATCACGCATTATTTCAAAAACCATTAATGAAGCAATTTCATTAAGATTTTTACGAAATTCTTCATGCGGTGTATCTTTTTGACGCATTGTCGTCAATTTCGTTTTAATAAGCGGGTGATCAAAAATCTTTACCATAAGATTAGTCCTTTTTGAAGATTTCAACTGATTTTGACATACCGAATCTTGTTGCACCCAACTGGTACATTTTTTCCATATCTTCTCAAGTTTTAATTCCACCGGCTGCTTTAATTTCAATTTTGTCACCTACAACATCTTTCATAATTTCGATGTCTTCAAAACTTGCTCCACGGTATGAAAATCCAGTTGATGTTTTGACAAAATCCGCTCCTGAAGCTAAAACTATTTCAGTTGCTTTTCTTATTTCTTCGTTAGTTAATAAAGCAGTCTCAATGATTACTTTTAGAATTTTGTCTTTACATTCTTTTTTAATTTCTTTGATTTCATTTAAAACAAAATCGTATTGTCCTTGTTTGAAACGACCAATATTAATTACCATATCGATTTCATCGGCTCCGTGTGCCAAAGCTAATTTTGTTTCATGAACTTTAGCCTGTGTTACCATAGCTCCTAATGGAAAACCTACTACTGTACAAACTATAGTATTTGAATTGGCTAATTTTTCTTTGGCATGTTTAATTCAAGTTGGATTTATACACACACTTTTGAAATCGTATTGGATTGCTTCATTGATTAATTTATCAATTTCTTTTTGAGTAGCTTCTGGTTTTAGTAAGGTGTGATCCACCATTCTGTTGTATTGCATTTTGCTCCTAACGCATCTTTTTAAAAATAATTGGATTATCAATAGGTTTTTGATTGAATTTGTATGATTTTTCTATTTCTTCAATAACCTCATTATTAATTGGTTTTGATGAATAAAAAGTAAACAATGTTTCACCTTTTTTAACATACTCATTTGTCACTTTGTTTAAATAAATTCCTGCTTCGAAATCTAGCATATCTTCTTTTGTTTGTCTTCCTGCACCTAGTTTCATTGCTGCTAGACCAAAATCAAGAGCACTAGTAATTTCTAAATAACCTTCGTTTTCACTCTTTAATTCATAAGTATATTGTGGCTTAAATCAATCTTTTGATTCAAGAACTTCAGTGTTTCCACCTTGGTTTTTAATTCAAGCTAGAAACATTTTATAAGCAGTACCATTTTCAAGATATTGCTTAATTAGATCGTATGCTTGTTTTTCTGAACTAACTTTTTTAGTTTCTAATAAAAATGCTGATGCTGAAGAATAAATTAGTTGCTTGAAATCTTCAGGACCATGCCCTTTTAATGTTTCAATTGCTTCCAAAACTTCAATTTTATTACCAATAGCACGACCTAAAGGTTGTTGCATATTGGTTATTTCAACCATTACTTTTTTACCTAAATTTTTTCCAATATCAATCATTTGTTGACCCAATTCAGTAGCCTGCTCAATATTTTTCATAAAAGCCCCTGAACCACATTTGACGTCTAACAAAATAACATTTGAACCAGTTGCTAGTTTTTTAGACATGATACTTGAAGCAATTAAAGGTATTGATTGTACTGTTCCGGTAACATCTCTTAAAGCATAGATTTTCTTATCAGCTGGAACCAGTTTTTCGTCTTGTCCTACTAAAGCAATGTTTAATTCTTCAACTGCCTGTTTGAATTCTTGGTCGCTTAAACTTACTTTAAAACCTTCGATAGATTCCAATTTATCAATAGTTCCACCAGTTTGTGCAAGTCCACGTCCTGACATCTTTGCTACTTTTAATCCTAAACTAGCTAAAAGAGGCATCAACACTAGGCTTGTTTTGTCACCGACACCACCTGTTGAATGTTTATCAACAATATCAGTGTTTAGATATGATCAATCTAGAACTTTTCCAGAATTCATCATAGCTTCGGTCATATAGGCAGTTTCTTTATCGGTCATCGAGTTCAAACGAATAGCCATTAAGAAAGCTGACATTTGATAATCAGGAATTAAATTTTGAGTATAAGAATTTATTATTCAGTTAATTTCTTCTTTAGTTAAAGTAATTTTGTTTACTTTTTTATCAATTAAGTCTACCATTCGCATAATTAACCTGCCAATGATAATGCTAATTCCATCATTTTGTTGAATGCTTTTTCACGCTCTTCTGATGATGTATATTGGTGAGTTACAAGATTATCACTAATTGTTAAAATACATGCTGCTTTTTTGTTTAGTTTTTCAGCTACAGTGAATAGTCCATAACTTTCCATTTCAACACACACAGCACCTTGTGAATTTTTAATTCTTGTATCAACTGCTACATCTGTGTAAAAAGCATCTTCTGAATAAACGTGTTCTAAACGAACTGGAATGTTTAATTGTTTAGCATTTTTTAAAATTTGATTATTTAATTCTTCTGAAGGATAAACAATATTTTCTTCAGTTCCTAAAAAAGCTTTTCTGAATGAAGTGTTTTCTCCAAAACAGCTTTTTGTTAAAACAATATCATATAGAGCTAAATCTTCAACGAAGGCTCCACTTGAACCAATTCTAACAATTGATTCTGCATCATAAAAGTTAAATAATTCATATGCGTAAATCCCGATTGAAGGGATACCCATACCTGAGGCACAGACACTAACTTCATGTCCGTGGTATTTACCTGTATACATTAAAACATTTCTAACATTTGATACTAAACGAGGATTTTCTAAGTATTTTTCAGCAATGAATTTTGCTCTTAGAGGATCTCCTGGCATCAAAACTAGTTTAGCAATGTCGCCTTTTTTGGCATTAATGTGTGGTGTCATTTTGTCTCCTAATAGTTGTAAATTTCAGGTATTTTCTACCATATTAATTTTATCACAAAGACACAATCGGCTTGGTGGTATGACAAGGCTAAATTTCAAAAGAGGTAATCATTTTTGCTCCTTCATTTATAAGTTCGTTATTGTTGTTTTTTTCATCGTTTTCAGTGCTTGGAAATGCATATACATCTTTATTTCTATCAATGAAATGGTCGATCAATTTATCAATATTTTTATCCTCTTTTAAAGAAGAAAAAATAACTAACTTACTTGCTAACGAAGAACATAATCGCTTGGTTGCTTCAAAATGTTTCTTTTCCAATTTCTTAACTGGTTTATATAATTCACTGATAATCACCAAATTGTCATTTATAGCTGATATTTTTAGTTTATCTAGTGTACTTTGAGTATCGAGTGTTGAAATTAAAATTACTGGTTTGTTTGCATCATAAAATTTTCAAAATATGTAGCGTTCTACTTCATTATGAACTGTGGTCACTAGGCTACAATCAATATTTTTTAATTTTTCAAACACCATATCAATCAAGGCTTCTATCTTAGTGTCTAAATATGCTCCTGTAAATGCTAATTTGTTCTTATTATGTAAATTTTGTATTTTGCCTTGATAAAACAGAGTAAAAGGCGGTTTAGCTAAACGTAAAAATTCATCGGGATAATTTCTATTAAAAAGTGATAAGCAATTGCTAAATTTATCTTCAATATTTTCTAGTTCTTCATCTTTAATAGGTTCTTGTTGTTCTAAAGCATGGTAAATTTTGTCTCAATCACCATTGTATTTAATTGAAAAATATTTTACAATTTCATTCATTTTGTCTCTCCTACCTATTAAAGTAAAAAAACCGATCATTTTTGAAACAAAATTTGATATTTTTGTTGTCTTTGCTGAAGCTAAAAAAATAGCAAAAAAGTCGCAAACCAAAGTTGCGACTTTACTTTATTATAATCAAAATTTAAGTATATGTTGTGCCTTGATAATTACTATTATCTTGAATTGTTCAAGGCTTTTTTGATATTGATTTCTTCGATAAAAGAGTATTTTTTTGAGTCTTTGTCTTCAGTATAAGTAGTTTTTAAGTTTAAAGGTTCTGTTGAAATGTTATTTACAATGATGTCAATTCTATCAGCACGTGAGTGCACGATACCTTTATTAACATAAAAAACTTTTCTTTCTGAAGCATCAATTCCTGAACCACCAACAAATAATTGACTGGTTACAATAGCTGCGGTAAATTCTAAACAATTTGCTTGTAAACCAATGTATCCTTCAGTTGTTTTTAGAGTAACAATATCTGTTTTAGTTTCTAAAAAACTTCCATAAGGAGTGGTTATTGTGACTGAAATTAAACTACTTGCCATTTGCTAGTTTTTGTGCTTTTTGCACTACTTCTTCAATTGTTCCAACATATAAGAAAGCTTCTTCAGGTAAGTCATCGTATTTACCTGCCAAGATTTCTCCGAATGAACGAACTGTATCTTTTAATTTAATGTATTTACCTTGGTAACCTGAGAATTTTTCAGCAACGAAGAATGGTTGTGATAAAAAGTTCCGAATACGACGAGCACGAGCAACAACTTTTTTATCTTCTTCACTCAATTCGTCCATTCCCAAAATTGCAATAATGTCTTGTAGTTCTTTGAATCTTTGTAAAATATTTTGAACTCCACGAGCAACATTGTAGTGTTCTGTTCCAATTACTTGTGGATCTAGTAGACGTGATCCTGAAGCAAGTGGGTCAATAGCAGGATAAATTCCTAAAGCTGCAATGTTACGGTCAAGAACTGTTTTAGCATCAAGGTGAGTAAAGGTTGTAGCAGGAGCAGGGTCAGTTAAGTCATCGGCTGGCACATAAACAGCTTGAACCGAAGTAATTGATCCTTGTTTGGTTGAAGTAATTCTTTCTTGCAATGAACCCATTTCAGTTGCTAGTGTTGGTTGATATCCAACGGCTGAAGGCATACGCCCTAACAGAGCACTAACTTCACTACCAGCTTGAGTGAAACGGAAGATGTTGTCAATGAATAAAAGCACATCTTGATTTTCACGATCACGGAAGTGTTCGGCCATTGTTAGAGCTGTAAAAGCAACTCTCATCCGAGCTCCAGGAGGCTCGTTCATTTGTCCGAATACTAAAGCAGTTTTATCTAAAACTCCACTTGCTTCCATTTCGTGGTAAAGGTCATTTCCTTCACGTGTTCTTTCTCCTACTCCGGCGAAAACACTTATTCCCCCGTGTTGAGTAGCGATGTTATTAATTAATTCTTGAATTAGAACGGTTTTACCAACTCCAGCTCCACCAAAAAGACCAATTTTCCCTCCTTTAACATAAGGCATTAATAGATCGACAACTTTAATTCCTGTTTCTAGAATTTCAATTGTTGATTTTTGGTCTTCAAAAGCAGGTGCAGGGCGGTAAATAGGTTCATATTTAACATTGCTATAGTCGAAATTTTTGCCATCAATAGCATCCCCTAAAACGTTAAACATTCTTGAAAGCACTTGTGCTCCAACTGGTACACTAATTGGCGCTCCAGTGTCAATAACTTCTAGTCCACGGCGCAAACCGAATGTTAAGTCCATTGAAATTGTCCGTACTGTGTCATTTCCAATTTGTTGTGCTACTTCGAAAACATACTTTTTATTTTCAAAATTTAGCACTAAAGCATTGTTGATAAAAGGAACGTGTCCTTCACTAAATTGAACGTCGACAACAGGTCCTAAAATTTGAACAATTTTTCCAACGTTTGTTTTTTTATTTTCTGACATATAACTCCTTTCTTAAGAATTTGAACCACTGATGATTTCAGTGATTTCTTGAGTAATTTTTGCTTGTCTTGAACGGTTGTAATTTAATTGCAATTCGCCAATTAATTCATTTGCATTATCAGTTGCATTTTCCATCGCAGTTCTTCTTGCACTAGTTTCACTCAATTTTGCATGTGCTAAAGCCAAATAAATACTTGCTTCAAAATAGATAATGAATGAAGAAGCCAAAATCTTAGTTGCACTTGGTTCATAAATTGATAAATCGGTGCGATTAATTTCTTGTGTTCTTCCAGTGTGCTGCAATGGAAAAATTTGTTTAATTTTCGGTTCAGTAGTGATTGAGTTAATGTACTGAGTGTAAATGATATTTACCTCTGAAATGTGAACTTTTTGAATCACATCGTAGATTTTTTGACTAATGATTTGTGTCAAAGAATAGTCTAAACTATCTCCAACGTGAATAAATGACTGAATAACTTGATCACCATATTTTTCGTTTAAAAAGTTAAGAATTTTACTTCCTAAAACAATAAATAATGGTTTTTCATCGTTTAAATCACGAATCATTTTGTATAAATTAGCATTGTATGCACCACAAAGACCTAAATCAGAACCAATTACTATATAAAGTTTTTGTGGTTTTGTGTCTTTAGGAGATTGTGAGTTAAGGATTTTATTAATATCCTCAGCATGTAAGAGAATGTTGTCAAAAACAGCCATTACCCGATCATAGTAAACATTTATTTTATTGAAATCGGTTTTGATTTTGGCAATTTTGGCAGTGGCCACTAATTCCATTGCTTTAGTAATTTTCTTAGTGGTTGTTACTGATTCAATTCTGTGTTTGATTCCTAATAAATCAGCCATTATGCAGGAATAGCGTTGTATTGACTACTATCGTAGTTAGGAATAGTCTTTAAGAATGTATTAAGAATAAAATCAGTTAATAATTCTTTTAGATTTGCTACTAATTCATTATCAAATTGTTTGTCTTGTTGTAATTTCATTTTTAGTGACATTGCTTTTTTGTCTTGCTTGAAAAATGATAGTACTTCATTTTTAAATAAAGCAATATACTCAACTGGAATAGGGTTAGTTAAACGATATTTGATACAAAATAGCAATAATGCTTGGTCATATTGGTCTAAAGGTGAGTATTGTGCTTGTTTTAGAAATTCGTAAACTTTAGCTCCATGTTCTAAGATCATACGAGTATTTTCATCAAGATCTGAACCAAATTGAGCAAATGCTTGCATTTCGTTGTATTGTGCTAATTCAAGTTTTAGTGAACCTGAAACTTGTTTAATAGCTTTAATTTGTGCACTACCCCCTACCCGACTAACACTAAATCCAACGTCAACAGCTGGTCTTTGTCCTGAATTGAACAAACTTTCTTTAGTAAAAATTTGTCCGTCAGTGATTGAAATTACGTTAGTTGGAATATAAGCTGAAATATCTCCCGCTTGAGTCTCAACAATTGGTAAGGCAGTACATGAACCACCACCATTTTCTTTGTTTAAACGTGCACTACGCTCTAAAAGTTGTGAGTGTAGATAGAAAACATCTCCAGGGTATGCTTCACGTCCAGGAGGACGACGCAATAACAATGATAGTGTCCGGTAAGCAACAGCGTGTTTTGATAAGTCATCATAAATAATTAAAACTTCTTTACCGTGTTCCATTCACTCTTCAGCAATAGTGATTCCAGTGTATGGAGCAATATATTGCAATGGTGAAGCTTCACTAGCTCCAGCATTAATGATTGTTGTGTAACTTAAAGCATCATTAGCTTTTAAAGTTTCTACAATTTGGCTAACAGTTGAATTTTTTTGTCCGATTGCAACATAAATACATAAAACATTTTTACCTTTTTGGTTCAATATTGTATCAATAGCAATGGCGGTTTTTCCTGTTTGACGGTCACCGATGATTAGTTCACGTTGTCCTTTTCCAATTGGAACTAAGGCATCAATGGCTAGGATTCCAGTTTCTAGTGGTTGATTAACTTCTTCACGAGTCATAATACCAGGAGCAACTTTGAAAATTTCTGAATAATAAGAAGCAGAAATTGGGCCTTT
Organism: Mycoplasma sp. 3341; assembly: GCF_051549855.1. Classification (NCBI taxonomy): domain Bacteria; kingdom Bacillati; phylum Mycoplasmatota; class Mollicutes; order Mycoplasmatales; family Mycoplasmataceae; genus Mycoplasma; species Mycoplasma sp. 3341. The sequence continues at coordinate 180,778 of NZ_CP196080.1, read as the reverse complement.
TCCATCGATTGGGTTAGCAAGAGCATCCACTACACGCCCTAAAAGTCCATCTCCAACTGGAGTTGAAATAACTTTATTAGTTCTTTTAACTTCGCTTCCTTCAGTAATTTTTTCATCATTTCCTAAGATAACAACTCCGGCTAGTTCTTCTTCTAAGTTTAGAACCATTCCATAAACATCATTTTCAAAGGCAATTAGTTCTCCTAGTTTAGCGTTATCTAAACCACTAATAAGAGCAATACCATCTCCAACGGTAACAACCTCACCAATTTCAGCTGTTTCAATTTGCTTTGCAAAATTTTTGACTTGATTTTTAATAATTGCACTTAAGCTTGTTGGTTTTAAAGCCATGGTTACCTCCTTTTAATTTAAAATAGTTTGCTTCATTTTTTTCAACTGAGCCAGGATTGAATTGTCAACAACATTATCCCCGATAACGATTTTGATACCACCAATAAGATTTGGCTCAAGTTTATTAACGAGAATGATGTTTTTGTTAAATTTGGTTGTCATTTTTTGTTCAAAATCTTTTATTTCTTGTTCACTTAATTTGATTGTTGAATAAATAATTCCTTGTTCGATATTTTTCTTTTCGTAATACATTTGTTGGAATTTAGCAAAAATGTCACATGTTAAACCGATTGTACGATTACGCACTAAGACTTTCAAAAAATCAATTAAGATTGGTTGTCCATTGTGCATAATGTCATCAATTAATTTGAATTTTTGCTCATCTTCAAGTGAATAAGATTTTAAAATTTTTAAAATTTCTTTATTTACGTTAATTGCTATATCAATAGCTTGAAAATCATTGAAGATATTTTCAAGATTATTATCCTCATCTGCTAGTTCATAAATGGCCAATGCATAGTTAGCAATTTGTTCACTATAGTTCATTGTTTGCCTCTTCTAGCAATTGTTGGATCATTTTCTTGTTTTCTTCATCTTTGATTTCTCTTCCTAAAATTTTCTGGCTGATTTCGATTGCATTTTCAACAATAATTTTCTTTTGTTGACTTTCAAAATCTCTTCAGCTTTTAGTGATTGAATTGTTAGCTTGTTCGATGATTGAGTGTGCCTTGTTTTTTGCTTCTTCAGTTTTGTCATCTATGATTTTTTCACTGTCGATTTTGGCATCATTAATCATTTTGTCAATTCTTTTGTATGTGTCTAAAAGCGATTCATTTGCTTCATTTTTAATTTTTAAAGCATCTTCTTTAGCTTTTACAGCGTCATCAATGTTTTGTTGAATATAGTTTTGTCTTCTTTTTAGCATTTTTTTAGCAGGACGATATGCTAATAAAACTAGAATTGTGACTGCTAAAAGAAAGAATGTTAAAGTAAAAAGAAAATAAGGTCATGAGAAAGAAAAAGTTTCGAAAATATCTCTTAGTTTTTGTGAAACTGTTTCTTCTTTCATAACTACTAAAGCTGTGTTTTGCATAAAATTAAACGAAAATTAGTAAGAATGAGATAACTAAACAGTAAATAGCTGAAGTTTCAACGAATGATAGACCGATAAGCATTAAGCTGGTTAGTTTTGATCTTGCTTCTGGGTTTCTTCCGATTGCTTCAACAGTTTTACCAACTAAATAACCTTGTCCCATTCCGGCTCCACCAGCACCGACCATTGCGATACCAGCACCAACTAAAGCTAGACCATAAGCTAGACCTGCTGCTTCGCTAGCAGTTCCATTGTCTTTGATTTGTGAAATGTTAAATAAATTTGTAACTAATTCTGTATTCATAAAATTCTCCTTTATGCGGTTTGATTAACAACCATTGTTTCCATTTGTTGGTTGATTTTTTTTCGTTTTTCTTTTTTCACTTCTTCACCCACGGCTGTCGCTCAATAACTCATTGTCAGAACCGTGAAGACAAATGCTTGAAGAAGCGAGTCAAACATGTCAAAATACAAACTTGCAAATGGCATGATAATTAATGCTATAACGTTAAATGTCAAAGCTGATTCATTATTTCCTACAACAAAACGTCATAAGTAAGTAAATAAACCATGCAATAAAAGCATTAATAAAACACCACCAGTGATGTTTCCGAACATACGGAAACTAAGTGAAAGAATAGGTGAAAAAATACCTGGTCAACTGATTGGATTTAATCATTCTTTAAAATATCTTATTTTTTGGCAACTTATACCAATAACAAAAGTCATAATTCAAGTAACGGAAGTGATTGCCAAGACGAAAGTAAGTGATGTTCCGACTGGTGCGAGTCCGGCGACTCCGACTAGGTTACCTAAGGCTAAAAAGATGAATAAACCAAAGAAATATGGCGAAAACTTATTTAGTTTTGAATCTGTCATATTGTCAGTTAAATCTTCAATAAAATAAATGTAACTTTCAACTACAACAACAATTTTCGAAGGTACTTCGTTTTCTTTTGTTTTACGAATCATGAAGTAAAGTGTTATGCTTGCTAAAACAATCATGATGAAAACAACGGCTAAACTAAATAATTGGTTTAAAGATAATACTTTTGGTCCTCATGCTTGAGGATTAGATAGTCGCCCATGATTAAAAATCTTGTCCATTTATCTCCTTTCTCTTATTTTTTTTACTGATAGTAAATGCAAGGCAAAACGAAAGTGGTAAAACGGTGATTGCAAGGCAATAAAAAACAATATTGATTGGATATAAACCACCATGTAAATGGCTAAAACCGATTTTGTTTGTGACATAACGATTAAACAAAAAAAGTCCAAGCAAGATACAGGCTGTCAAGATAATACTGACATAAACCATTCCGATTGCTTGTAATTTACTATATTTTTTATTTGCAAACTTGTTATAGATTCAATAATCCACAACTAATATTGCTAAAGAATTTGTTAGTCCTACCAAATAACCCCACAAATATGTATAGGTTTGAGTCTTAACAAAGGCTAAAACCAATAGACTAACAAGCAAAAAGCTGTGAAATAAAAATAAAATTCTTCCTAAGTAATTTAAAAATCTTTTATCAAAATATTTCATAACTTGTCTCATTTTGGGTTAATTGAATTATAGCACCATTAATTGAGAAATGAAAATGCAAAATTAAAAAAACATGCCGGTTTATTGGCATGTTTTCATTAATGAAAATTAGTTTTGTACGCTTTCTTCGCTTGGGTTAGATTGTGAAGCATCTTGGTTGATTTGTGGAACTTGTTTTCCGTTCAAGAAATCATACATTTTTTCAATATTTTCTAATGAAGAAATATCAAAGTTAGCTTCAGTTTTTGATCTAGCAACAAAGTCAGCAGATAGTGCACGGTAAGCAGCAATATCTCTAATTTGTTCATCTGTTAGAGTTTGTTTTAGAGATAGGTTTACATGTCTTGTTGCATCTCCATATGCCATGAATTTATCCATGATGTCATATTTAATTTGTAACAATTTAATGTATCCTTGAGAAATCATTGAATATTTAATTTTTGTTGCAGAAGTTGCTTTTGTTCTAGCTGAATTTCCATTATCTAATAGTCAGTATTTTGTAGCATTGTAGAATTGTTGATTTGAGAAGTATTTAGCCATATCTGAAGACAATTTAGCAAAAATTCTTGATTTATCTTCTGTTGGCTTGTAGTAATTTTCAATAAATGCTGATAGAACACCTTTTTGCCCACCTTCTAGAACAACTGAGTTGTTTAAAAGTTCAACTTTGTCAGTTTTAGCTAATCAGTAATTGTATTCTGATGATTGTCCTCATGCATATAGGTTTACATACATGTCAACTACTGAGTTTAGAACACCTGTGCTAATTAGTTCTCTAACTGGATCAACATCTGCTTGTGCTTGGTATGAAGCATTTTTAACAAATTCTGGTTCTAGAGTATTTGTTACGAATGCTTTTAATGTTTCTCCATAGAAAGGAGTAAATTGCATATCTTGTTGGTATCCGTTAGTTGAATCTAGTAGTTTGTCGTCAATAATTGATTTGATTTCTTTTAGGGCTTCTGAAGCTTTAACAACGATGTTTTGGCTTGCTTTAACTTGTAGAGCAAGTAGCATATCGTCGTGTTTTTTGAATTGTTGTGATGTTGTAAATAATTGGTCATCTTTAACAATTTCATTGAATTCAGCTTGGTATTTAATTTTGATTAGTTTTGTATTTTGATCATCTGGTAATGAGTTAATCAAGTTAAATACATCATCTTTATCTGTGAAGTATTTTTCTTTAGCTTCTGCTAGAGCTGCAACTTCTTCAGCATCAATAATAGCTTTTCTTAGAACAACAATAGCATCTTGAATGTTTTTGTCATTTAATTTATCTTCAACGATTGGTTGTTCTGGTTCTGCTAATGCTTTTGCATCAGTAATAGCTTTATCTAAAATAGCAATTGCTTCAGGGTATCTTGATAATCTTGCATCAGTTTTTTTAGCTTTAACAATTTTCATCATTGCATCATCGTACTTTGATTGGTAGTTAACTAGTGAGTTGTTCATTGCTTTAACTTTAGCTAGGATGTCAGCAAGTGTTTGGTCAACACCATTTTTTAATAAGTCAGTGTGGAACATGTGTTTTTGAACTTCTTGATATTTTTCAATTCCTCATGTCATAACTTTAGCTTTAACACTGTCATCTTCTGAAAGTGTGTCATTGAAGAATTTACCATCGTTAGCTGTTCATTTGTCATAAATTTTCTTCAATTCAACAAATGGAACTGCTCTTTGAGCAACGTTTCTTATTGAGTACATTGACAATAATCTTTGTTTTCATTGATCTCATGATCATGTTTTGTAAGATTTATCAGCGATGTAGCTTTCATCACGGTGCACTGATTCTTTAATTGAAATTTTTCAGTATGGAGCAAATACAAAGTCAGCAACATCTCGGTTTTCAGCATAAATTGCTTTTGTTTCAACAATTAAGTTTTTGTAATCAATTAAAGCTTTATCTTTTCTTGCTTTTTCAAATGAATTTTTAATACCTCTTAATGCAGCAGCTGATCTACCAACTAAGTCAATAACTTTGTCTCTTAGACTTGGGTATGTTGAACCTTCAGGTTGAGCTTGGGTATCTGATGATTCTGTTGTCCCTTCAGTTTCGTTTGTTGTAGGAGCAACCACTGGTGCATCAATTCTGTTAGATAGAACATTTAAGAAGTCATTAATTCTTGTTTCTAATTCTTGTTTAATTGTTGAGTATCCATCAACATTTTCTGAAATACGTTTGAATAATTCTTCAGCGTCTAGGTTTTCTAGAACATATTCAGAATCCGCTGTTACAGGCTTATTAGTTTCAAGAACATTATTTTTGACAATAGTTAAGTTTGATTTGTAATCATCAGCAACATCTGATTGAACATTAATTGATTTATTTGATCAGATGTAAGCTTTGTTTACTAAAGCTTTTAGATCGTTCATTTGTGTTTGTAATTTGTGAGCAAATACAAAGATTTCTAAATCATCTCCAAGAGCAATGATTTCGTTAGCTACTTTTTCGCCCTCTTCAACTGAACGATATTTCTTCAATGTTATATTGTTGTTGTTTTTGTCTTTTGAAGCGACTGATTTTTCATCAACGTATTGACGATATAAATCAATTCTTTCTTGTATAACTTTTTTGTCTTCATCATTGAATCTAGCTAGACTTCTTGTTGCTACAGTTTCTTTCTTAGCATAGTATTCTCTAGCTTTTGTTAGCATATAGTTATTTGCATTATCAATGAATAAAGGAATATTTTTAGTAATTGCATCATTTAATGCTTTTGCTTTTGTTTCATAATCTGCTACAGTTTCAGGATTTGCAGCTGTTTTGTTTGCATCAAAAGTATCCATTAGATCTTTTTGAACATCATAGTTAACATTTGTGTCTGAACTTGTTGCACTTGAATATTTACCATATTTACCATTTCAAGCTTCAATTTTGCTTTGTATAACACACAAGTCTGTTAGAGCTTTTTGTCATTTTGCTTTAGCTACTTCAATTTTAGCTTTTTCAATAGCTTCTGTAATTTCTTGAGCAGCAGGGTTAACTTGTGATTCATAACTGTCTTTTAGTTTGTCATTTTCGTCGTAAAGTTTTGATTTAGCTGAAACTAAAGCTTTCTTTAGACCATCTAATGCTGTTGGGTAATCTTTGTTTTCATCCATGAATGCATTTGCAGCTTTAACTGCTTGTGTGTATGGATATAGATTTTTAGCAACTTTAGCATCGTCTAATGCTTTTTGTAGAGCGTCAGTAGCATCTTTAATTGTGTTTGGTTTGTCAGTTGATTGTTCTACATCTTTTGAAGCTTTAATTGCTTCGTAAATTTCATTAACTCTTCCATCTAAAACAGCTTTTTTGTCTGTTAAATCTTGTGAATAGTCTGTTATAGTGTTATTATTTTTACTTTTATCTTGAGCAAGTCATTGTTCTACAACTTTTTTCAAGTCATTGTATGCTTTTAGTTCATCTGTTGCAACAGCTTCTTTCATTCTTCAACTTAGGTAGTCGATTTGTGATTGAATTTGGTTTCTGTTAACTCTGTCAATTGTTGTATCTCTATCAACATCAGCAGGTAATCCTTTTTCTTCTCAAACTGTGTAGTTTGCTTGGTTAACTGCTTGGTCAACAATAACTTTCGAAGCTTCTTCAGTTAGTTGAGCTTTTCTGTCTTCAACGTCTTTTCTTGTTTTTAGGAATTCTTGTAGAGTATAGTTTTTATCTACTGAATCAACTAGTTTTTGCAATTCAATAGCAGCTTTTCTAACAGCATCAAAACCTGATTGGTTTGCTTGTGCTGTTGAAACAGTAGCATCAGTTTCACTTAGTTTTGATTGTAGTTGTTGTTTGTATGAGCTTACTAATGCTCTCTTTGAATCAAGAATGTTTTCATCTGTATCAACATCGTTTAGTTTTGTTGATAATAAGTCATTTGCAGCTGTTTGAGCAACTTTATAGTCAGCTTTAACTGCATCTAATTTAGCATTATTTAGAGCAGCTACTAGTGTGTCATATTGATTTGATACTTCTTGCAATTTAGCATCTAAAGCAGTATTATCAACTAGTGTTCTTACATCACCGATTGATTCTACATAACTTGTAGCTGTTGTAACTGCTTGGCTCAATGTTTCAGCAATTTCGTCGTAACGAGGACTTTCTTTGGCGTTTTTAAATGTTTGTGCTTGAGTGTCAGCAGTTGTTGCAAGTGATGTAATAGCATCTTTTTTAGCAAGAATTTCATCTTGTTTGTCGATAATTTTTTGATCTTCTTTTGCTTTGTTGTATGCTTCACTTAATTTGTTGTATGCTTCAACAACTTTTGCGTCTTCACTTTCTTTTGCACCTTCAACAACTTTACCTTGTTCGTCTTTAACGGCTTGTAAAGTTGATTTGATGTTTTCGTATGAAGATTTATTTAAACCTTCTAAGTAACCTTTAACTTCTTTATCTAATTCTTTATAAACAACAACTTGGTATAGTTTGTTTGCTTTAGCTTTAGCTTCAGTCAAGGCAGCATATTGTTCTCTTCAAGCTGAATCTGTGTCAACCTTGTCTTTAGTTTTTCCATTTTCATCTTGATCTTGGGTTTTAGCAACTGAGTCTGTAATTGCTTTTTCAAAATCGGTTGCACTTAAGCTTTTAGCTTTTAGATTATTTAATAGTTCTTTTGATGAGTCAACCAATTTTTTGTATTCTTGAACCATTGCACTTGCTTCGCTTGTTTTTTGAGCAATAATGGCTTTAGCTTTTTCAATTGCAGCTTCTAACTCTTTTGTTTTTGCTACTAATTCTTCACTTGAAGCTTTGTTGCTGATTGATTTTGCGTCATCAATAGCTTTTTTAAAGTCTTTCAAGTCTTCAGCAAATGCTGAATTGTCATCGTATAACTTTTGAGCTTCAAATAACTTAGTACCTAAGTCTTTTAACTCTTGACTTGCACCACAACTTGCTGATAAAAATGCTAGCGAGATACCAACAGCTGTAGTAGAAAGAAGTCCAGTAATGACTGCGACTTTTTTACTTTTTGTCATACAAAGTCTCCTTATTTTGTATTTTGTACGTATTTGTTTTTCGAAAAACATTTCGATAATAAAACTGTTTTATTTTTTAAAAAGTGTAAAACATAGTTTCAAAGTCAAATTATTAATAACATTTAAAACTCCCAAAATAATAGTAAATTGGCACAACTTTTTTGTACCTTACTTAGCAACGTTTTACTATGTAAAACTATCATTTTCTTGTTTTACGTTTCTAATTATAACCCACTTTAATAAAAAATGGTATTTTTGGACATTGAAAAATGCTGATTTCAAGCATTTTTTTAATTAATTTTTATTTTCTAAATAAAAAGTGCCACAATGGGCACTCTTAGATGGTTATTGAAAATTATTCAGCTTCTACTTCGTAAACTGAAGCATATTTACGGTTTCTTCTTGTTTCGTATTTTACAATACCATCAACAAGAGCGTATAAGGTGTCATCATTTCCTCTACCAACGTTTTTTCCTGGGAAAATTTTTGTTCCCCTTTGACGGTAGATGATTCCACCTGCTAATGTAAATTGTCCGTCTGCTAACTTAGCACCAAGTCTTCTTCCGGCCGAGTCACGACCGTTATGGGTACTTCCACCTGCTTTTGTCTTTGCCATGTTCTAATTACCCCTTGATCTCTTCAATTTTTACTCTTGTGTAAGGTTGACGGTGTCCTAATTTACGTTTGTGAGTAGATTTAGCATTGTGACGATACACAACGATTTTTTTAGCTTTTCCTTGTTTTTCAATAACTCCAGTAACACTAGCTCCTTCAACATATGGTGCTCCGATTTTTGATTCTAGAGCAACTACTTTGTCAAAAGTTACTTTGCTACCAGCTTCTCCATCGATTTTTTCGATGAAAATTGTATCTCCTGGTTTAACAATTAGTTGTTTTCCACCAGTTTCAATAATAGCGAACATAGATGTCCTCCTTATTTGATGGCTCGCCCTTAAGGTGCTATGCTTAAAACCTGTTTGGAACGGTTACAACAAGTAACGTTTTTAATTATAAATTATTTTGTTATTTTGTTACTAAAAAACTTTACAATGTAAACTTGCTATTTGTAGCATAAATTTTTTGTTGTTTTGCATCAATAAGTTGTCCTTCAGAAGTTAAGAATTCTCAAATTGAAGCAACCAAGTTTGCAAAACCTAAATCAAAGTTTTGTTCTACATCCTGACGTAATTTTTGAATGCCAGGTCATCTTCTACCTGGACCAATTTTGTCGCTGACATAAACAATTTTTTCTAAAGTTGTTGGTTTTATACTCAAAGTAGTGTGATGTTTGATTGCATGAAGAATGCTTTTGTTAGTGATTTTGTATTCATTTTTAAGAAACAAGTAGGCAGTTAATTGGTGGTATTGATAAGGATGATAATCCTTAACATTTAGTCCATATTTTTGAATCATTTGCTCGTGTTGTTCGTTAGTTCATTCTTTAGTAATATCGTGTAGCAAACCAGCATAATAAGCAGTCTTAACATCATAATTTAACTGTTTAGCAAGTTGAGCTGCATATTCTCCAGTTGAAAAGCAGTGACTATTTCTTGAAATTGAAAGAGTGTTAAGAATTAAATCGCGAGCGTATAAAAAGTTTTTCCCAATGTATGACTGAACCCTTGAATCAACAATTTTGATATTACCTTGACGATATTCAGTTGCTGCAAAATCTCATAGTGGGTTATCCAAAATCAAAACGTTATACTTTTTTGCATTAATTTTAGAAAAATTCTTAGTACGACGAAAACACACAAGTTTCACTCACTTACTGAAATCATTAACACCTTGTCACTTGTTTAAAGAACTTAAATTGTCAGAACCTAGAATGAAAAACAATTCATCTTGTGAATATTTTTGTTTAAAGTATTTCAGTGTTTCGAATGTGTATGAAGGTCCTGTTCTTTTGATTTCAAAATCACTAACTTCAAAATTATCAAAATCCTGAATAGCAATTTTAACCATGTTGTAACGGTCTTGATTAGAAGCAGAAGGTTGATTTTTTTTATCGGGATTTTGATTAGCAGGAATAAGAATAATTTTGTCTAAATTTAGTGTTTTACAAGCATGTTGAGCAATCAAAATGTGTCCTTTGTGGATGGGATCAAAAGTTCCGCCAAATAAACCTATTTTCATCTTGTTTCCTTTCTTATTTTGTGCAGTTGTAATTATTATGTGACATCAATATTTGTTTGTTAGGCAAATATATCTTTTATCATTTTACACAACTATAAAAAATTTCAAGTCTAAAAATAAAAGACTACACTTGCAAGTATAGTCACAGTTATTTTTTCAAAATTGATTGGTCAATATCAATTAAATCATTATTGTCATAGTCATTGATGCTGAATTTGATTTGGTCAGCACGAACGTTTTGCATATTTTCATGTTCTTGGCCAGTAAAAAGGGTTTTTGAGCCAAGTGAAAAATTAATTTTATCGATAATGGCTTTGCTATCATTTTCTTTTTCTTGTTCGAAAAGCGAAAAAGGTGTTTCATTGTCTTGTGAAGAAATTAAATTGTGAACTCTTAATCCTATTCCTCTTAGTGGTTCACCATCTCAATTTTCTTTTAGAAGTTTAAAACAAGCTTTAAAAATATCTTCGAGATTGTTTGTTGGTACCTTGATATTACGTTGAAAAATATTTCAACTTTTATCTTGATTACGAACTTGAACAGAAACTACGGAACATAGATAATTTCTTATTTTCAAACGATTTACAACTTTTTTAGTTAAGGACAAAAGAACATTTTTGAGATGTTCTTCATCAAAAATATCATCTTGCATAAAGGTTGTAGATTGACCTATTCCTTTTAGTTCAGTTGGTTTTGCTTCTTGTGATTGAACTGTTATCCCTTTTGCCATTTGCTGAAAGCCGTAAAAGTTAACACCCAGTATTGAACGTAATAAAGCAGTATTCTGGCAATATACAAAATCGCCTATTGTATTGATATTTACTGCTTTGAGTTTTTGTGTACTTTTTCTACCAATCATGAAAAAATCACCAATATCTAGTGAGTAAAAATTATTAGCAATGTCTTCTTTTTCAGTAAAAACTATTCCGTGTGGCTTAGCAAGATTAGTAGACATTTTTGCTAAAAATTTGTTGTAACTAATTCCTATTGAACAAGGTATGTTAAGTTGATTCCAAATTGTGTCTTGAATGATTTTGGCATATTCGATAGGAGAAGAATAATCTTGTATCACATCACTAACATCAAGATAGCACTCATCAATTGAATAAACTTCAATGTTTTTACTAAATTTTGTTGCTATTAGTTCAAAAATTCTAGCACTCACAGAACGATAATAATCTAGTCTTGGTTCCAAAACCAAAAGGTTAGGAATTTTTTGTTTGGTAACGTAGATTGGCTCACCTACTTTAGCACCTAATTTTTTAGCATCAGAACTTAAAGCAGTAGCAATTGAACGTTTAGTATTTTTAGAAATTGCAATCGGTACATTTTTTATATCTGGTCTGATTGCTCTTTCACAAGATACAAAAAAACTATCCATATCAATATGGAAGTAAATTTTATTATTCAAGGTTTAATGCCTTTTTGACTGCTCTGATAATAAGTGAAGCACACTCAACACGATTTAAGTGTTTTTTAACATTTTCAAAAACTACTAAGTTATTCAATAATTCCTTGTTTTCCGTGTGATTTTGGTTAATCATCGACTCATAGTTTTCCAAAATTTCTTTAACTTCTTCAGTACTTTTGTTTTTTATTAAATCTAAAACCAAATCAGTTGAAGAAATAAAAATAGAACAACCGCTACCACTAAATTGAGCATTTTTAATAACGTTATTTTCCACCACTAAACCAATTTCAAGATTATCAGCACACCCACTTCTTGAGTAAGCTTGTCCTTGCAAACCACTAAGTGTTTCACTTTTATTGTTTGGGGTCAAATAGTGTTGATAAATTAAATCCCTTTTTTGTTGATCACTAAATGAAGTCAAGAAAATCACCTCCATTGATTAAAGCTTCTATCAGTCTTTCAATATCTTTTTCATCATTGTAAAAGGCAAGTGAGGCTCTCACCATTGTGCCATGAAAATTAGGATCAATTTCAAGTAAATAAGCACAAAAAGTTCCACTACGAACGTAGATATCACGGTGTCCTAAGTACGAAGCAACATCTTGTGAACTAACATTTTGGATGTTAAATAAACAAATATTATCACCAGGCTTAGAATACAAAATAATATTTGGCACTTTAGTTAGTTTTTCATGCAGTTTTGTAGATAAAGAATACATTTTTTCATTCATTTTATCAAAACCAATTTCATTAATAAAATCAATAGCTTTGTTAAACTGATAAATCCCAGCAAGATTTAAGGTTCCTACTTCATATGCACTGTAGTCCATATCATAATTTGGATTACTGAACGATTTTGCAGCTCCACCACCAAATTTTTTAGGCATTACAAATGAAAAAACACGATCACTTATACATAAAACTCCAAGACCTGTTGGACCATACATTTTGTTTGCAGAAACAGCGATAAAATCACAATTTTTGATAGTTACTTTAGTGTGTGGCGCAGCTTGTGCAGCATCGTTAACCAAATACACATCATTTTTTAAACATGCTTGATAAATTGAGTCTAATTCGTATTTTTCGTTAAGATTATTTGTTTGCTGACTAAGGGCAACAATTTTAGTTTTTTTATTAATTTTTTGCATTAAATCTTGTTGTGTGGTGAAATATACAAAATTAACATTTTTGTCTTTTAAGAAATAAAAATATGGCAAAACATTGCTCGCATGATTGTATAAAGAAAGTAAAATTTCATCACCTTCATTGACTAAATCTGCTAACATCATAGCAACTTGGTTGAGTGCTTCACTTGCTCCTGAGTAAAAAATTGTCTTTTTTCAATCAGCTTCAAAAAAAGAAGCGACTTTTTGACGAGTTTGATTAACTATGTCGCTAACTTCCAATCCTAGTCTTGAGTCTTTTGTTCGAGTTGAGATCGAAAATTTAGTATAAAAATCATTACCAGCTTGACAAACTACTTCCGGTTTCAAACCTAATGCGCCATTATCTAAATAAGCAATGTCATTATTTTGCAGCATTGGAAAAAATTTCTTATAATCCATTTTTTACTCCTTTTCAAATAGTGAAATATACTCAATATTTTTCGATTTATTACCCAAAATAGGACTTTCTTGAATTGCCAGGAACTTGAAACTGCACTCTTTTGCATATTCAATTACTCGATTAATTAAAAACTCGTGATGTTGTTCTTCAACATATCCACCTTCAGAAACGTATTTTGAGCTTGCTTCGAATTGCGGTTTAATCAAAGCAACTATTTGCTTTTTCGAAGCTAAAAAATCTTTACAAACTTCAAACACGTGTTTAAGCGAAATGAAACTAACATCAGTCACAACTAAGTCAATATTTTCAGTAAATGAAGATTTAGTTAGAGTCTTAAGATTGGTCTTTTCCATATTTATGACTCGATTATCATTTTTTAATGTGTAGTGCAGCTGATCGAAACCTACGTCAACTGCATAGACTTTTTTTGCTCCGTTGAGCAATAAAATTTGCACAAAACCACCAGTACTCGACCCAATATCAACACACACAAAATCTTTAGGTATTATCTTGAATTCTTCGATAGCTTTTTTTAATTTATATGCTCCTCGAGAAACAAATTCTTTTTGATTAATTAAGTCCAGCTTTATATCAGGGCGGAATTTTAATGAAGGAAGAATTTCTTTGTTTCCATTAACCAAAACATTGCCAATTCGAATTTGAAAATCAGCTTCACTTAATTCTAATTCAAATTTGTTGCTAATCAATATATCTAATCGTTGTTTGGTTATTTTACTCATTTTAAAATTAACCTCACATAATAATTAAAGTCAGGAGTTACCTTTTCCAATGACATACAAAAATCATTGAACAAGTCTCTTTTTCGAGCATTTGAACTAGTTATTCCATGGATTTCAAAAATGTTGGGTACTTGATGTTTAACATCATAATAGTAAGTTGATGTTTTGAAAATGTAGTAAAGAAACTTTCCAAAAGATTTTCAATCACACGACTGAAATTTTTCATCGATTGAGTTGACATGATTAAGTAAAATAGTTAAAAACATGTTCTTTTGGAAATTACTATTCATTAATTCTATTTCTACTTCGGCCAGCTTATTAATTGAATAGTTAGTATCGAATAAAATCAAAATTTTTGAAATCAGGAAGCGCATTTGTTTGTTTCTAAATCTTTGACGATATTTTAAAATAACCTGATTTTTTACCAAAATCAAGTTTATTTTTGCAACAGTTTGTTTAATATAGTTACTTTTTATCATCTTTATTAATTTTATCCAAAATAGCGTTTACAAATTTGTAATTAACATTGTAAATCTTAGCAATGTTAATCATTGTATCTATGACAATTTTAGGATCATTTTTACGCATTTCAAAAACACCGTAAATTAAAATCGCTCTTGCTAAGGCTGGAATTCTATCTCAAGTTCAATTGTCTAAAAGATAGAATTGAATAATTTTTTGAATTGTTGGGATATTTTTTTCTAACAATTCAATAACTTTCATTTGCGAGTCACTAAATGCTGAGTTTTCAAAAATATATTCACTGTTTAGTGGTTTATTAAAAAGTTGTGACTGATAAATAAGTGTAATGAAAACCATTCTCTTTTTAATCATTAACTCATTGAAAGCGACCTTTTTCGCTATTTCATTTAATTGCTTGTCTGTTTCCATATTTTTTCCTAAATTAGTCATAGATATTAATTAATTTTATTTTTTGATTATCTTTATTTTTTGACAGAGTAAAAACTATTGCGTTTACCTGACACTTATTAGGACTGACTTTAAAAGCACTTCGTCCATTGTGGCGCATTTTGTCATAAACCTCATCATAGTTAGCACCAATAGCACTATTGTAAGGACCACACATCCCTACATCAGTACAATAATAAGTTCCATTTGGTAATATTCTTGCATCATTAGTTTGCACATGGGTATGAGTCCCTAAAACTGCGCTTGCTTTACCATCAACGTAAATTCCGAAGACATTTTTTTCACTTGTTGTTTCACCATGAAAATCTACTATCATATAGTCAAATTGGTTTTGTGAATAAATTTCGTCGAATTTGTCAAAAAAGCAGTCTGCTTGTTCTTCATTTCAAGGTGACAATAACGGATTGAACTGTCTTCCCATCATTGAAGTTACTAAAACTTTTTGATTTTTGACTTCAAAAATTCCGAAACCCTGACCTGGATATGCATAGTCTATATTCGCTGGTCTGATTACGTCTTTGTTTTCAATGATTTCGCTAATTTCAGCTTTAGCTCAAACATGATTTCCAAGCGTAAAAACATCTATTCCAATTTGTTTTAATTTTTCATAATCTTGAGGCACAAAACCTTTTCTACCAGAAACATTTTCGGCCTGTGCGATAACAAAATCTATGCTATTTTCAGTTTTTAGTTTAAATAAATATTTTTCAACTATTTCTATTCCTGGTTCACCAAAAATATCGCCAAAAAATAGTACATTTATGTCTTCATTACTTTTAGTTATCATAATTAATTTTAATTTTATACTAATTCAAAAAAATCCTAAGATAAAAGCAAAAAGATTGTCAACACAATCTTGATTGCCTAATTTTGTTCTTTAATTTTTTGTTGGACTTTTTGCTCTATTTCATCATATTTATCTTTATTAAGAAGTAGATATTCACGAACTTTTTGTTTTCCTTGAGCTATATTTTCATTGTTATACGAGTATCAAGAGCCTTTCTTCTCAATAATTTTGAATTCTTCTGCTAAAGAAACAAGTTCGCCAGTTTTGTCAAATCCGTGACCAAAAACTATTTCCACATTAGCAATTTTATATGGGGCAGCCAGTTTGTTTTTAACAATTTTTACTTTTATCCCATTTCCGTTTATTTCGTTATTTTCACTAATGTTTTGCGTCTTTCTTACTTCAGCTCTAATTGAAGAATAGAATTTTAGTGCTTTACCACCAGGAGTAGTTTCGGGATTACCAAAAATGATTCCAACTTTTTCTCTAATTTGATTGATAAAAATAATTGTTGTTTTATTTTTAGCTAGTGAAGCGGTAATTTTTCTAAGTGCTTTTGACATTAATCTTGCTTGAGCACCAATAACTTGGTCGCGCATTTCGCCATTTAATTCAGCCTCAGGAACCAAAGCGGCAACGGAGTCAACAACAATCAAGTCAATTTGTCCTGTTTTAATTAAAATATCAGCAATTTCTAGAGCTTGCTCTCCACTATCTGGCTGTGACAATATTAAATTCGAAATATCAACACCTAAAGCCTTAGCATAAGTTGTATCGATTGAGTGCTCGGCATCAATAAATGCTGCTATTCCGCCATTTTTTTGGACTTCAGCAATTGCATGCAAACTTATTGTTGTTTTACCACTGCTTTCGGGTCCGTATATTTCAACAATTCTTCCCTTTGGTCATCCGCCTATACCCAGCGCACCATCAATTGCTATAGAGCCACTTGAAAAAGTTTCGCAGTTTTGATCTGGTTTGTTACCTAAAAACATGATTGATTCTTTACCAAATCTTTTTTCTATCTCTTTCAAGGTTGTTTCTAGCATACTTCTTATTTGTTCTTTTTCCACTTTTTCCTCCTACTTATTAAAGTAAGAAATTAGCACAGTTTTTAAATCAAAATAAAAAGTGTTGGTTTAACCCAAAACACTTTCTAATTTTTTAATTGCTCAATCTTCGACTAAAAAGCTAAATGTTACATTGACACTACCGTCATCTTTTTGATATTTGTCAATAACACTAACTTGATAGATACCCTTAAGTTTTGCAATTTTATCTAAAACAGTTTGAACACTTTCATGATTTTGTAAATTGATTGTAAAATCTCTAGTTTTTAAAGGATCATGCTTGTAATTTGCAAAGATTGGTGCTTTAGCTTTATCTTCATCTAAAAAGATTTCAGCATAAATTGCATCGCTTTGATATACTTGTGGATTCAACTTACCTAAATATCCAATCATTTTACCGTTTTTGAAAATTAAGGCTGAATAATTCGGGTGCAAATATTTGTTTTCTTGTTTTATAAATTCAACTTGACAATCAAGTAAGTCGATAATATCTTGTTTCATTTCGTTGAAACTTTTTTCGTTTGAAGCTAGTCCTAAAACATTGCTTTTGTCCTGAATCATTCCAATTTCGAAGATTGACATTTTTTTAATGCTTCGTTTTTGATTGTAGTCTAACACTTCAGCTAGTGAAAGAGCAAGTGAGTGACGCAACTGATTTCGATCACTAGAAGCATAAGTTGCTAAATCGATTGTTGAATTGAAATCAAAAGGATTTAAAATATTGGCCTTAGCACTAGTCAGGGTGAAAGTACGCACATTTTGATATTTCATTGCTTTTAAAATGTTGTTGTAATCTTTGTATGTAACATTTTCAACTTGCTTAATTTCTGGTTGAATAATGGCAAAATTTTCATAACCATAGAAGCGGAACACTTCTTCAGTTAAATCTTGCATTGTTTTTAAATCATAACGATAGGCAGGCGCCATTACTTTTTCGTCTTTAATCTCAATGCCAAGAGTATTTAATTTTTGTAAGGTTTGTTTAAATTTATCAGTTGCTGTAATCTCAAAACCAGCATAAAAATCTAAATAGGCTGCATCATAATCAAAAGTGTGTTGTTTGGCATCTTCATAACCAATAATTTGGCTAGCCTGATTTACTTTTGATTCTAGATATTCATGTGCTAACAAAATTGATCCCATGCTAATTTCTTTTGAAGCACGGTTAGCTGAATTTGTTTCTATTTTGACTTGTTTTTTTGAATTTCTTACTTCTTTTAAATCAAAAGAAGCAATTTCAAATAAAGCTGATGTTGTTTGACTATCGCAACCACTATTTTCGCAACCTATAACAGCTGCCACTGAAACAACTTTGTTGTTGTTTAAAACACATAAGCTTTGGTCAAGTTCAACTTCTTTATTACCAAAAACTACTGCTTGGCCTGTGTATTTTTTCACTTCAAAATCTTTTGAATTTAATTTTCTTACATCATAAGCGTGAGTGGGTAGACCTGCGTATAGGAGCACTAAATTTGATAAATCAACTGCTTTAGAGATTGACTTTATCTCATTTTTCATTAAAAATAGTTCATCTTGTAAAGAAATTTTAATATCTTCAACTTTAATTTCTCTAAGTGTAAAGTGATTGGTTTCTTGCAGTGATTTGATACTGAAATCTGAATGAAACTCTTTTGTTAGCAATTTGTTTAAAGATAAAGGAGTTGTACCAAAATAAGCAGCTAATTCTTTTGCCATTATTAAATATGAATTAGCGTCTGCTCGGTTAGATAAAATGCTGATATCGATGATATAGTCATCTAAGGCAAAATATTCAATTGGATCTAGGTTTAAATCTACTTTGTTTTCAAAGACGAATATTCCATCATTTCACATATTTTTTTCGCTAATAGAATCAGGTTTAAAACCAATTTCTTCAAGTCCAACCAACATTCCTTCACTAATAATCGAACGCATTTCACGAGCCTGAAAAACATCTTTTTTGCTTCTTGAACCAGGTACAAAAGCCATTAAGTAGTGACCTTCTTTTACATTGGTAGCATTAGTTTGAATAGTTCTGATTTTGTCATTAAATTCAATTTCACAAACAGTTAAACGATCTGAATTAGGATTAGGATAAGTCTTTAAAACATGGCCAAATTTGATACCTTCAACATCAGCAAAGCGTCAATGTTCTTCAACTTCAAAACCAATTGAATTGATTGCCTTAGCAACTTCTTCTATTGTGATGCTTTCATCTAAATTTGCTAAACGTTTTAATTCTAAAAATGAAAATAACATCTTGTTTTCTCCTATCTAAATTGCTTTAAAAATCTTTCATCGTTTGTGTAGAATTCGCGAATGTCATTGATTCCATATTTAATCATAGCTATTCTTTCGATTCCTATTCCGGCTGCAAAACCATTCATGTCATTTGTGTAACCTGCCATTTTTAACACGTTTTCATGTAACATTCCTGCTCCTAAAACTTCGATTCAACGATTCTTGTAAAATACATCAACTTCAACGCTAGGTTCAGTGAATGGGAAATATGAAGGACGCAAGCGAATTTCTACTTCTTCTTCCAAAACATATGACAATAAACTTTTTAAGGTTCACATTAAATTACCAAAATTTGTATATCCAACCGACACAAAATCTAACTGAGTAAATTGATGTGAGTGTGTTTGATCTTCTTCGTCATTACGATAAACTTTACCAATAGCATATTGACTAAATGATTGATTTGCATATTTTTGCAATGCTCTTGCACTAATTCCTGTGTTATGAGTACGTAACAATGTGTTTTCATCGATAAATAGTGAGTCTTGCATGTCACGTGCTGGATGCGATTTTAAAATATTTAAACGTTCAAAATTATATTCGTCTGTTTCGATTTCACTCGCTCTAGTTTCAAAATATCCGTTTGAATTAAATCAGTCTTGCATTCTTGTGATAATCAAATTGATTGGATGAATTCCACCTTTCTTAGTAACTGGTTCATTAACATCAATTCAGTCTTTAGCGATAGATTGTTCAATTTCAAGTTGTAAAATGTGTTCTTTTGCTTTTTCAAAAAACGTTTCAGCTTCTTCTTTTAAAACTTTAATTTTTTTACCAATAGCAGCTTTTTGATCCGGACTAGCTTCTTTTAATTGTTGCATTAAAAGTCCAATTTCACTATCTGGAGCATTGAATTTTGCTTTTAATTGCTTTAAATCTTCTAAATTTTTGATTTCCGATAAGTCAAATTTCATCTTATTCTCCTTTTATTTTCTTTCAGTAGTTATAAATTTTTTGCTCATAGCTATTTTCACTAGCAGTGTAAAATTTTTGACCTGTTAATTCATCTGGTAAATATTGTTGTTTTACTCAATGATTTTGATAGTTATGTGGGTATTTATATTCAACACCATGTCCTAATTTTTTTGCCGATTTATAATGCGAGTCCTTTAAGTGAGTAGGAACATCATATGCACCACGATTTTCGACATTTACTGAAGTGTTTGACCAGGCTTCAATGACACTGTTACTTTTAGGACTTAAGGCAATATTTAGAATTGCAAAAGCGATAGGTAGATAACCTTCAGCTTCACCTAATCTTTCAAATGCTTCAATGGCTTGGAGTGTTTGCGAACCACAACTTGGATTAGCTAGTCCGACATCTTCATAACTGGCGCAAATCATTCTTCTAAACATATCATCAAAATTTTTGCTTTTATACAACAAATATCCTCAATACAAAGCTCCATCAGGATCACTTCCTCTTAATGATTTGTGAAAAGCACTCAAATGATTGTAAAATTCATTACCATCTTGATCAATTCCAAAATTGATAACTGAAAAAATTAGTTTTACTTTATTTACATCTATTGTTTCTTTTCTATACAATTTAGCCAATAGTTCTAAGTCACTTAGTAAGATACGAAAATCTCGATTAGCATGCTTTACTAAAACTCGATAAACATCTTCATTTTCCACTGTGAATAATTCCAATTTTTGATTAATATTTTTTGCATATTCAAGCATCAATTTGTCAGTCGGCTTTTTGAATTCAAAAATATTCATACGGCTTCTTAAGGCAGGATTAACCTTGAAAAAAGGATTTTCAGTAGTTGTTGCGTATACAGTGATGCTTTGATTTTCAAGATGTGGCAACAAGATATCTTGTTTGTCTTTGTTTAGTCTATGAATTTCATCAACAATCAAAATTTCGTTTTCTTCAATTAAATTGACTAATGTTTGCTTGTTATCGATAGCAGCATTGAAATAAGCAAAACTCTTTTGCATTTCATTAGCAAGAATTAAACTGATTGTTGTTTTACCACTTCCTGGGGGACCAAAAAATAAAAATGAACGATCATCTTTAACTTGAATAATTCTTGCAAAAAAATCTCTTTGTCAGTCTTCACAAATGAAATCTTCGAGATTTTTTGGGCGACGTAAACTTGCTAAATTCATATATTTATAAATTTTATATTAATTACTTAGTAATTTCTAAACACTTTCTATAAGAAAGGCAATAAAAATAGACCGGCTTAACCGGACTATTCTAAATTTTTCTAATTATTTTTTAGCAAAAGCTACAGCAACTAAGATAATGCATACAAGAACTAAAATAAGTAGCAATGAAACTAGAACATAGTATCCTTTAGGAACTTTTTCATATGTTACAACAGTTGTTGTTTGACTTTGTTCTTCATATGAAACTGGTTTTGCTTCTTCTACTGGTTGTTGTTGTTCTTCTTTTTCTTCTTCGTCTTCTTTTTTAGATGAAGATTCAATTAGGTTTTTTGAAACCAAGTAATCTGTTGCTTCTTGTGAAGAAACATTATTTGCTTGTAGTTCTTCAATACTTTTTAGAGCTGATTCCATTCCCATGCTTCCACGGAAAGCACCATTTTGGTGGAATCAAACACGTGAGTCACCTTCTAATCCTTTAGCAATTTCGATAAATTTATTTAAACTGTCTTGGAAATTGTCGAATGTAAAGTAATTATCTTGTTTAGCACGTTTTAAATGTCATGTTAGGTTATTTTCTTCATCACGTTTTTCAATGATGTAGAATCTTGTTCTTACTGCCATTTTATTCCTTTCGAATTTTATAATGCTATATTAATTCATATTTTTAAAAATATGTACTAAGTTTATCACAATAAAAATTTTTTTACTCAAAAAGTACACATTTTGACACATTTTGACACAAAAAAAGACACACAGGGAGACTGGTGTCTAATAATTATTTAAAGAAAGTAGCAAATTTAGCTTTATCTTTTGCTGAATGAGTAATAGCTTTTTCAATCTTATTGTATGTTTCTACAACATCTTGACGATCATAACTTGATTCAATTGCTTCTTTATAATACTGCATTTTTGACTCGAATTCATTGTCCTTAAATACCAAAGCTCAATCAGGAACTGAAGCAATATTTATTTTGTTTGTTCCAAAATTTTCATAAATTAAAAAAGAATAAACATTTATATCTTTTCCAATGATGTTTTGTAAGTGTTCAATGTGTTTGTCGTTTTGTTTTAAATGATTTTTAATTTCATAACGAACTTTTGGTTTTACTTTTCATCAAACATTATTGTTGTAATCACCTTCTATATCAGCATTAAACGACTTCATTTCAATAACAATAACCCCACGATTAGAAATTAATATACCATCCACTTCAAAAAGTTTCTTTTCATATTTTAGTAATGAACTAGGAATAAAAAAGAAATCTTGGCTAGAAGATCATTGTTGAATTTTTTTGGCAAATTCTTTTTCAAAATCTCTTCCCCGTCCCAATTTTTTCTTAATTTTTAAACGATAAAATAGAAAAATTACAAATCCTGCCACGGCTAGCAAGATTAAAATAACCATAGCTGCTATTAAACCATTTTTTATTATTGTTGGATTAGCAACAGACGCAGCATTATTAGTTTCTACAGTTGTATTTTGAATTTCTTCTTTTAGTACAGTCAGTAAATTATTCATTGCTATTTCCTCCGATTAAACTAAATTGATTGTTGCTTAAATATTTGTTGAGTTGTTTGTAATTAGGAACATATTCTTTCAGTGTTTTTTTAAATTCTGGTCCGTGATTGTGATGAGTAATATGAACCAATTCATGAATTATGACTGAGTAAATTATGTTTGGATCGAAATGTATCAATCTTAAATTATATTTGAATGTTTTTTCATTATTTTTAAGAATGTATTTACCTCAAAACGAAGTTACTTTGACAATTTTGATATTTTTTTCTAAATTCGATATTTGCATTAAGTTTTCACATCACTTGTGTGCTAAAAAAATAAATTTTTCTAACTCTTTTTTCAAAAAAAGACTGATTTTTTTACTTATCTCACCTTTATCATCTTTAGTTAATTTCAATTTTCAAACTTTTTCGTTAATTTCAAAAATGACGTGTTTATCAGTTATTGAAAAAAATATTTGTTGTCCGAAGTAAAAAAAATACTGTTTTTTAATATTAATTGCTTGAGTTGCAAAATTGTAATCATAATATTTTTTAGCAACCAATCTTCTTACTCAGTTTCAGTCGATTTGTTGGTGGTAGATTGAAAGACTAATTTCAAAACAATCATCACGCGGCCTTAAGATTGTGCGACTATTATTAGTTGGTACAATTACAAATTTAAAGGTTTTTTCGCCAATTTGTAATACAATATTATTACTCAGTCCAGTTTCAAGCATGACATAAATTTTATATGATTTATGTTTAAGTTTTATTTTTTTGGTTATAATGCTTTTATCAACTAATCGAGGAGACAAATAAATGGCAAATATTAAATCAAAAATGAAAGCTATCGTATCAAACGAAAAAGCAAGAGTTAGAAACGCTGCAATTAAATCAAGAGTTCGTACAGCTATCAAGAAAACTAAACTTGCTGCAATGAATAATGCAGAAAATGTTAGTGAATTACTTTCAAAAGCTCACCACGAAATTGACAAAGCCGTTTCAAAAGGTGTACTACACAAAAATAATGGTGCACGTAAAGCTGCTCGTTTAGATGCTTTTGTTGCTAAAGCTAAAGCACAAGCTTAATTGTATTCAGAGAACCTTTTGGTTCTTTTTTTATTATTTTGATTAGTTTTTAACTAAAATTAAATTTATGAAAAAAATTACTGTAAATATTGAGATTTCAAAAGGAAGCTCAATCAAATATGAATACAATCGTAAAACAGGAAAGATAGCTGTTGACAGAATTTTGAGAGGAGATTTTAAATATCCTGCAAACTACGGTTATATTGCTGAAGCATTAGATTGAGATGGAGACGAACTAGATGTTTTAGTTTACTCATCTGAAACATTCATGCCTGGAGTAAGTCTAGAAGCAAGAGTAGTTGGAGCAATGAAAATGATTGATGATGGTGAAACTGATACTAAATTAATCGCAGTACATGCTGATGACTATCGTTTAGATCACATTCAATCACTAGCTGACTTAGATCAAATGTGACTACAAAGTGTGTCAAACTTCTTCAGTACTTACAAAAACTTTAAACGTGAAGGAATTACTCAAGTTACTGGATTTGAAAATGTTGAGTGAGCTGAAAAAGAATACCACGAATGTGTTGAATTAATGAATAAATACGGATCAATGGATAAAGATGATTTCATTGAAAAAATGAAAAAAGAACATCCTGAAAAATATCTTTAATCACTAATCAGTACATTAACGTACTGATTTTTTAAAAGGAGAAACATATGGACAAAAAGACATTTAAAAATAAGTTAATTTCTTACATGGAATTAGAAGCAATGAGTCGTTATGAAGAGCCAGTTGTGCAAATGCTAAAAGAAAATCTAAAAGATTCTTCATTCACCTTCAGTCGTGATGGTTTTGGATCACTAATTATGCTTAAAAAATCAAAAAAATCGAGCGCACCAAAAGTTATGATTACCGCTCACATGGATGAAGTTGGTTATTTAGTTCGTTTAATCGATAAAAAAGGGCAAATGCTTTTAACTCCTGTTGGTGGAATTTGACCTTCTGTTGCAATTGGAACAAAAGCAACATTAGTAACCAATAAAGACAACAAAAGGTTCACTGGACTATTTGGGCATACTTCAATTCACATTATGAGTAACGAACAAATTAAAAATGCCATGACTAATAATGAAATTTATGCCGATTTTGGTTTCAAAGATGATGAAGAAGCTCGCCAAAATGGTGTAGAAGTAGGTGACAGAGTCTACATGTCTGGAGAAACTATTCACTTTGCTAATGAAGACTTAATCGGTGGTAAAGCAATGGATAACCGGGCAGGAGTTACAACTTTAGAATACTTAGCCCACCTGGTTGACAAAAAAGAATTAGACTGTGATTTATATTTAGTTGGAACAGTACAAGAAGAAGTTGGAACACGGGGAGCAAAAAGTTCTGTAAGTTTAGTTGAACCTAACATTGCAATTGCCTTAGATACTACTTCAAGTCATGATACTATTGGCACAATTCCAGGAACAACAAAACTAAGCCACGGTGCCGCATTACGAGTTTATGATCGTGGAACTATGATGGATCCAAATTTAGTTGAATGAATGGCTAGCGTTGCTCGCGAAAATGATATTAGAGCTTATAAATTTGTGGCTGCGGGTGGAGGAACTGATGCAGGCGAATTGCAATACGGAAAAGGTGGAGTAGCAACAATGACGGTTTCATTGCCACAACGTTACCTACACTCACCAATTGGAGTTTGTGATATCAATGATTTAATGGCGGCAGGTCAACTTTTAGCGCAGTTTGTGCAAGAAGTTAATAGTGAAAGTTTTGATGCTAAATTAGCATACAAATAAGATGCAAAAAATTAAAGAAGGATATACAAATACATCATTTCGCGATAATGATAGATTTGTTCAAGTTAAAAAGTTAAACGGTTGAAATCACAATATTGACTACACAATTTTTAAAGACTTAGACTTTATTCCTAAACTAATTTCAAACACTGAAAAAGAAGTAGTTTGAGAATACATTGAAAATAAAAAAAATATTTGAGATCAATACACAATTAGTCAAATCGCAATCAATTTTAAAAAATTACACGATTCAAAAATCTCGTTACCGCCGAAAAATTTAGCGGCAAGATATGATAATTACAGAAAAATAATAAAAAATAAAAATCTGGACATTTTGGAAGTTAATAATTATAAAGATGTGGTTAATGAAATTTTAGAAATGTATCCCGATTCTTGACCAGTTCATAACGACTTGTATGGTTCAAATGTTATGACTGGTGTTGACAACAAGATATATTTTGTTGACTGAGAATATGCCACAATGGGTAATAAAAACTGAGATCTTGCTTTTGTTGTTGTGGCAACTTTATTCAATGAAGAACAAGAACAATGACTACTTCAAGCATATCAAGAATATGATCTTGAGGCTTACAATCGCTTTAAAATAGTGGTTGCTTACTTTATTGTTATTTGGGCTTATTCATTGGACCAAATGCCTATTGATATTGAAGCTTGAAAGCAAAGACTAACAAATTTAGTTAACAAATACTGAAAGAAATAATTTAAAAGACTGAAAGGTTTTTGGCCTTCAGTCTTTCTTTGTGTCAAAATTTAGTTTTACTACTGGTATTCGAGTAAAAATATCAATCTTTTTTGTGTTTGCTAAAATCAAGTTCAAAAAAGATATTAACTGTTTTTCAAGATATTTATTTCATTTTCGGTCAATTCTCTTCACTGACCTAGTTCTAAATTTTTGTCTAGTTGAAGATTACCAAAACTGAGTCTTTTCAAATAAGTTACCTTGTTACCCACTGCTTCAAACATTCTTTTAACTTGATGAAATTTTCCTTCACTTATTGTCAAAAGACACTCATTTTCGTTAATAATTTCAAGCTTTGCTGGCTTTGCTTTGAAATTTTCTTCGATCGTGACCCCATTTTCAAAAACTGAAATATATTCCTGACTAACTTGTTTTTCAGTCTGTACAAAATATTTTTTATTTACATGTTTCTTAGGTGACAATAAATTGTGTCCTAACTGTCCATCATTCGAAATAATTATTAGTCCTTCTGTGTCTTTGTCCAGTCTTCCATAACTAAAGAATTTTTTGTTATCTAAACTTGTTAGATCAAAAATTGTAGATTGAAAATTATCTTCATTAGCACACACATAACCTTGTGGTTTATTTAACATATAGTAGAAAAATTTTCGGTATTTTATAATCTCATTATCAATGCAAATAGTGTCATTTGCAGTAACTTGCTGAGTCTTTGTTACCATTTGAGAATTGACTAAAACTCGTTTGGAAGCAATTAATTTTTTGATTTCAGAGCGACTTAAGTTTGTTGCATCACTTAAGAATTTTTCAAGTCGCATGCAATTACCTTTTCAATATTCTTATTGATAGATTTGTAATTTGGTGTTTGTGTAAATTGTTTGATTGGTTCGACTTTGTGACGATTGATTTTGATTCTTTTTACAATTGTTTCAAAATTACTTCCATTAGCGTTGCCTAAAGCAATTTCTTCGAATTCATCATAACTAAATCCCATTTCGTCTTCATCATTTTGACCTTCTCACAAGTCAGCACTAGGTTTTTTGTGAACAATAGAGTCAGGAACTCCTAATATCATTGCAATTTGATAAATTTCACTCTTTAAAAAATTGCTTAGTGGCAATAAATCACAAGCACCATCACCGTATTTAGTGAAATAACCTAAATGATATTCATTAGCATTATCGGTTCCTAAAACTAGTGCATTATTCTCTTGTGCTTTAGCATACAAAAACACCATTCTCATCCGTGCTTTTAAGTTTGCTAAAACTAGTTTATCTTCTGTGTTAAGACTCTTTTTTAAATCTAAATATGCTTGAGTGAGATCAACATATTCAACTTGGGTACACAACTGATTTTCTAATTGTTTAACGTCACTCAAATTTGGCTTGTCACTTAAAGAATCGCTTATTGTGATCGAATAAAAATGATTGTTTTTTAGCTCAGGCTTGTTGTCTAAAATCATTGCTAAAGTGCTTGAATCTATACCACCACTAAGTCCTAAAACATAGCCTTTTTGATTTGAATGTTTTAAATTTTGGACTAATCATTCTTGCAATTTATCAATTGAGTCAACTAATTGTGAATAAGAATTGCTTTGTTGTATCTCTTTTAATGTTTTTTCTTGAATTTTCATGCTCTAATTTTAATCAAAAAGACTTATAATTATTTTTATATTTATGCTTAATTTAAAGGAGAAATAATGTCAGGACACTCAAAATGAGCAACAACAAAACACCATAAGGCTGCTCAAGATGCTAAAAGAAGTAAAATGTTTCAAAAATTCTCAAAAGAAATTATGGTTGCTGCTGCATTGGGAGGACCTGATCCAGATGCTAACCCTGCTTTAAGAATGGCTATTGCTAAGGCTAAAGCACGTTCAATGCCTAAGTCAAATATTGAAAAAGCTGTTCAAAAAGGTTCAGGTGGTTCAAGAGAAGGATCTAACTTTAAATCATATATTTATACCGCCACAGCTTTTGGTGGAACCAATTTCATCGTAAGTTGTCTAACTGATAATTTCAACCGTTTAGCTTCAAACATTCAACACTACTTCAACAAAGTAAATGGGCAAATGGGTAATGGTAAAGTGCCTTACACCTTCGATGAAAGAGGAGTTTTAGTAATTGCTAAGGCTGACAACTTAAATGAAGAAGATTTAATGATGGCTGCTTTAGATGGTGGAGCAATTGATTTCATTACTGAAGACGAACAATATGTAATTTATTCAAATCCTGAAGATTTTAGTGAACTAAAGAAAAATATTGAACAACAATTTAACATTGAAAACTTCTTGACAGCAGAAATCAGTTATATTCCAAACATGGAAGTAGAAATTCCTGCTGATAAAGTTGAAAAATTTGAAAACTTTTTAGATACACTAGAAGACGACGAAGATGTACAAGAAGTTTACCACAATGCAAAATTCCCGAATGAAGAATAATTTGTCAAAGATAGGTAAAACTTATCTTTTTTTGTGCAAGAAAAAAGTCGCAATTAGGTTTGCGACTTTTATTTATTCTATATTTTAAGCAAAGAAAGACTCGTCTGTTACTCTTTCATAGTGTGGCATTTCTTCACCTGGACTTGCAACTATTCCATTTTCTGCAAGCATTTTTGTAAGTTTATCAATGTATTGGAATGCTCTGCTTATTACTTCATCATCACTTTTTGCTTTATCTAGATATGTGCCGTTATCGAAAAATTGTGTTGACATTCAATCCAAAGATTCATATAAAAATGCAAATTCTGCTCTATGATCAGGTAAAAATTCCTTGTATTCTTGACTTTGTTTTACATTTTCTGGCGCCACTTTTATCAATCATTGAGTAAAGTAATGAAGATACATATACACTTCAAAATAATAAGATTCAAGTGGACCAAAGCCCATGTGTTTGTATTCTAATTTTTTAAACAATCCCTTTTCAGTAAAAAATTTATCTTTTAGCTCAAGTAATTGTTGTAGGTTTCAATCTAATCCACCCATAAAATAATCGGTTATTTTCTGATCTGGATCACCAAAAAGGTCGCTTGTTGTTTCTGTTTTTCAGTCATATTTGAAGTTATCATTATTAAAATCGACTAGCTTATTGTAGTAGTAATATATCAATCAAAAGACTAGTCATTTTTGTGATAACTCGTCACTGTCGCCACTGTCAGCATCTTTTCACATTTCTTGGATTTTTTCAAAGTCTTGAACTGAGTTTTCGCTTTGCAATTCAACTGCTTCTTGTTTCGTTGCCTTTGTGTTTTCTGTTATTTCATTAATTTTTTCTCTTGCTTTATATTCATCTGTATATATGTAGCTTTGACGTTTTGTATTATTAGCAATTAATTCATCACTCTTTTGAACTATTTGTTCTAACATTGCATTATTTCAAGCTTTTACTAGCGAATCATACAAGGTTTTAACATCAAGATTTTCGTTAGTTTCCAACGCATTTGTAACAGCAGTGATTTGATTATTTAATTCAATCATTGTTTGGCTTGGTTGTTCACCTTTATTTTGATCATATCAAGATTTTGCATCTTTATTTTTGAAATATAAGTTAAGTTCTTCAATCATTGAATTAGTTTCATTAATTGTTTGAATTGCTTGTTTATAAGGTGTCACATCTTCTGAAATCACAACGTTTGTTGCTAACAAGTTTTTAGCAATTGTGTCAATTTGTTGCTGTTTTTCGTTTTTGTCTTCACGCTTTTGAATTTCATTAAATTCTAAAACTAAATCATTTGAACTAACTTGTAGAGCATAGTATTCATTTTTAATTTTAATGAGTTCATTTCTACGTAATATGGTAATATTTTCAACAACTTGATTAATATTGTTTGTTGCTCTTGTAATTTGACTGGTTGTACTTAAAGTGTTTTTTGTATTGTCGTTTAGTACTTTTTGCAATTGTTGTTTATATTTGGTAACATCATCAACTGAATTATTTAGTTTTTGCATTAGTTCACTAGCTTTTTGAACTGCTAGATTATATTGTTCTCAAGCAAGAGCTTCTTGCGCTTTTTCTATAGCTGTTCCAAGATTCTTATTGATTTCTTGTTTTTGTTCAATTGGTAGATTCTCTTTAAAATCTGTTGCATTTTTATCCAAGGCATTTTGGGCATCTTGTGAAGCTTTCAGTGAACTTTCAGTGTTTACTGAGTCTAATGCTTTTTTTAGTTCAGTTAATTTTGTCACTAAATCAGTGTTTTGATTGTTTTGGTTGTTGTTTTCTGCATCTTGTGTTTCTTTGGTAATTTGATTTTCTAAATCACTAATTAATGTTTTCAATGAATCATTTTTAGCAACCAAATCGCTATTTTTATCTTCTAAAGCTTGAGTATTTTGAGTGATTTCTTGACTATATTTATCAGCATTTTCACTCGTTTTTGTTAATAATTCATTTGCTCTATTTATTAAGTCTGAATTTTCTTTTTTAAGTTGTTCGTTAATTTGATTGTATGTGTTTTTAGCATTATCAAAATTTGTTTTAAGCTCATCATTTTGAGAAGAAATTTTAACTAAATCATTATCATTTGTCGCTTGGGTAATTAATTCATTATTTTTAGAAAGTGAAGCATTCAAAGTTTCATAATTATTGTCGTTTGCAATATCTACTTTGTTTGTTTGAATTCACTGATTTATTTCTTCTATTAAATTCTTATTGTCGTTTGTTTTTGAATCAAAAATGGCCTTTTGATTAGCTAATTGTTTATATTTCTCAATTTCTTCTTTTAATCTTTGTAGGAGACTTTTTAAATTCTCATTATTTTTATCTAGTTGATCCTGAGTTGATGAATTTAGACTTTCTTCTGTTTTAGCAATTATTTCGTTGATACTATTGAATGCATCTTTGAATGCTTCATTTTCTTTATTCTGTTCCAAAAGACTCTTAATTTCATCAAGAGTTTTTCTTATTTCGCCTTGGTCTGCTTTTGGTTCTTGTTTCTTAGCCAGATTGCTTTGCGCCAAATAAGAAATAGACATACCTGTTGCTACCGCTGTTAAAAAAACTAACAAAGCACTCAATTTAGTAGTTTTTTTCATATTACTCTTTTTTTTCTTTTTAAATATTCTATAAAATGTACTACAAAAAAGGCCTATGTGAGTTTTTTAGCACTATATAAAAGGTGTTTTTCGCTTTGAATCAAATATAAAAAAGCAAGAAACTTACAGTTCTTGCTTGAAAACGATTATTCAATGTAAAAGGCAATCTTTTGACCTTCCGAATCAAATTTCGGGTCAGTTTTTGACCGAAAATAAAAACTTACGGTCAAATTATTTTTAGCCTTTTTGGCATCATAAGTAACAAAATTTGTGTTGCCTAGCTTACTGAAATCATAGTCACTCACTGGATATACATTTGGTCTTTGACTATCAATTAACTCTTTAAATCAATCAAAAATTCGTTGTTTAAATTCTTGTGACTCAAAGTAAGTTGAATCTGAACTACTTGGATCATTGATGATTGCTTTTAAACTTGGTAATTTTTTGTTAAAGGCCAGAATGAAATCGGAAGACTGGATGTTAATTTTAGTTTGCAAAATTTTAACTTTTACATCTTGGAATTTGTATGTAGGAAAATTTGAGTATTTATCCTGACTTGCACTTACTCAATAAGAAATTTTTAAATAATCAGGTTCATTTTCATCCCAGTTGAGCGCAGTGAAAGTTACATCTATGTTTTTATTTTGAGTGAAATTAGCATTAAAAGAAATTATTGTGCGAATAAATTCATTTGGACTCTGCTTAGTTACATCTTCAACAATTGGTTGAGCTTTTTCTTCTGTTGTTGCATCATTAGCAATTTCGGATTGTGTTTCTTTTTGTGCTCTAATTTCTTGCGGTGTAAATTTAGGCGCTAAATCTGGATTAACATTAGCTAAATATCTTTGATAAATTTCTTTAGCATTATCTAAACCAATTTTATCCATTTGTGTTAATTTAATAGAATTGGCATCTTTTTCATATTGTTCTTTAGTATATTTTTTTTCATGCACTGTTTGCGAGTTGTAGTACACAAAATAAATAATACCTGCTAGTGAAAGAACTGAAAAAACTCCAATAATTGGTCATAAAATGCGCGGTGAAATACTAATTTTCTTCTTCATTTGCTACCTTACGTTTGAAAAATCTTGGTTTAGCATTTGGATCTGGTTTAGTAAATTTACATTTAGGAAATTGTTCGCATCCGATGAAACGTTGACGATTTGACTTGTTATAACGATAAACTAATTCATGATCACATAGAGGACATTTTTCACCAACATACTCTCGCTCTAGTTGACTGACTTCCATTGTTTTTGAAGCACTATCATAAACCTTGTTAAAACTTGTTCAAAAATTATCCATTACTTCTTTTAGTTGCTCTTGACCTTCAGCGATTCTATCTAATTGTTCTTCAACTTGCGATGTATATTCTTCATTGATAATAGTACTGAAATTATTAACTAGTTTTTCATTGATTACTTGTCCAAAATTGGTTGGTACTAGACTAGTTGCTTGTCTTTCAACAAACATTCTTTTCTTAATAACGCTAATAGTAGTTGCAAAAGTTGAGGGACGTCCAACTTTAATATCATCCAGCATTTGAATTAATGAACCTTCGGTGTATCTTGCAGGTGGATTAGTTTGTTTTAATTCATGAATATATTCACTAACTTTTAGTTTTTGACCAACTTCAAAACTTGGAATCTCAATGCTTTTTTCCTCATCATCTTTTTTAACTAAGCTATAACCAGGAAAAATTATTTTCGAAAATGATGTTTTGTAGCTAAAAGAACCATCTCTTAAATCATATTGATAGAATTCGCGAACTGGTGCCTTCATTAAAGACATCAAAGTTTTGTCATAAACTAATTTGTAAATGTATGCTTGCTGAGGTGATAAATTATTAATTTTCTTAGCACTTGCTGGATCTAAATCAAGTGATGTAGGACGAATCGCTTCATGGGCATCTTGCTCTCCACTGAAGCCTTTAACTGTTTCTGTTACATAATCTTGACCGTATTTTTTAGCAACAAATTCTTTAGCTTCAACAACAAACCGATCTGACATTCTAGTTGAATCAGTTCTTGGATAAGTAATAAGTCCGAGTTCAAATAATTTTTGTGCTGCATTTTGTACAACTTTTGAGTCATATTTGGCTTCACGATACAAAACTGCTTGTTTATAAGGGGTAACATCTGTGTCTTTTCGTTGACTAACTTTGAAATCAACTACTTCTAGGTAATGGGTTTTTGTTTTGAGCGCTTGAGCAGCGATTTCTGAACTTAATCAAGTGTTTTTGTCAAAAATACTTGGTTTTAAGTATAAATCAGCAACAACTCCATTTTCAAGTTTTGCTTGAATTGTTTCGTATTTAACCGGAACAAAATCATTAATCTCTTTTTCACGATCACAAACTAGTTTTAAAGCAATTGATTGCACTCTTCCGGCCGATGGTAAAGTTGGAGTGTTTTTTGTTGTTTTCTTCATTAGTTTTGACAACTTAAAACCAATAATCCGGTCTAGCATTCTTCTTGCTTTTTGGGCTGAAACTAAGTTTTTGTCAATGTCATGACTATTTTCAATTGCTTCTTTGATAGCACGAGCAGTAATTTCGTTATATCTTACACGACGATATTTATCTTCTACACCTAAATAATCAACTAAATTTTGAGCAATCGCTTCACCTTCACGGTCAGGGTCAGTTGCAATATAAACAACCGAAGCATTTTTTGCTTCAGCTCTTAACTTTTTGATTATTTCTTTTTTACCTTTTTCTTCGGCATATAGTGGTTCTCAGTTGTCTAAATCAATTCCTAATTGATCTTTTCCTGTTGTTTTTAATTCTAAAATATGTCCTTTTGAAGCAAGTACTTTGTAATCAGAACCTAGATATTTTTGAATAGTTTTTTCTTTATTAGGTGACTCAACAATTAGTAATTTACTCATAATGTATAAAGTTTATAGCAAAAAGGGTTAAATAGGTTAAAAAAATACTTTTTTAGTTGGCAATATAAAAAAGCTAGTCATAAGACTAACTTAAATTAATTACAGCACTGATTTGAACTGGTGCATGATCACTTACATAATTAACAGCATAAATTCTTGTAATGTCTTCTTTTAATTTGTTTGGATTCTCATTTGCAATTCAAGTTTTTACATTTTTGTAGTCAAAATCCTTTTTAAAAAGATCTCACATTTTGTAACGATAAGGATAAGCAAAAGGAAGGTATTTATCTTCTAAACTATGTTTTTCTTTTTTATCTATGACATCTATATCTTTACTTTCAATAAATAAGAAACGATCATATTTAGATGACCATGCTCTTTCACTATTTTTTAAAGTCGTCAAATCGGAATTGTCCGTTCTGAAGTTGTACACTTTTACTCCATTATTGTCACGATCGATTTTTTGAAAAATAGTATCTTCAATAATATTTGTGTCAGCACCAAAAATAATAGCTGAATCTGGGTTGGAAATTCTTTTTACTATATTTAATAAATATGGAATAAAAAGTGCTTCAGCAACTTCTTGCTCTCCTTGTCCTTTATAAAATTGTGAAGGTTTCTCAATTTCTCTTCTTCCTGCTCCTGGCGAATCAAAATGAGCAAAAATGGTCGATATGCTTCTTTTTGGATTAGCTTTCAATTTAAATTGCAAGGCAAATGGTGGACGAACATAGTAACGCTTATTTGCGATTTGTTCTAAAAATGAAAAACCTATTTTATTTGTCGAAAATGGAATTGGTTCAACTTTGTTGCTATCGTAAATTATTGCAATAGATTCTCTGCTTTTTTCGTAACGCGGATCGGTTGAAACACTTTCATTTTCAGGTTGAGCAATGTATTTGTAGTTTTTGTTGGTTAGTTTGTTTAAAACATCAACAATGTATTGGACTTGGTCACTTCTACCATCATTGATTTCGGTCAAACCGAAAATGTCTGGTTTTTGTTGAGAAATTATTTTAGCAATCGCTTGCACTTTGAAGGAATTTTCACTCATTCAAGAATTACCATAGTTTTTTATATTTCAGTGCATTATGTTTAAAATTTCGTACTTGTCTCACGACAAGAATGAAGTTTTTGTGTCTAATTGTGTATTTTCGTTATCAATAGGTTCTACTTTTGGTGGTATGGGATTTTCTGTTTTATTGTCGGAGTTTTGACTGTTTCCTGACTCGTTATTAGAAACTTCTTTATTGTCAATATTAATGGTTAATAAGTATTGCTTTGGACTTTCTACATTACCTTCATCTTTGAATTCTAAAATTTTGAAATTCAAAGTTAAATTGTTTGACTTATTATTGAAAGCAAAATCAATTTGTGTAGATTCTGAATTAGACACATTGCCTAGAGCAAAATCTTTAGGCAATATTTCAGAAAGATTTATAAAGACATTGTTTTCTAAAGTGGAAGTACTTGGAGTTTGAGAACGACTGAAAGTTCAAGATATTGTTCTTAATTCATCACTAAAAAATAGTCTACATCTTCTATCTTGAAGACGTGATTGCAATTTACCATCTTTGTTGTTTATAACTTGTAGTTTAGAATCTTTAATTTTGTTATAAACTGCATCAAATTTGCTGACATTTTGCTGTTTATTATCGTCAGGAGAAGTCGGATTATCTTCTTTTTTGTTTTCTTGATCATCAACTTGTTTTATATCTTGTTCGTTATTGTCGACAGGTTTATCTTTTGGAGTGTTTTGGTCGGTATTTTGATTTTCATTTTTGCTATTATCTATTGGTTTAAGATCGTCATGTTTTTGTGTGTCAATTACGTTAGCTAAATTGTCAATTTCAACACTTAAATTTAGATCTTGATTTGTTAAAAAAATTACTTGGTTATCTTTGTAAATTGCCGCTTTGAAAAATATTTGGAAAGTATTGTTTTCAACTTTGTAATCTAGTAAAAGATTAGGTTTTTTTCATTGTTCTGATAGCTTGTTAACTAAAATTCAATCTTGTTTTCATAATGATTTTATTTCATCATCAAAGACAAAAAGTGGGTTATTTTCAGTATTAATTGTTTTATTTTGAGTGTCAAAAATCAATGAATTTTGATTTTTTATCAAGTTAACTAATAAAGAAATGTTATTTTTATTTAACAAAACATGATTCTGAATTTTTGAAGCAAAAAAATCATTAAATCTTTTAAAGTGACGAGATAAATTAAAATGTTTCTCGAAAGGTCTCTTGTCAAAACGATGTCGATTATTAACAAAACTTTTTTCAACCAATCAGTATTTGATTCGTAGAATTCCGTTTATTGGATCAAATGAATATTTTATGTCATTATTTACATTGTTTGAATCCAAACCTTGATTTGACAAAGTGTCTTTTTCGAGAGTTGCTAATTGATATTCATTATTGTTTAGTTGCAATATTTTTTGTTTACTTTCAGCATCTACTAAACAATTAGATGTTGAGTCAAAAAGCAATATTTTTTGTTTACTTAATTCTTCTCACAGTATTTCATTATCTTGATTTTCATCGACTAAATTGAAATCTAAACTGTCATTGACTTTTGTTAAGTCAAGATTGTAATCTTTTTCAGGTTGTTTTGGATCTGTAGCAGTATTTTTGCAACTTGCTATCGCAGTGGGACTAATTAAAACACCAGCAAGCGCAAAATTTGTTATTAATAGTTTTTTCTTCTTGAACTTTTTCATCTTTTCTCCGATACTTTAATTTTAACAAATCGCCTTCTTGCTTTTTGAAAGCAAGGCAAACAAAAATTTGCCTTCTAGGGCAAATTAATGTTGAATTATTTTAGTTGATCTTGTAGATTGTCGATTTCAAAGGTTGTTTTCAATAATTTTCCTGCAACAATTGCATCATGGTAAGCAACGAATTTTGAAGCTAGATAGTAAACTGTAACATTGTTTCCATCTACAACTACATTTAAAACGTTGTTTGAAGATTTTGTTGTGGTCCCGTTGTAGCTGTTATCAACTAAAGGAGTTGAATTGCTTGTTATTTGGAAGTATTTTGATCTATTTCCATCATCTGGACGCACCACACTGTCACTTCATTTGAAAATTACATTATTTGCTTCTTTAGCTTTTTGTCAATCATTTGTTTCATATGCGATAACTGTTGAGTTGTGATAATCATAGAAAAATGTTCAATTGTTTTTTAAAGCTTTTATTAACAAATCTTTACTATTGTCATTTGCGTAAACTAAATTATTATCAATTGAATTAGCTCATTGAAGTAGTAAAGTGTTTGTCGAGTATTTAACATCTGGGTTTACTTGAGTTAATGGATTTACACTAGGTGTACTTTCTTTATTTGTTTCAGTGTTGGTAGTAGTGTTTGTTTCAGTTTTGTTTTCAGTGTTTGTTGTGTTATTAGTTGTATCAGACTCTGTGTTTGTTTCGATATTTGTTGTGTTGTTAGTGGTTGTATTGGTTTCAGTTTTGTTATTTGAAGTTTTAGTGTTTTGGTCATCTTCTTTGACTGTTGTTTGACATGAAATAGCTGACACTGCCCCCACTATCGGAACTAAAGTAAAAAGTGAAAATGATAAAAGTTTTTTAGATAGTTTCATAAAATTGCTCCTTCGAAATTAAAGTTATTGACGTAATTATAGACAAGTTTTTGACATTAATTTCGAGAAAAAAATATTTTTATTTTCGCGCTAAAAAGACAAAAAAATGGTATTAGTACCAAAAATTAAAATGTTTTCGATCGAATTTTGTTTATTTAGATTTCCAACTGATCATCAAGTTTGTAGTTATTGACAATTTTGGCATTTGACTATAAATTAAATTTTGATTAAGCGTTTTGCAAGTTCAAAAATAAAAGAAAAAATCAGGTATTCCTGATTTTGAATCACGTATTATTTTTTGAAAACGATATAAAAATCACGTTTCCCTCTTTTTAAAAGACCCTTTTTACCATCAAACTTGTCAAAGTCTAATTTGCTTTGTGAATCTGTTATAACCTCAGCATTAAAACTTAAAGCCTTATTATTTAAAAATTCATTGAATTCACGACGAGAACTTAAAATCGAATTGTTTACAACAAAATCAATGACACTTTCATCTTGATATTCGAAAACTGGTAAAAATCCTTTTAGAAGTTCAAAATCATCGTCGCTTAAGTTTAGAATGTCGTTTGCAAAAAGTTTTTGACTAATTTCTTCACATTGTTTGGCCGTTTTTTTCCCGTGAACAATTTTAATTGTTTCAAATGCTAAAACTTTTTGGGCGTAACGTTGTCTTTTATCAGCATTTGATTTTTTCATAATATGTTCAATTTCTTCTAAAGAAACAAAAGTTAATCATTTTAAAAGTTTTTCAACGTCTTCATCGCGTTGGTTGACTAAGTATTGATACATACTATATGGCGAAGTTTGTTCACGGTCTAATCACAAGCTTCCCCCACCAAACGACTTACCGATTTTGTTACCATTCGAGTCTGTTAATAAATTGCAAGTGATACCGATTGCTTTATGATCTTCACCATGCAATGTTTTGATAATTTCTAGACCGGTTGTGATATTACCTCATTGATCTGAACCACCAAGTTGAATGCAAACATTGTGTTTTTCGTACAGTAAGTTAAAGTCGAGTCCTTGAATTAATTGATAACTAAATTCAGTAAATGTCATTCCATTTTTTAATCTTTGTTTTACTGAATCCTTAGCTAACATATAACTTACATTAACTAATTTTCCGTTATATTTAAGAAAATCTAGAAACTTCAAATCTTTATAAAATTCATAATTATCAATTACTTTTAAACCAAAGCTTTCTAATTGTTTTTTAATTTTGGCTTTGTTAAATTCTAGAGTTGATAGATCTATTTCCTTTCTTTCACTTTCACGAAAAGAAGGATCTCCTACCATACCAGTTGCTCCGCCCAAAACGGCAATAGCATTAAAACCTGCTCTTTGAAATCTTAGCAAGTTAACAATATGAATGTAGTTTCCTAAGTGTAAAGAAGTAGCGGTTGGATCAAATCCAGTATAAACTCCAGTTGTGTGATCAAAAAGATTGATTTTATCTTCTTTAGAAATATCTTTAATAATCTGACGTTTTTTTAAATCTTCAATTAATTTTTGCATCTTATCTCCTAACAATTTGTGCTTGGCTTCTTAGTAATCTAATATAATTAATATTTAAATTATAAGACTAACAAAATATATCTTTTAATTATAAGTATTTTTTAAATTATTGGAGGAGTAATGAAAATTGCCATTGTAGTTGATTCCAGTTGTGGGCTTACTAAAGTTCAAGTTGAAAAATTAGGTTGATTTTATTTACCAATTCAAATAACCATTGACGACAAAAGTTATTCAGACGGAGTTGAAGTTGATGCTAAAACTATTTGAGCAAAACAAAATGGTGCTAAAAATGTTTCAACTTCTGCTTCTTTACCACGTGATATCGAAGCAATCAAAAGTCAAGTTGCTGAGTACGATAAAGTGTTAATTTATCCAATTAGTACTGAATTATCACGTCAATACCAGTCTTTAAAAATCATGTTTGAAGACTGAGAAAGTGAAAATAAAGCATACGTTGTTGAATCAAAAAAAATCTCACATGCGATTGTGCTAGATATTTTACGTTTTCAAAAAGCGATTAAAGATGGTGCAAGTTTTGAAAAAGCTATTGGGATATTTGCTAAACCGCAGGACAAAACTTTACTAATCCCGCAAGAAAACGAAGCATTAGTAAGAGGTGGCAGACTATCTCCTGCTGCTGCAAGCATTGCAAAATTATTAAAAATAGTACCTGTTATTGAATTTCGTGATGGTTTACTAGACAAATATGCCAAAGGAAGAATTTTTGAAAAAACTTTAACTAAATATGCAAGAGAACTTTACGAAAACAATACAAATGCTGAAGACAAATATTTCTTGTTTAACAATGCTGATAATGTAGAAATTCAAATGCTAGTAAGCAAAATTTTAGAAGAAAATAATTTGAGTCGTGCTTTTGTGTTTCCATTGTGTCCTACTATTGCCATTCATACTGGTAAAGGCGCAATTGCTTTTTCATACCTAACTATTACTAAAGATGAAATAGAAACACTAAAACAATTTGGATACGTATTTAAAAAATAGGAGTAATTTATGGATTTAAGTTTAAGTTTTGTAGCTAAAAAATTAAATTTAAAAGAAGAGCAAGTTAGTGTTGTATTGAATCTTTTATCACAAGGGGCAACTGTCCCTTTTATTAGTCGTTATCGGAAAAGTGAGACTGGCGGACTAGATGAAGAAACAATCGGTGAAATTGATAAACTATACAAATACAACACAGAATTAAATAAACGTAAAGAAGCAATCATCGAAATTTTGACTGAAAAAGGCCTTTTGACTGAAGAAATTAAACAAAAAATTAAACTTTCAGAAACTAAAGCAGAAGTCGAAAATATCTATGAGCCTTTCAAAGTTGGAAAGAAAACAAAAGCCACTGAAGCTATAGCTCTAGGGCTAGAACCTTTGGCTAAAATCATTTTTAGTACTCGTAACACCAATTTTGATCCTAAAAAAGAAGCAGCTAAATACGTCAATGAAAAAGTTAAAGATGTCGACTTTGCCATTGAACAAGCTTCATTCATTATTAGTCAGTGAATGAGTCAGGATCTAGGAGTGCGTGATTATGTTAAACGTCAAATCTTGTGAAATGGGCTTTGAAAAACTAAACTAAAGAAAAATGCTATTGACGAAAAGGAAGTTTTCAAAGATTTTTATGATTCCGAACACAAAATAAATAAAACAGCGAATCATAGAATTTTAGCCTTAGCAAGAGCACAAGAATTAAAAATTATCAATGTGTCTTGAGTCTTTGATGAAAAAGCAATCATTGAACAATTAAAAAATAAATATTGCAAAAATCCTTCTACCAGTCAAATTAATCTTCTTGCTTTAGAAGATAGTTTGCAAAGATTAATTTTCCCTTCAATTGAAAGAGAAATTGAGAGTGAATTATTCGACAAAGCACAAAAAGCAGCTATCGAACTTTTTGCACAAAATTTAGAACAAATGTTACTTGCACCGGCAGTTAAAGATAAGACTATTTTAGCAATTGATCCAGCTTA
Organism: Mycoplasma sp. 3341; assembly: GCF_051549855.1. NCBI lineage: Bacteria > Bacillati > Mycoplasmatota > Mollicutes > Mycoplasmatales > Mycoplasmataceae > Mycoplasma > Mycoplasma sp. 3341. The sequence continues at coordinate 139,693 of NZ_CP196080.1, read as the reverse complement.
CATCAATGGATGTAAAATTGCTGTTATTTCAAAAACTGGAGCCGTTTTGAAAATTGACATTATTTATCCAACACCGCCGAAAAATGATTTCGTAGGATCCAAAGCAACACTGACAAAATTACTTCGTCAATACAACGTTGACATTGTTGTTATTGGTAACGGAACAGCTTCAAGAGAAACTGAAGAATTTGTTGCAAAAGTGATAAATTCAGAAAAAGATTTTAGCCACATTTTCTATGCAATCGTGAGTGAAATTGGTGCCAGTGTTTACTCAGCTTCAAAGACTGCTATTGAAGAATTTCCTGACCTTAGTGTCGAGCAAAGAAGCGCAATCAACATAGGAAGAAAATTCCAAGATCCACTTAATGAATTAGTCAAAATTGATCCTAAATCTATTGGTGTAGGTCAATATCAACATGATGTTAATCAAAAAGAACTGGCTGAAAGTCTTACTTTTAAAGTTAATAAGGTAGTAAACCAGGTTGGAGTCGATGCTAATACTGCTACAAAAGAAATTTTGACTTACATTTCTGGACTTAGTGCTAAAACAGCAGCCAATATTGTTGATTACCGTAATGAAAATGGAGCCTTTAAAAATCGTAAAGAAATTCTAAAAGTTAAAGGACTTGGAACAAAAAGTTACGAGCAAGCGATTGGATTTTTAAGAATTTATAATTCTGAGAATTTTTACGACCGCACTCAAATCCACCCTGAAAGCTACGCTCTTGCCAATCAATTAATTAAAGAACTAAAAATTGATCTAAATAACATTGATACTGCAAAATTAAAACAAGCAAATAAAGAAGAACTAGTAAACAAGTTAAATTCAAACAAATATGATATCGACTTGATTCTAGAAGCGCTGATAAATCCAACCAAAGACATTCGCGACCAAAAAGATGGATTCGTCTTAAGAAAAGATGTTTTAGATATTGAAAATATAGAGCAAGGGCAAATTTTTGAAGGAAACGTACTGAATATTACTGACTTTGGAATCTTTGTTTACATCGGAATAAAACAAAGTGCCTTTGTCCACGTTTCGAATCTGTCGCAAAAATTTGTTAAAAATCCACGTGACGTTGTTTCAGTGGGTCAAAAAGTTAGAATCAAAATTCTTGATGTTGATGTAAAAAGAGCGAGAATAAGCGCTCAAATAGTTGAATAAGAAAAAGTAAAAGCACTGCCTCGGCGATGCTTTTTTTATCATCTTTTATAGACACTTAATCTAATAGAAAGGAGGTTATGTCACGAAAAATATTATTCGCTAAGACAACATTAAAAATAATATCACCTATAACAAATTTAAAAAAGAGACAATCATGTAGGAGCATTAAACATGAAATATAACTTAAAAATTATATTAACCTGAAGAATAAAAAATATAAAAATATTAGACGATTATTTTAAAAGTGAAATATTTAATGATAAGAGATATAAAAAATAAATAAAATATACAATTCAATGAAAATTAATATTATAAGGTTAGGATATTTAAAAACATGAATTGAAATAAACGAAAAATTGAAACTTTTTGTATTACGAAATTTAAGGAGTTTAGGTTTAAATTCCGAACTTTTGACGATTTTTATAAAAATTTGAAAATTATGTAAAATAGAGAAAAATAAATAAAAATAAAATAGATATATAAGAGTGAATAAGAGCCCTACTTTTTCGGCCTAGCCCGGGCTCTCAAAACTAAGCCGAACTCTTTTTTATCTTTACATAATAATTTTAAGATTTTTGCTTGCTAAAGTATATAAATTTTTAATTTTTTTTGTTTCAGTTTAGTTACAGAAAATATGCTATAATAATATCGATTCGGTTAAAAGCTAACTGGATTTATTTAATAAATGTCTTACCGAGGTTCATACCTTATTTCATTGAATAATAGAAAGCAGCGTTTGCGGAGGCTGTTTTTCACTTTTATGGTACAATTTCTTTATGAAAATTAAAAATAAAAAAATGTTAAATGAAAAAGGTGACTTAAAATGAGATTACTATTTTATGTCCCTTGCCAAACTTAGTGCTTTACGTTCAAAAGATCCTACTACTCGTGTTGGCGCTTGCATTGTTAATCAGCAAAAATATGTTGTTTCACTGGGATACAATGGAATGCCAACTAATTTTCAAGGTGATGCAACAATAGTTGACAATGACAAAATTTTTCCTTGAGAAAGACCACAAGAAAACGGTAATGTCAAGGATTCTAAATATGCTTATGTAGTGCACGCGGAAGAAAATGCCATAATTAATGCTAATATTACTAATTCAAAAATTGAAAGTGGTTCAATAATGTATATTACACACTCGCCATGTTTTAAATGCGCGCGCTTAATTGTACAATCAAAAATTAAAAAAGTAATTTATGCAGAGGCATATCGACCTGAAAGTGAAGAGTTTGAAATTAGTGAATTTATTCTAAAAAGCATGGGTGTCGAAATCGAAAAAATGAATATTAATTTTGATTTAAGTTTTGAGATTAAGGACTAGTGATACAAGTATCACTTTTCTTTTGTCAATAATTTAGCACTCAAATGTTAAGAGTGCTAAAAATGTGCTATAATATTCTTAGAAAACAAATGGAGGTAAAGATATGGAAGCAAATTGACAACCAAATGAAAATACCAAAGATCCATTAAAAGAATATGGACGCAACTTAATCGAAGCTGCTAAAAATAATAAATTGGAGCCGGTGGTAAACCGTGATGACGAAATTCGTCGTTTAATTCGGATCTTAAGTCGTAAAACAAAAAATAATCCTGTTCTAGTTGGAGAACCAGGAGTCGGAAAAACTGCGATAGTTGAAGGACTGGCACGCAAAATTGTTGAAAATCAAGTTCCTGAAAATCTTAAAAATAAACAATTGTATGAAATTGATCTTCCAGCTATGTTTGCAGGAGCATCATATCAAGGACAATTCGAAGAAAGACTAAAAAACTTGATGAAAGCTGTTGAAAAATCAGAAGGTAACATTATTCTTTTCATCGATGAAATTCATATGTTAGTTGGAACAGGAAGAAATGGTCAAAGTGCTATGGATGCTGCTAACATTTTCAAACCTTTAATGGCAAGGGGACAATTGCACTTAATAGGTGCAACAACTCTTGATGAATATCGTCAATATATTGAAACTGATCCTGCTTTAGAAAGAAGAATGCAAAAAGTTAGTGTTAACGAACCATCGATCGCTGACACAATTACAATTCTAAGGGGAATTAAAGAAAGGTATGAAACATATCACGGTGTAAAAATTGAAGATAAAGCTCTTGTGGCTGCTGCTAACTTAAGTGCTCGGTACATTTCGGATCGTTTTTTACCAGATAAAGCAATTGATCTAATTGATGAAGCTGCTGCAACTATCAGAACTGAAATGAATTCACAACCTGAAGAATTAGAAAAAGTTAACCAAAAAATAGCTCGTTTAGAAATGGAAAAAGCCGCTTTAAAAAGTGAAAAAAATACTGCTAATGATGAAAAAATTACTGAAATCAAGACACAATTGCAGTCTTTAAACCAAAAAGCAAAAGAACTAAACGATAAATGAACTAAAGAAAAAGCAACTATCGAAGCAATTAGTAAATACAAAAAAGAGCTTGACTACTTAAAAAATCGCCAAAATGTTTTGCAAGGAAATGGCGATTATGTTGAAGCAAGTAAAATCTTGTATGTTCAAATTCCGGAAATCAACAAAAAATTACAAGAAGCTGAAAATTACATCAAAAATGAAAAAAATCGCTTGCTAAAAGAAGTAGTTGACGAAGAAGAAGTTGCTGAAATTGTTTCAAAATGAACCAAAATTCCAGTTGCAAAATTGATTGAAACACAAATTAACAAAGTTTTAAACCTAGACAAAACTTTAAAACAAAGAATTAAGGGTCAAGATAAGGCTTGTGACGTTGTAAGTGAAGCCATTTTACGTTCTAAAGCAGGAATCAACGACCCTAATCGTCCTCTAGGAAGCTTCATTTTCTTAGGGACTACTGGAGTAGGGAAAACTGAGCTAGCAAAAGCATTGGCTTATGCTTTGTTTGATAATGAAAATCAGTTGATTCGTCTTGACATGTCTGAGTATATGGAAAAACACTCAGCATCGAAACTAATTGGTTCGCCTCCAGGTTATATTGGATATGAACAAGGTGGACAGTTGACTGAAAAAATTCGTCAAAACCCTTACTCAATTGTTTTATTTGATGAAGTAGAAAAAGCCCACCCTGATGTGTGAAACATTCTTTTACAAATTTTAGATAATGGTTTTGTAACTGACTCAAGAGGGAAAAACATTAATTTTAGAAACACAATTATTATTCTTACAACGAACCTAGCAGCTTCGCTAATTTCAAAAGGAAATTACACTCAAGAAGATATAAGAAAAGAACTTTTGAGTGTGTTTAGACCTGAATTTTTAAATAGAATTGATGAAATTGTAACATTCAATAAACTAGATGAAAAAACAATCAAAAACATTGTTCGTTTAGAAATGGATAAAATCGTCAAAAGAGTTAAAGAGCAAGTAAAAATCAATCTAAACTATGACGAAAATGTTGTGGATTATGTGGCTAAAGAAGCATATGATCCTGAGTATGGAGCCAGACCTATCAAAAGATTCTTGCAAACAAATCTTGAAAACTTATTAGCATACAAAATTGTGGCAAAAGAATTACAAGCGGACGATAAAGCAAAAATAACTCTTCAAAATCACAAAATAGTCATTGAATAACGAAAAAAGGCGACATTACTCGCCTTTTTTAATATCTTCAGTAAAAACATTCAGTAAAAACGCAATGTTATAATTATTAAAAGGTAAAAAATGAATTTAGATGAATATAAAACTGAAATCATTGGTGTTTCGGCGGAAATAGCTATAGCACAATATTTTGACTTAAATGTTGAAAGCAGTTACAAAAAAAGAGCAAATGAGTGGATCATAAACTTAATACATAAATATGTGGGTATTATATTTGAAAAATCCAATATACCTAGACCCATTTCATTAGTTTCTCAAAACAAAAATAGTATTGATTTCATTTTACAGAATGGACAAACGCTTTCAGTAAAAACGAATAAGAAAACTTTAGGAAAAGTAGCACCACAAAATGTTGGACAGGCAACATCTAAAACATATTTCGAATATTTTGGAGACTTGTTAGACAAGCCTATTCCTGCTGAATATGCTTCAAAAGTAAAGTTGTTTAAAGAATTTACATTGACTAACATATCTAAAATTATTGAAAGATATTGAGATAACTTATTTCACTGCGACTATTTGATTTATATATATGAATTCTTAAATAAAGAAGGTAACTTGAATGGGGAAATCAAGTTTCTTGTTTTAAAAAAATTTTCTTCACCAGAATGAAATGAAGAAAATTTCAGCTTTACCAAAACAATTGAAAATTGAAATGAAAGCAACACTGTTAAATACGAAAATGTTTCAATTGGAGAATTCCAAGTTCATAGTAACAGAGATTGTTTTAAGTTTAGGTTTAATATGAAAAAGCTACTGAAAATTTTAGAAGAGAAAAATAACTAGAAATTTTCTTTTTCTAGGCAATGAAGATACTCAAACACAGTGGTTTTTTTGTGAGTTCTATTAGTATCTTTGTCTGCTTTGAACCTCTTATACTCTTGTTTGTAATATGTATATTTACCAAATTTAGACATTATATTTCGAATTTCTTCCATCGCTATAATACCCTCGTCATTATAACTTAATACTATATATTTGAACTTGGCATTTTTAACTAAATCCTCTAAGGCATCACGAGCGTATTTTTTTGTTGAATATAGAGATTTCTTGTTGTCTTCGTCTCTTATTCCTGCCTTTCCTTTAATTTTTGGATTGTCATATTTGGCAATAGTTTCTAGCAAATGATAATTTGTATTATATTTTCTTGTATTGTAAGGGGGATCTAAGTATAAAATATCACCTTCTATTTTTCGTATTAAATTGTTCGCATCTAGGTTATAGACTCTGTGATTTTTATTGTCTGACTTTATTGTTTCAAGTGGTTTTAGAATCAATGGTTTAGAGGCACTCTTTTTTATTGTTTTTAGATAAGATTCATATACTGAGGCAGTATTTGCTACTTTATCTGCAGATTCTATCAAACAAGAAATTAGAAAATAATATTCATTACTTGTTATTAATTTTCTGTTTTTTCAATACTCTATTTCTTTTCGGATTGCATCTACTTTCATAGCATTTTCATCAGTAAAATACAGACGCTGATGAATGTCTGAACTAGTCCCTGCAAGAGAATAATTATTATAAATAAACCCTTTGGAACCCTTTAATGAATTTAGAAACGAAAAAGGTTCAATGTTTTTCTTTTTTAATCCTGAAAAAGTTAATTCAGTATTATTTTCAATAAAATGTTTTGCATTTATGTAGCTATATGTTTGTAAATCATTTGAAATTATTGTATATCCCTTGATTTTAAAAAACTTCGATACTGATGAAGTTCCTGCAAAAAGATCGCAGAAAACAATATTATTTTGTTCTTTGACTAAGTCGCTAATAGCGCTGTCTATAAAACTTAGTAATGAGTGTTTAGATCCTATGTAATTCATCCTTCTCCTAGCATTATTAATATTTTACCCAAAAGAATTGAACAAAAACCTTTTGTTATAAAAAAAGAGCAAGACGAATCTCACTCTAAAATTTATTGAAGCTCGCAAGTGTTTGCCAAATCTTCTTTAGTAAAATAATATTTTTTATGGCAATAATGACACTCTGCTTCAATGTTACCTTTTTCTTCTAATAGTGATTTTATTTCTTGTTTAGATAACAATTTGATGGCGGCTAAATACTTTTCACTAGAACAATCACATTGTGAAATTCAAGGAGTTTCATCAATCAATTTGGCCCCTTGTTCTAGCAGGTATTCTTTGTAGAATTTCAGTCCTTTTTCATGGAAAGGATTTTTTTCTATAAAGTCATAAATTCAGTCTATATCAGAGTCAGTTACTGAAGGTAAGGCTGTGAAAATTGCGCTTGATGACTCTTCTAGGTCTTCGTTATCTTTAAATTTAGTACATGATAAAACTGCTGATCTAATTTGCTGTGACTGATTGAAAAAATAGGCCAAATCGTCGACCAAAGTTTCGCTTTGCATGCTTACTTCGGATTCATAAGGAACCATTTTGTCTTGCATCACTTTAATTCTTAAGAATGCATTACGAAAGCCAAAGAATGTTATTGCTTCATTTAAATCACCTTCTCAAATTATTTCTGGATTACTTATTAGCGCTTTAACATGATTTTTTTCATTACTATCGACAATCAAGTTTTTAATGTTTCCTTCGGAACGAATCAAAGTAGTAGTTCTTCCATTTTTAGTTAAAATTCGTGGTAAAGGAGCAAACAAACTTACTGCTTTTGCCAAAATGAATGAAGAAAGTGATGTAGTTTCTTGCTTTTTAATAATATCTTGACTAACTGAAGTTAAATCGTTTAAATAAACCAAACAGTTTTTGAATTCCAAAGTTATTGTTTTTGACATATTGCCTCCTATTTTATAAGTCATGGCTGGAATAAAAGAAGTCCGAGCACAATTGATGAAAGAATTAAAAATAACAAAGGTACTCTTCTCTTTTGTAAATAAATTGTTGCCACAATTGCAATTGGTGAATAAATAAACAACACAATTAGTCTTCAACCTTTGAAAATGTTTAATTTAGAATGCGTTGAAGATGAAGACACATTGACAATGTATGAAGTTGAATCATTAAACTTAATCATTGGGAAAGTAGTACCGATAAAAAGTTGAACAGCAAGAGAAAACATGACTCCTGCCAAAACTGGTTTTAAGATGATATTAAGATTTTTAAAGTACTTGCTACTTTTTGATTTCGCTAAGGCTTTAGCACTATAATGCATTATTACTATAGCAGGAACAACAATAATTAGATAGGTTACTAACATTGCAATGTAACCTCATCATTGTGCGTTCCCACTATCGTCAATACTAATTAAATAACCAGTGAATAAAGCTAATTTGGTTCCAATAACTCCAGGAGTAGCGTTGGCAACTGCAAAAACTTGATCAATTGTTTCAGAATTAATAGTAACTGAAGAAAAGTGTTGGCTTAGAAATTCATAAATTCACTTGTATATTGGCATAAATACTTGTCCGCCACCAAAAACAATGAATGCACTTGCCAATACCAATCCGCATGCTGCTAAAAAAGAAACAAATTGCATTATTTTGTGTCCTTATTTGAGTCTTTTTTGTTCATTTTGCGTTGCTTGATAGTTTGCCATAATGCATAAAAAGCAAAAACTAGTATTATTGCTATCATTGGTATAGCAGGAATGTTGTACGGCGATGGAATGAATAAACAATAAGCAAATGAAATAACAAAAAGACTAATTCACAGCCATAGACTAAATGGTCCACGTTGAGCTTTTAAATATCTTCAGCCAAATGTTAAAATGACTCCGATAATAATTGGCATTACTCCTGCTGCTATTGCATACAAGTAATTATTGGCATATTTACGTAACAATATAAACACTACCAAAGCAAATAGTAAATGTGGCAAGGCAGCCAAAATAAGTGCTAAACTACCTTTTCAAAAACCTATAGCCTTGATTGAAACAAAAGACAAGGTTTGGATAACTGAAGCTCCAGGAATCATATTTGAAGTAATGACTGCATCGTCGAATTCTGACTCAGTTATTCATTTGTTTTGTTTTACCGCAATTTTATTAATCACTGGTAAAATAGCATTCCCACCACCAAAACCAATGAAAGTACACATTAAAGAAAAAAGAAAAACATTTCAAAAAGTTGCCTTACGAGGTGCTTTTTCTTTTCTTTTATTATTTTGTTTCAAGACTTACCTTAACTGAACCAATAATGTTTTTCTTTTCGCCAATGTTGTCTAGCAAATCGTATGTAAAAGAAACTATTTTAGTGTCAATTATTACACCAGTCAAATATCAATACAATGGAATATCTCCATGGGCTGTTTTATATCAGTGCTTACTATATTTGTGCATATACAAATCTCAAGTAAAGTTATCTGCGCTTTTAATTTGAACTTGCTGGCTTGAAACTGCTATTTCTTGTTCTACTTTTTGAGGATCTAAAAAATTAAAAACAATGAACTCGTCCCGAGTTGTTTCACTATACGGTGACTCGTACTCAGTAACAAGTTCATTGTCATTTTGTGTTACAACTGAACGAAATTTTAAATTCACTCTTTAATACGTTCTTTTACAATATTTTCACCGAACAAGAAAATGGCTTTCGCTAATTCAGGACCGTGTTCACGGTATGTGGTAGCAATTCTAATTGGCATAAATAAGTTTTTACCTGCAACTTTTAAGTTTTGTTTTGTTAAATCAATGGCTTGCTGAATATTTTGAATGCTAAATTCTTTATCTTTTAGGTTGTTTCAAAATTCTTTAATTACATCATTTGTTTGGTAATCAATAGTTAACTTTTTATCTGGGTGAGTATACATTTTCAAAGCATTTTTTAAATCATTAAGAGTTACAATATTTTGTTTGTAGGTTTCGATGAAAATATTCATTCACTCTTTGGAATCGTGGAATTCTAAAACATTGAAAAAGTACTCATTTTCAGTGTTTTTTCAGTAATTTTTACTGAATCATTCCATCTTTTGAATATCAAATTTTGATGGTGATTTTGAAAGGCGGTGAAAATCAAATTTACTTATTAATTCATTGTGTGTCATGATTTCTTGAGCATCTTCACTACTTCAACCTAAAAGAGCTAAGAAGTTAAAAATTGCTTGATTGTTATATCCTTCGTTTTTATAGTCTTCTATGAATTGTTTTAGACTTGAATCACGTTTTGAAAGTTTTTTACCTTCCATGTTTGTGATGATTGTTAAGTGTCCGAATTGTGGAGTGTCTCAACCAAATGCTTCGTAGACTGCTAATTGTTTTGGTGTGTTAGTGATGTGTTCTTCACCTCTTAAAATATGACTAATTTCCATTTGATGATCGTCTACTACTACAGCAAAGTTGTATGTTGGATAACCGTCACTTTTTCTGATAACAAAATCTCCAATATCATCGCTATTTACACTAATGGTTCCACGTACTATATCTTCTCATTTATACACGTGATTTTTAGGTAAGGCTAAACGCACTGAGTATTCACCATTTTGATCACGTTTTTGTTTTTCCTGGTCACTAATTTTTAGTCAATTTCGATCGTAACGGAAAGATGGAATACAAGCAGCTTCACTTTCTTCTTTTTGTTTTGTTAACTCTTCTGTTGTGTCATAAGCTTTGTAAGCATGTCCGTTAGCTAATAATTTTTCAATTAATTCATCATAAATATCTAATTTTTCACTTTGACGATATTTGCCATACTCTGCTTTAGGATTGATTGGGCTTTCGTCTGGAATAATACCTAATCAAGCTAGATTCTCCAATTGACTACGTTCACCATTTTCAACGTTTCTAGCAACGTCTGTATCTTCTATACGAATAATAAAATCGCCACCAAAATGTTTGGCAAATAAATAATTGAATAATGCCGTTCGTGCACCACCGATATGTAAATATCCAGTAGGGCTAGGAGCATAACGTGTACGAATTTTTTTCATTTTTACCTACCTTTTACCAAATTTTAGTTCAACTACGAATTTAGCTAATGGACGATTTGATGAATTTTTCATTTTACTTCAATCACCATTAACTTCATTCTCCGCTTTTATAAATGACGGATCTTGCACCGCAATAGCTTCAACTGGTACATAATAAATTTCTAATTTTGCTCTGAATGGATCAGCAGTGTCAACAACATATCACTTATATGAATAGTTTTTTCCGTATTTACTGATTTCTGGAATAGTTACATATTGTTTTAAATGACTGCTATAAAAGTCAACATTTTTTAATTTTTTATCATTTGGTAAATTTTTATTGCTTTGTTCTGCTTCTTTTTGGTACTTAGACAAGTCTAGATACATATTTTTGTTTTCGGTTGCATTTTTTTGCAATTCTCAAACTACTTCCGATTTTGATAAATCATTTTTAGGATTAGTTTGATATGGTCGATTGATACATGAAAGGGTCACTAATGGAACTGAAACTAATGTAGTTAATGCTGCTAAAGAGCTTAATAAAAGTTTTGCCTTTTTCACGGTTATAAAGAAATAAACCCGAAGGTTTATTTTAATTACATTTCTTCAGGGATGTCTAAGTCCATTAGTTTTAGACCATTTGCTAGAACCACTTTAGCTGCTTTTGCCAAAGCAATTAGACTTTCTTCATTTTCTGAACCAATAATTTTAACGTTTGAATAGAATGAATTGAAGGCTCCAGCTAAGTTTAACAAGTATGGAGGCAACAAGTTAACTTTGTATGTTTTAGCCATTGTTTTAATCAATTCTGGGTATTCTTTTAATTCGTTTATTAATTTGATTTCACTATCTTCACTGTATTCTCCAGCTTTAGCAAAATCTGCATATTTTGAATTTTTAATTAATTGATTTGCTCTTGCATGAGCATATTTAATAATGTACATTGGATTTGATTCTGATTTTTCGTTTACCTTGTTAATATCAAAATCAATTTTTGAATTGTATGAACGGTTGATTAGGAAGAAACGAATAGGATCTTTTCCAACTAAGTCCATTAATTCTCTTAGAGTTAGCGAAGTTCCTAAACGTTTTGACATTTTTACTTCTTTTCCGTCTTTAACAACACGTAATAGTTGGAATAAAACCATGATTGTTTGATCATCGCGGTATCCTAAGTCTTGCATTGAATATTTAATTCTTTCTACATAACCTGAGTGGTCTGCTCCTCAAATATCAATGATTACTCCATTAGGATCGTTTAAACGTTTTAGTTTGTCTTCATGGTAAGCGATATCAGCACACATGTATGTGAATGTTTTATCGCTTTTAATAATTACCCGGTCTTTATCATCTTTTCCACCAACAGTAGTTGCTAGTCAAGTAGCACCGTCTTTTTCATAAACATTTTTTAAACGTCCGATGGCATCAAATACCATATCTTTGTCATATAGTTCTTGTTCACTTGATCAAACATCGAATCAAGTTCCGAATTCTGCCATTGTTTTTTTAATTTCGCGTAGTGCTATTTGGCGTCCATATTCTCTAAAGAAAGCTCTATTAGGTTCATACTCTGCACCTTTGTATTTGTCACCATATTCTTTATGAAATTCTTCTGCAAAATAAACAATATCTCCACCATTATATGCATCTGCAGGCATTGGATATGATTTATCAAAAATTTGTTGGTAACGAGCAAATAGTGATGCTGCTAAGTTGTTCATTTGATTTCCAGCATCATTAACATAGTATTCTCTTACAACCGGGTGTCCTGCTGCTTGTAAAACGTTACATAATGTTGCTCCGATTGCTGCGTTACGAGCATGTCCGATGTGTAAAAATCCAGTTGGGTTTGCACTAACAAACTCAACATTAATTTTGTTAAGGGAATCAGGTGTACCTTTTCCGTATTCTTCACCTAATTTGTTAATAATGTCAACAACATCAGCAAACACTTCATTTTCAACATAGAAATTCATAAATCCTGGAGCAGCAATTTCGATTTCTTTAATTGAGTATTTTTTCTTGTCAATGTTATTTACGATTTCTTGTGCAACCTCCATTGCACTTTTTCCTAATTCTTTTTGTAAAGTTAAAGCTATATTTGAAGCAAAATCCCCATGATCTTTAGCTTCAGTAAGAATAACTTTCTTTGAAATATTTAATTTTTGCAACGCTTCTTCTATAGAAGCGATAATTTTTTCTTTAGCACTAGTCATGCTTTTAATTATACCACCACCACAAAAGTTAAAAAAGATTATAAATAAAACAAAAGCAAGCTTTTACTGCTTGCTAGTTGTGGTTTTTGAGCTTTGCTGCAACTTGATTCTAAGTGCAAATTTTCACATTCAACCGATACCTACTGGTACAAAAAATGCCATTAAAATAATCACTAGATTTAAAGCAAAAACTACACCCTTGTTTGTTCCTGAGTAAAACATTGGATTTTCAAAATTTAAAAATCCGTATATTACCAATTCTAAACGACCATTAACATCATCCAATTCTGGCATTTTTTGACTTACATAAGAAGCGACATTTTGTCCCATGTAGAACATTCCTAAAGCAAAAATGTAGTAAACAATCACAGCTAAATTAGAAAATCACAGTAATTTTTTAGTTAAAATAATGCTTTTTCTTCTTAACACTAAGGCAACCATACCAATCAGTGGATTTACAAAGTGAGTTAATGTCTGTGAAACAAGTGACATTGATAAAACAGTTTTATCTGTGTTATTTGCTTTGAATTTCAAAATCACTTGGAAAAATATTAAACTTCAAAAAATAATGAATGTAATAGTGATGTTTAATACTGACAAAAATAATGCTTTTTGAATTTTAGATTTATCTCAAATAATTGCGTATGCAATCAAAATAATTGCCAAAGCAAAGTTTGAAATGTAAGTAAAAGTGTATGTGCTAGATCAAAATTGACTCATTAAACCCTGCGCAACACGACTATGAATTACTTCTTTTACTATGTCTCCATTGTATTTGGCACTGAATTTTTCAATGTTTTCAATGTATAAGAAAGTTTCTGCTTTTCAACTTAATATAGCAGCCAAAACAAGAAAAACAAAAGCTAAAATCCCTCCTCAAAAAATCAATTTTCTTTTTCGTTCTCAGTTTTTGTAACTTGTGAAATACTTGTTATTTTTTATGTTTTGTAAAGTCATGCTAAAAAATATAACAAAAAAGGTCAAAAATAATTGATTTTTGTTTTATATTTTTTGGATTGAAAACAATATAATTTTTGTTATGAATAAAGAAAATATAAAGAAATATTATCTATGTGGACCAACTGTATATAACTACGTTCACATCGGAAACATGCGACCAATTTTGACTTTTGATCTAATGATTAGAGCGCAAAGAGCGCAAGGACAAAACATTCAGTTTTTACACAATATCACTGATATCGATGACAAAATAATCAACAAAGCAATTTTTGAAAACAAAACTGAGACTCAAATTAGTGAGTATTACACAGACCAATACTTAAAAATGCTCGAAGTTTATAACATTCAAAAACCAAATATTATTGCTAAAGTCACAGACCATCTGGACATAATTTTTGATTTTATTAAACAGCTAATCAACAAAAAATCAGCCTATCAACGTGGAGTAAATGTTTATTTTGATGTTATGAAGAATCGTCAAAATTATGGTGAAGTGAGTGGGCAAGTTGTAGAGAATTTAGAAGCGGAAAATAATGATGAAAATAAACTAAATTCAGTCGACTTTGCCCTGTGAAAAGATACTAATGTTGGCATCAAATATGATTCACCTTTTGGTAAGGGAAGACCCGGGTGACATACAGAGTGTGTTGCTATGATTAATCAATATTTTGGCAATGAAACTATTGACATACACGCAGGGGGAGTTGACTTAACATTCCCGCACCACGAAAATGAAAATATCCAATTTAGAGCCTTAACAAATAACCCACTAGCTAAACAATGAATTCACTTTGGAACGGTTAATCTAAACAATGAAAAAATGTCTAAATCAATAGGAAATATTGTTCTTGCTAAAGACTTTTTAAAAGATTGAAGCGCAGACACATTGAGAATGATTTTTCTATCTTCTGCTTACTCAAAACCTATTAACATTACTGATGAATTACTGATGTCAAACGAAAAAATGATTTCTAAAATAGATTTATCACTGAAAAAAATGCAATTAGAAGATGAGTCAATGCAAATTGATGAAGTTTTGGTTAAAGAAGTTATTGACAATGTTGCTGAACTAAATTTCGCTCCTGCAATGAAAATAGTACATGAACTGATGAAGTCAAAAAACAGTGCCACTCTAAAAAGAGTTTTAGAGCTTTTAGGTTTCAATGTAGCCAATGTTTTAGTCAGTGAAGATGATAAAAAAATGTATCAAGACTGAAAACAATTGGTTGAAAACAAAGATTACCACAAAGCTGACATACTTCGTGAAGTGCTAAAAGAAAGAAAATTAATCTAATGAAAAACTTTATTTTTGGTCGTAACTCCGTTATTGATGCTATCAATGAAAACTTTCCGATTACTGAAATTTGAATTCAAGAAAATATTAAACTAGATATCAAATTCAAAAATGTTAAAAAAGTATCAAAAGTAAAACTAGATAAGATTACAGAACAAAATCACCAAGGTGTTATTGCTTTTATTAAAGATTTTGAATATGCTGATTTCGAGAAATTGTTACGTAACAAACCTGACAATGTATTAATTTTAGATCACATTCAAGATGTACAAAATTTAGGTGCAATTATAAGAAGTGCAAATGTTTTTGGTGTAAATTGAATTTTGATACCAACAGATCGAGCAGCTAGTGTTACACCTGTTGCTTTAAAAATTTCTTCTGGTGGATTTGTTAATATGAATATCATCAAAGTTCCTTCTTTGTTTAATGCAATTGAAAAATTGAAACAAAATGGCTACTGAATTTACACAACTGCACTTAACCAGAATGCTAGCGATATTAATAAAACTAAGTTCAATCGTCCAAGCGTTTTGGTAATCGGTAACGAACAAAAAGGTGTGTCAAATACAATTATCAAAGCTAGTGATCAACTAATTTATATCCCACAAAAAGGTACAGTTCAGTCACTGAATGCTTCTGTAGCAACAGGGATTGCCCTTTTCTGTCTAACTAATAATCCAAATGAATAATGATAAAAAAGTGAGAAAAAATCGGGACTCACTTTTTTTCTTTTTTTTCATAATAAAAGTATGAAGAAAAAAATGAAAGTAATAAAGAAATTTTTAGAGCTAGAAAAAAGGATAAATTTTGTCGCAAGACAGATTATTGAAATTTACAAATTAGGTATTGACGAACAAGACTTAATTCACAATTGTTGAGTAGATATTGAAAAAATATTAAGCAACACTAATGACAAGTATCTTGATGTTTATTTAATTAATGGAATCAAATTTTTGTTTATGAATTGAGCAAAAAAGGCAATAGGCAAAAAACGCAACTTTGAAATAACGATGAGTGATTTTGAAGAAAATTTCAGTGATGTTTGCGACGAAGAAAAAGATTTTTCACTCAAAAATCTTAAACTTGAGCTCACAATGTTATTGAATATGAGTGAAAAGGAAAAGGCTATTTTTGAAAACATTTGTAACCAAAATTACAACAATCGCATAATGTCACAAGAGCTAAAAATATCACCATATTTAATTCAAAAAACAAAAGACAGGCTAATTGCTTCAATAAAGGACTTGGTGATGTAATTATAAGTGGTTTTTAGTTAATTATGTTATAATTAAAACCATGAAAAAAGCAAGTAACAAAATAAATTTAGCATGTGATGTTTGCAAAAGAAAAAATTATGTCACGAATAAATCAATAATTGAACGCATGCAATTAAACAAGTATTGTCGTTATTGCAATGCTAAAACTCTTCATAAAGAGGAAAAATAATGTTAGATCCACTAAAAAATCAAAATTTTAAAGACACTGAAGCACTAAAACCTAAAGCACCAAAACCAGAAAAAGAAAGACGCTTTCGTGCTTTTAGAAAAGATATCAAAAGAATTATTTGACCAAGTGGTAAAAAATCTTGAGTTTGATTTGGTTTAACAGTTGCGTTCGTTGTTGTTTTCGCTATTTTCTTTTTTGTTGTTACCTTGTTATTTACAAACTTATGAAATGCAGTTGGAATTAAGTTATAGGAGTCAATATGGATAGTTCAGAAAATTCATACAAATGATACATGGTCTCAACAGTGTCAGGAAAAGAAGAAAAAGTTATTGAAACATTATGAAACAAAATTGAAACAGAAAACATGAGTCACTATTTCAATGACATTCGTATTTTCACTGTTCCACACTTAACAAACCGTGAATTAGAGAAAAAAACTAAAGGTGAGGCATACACACCAAAATATATCAATTTATACAAGGGATACATTTTCGTACAAATGATTATGAGTGACCCAGCTTGATACTTAGTGCGTAATACTCAATATGTTACTGGATTAGTTGGATCGAGTGGTAAAGGAGCAAAGCCTACTCCTATTTCAAATCGCAAAATTCGTGAAATGGAACAAAAAGAAAAATCATTACGTGAAGAATTTGAAAAAGGAAATATTGAAACAGCTTTTAAAGAGTCAACAATTGTTAGAATTGTTAACGGTCCTTATACAGATCAAAACGGAGTTATCCTTAAAAATGATGATGTCGCACAAAGAGCATTCGTGGAAATTGAAATCTTTGGACGTAAAACACCAACTGAATTCGATTATGAAGATTTAGAAATTATTGGTTAATTAATAAAATTAAAATAAAAGCAGAAAGGCTTAAATGTCCTTCTGCTTTTTTAATATTTCAATATATTGATCGATGAAATCTTCACCAAAAATTTCTTTACGTGAATTAAATAATAAAAATAGATAATCTAGTTCATCATAAATTTTATAAATTAATTCTTTTGGATAATTATATTGACTAATATTATTTTTGAAATCAGGTCAGTCAATAACGTTGAAATCATGGTCTAAGTGCGTTTTAATGTCTAAATCGAAATCGATATACTTAATTGTTTTATCTTCTATGAAGAAAGGCGTTGCTAAATTTACATAAACATATTTTTTTTCATCTCTTAACAAAATAGTTGCATTAAAGAAATGTTCCTTACTGAAAATGAATATTGTGGGCTCACTAACTACTCAATTAATTGTTGCTTCAGCAACCTTAGTTTTCAACATCAAACAAGCAACATAATCTTGGTTAAAATCAATTATTTTGACTCCATTGTACTCACGATACAAATGCCCATCATATTTAAAGCACTGAATGTTAACAAATTCGCCTCTTTTTAAGCGATGTCTTCTTGGTGCTGGAGTAGTTTGTGAGTCAAAGTTGAAATCTTCTCTATTATTCATATTTACTTAATTCTAAACCATTGAATGCGTTTGAGTATGTTAATTGATATGTTTGATATCTTGATTCTTTTCATAAGAATTGACGGTATGTGCTTATTCTTCTTTGTATTGCTTCATTTCTTTGTTTAGCTAGTTTGTAATCAAAATAAGTTTTTTCGTTTTCCTGAATTATATTATCATTATTCGCATCTCTTCAGAAGAATGCTTCCAATTTTTTGTTCGGATTTCATTTATCTATTAAGTAAGGTTTTGTTGTGTAATAACTTACATAATCTTTATAATCATTACCCAATACTCACTCAGGGCCGTAGTCTTGAGTAATTGAGTCCCAGTCTTTTTTAGTTCGATAGTTACCCTTGTTAAGAACAATAGGTAATTTAGTTACACTATCACTGTTAGCATCTTTAAAAACAAGGTAATTGTTGTTTTGAGCATTAAATTGTTGAATATAAGTATCAATGTTTTTATTTTCTAGATCAGTGCTTTTTAATTTTAAAAATCCATTGAAATATAATTCGTTATCTTTTATATTTCTAGAAACTGATAAATCATAATTATCACTTTGTGAAGCAACATCTAGGGCAGTTGTGTCAATTGACATTTGACTAATTGGAAGCCCATAACCAACTAAGTCAAGATAAGCCTTGTAAAGTAATTTTTGGCGTTTCAGTTGATACTCAGTCGAATCAACATCTCTTGAAACCCATCAAGCATAAGGTGTTGGAAATACTCAGTTTGAACCGTAAATTCTCGCACTACTTTCATCTAGGGCTTGATATGTAAAATTATCTTGAAAACTATATTGTTCTAATTTATTTATTGACATAAGACGCATTAAATCATCTCCATGCGATGAAATGAAAACGTTATTTGCACCATTGACATAGGCATAGAAACCAGGATTTAACCCATTATTGTAAGCAACATTCAAAGCAGTCTTAGGAGCAAAACTTAGTTTTAAAAACTCCCTTGCAAACAATTCATCAAACGAAAAGTAATAATTTAGTGTTGAACCGCTAACGCTGTCGGCATATTGGAATGCTGAGTCCATCGAGTTGTTAAATGTATTGTTTTTAAACTTATTTAAATAATTTCAGTTAAGCGACTCATTGTCTTGTTTTGAATTAGCAATTTCGAAAAGCTCGTGCGCTGAATATGAAGAATAAATAGGTTTGAATGAAGAAGATAGATAGTCTCAAAAACGTGGTCTTAGTATTTTGTCTAACTTGAATAATGAATCATAAAAATCTGTGTAAAACTTTTTATTAGTTGTTTTTAGACTTGCTGAGTGCCCGTGATAATTATCGCCACTGCTATTTTCATACACATCATTGTTTGATAATGTGTCTTTTTCTCTGGCTGACATTGCATAAATATTGGCGACATGGTGCATATATTCATGTACTAAAGTTGGCAACACTAATTCGACCTTAGTTTTAACTGGGACATCAGTTCAAGGATATCTCAATTTACGTACTTGATGGTTTGAATCATAAATAAAATTACTAATACTTAAATAAATATTTTCATAAACAGGAACGAAAAAACCGTTAGCATTTGATGTATTTGATAGATTTTTAACTTCAGGGATATTAATGTTGACATTATTTAATTCGCGCATTTCTCCACTGAAACCACCCCTTTGATAAAATTGTTGAGCCAAAACCTTCATTCCTTCTTGGTTAAAAAAGTATTTCTTCTCAACTACACCATTTGTGCTATCAACAACTTCGGTGTATGGTCATTCGTTAATAGTTAAATAGCGAGGATCATAATTTTCATTTATTTTGCCATCTTTGTCATACTTTGCATTAAAAGTTATTCTATCCTTATAATCTGGTGTATAAATTGGACTTTTTTGACTCAATTTGCCACTTAAAGCAAAAAATAAAGTCACTCCAACTACTACTGAGAAAACTACAATTGCAAAAGCTATTATGCTAGCTAAGATAGATTTAGATTTTTTGAGATTTTGATTCTTCATTGTAAACATATTTAAATGTTATTACATTAGCAAAACAAAATTAGTAAAATAGTTAAATATGAGACTTAAATATAATAAAGATGCAGCTGACATTATTTTTCAATCAGCTTTTCAAATCAAGGAATTCCCTATTCGAGTGGACAAAACTACATATTTAGAAATAGGAATGGGTAAAGGTCAAATGATTACGCAATTGGCAGCACAAAATCCTAATATCAACTACATTGGATGTGAAAAATATCCGACAGTTGCTCTTCATGCTTTGAAAAAGATTGAGCAAATGGAACTAAAAAATATGATGTTATTAATTGAAGACGCTAACAAAATTGATGAGTTATTCGCAAATAAAATCGATCGCATTTATCTAACTTTTTCAGATCCGTGACCTAAAAAACGTCATGCTAAAAGAAGATTATTACATCGCAATTTCTTATTAAAATTCAAAAACATTCTAAAACCAGGAGCAAAAATAATTTTCAAAACTGACAGCGACAGCTTGTTTGATTTTGCAATTGAAGAAATTCAAGCCATTAATGCAAAAATGACTTATATGACTCGCGACTTGCACAATAGCGATAAAAATAAGGACAACATTATGACAGAATATGAACAAAAATGGTCATCACGCGGAAAAAACATTAATTACTTGGAATTAGAATTTGACTAAAACGCTGAATTTTCAGTGTTTTTTTCTTTAAAAAGTAACTTTTTTCTCGAAAATTGCAGATTTTTATGCCCAAAAGCAGCTCTGATGCTTTATGGTATAATATTAATAATTATATTTAATTATTAATTTAGGAGTTTTTTATGTCTTTTGATGATGACAAACTTAATGATGAACTAACTAACGACGATAAGTACTTAACTGAAGATGAAGAGATTAAAAAAGTCTTCGAAGAAGAAGTAATAGTCGAAGAAGATGAAGAAGAAATTCCACCGCAAGAAAAAGAAGGTTACCAAGTTAAATCTGCTATCTTAGAAGAAGAAAAAGATGGACTTGCACCTGTTAGTCTTGTTGCGGAAATGAAATCTGCATTTATTGAATATGCAATGAGTGTTATTGTTTCACGGGCTCTTCCTGATGCTAAAGATGGACTAAAGCCAGTTCACCGTAGAATTTTTTACGCCATGAGTGAAATGGGGATGTTTTTTAACCAGCCACACAAGAAATCAGCCAGAATTGTCGGGGAAGTTTTAGGGAAATACCACCCACATGGTGACTCATCAGTTTATGAAGCAATGGTGCGTATGGCGCAAGATTTCTCACTTCGTTATCCTTTAATCGATGGTCATGGTAACTTTGGATCAATCGACGGTGACGAAGCTGCTGCAATGCGTTATACTGAAGCAAGAATGTCTAAAATGGCTTCGCTACTAGTAGATAGTATTAAAAAAGAAACAGTTGATTTTATTGATAACTACGACGCCACTGAAAAAGAACCTGTTGTTCTACCAGCAAGATTTCCAAACTTATTAGTTTCTGGAACAAGCGGAATTGCCGTTGGTATGGCAACAAGCATTCCGCCACATAATCTAGGAGATGTTATCAATGCTGCAATTGCATTAGCAGCAAATAGTGACATAAGTATTGATGAATTAATTGAAATAGTTCAAGCTCCCGATTTTCCAACTGGTGGTATTCTATTTGACAAAGCAAGTGTTGTTAATGCTTACAAAACCGGTAGAGGTAGTGTAACTAATCGTTCAAAAGCACATATTGAAAGATTTGCAAATGGTAAAAGTAGAATTGTTGTAAGTGAAATACCTTATGCAATCAAAAAGACTGACATCATTGAAAAAATAAGTCAATTAGTTAAAGAAAAAAGAATTGAAGGAATTGGAGATTTTAGAGACGAATCTAACCGTGAAGGCATCAGAATTGTTATTGATATTAAAAAAACATTCCATCCAGAAGTTATTCTAAATACTCTTTACAAACTTACTCAATTGCAATCTAAATTTTCAATCAACACTATTGCTTTAGTTAATAATGAGCCTAAACTATTGAATCTAAAGGATGCATTGCAAGTTTACATCGACCACCAAAAAGATGTAGTTACACGTCGTTTAAAATTTGACCTAGAAAAAGATGAACAAAGAGCACACATTTTACATGGTTTAAAAATTGCTGTCGAAAATATTGATGAAGTTATTGAAATTATCAAAAAATCAAAAACTGATGCTGAAGCCCAATCTAGATTAGCACAAAGATTTTCATTATCAGAAGCACAAACAAAAGCTATTGTCGAAATGCGTTTAGGACGGCTAACAGGTTTAGCAATTGAAAAAATGAATGAAGAAATTGCGATGTTAGAAAAACGTATTGCCGAATACAAAGAAATCTTGAACTCAGAAGAAAAATTAATTCAACTAATCATTGAAGAATTGAGAGAAATCAAAGAACAATATGCAGACAAACGTCGCAGTGAAATTCGTTGAGATTTACAATCATCAATAGAAGATGAAGATTTAATCCCAGTTAAAGACATTGTTATAACTTACTCAGCTAATAACTATATTCGTCGTACTGATTTAGACGAATATCGTGAACAAAGACGAGGTGGAATTGGTTCGAATGCAGCCAAAACATATGCCGATGACAAAGTTGAAAATATTATCGTTACTTCAACTCACACCGATATTTTAATTTTTACTTCAAGTGGTAAAGTCTTCCGGCTAAGAGGACATGAAATTCCTGCTACATCCAAAAATGCAAAAGGAACTCCAATAATCAATATTCTTCCTAACATGGATAAAGATGAAAATATCCGTGAAATTATTTCAACCAATGACTATGATTCAAACAAATACTTACTAACGGCTTCAAGAAATGGTATTTTGAAAAAAACAAGATTAAGTGAATATCGTTTGATTAATAGAAACGGAAAACGTGCCCTAGGCCTAAGAGAAGATGACCAACTTATTGCAGCAATGATAATAGAAGAAAACGAAGAAATTTTTGTTGCTGCTTCAAACAACAGACTAACTCGTTTTGATGCAAGTGAAATCAGGGCGCAATCAAGAATTGCCACTGGGGTAATCGGTATTAAACTAGACGAAGGTAGTCGTGTAGTATCGGTGTCATCTTCAAACCAAGGAAAATTGATTTTCTCAATGGGTTCTGAAGGTTATGGAAAAATGAGTGACGTTGAAGACTTTAGAAAAACTTCACGTAATGCTAAAGGAGTTATTGCTCTGAATGCAGCTAAGTCGGGTGAATTAGTTTACGCTGCTGCTGTTAAAGGAGACGAAGACCTAATTATTATGACCAAAGAAGGTATTGCTATTCGTTTTAATTTAAGACAAGTTTCAACCACTGGAAGAAATTCTAAAGGTGTTAAATTAATTACTCTAAAAAATAACAACGATCACATTGTTGCCATTGCTAAGATCAACAGTTTAAATGATGATGAAGAAAATACTGACGTTACTGACGCAAATCAAGACGTCAAAAACACAAGTAATGAATAAAAAACTACTTTAAAGAATAAAAAAGTTTATAATTATAAGTAGCACTAGGGATTTATATTCCTTAATCATGCATTTGCATTCTAGTGCCGTTACACAAATATAAATTTAAAAAAAGAGAGCTGGTCACTCTCTTTTTCTTTGTCTTTTTTATTTGTCTTCAATGCTTTCATATCCTGGTAGCAATTTGCCTTGGACATATTCTAGGCTTGCTCCACCACCAGTTGAAATGAAGCTAAAACGGTCTTGATAGTTTAATTTATTAATAGCAGCGACTGAATCTCCCCCACCAACTACTGAAAAACAGTCTGTATTTTGGGAAATGGCTATGGCTATCGATTTTGTTCCTACTTCATAATTACTAAATTCAGTAACTCCCAAGGGACCGTTTCAAAAAATAGTTTTTGCTTTTTGGATTTCATTAGCAAATAATTTCACAGTTTCAGGACCAATGTCCATTGAAGTGCAGTCAGCAGGTATATTTTTATTTTCGGGGCTTGAGTATTGTGGTTGGATATCTGCAAATTCTTTAGCATAAGCATTATCAATTGGTAATAAAATCTTTGTTTTATTGTTTTCATAAAGATTTTTTGCTAGTTCTAAGTAATCATCTTCAACTAGTGAAGTACCTATTTCGACACCTTGTGCCTTTAAGAAGGTATAAGCCATTGCTCCACCAATTAAAACCTTGTCACATTCTTTAATAAGCTGTTCTAAAACTTGAATTTTATCGCTTATTTTAGCCCCACCGATGATGGCTACATAAGGTCTTGCTGGATTATTTTTTAATTTAGCAAGATTTTCGATTTCTTCTTGCATTAAAAATCCTAAAGCACTTTCTTTTATGTTTGAAGCAATTCCAACATTTGATGCGTGACTACGGTGAGCAGTAGCAAATGCATCATTAACAAAAACATCGCCTAAAGAAGCTCAATATTTTGCCAATTCAGGATCATTTTTTGACTCAGCTTTGTTGTTTAAATCTTCAAAACGAGTGTTTTCTAAAAATAAAATTTGTCCACTTTTTAGATTTTTTATTGCTTCTTCAACTTCACTTCCTCTCGTTTTAGGGACAAAAAATACATCATTATCAACATATTTTTTGAACTCTTCAACAACTGGTTTTAGCGATTTGGAAACTAAGTCCTCTTCGGTTTTTACTCTTCCTAAATGACTTAATAAAATTAATTTAGCGCCCTGTTGAGTAATAAAGTTAATAGTTTTCAGTGCCTTTTTGATTCTGTTAGCATCAGTTACATAGTATTGATTATTGTCGTTTTTTGCAAGTGGCAAATTGAAATCAACTCTTGCTAAAACTATCTTATGTTTTAAATTAACATCATATAATGTCTTTTTCATGTCTTTCCTTTCATGCTATTAATATTATACTAGCAGCTAACTTATAAACAAAGTTTATAAATTTAATTTTTATTAAGTTTATAATTATTAATATTTACCATTTCAAGGAGGAATTATGGCTCAAAAAATGCGCGACAATCGCCAAAATGATGACATTGTAAAAACCAGTGTGTCTAACTACTTAAATGAGTTTGTGAACTTCGCAAAACAACCGCGTTTAAAAAAATATAATGAGCAAGCATTAATTGAGATATTCGAAGGCATTACCTGAATGTCACAAATTGATAGAAAACTTGCTAAAAAACAACAAGAATTTCGTAAACAACATGCTTTAAAAAATAACAAAAATGCTGTTGAATATGAATATGCAAAATGAAGCCAAGACTCGCGGGCACAAAAAATTGAAGAAACATCAACAAAATGACCTAGAGTAGTTGCAATTGGAGGTTTTGCAATTGCTCTAATTGTTGTTGTTCTATTAATTTTAACTGTAACAGTGTGAGCTCCAACTAAGTAGAGGTTATTTATGGAAAATGCATTTTTAATCATCATTTTAATTTTTGTTGTCCTAATTTTTCTCATTATGGTTATTTTGGCTTTTCATCAAATTTTGAAGTTTTTATCAAAATTCAAAAGCTTGAAACAGAAAGTAAGTAAAAGTTCGAAAATTAGATTAATCCACCAACTAAAAGAGAGTTTAGAATTTTTATCAAAACACAAAACGGGAGCTATTATTACTATTGAAATGAAAGAAAGACTTGATAACTTACGTACTGATGGAGTTATCATCGATGCTAATATTTCTTCTTCATTAATTATTAGTATTTTCAATAAACACACTCCTTTACACGATGGGGCAATCATTATTCGTGATAATAAAATTGTTTATGCTGCCACATACTACAAAATTACAAAAAAATCAATTGACAACAAATATGGAGCAAGACACCGTGCTGCTTTAGGAATTAGCGAAATCTCCGATTCCGTAACACTGGTTGTCAGTGAAGAAAACGGAAATATCACTCTTGCTAGAAATGGTTCGCTGAATTTAATTGCTATCGACCAGTTGCAAGAGTCTTTAGTAAACATTTTCAAAGATTACTAATTTAATAAGGAGGTAAAGATGAAAGACGTTTTAACCTTAAAGCAGCTAAAAAACGCCTTACAATTCAAAAACGTACACCTTATTCGTACTTTCGTTGATGAGACTCCTAATGCTACAATTGCTGACAAAATTGAAGAATTAACACCTTATGAAAGAATTTTCTTTTTCCGTATCATCAAACCAAAGGATAGCGGGGAAATTTTTTCATACCTTGAAAATGATATTCAAGAAGAAATAATTAAAGCATTTACTGACGAAGAACTCGAAGCTATTTTGGATGACTTATACTTAGACGACATTGTTGACTTGATTGAAGAAATGCCAGACAACATTGCACAAAAGATTTTGAGTCACGTTAAAAATAGTGATGATCGCAACAAAATTAATCGTCTTTTAAAATATGATGATGATTCGATTGGTTCAGTTATGAGTGTGGAATTCATTGCTTTACAGGATGATATTAGTTGCTCCAAAGCAATTGAAGAAATTCGGAAACTAAGAGAAGATTCTGAACTGGTTCACTACTATGTTGTTTTAGATCATGAACAACGTCTTCAAGGAGTAACCACTCTTGAAAATATTGTCTTTGTTGATTCAAGAAGAAATACAAAAATATTTGAAGTCACGGAAGCAATTGCAAGCGTTTCAGTTAATGACAAAAAAGAAAAAGCTGCTCGGATTTTCGCTGAGCAAGATATGTCAGTTCTTCCAGTTGTAAACGAAAAAAATCATGTTATTGGAATTATTACTTCCGACGACGTTATTGACGTTTTAGAAGAAGAAGCAACCGAAGATATTTATAAAATGGCCGGGATTAATGCTGAAGTCGAAATTTCATATAACGACAAAAACATTGTTCGCAAAATCTTTAAATCTCGGATTTTCTGACTAATAATTTTGATGGTTGGTTCAACATTTTCGCAATTAATCATTCAAGTATTCCAGGATAAGGTTGACAATAGTATATTGTTCCAAAGTGCAATTTCTTCAGCCATTATAGTTTCTATGGTTCCAGTTATTTCTGGAACAGCTGGTAATGCAGGTTCACAATCAGTAACAACCGTTATTCGAGCTATATCACTTGGTGAAGTGAAGAAAAAACCTTGACGCGTTGTTGGAATAGAAATGCGATCGGGACTATTGATTGCCACTGTCTTATTCATTGTCAATTTTGCACGTTTAACATTGTACTTTACTGCTACTCGCGATATCATGGGAAAAATTGGAGCAGATGGACATGTGGAAGTTACTACTGCCGGAGTATTGATAATGTGTTTAGTTTCAAGTTTAGCAATGTTTGTAGCAGTTATTTTTGCTAAATTTGTAGGTTCAGTTGTTCCTTTATTGGCCACAAAACTAAAAAAGGATCCGGCAGTTATGTCAAGCCCTATTCTTGCTACTGTTACTGATGCCACTTCGACATTGATATTCTTTAGTTTTACAATGCTAATGTTTTCACTGTTCAGTCCAGTTATCCACTAATGAAATTAAACCTATTTTAAAGTCACAAATGATGTGACTTTTTTTAGGTTTTTTATACAAATTACGAAACGCTAAAATAATAAAAAAGAGCAAGAATCAATCTTACTCTGAGTATATAATATTACTTTTTGCTTTTTTCGTTATCCTGAAAGACTTCTTTACCAACTGCCATGATTTTAGCTATTTCTGAAAGGTTAGGTGGAATGATTATTTTTGTTGCTGTTCCATTAGCCAATGTTTTAATTTCATCTAAAGCTTTGTACTGTAAAACTTCTTTACTGATTTTAGCTTCATTCAATAATTCTATTGATTGTTTCTTAGCTTGTGCTTCTAACAAAATTCTTTGTTTTTCAGCCTCAGCTTGTAAAATGATTTTTTCTTTAGCAGCTTCAGCATTTAGGATTACGCTTTCTCTATTCCCTTGAGCATTAAGAATCAGTGATTGTTTGATTCCTTCTGATTCTAAAATTCTTGCTCTCTTATCCCTTTCAGCTTGCATTTGGCGAATCATTGCTTGCTCTACTTCTTTTGGCGGAATGATGTTTTGAATTTCAACTCTATTTACTCTAATTCCCCACGCATCTGATGCTTCGTCTAATGTTTTTGTTAGTTTCGCATTAATTATTTCTCTCGATGTCAACGACTGGTCTAATTCTAGTTCTCCAATTAGATTTCTCAAGGTGGTTGCTACCAAGTTTTCGATTGCCTTGAAAGGATTTTCTGCCCCATATGAATATAGTTTGGCATCAAAAATCTTCAAGTAAACTACTGTGTCTACTTTAATTGTGGCATTATCTTTTGTAATAACACTTTGAGCAGGGAAGTCAAACACTTTTTCTTTAATATTTTCTTTTACTACTACCCGGTCAATGATTGGAAAAATGAAGTTAACTCCTTTTTCCAATGTTCTGTGATACTTACCTAATCTTTGTACAATTCAAAAATATGTTTCTGGCACTATTTTGATTGAAAGACATAATAAAACAATTACTAAAAGAGCTAAAAATCCGAATACTATTCCTAAAATTGCTGCTGTTGTCATATTAACTCCTATTTATAAACTCGAAAAGCAGACTGTTGACTGTTGTCATAACTTCAGTCATAACACTCTTCATTTAAAATATCTTCAACTAAATTCTTTAAACTTCCTGTTCCGTTGCCAGTAACGATTAATAATTCATCTTCATAAGAATTGTAGTCAAAACTTCTTAGACTATTAATCACTACCGCTGCTGCACGATTAATATCTAAACCATGTAAGTCTATTTTTCTAGTCATTTTGCTTTCTTAATTTCTGGCATTTTGGGCAGAAATATGTCCCCCTTCCATTAGTTTTCGTTTTTTGAATGATAGTTTGACAAATTGTACAAGGTTTATTTACTTTAGTATGAACTTTAAGAAAATGTTGATACTGACCTTCTTGCTTGTTGAGTGATTCATAAGAATCAATCGTTGAGCCACCAAGTTCTTCACTTTTGTGCATAATTTCTGAAGCTTTTTGCATCAAAAGCTTCAATTCTTGTTTGCTTACGAGTTTTGAAGGTGTTTGTGGGTGAATTTTGGCTGCAAATAAGCTTTCATCAGCATAAATATTACCTATTCCTGAAACCAGCTTTTGATTTAAAATCATTGTTTTAATAGCAGTTGAAGATTTGCTAGTTTTAGCATAAAGTGAATCAATATCCACTTTGTCAGGTGTCAGGGCCACTGAAGCTAGCGGTTGACTTGTCAAGTAATTGTTTTTATTGCGTAAATGAAAAGTACCAAACGCCCTAGAGTCCACATATTGTAATTGTGAATTATCGCTAAAATTAAAAACTACATGGGCATGTTTTTCGAATTCGTGTTTTTGGTCATAATAACGATATTTACCTTCCATACGCAAATGAGAAATCATGACTAAGTTGTTAGTAAAAAAGAACACAATGTGCTTTGCAACATTGCTAATATCAATGATTTTTTGATTTTTTAGTTCATTTTGAAACGCTTCACTATCAACATCTTTGATCATTTTTGTTTTGTTAACAATGACTGAATCGATAGTTTTATTCAAAACACATTCTTTGAGTTTTTTTACAACAACTCGAACTTCTGGTAATTCTGGCATATAACTTAATTTTATCAAATCAGTATAGTCCTAAGACTTATAATATTTATTATGACTAATAAATATGATGATGTTTTTGTTACCACAACTGACACGGTTTTAGGTCTAGGAGTAAGATTAAAAGATAATAATTTAGACTTGCTTTATGAATTGAAACAACGTGATTTTACTAAAAAAATAATAATTTTAGTTGCCGATATAGAGCAAGCAAAACAAATCGTGGAATGAAACCAAAAAGCTGAACAAGTGGCAGAAAAATATTGACCTGGTGCGGTGAGTTTAATTGTTAAAGGGCAAGGTTTTAGAATGCCGAATCAGCCAAAACTTTTGGAATTTTTACGCAAAAATGGTCCTTGTTATGTTACAAGTTGTAACATCAGCAATCAACAAGTAGCCAAAAATTTAGAAGAAGCAAAAAAAATCTTTCCTCAATTAACCAAATTTTACGATTTTGGTGAACTTTCAGGGCAACCAAGCAAGATAATAGACTTGGATAATGGTAAAATTATAAGGGAATAGATTGGAGAAAATATGGATAAAAAGACAGTAGCCATTGCTTCAGATCATGCTGGCTATGAGTTAAAAAGTGAACTTGTTAATTCATTAGGTAAACAAGGTTACAAAGTTATTGACTTAGGAACCAAAAGCGGTACAGAAAGTGTTAATTATGCCGATTATGGTTTCAAACTAGCTAAGTACATGAAAGACCATCCTGATGTTGAAGGAATAGGAATTTGTGGAACAGGACTAGGAATAAGTTACGCTCTAAATCGTTTCAGCTTCATTCGTGCGGCAAGAATTACAAGCAATGAAGATGCTAAACTTGCTAAACTACACAATAATGCCAATGTTATTGTTTTTGGCGGACGCCAAACAAGTCCAGAAGAAGCATTGGAAATGTTTAAAATTTGACACAATACAGATTTCGAAGGTGGCAGACACGAATTACGTTTACACACATTAGAAACTAAAGGTTCGCAAGATTAATTAATAAGTTCAACTTTTTGAGAGACACAACTTTTGAGTAGTTGTGTTTTTTTATTTGCTTTTTTATAGTTAATAAAAAACAAGAACCGCTGGTATTAACAGTTCTTGTTTGTATATTGTTGATTATTCATTAACGTCAGTTAATTGGTAAGAAGATTAGACATCAAATAGCTACTCCAGTAAGAGATAGTCCCGCAATTGCTGAAATTACTATGAAGGTTAGATTTCAGTATTTACGAGCAAATTCCTTGATTGAGGTAAATATTTTTTTGAAAACACTTTTGCTTTGCATAATTATCCTTTTTGACCGCTTCCTTGTCTTGAAATTGCTCTCATAATTCTTCCTCTAAATAAGAAGTAAACGACAAGCATAGGTAGAATAACAAGAACGTTGGCAGCCATCCGAATATTTCTGTAAATAATTGATTGTTCACTTGAGTCATCTTTACCAGTAGTAAATAATCACACGTTCATAACTGTGTAGCTTCCTTGTCCTTTTGCTCCCAAAATTAATTGTGGTCACATGAATGAGTTTCAAGAAGCAAGTGCAGTTAGAATAACAACAGTTCAAATAGTTGATTTAACCATTGGGACAGCAACACGAACAAAGAATTTTAGCTCGTTTGCCCCATCGATCATTGATGATTCACGTACTGAATCAGGAATTGCTTCGAAAGCATTTCTGAACATAAATCCAGAGAAAACACTAGCTGCAAAAGGAATTGTTAAAGCAACAAATGTTCCCTGGTTAGCATTTAGTCCCATCGTAACAATAACTTTGTACTGACCGGCCATTAAGGCTGTTTCAGGTAGAACTAGTAATGCTAAGAAAAATCCTCAAGAGAAATTTTTGAATCTTCATTTTCTTAAACTAAAGGCATATCCAAATGTCATAGCAAAGAAAATACGACAAGTAACACTGAAGGCAGTTATCGCCGCAGTGAATACAACAGCGCTTCAGTATCCTTCTTGGTATGCTTTAGCGAAGTTATCTCAATGAGCTTTGAATTGTGCTGATTCTCCATTACGTGGATATCAAATGATTATGTCTTTACGGTTAGCAGCATCTGATGAAATCAGTGATTGAGAAATCATGAAGTAGAAAGGGAATAAAATTAGTAGACCAAAAAATGTCAGAATTAAGAATTTAAAGATGAAGGCAAGAAGTTGTCCAACAACTTTATTGTTTTCAACTCCTTTAGTTAAATTCTCAACTTTAGAATTTAAAGACTTTTTTTGTAAATGGTGTCTTGCTATTAATTTTACGTGATACACGTTTTACTCCTAATGTTGTACTCAATCTAAATGATACGGCTACTAATTTACGTACTGAGAATGAAACAAATACTCCCAGAACAAACAAAATAAGTGATGCTGCTCCAGCTAAGTAGAAGTTTCCTTCTGCTACTGCTTTATAAACGAATAACATAATGGTTGCTCCACCATTATTAACAGCATCTGTTGGGCTGTTGTTGAATAAAGCAAGTGGAAAAACTTTAATTCCCCCAATTATTCCGATTGTAATTAAGAATGAAATAGTTTTACGAATAGAAGGTAATGTAACTGAGAAGAATTGTTTTAATTTGTAGGCTCCATCGATTGAAGCTGATTTGTATAATACTGGACTAACTGATAACATAGCAGTTGTCAAGATAAGAATTTGGAATGCTAAGCTTCCTCAAATTCCGTTGATTAGAATAGCAAAGAATGCTGTTCAAGAATTGGTAGACGCTGATGTTAATCAAGGAACCCTTTTACCAATAATGGCATTTAAAATTCCGGCATCTGATGCGAATAAGTATGAAAATGTAACAGCAACAGCAATTGAGCTGGTTACATATGGTAAGAAGAATAGTGTTTGTCAAAATCCTCTTGCTCATTTTTTAACCACGTGGGCGATTGCACTAGAAATTAAAATAGAGCAAGTTAGAGATAATGGCAAGGCCATCAAAGAATAAATAATTGAGTTTCTTAGTCCGATTTGGAATTGTTGACTTCTTAATAGAGTTTTAAGGTTATCAATACCAGGACTTACGTCTGAAACTAGAAAACCTGTTTGCACTTTGAAGGCGTCAGTAATTGTTATTATGAAAGGAATAATAATAAATAAAGTAATAAGTAATAATGAAGGCAAAATCAGAATAAGAGGTTTGTAAAATTTCTCTTTTCTGTTTAAAATGCTTAAACTGGTTAAATGTTTTTTAATGCGAAATTTCTTCAAGAAGAAAGATTTAAAAGAAAACATTATTTGTTTACTCTTTCACCAGTTTCTATGTCGAATAAGTGTAATTTATCAATGTTTTTTACACCTAATTTAATTGTGTCACCAACTTCATAACGATCTTTTGCAGTCAAGTAAACGTTAGCAATGGTGTCAATGTTTTGTAAGTAAACTTGTGATTGAATTTCTTTTCCTAGATACTCAACAACTTTAATATCAGCATCAATAAATCCATTTGCTGATTCGGTTAGTGATTCCGCTCTGAATCCTACACGAATTTTGTTTTTGTTGTAGTTATCTACTTTAACAAGTCTGTGATTGTTAACAACAACGTAATTATCAACAACGTCGGCATTAATAATAGTCATTTCAGGCATTCCAAGGAATTTAGCAACGAATTCGTTAGCTGGTTTTTCATATAGTTCCATTGGAGAACCCATTTGTTGTACTAAAGCAGTTGACATACATACAACTCTGTCACTAATTGACATAGCTTCTTCCTGGTCATGAGTAACAAAGACTGTTGTGATTCCACTTTCTTGTTGCAATTTTCTAATTCATTTACGTGTTGAGATACGTAATTTAGCATCCAAGTTTGATAGTGGTTCGTCCAATAGAAGAATTTTTGGTTTTTTAACAATTGCCCGAGCAATAGCTACCCGTTGTTGTTGCCCTCCACTTAATTGTGTAGGTCTTTTTCATAAGTTTTTAGTAATTTCAACTTTGTTAGCAACTTCCATAACATCACGGTTAATTGCTTCACTGATTGTTAAAACATCTTTTGACAGCTCAACAATTTGAGCTCTTACTTCAGGTCTTGATTGTTCAACTAAAGCATGAACTTTTTCGTTTAGTGAGTAAAGTTTTCTGTTATATTTTCAACCTTGACCTTGTTTTTCAAAAATTGGGTCGAAAATTGTATACAAGTCTTGTTTATATTTTTTGTTGATTTCGTTTCTTAATTTTTTAGCTTTTGCAACATTTTCTTTAATTTTTACATTGATAATGTGGTGGTTTGCAATTGCTTTATCTTTTTTGAAAATTCTTTTTGCTTGTCTGTATAGGATAGCATTTCTTACTTTTGTTGTTTTATACTCAAATTTATAAATTTGTGAGTAAGCATTAATGATGATTTTAGCAATTGATTTTTCGATGATATCTTGTGGATCAATTTTATTTTCACCAGCAAATGCGTTTTTAACAACGTCAGCACGTCATTTTTCAAAGTTTTCAACAGTTCGTTTGTAATCATTGATTCTACGTACTTGATCATCAAGAATTCTTAGTTTTGACACTGATTTCAATTGATCAAAAGTAGCTTTTTCAATCTTACATTCTAAGATTTTGTTTACTAATTTGTTATTTGGATGAATTAAAACAGGTTTTACTGAATCCATTTCAGCTTTAGTATTAACTGTTTTAGCTTCCATTAGTTCAGGAGCAATGTAGTGCAATTGTTTTCTTTCTTCTGAACGTAATTTTTTTTCAATTTGCTTGAATTGTGCAATTGAAGCAACTAATTTTTGTGCTTCTTTTTGAATTTTAGGTTGAATATCTACATATCTCGAATCGATTTTTAAGTTAAGTGCGTTTTTAGTTTCGCGTACATTTTGGTGTAGATCTTTTGATTTTTTCAAAACATCTTTTGTTAATTTATTTAATTCAGCAACTGATTTAGATTCTAAACGCCCTACTTCATTTGAAGAATGTTCATAAATATTGTTTTTTTCTGATTTTAGTCCTAAAATGTATTTTCTACTTTCTTTAGGGTTGTCGATTGTCATGTAGAAAGTTTTTCTTAGTTCTTTAATTTCGTCTTCAGAAACATTATTTTCTTTTAGAATCAATTCGTAAATTTTGTGTTGTGCGCTACGCGAATTTTCAATTGTTTCTTCTTTTCAGTGTTGATCATTACTTAATGGGAAGGCAATATTGTCATACACAGTCATGTGTGGATAAAGAGCGTAGTTTTGGAAAACTAACCCTAATTCACGTTGTTGTGGTGAATATTTAGTTACATCTATACCACGGAAGAAAATTTTTCCGCTTGTAGGTTTTAGTAATCCTGAAATAGCATTCAGAGTTGTTGACTTACCACTTCCTGATGGACCTAATAGAGTAACAAGTTCACCTTCGTGAATATCAAAAGTAACATTGTTTACAGCAACTGCATCACCGAAGTCAATAACTAAATTTTTAATTTCAATAGCTGGAATTTGTTTTTTTAGTTCATATCTTTCTTTGGCATATTGATAAACTTTTTCTTGTTCTTTTTCAATATTTAGTTCACTCATTTGCACTCCTTTCTTTGTTATTTATTATCTTTTGTTTCAGACTTCAGACTACCGTCGGAATTGACTAAAAATTGTTCAAATCCGCCTTCTCTTTCACTCAAGAATCTAGAAAGATTGTTATCTCTTTCAGTGGTTATTCAGCCACCTTGAGTAAATTCGGGTAGTAACATAAATTGAGTCGTTGGATCTCCGTGTGTCACGTATACTCTTGGAACAAAATCATAAGGTTTATTAGCACTGAACAATTTATAAAAACCTTGCTTGTGAATTATTCCGTAATTTGTAGCGGCCCAGAAGTAAGGCATGAATAGAGTTTGGAAAGAAAGAAAATCATCAGATACTTGTGAAATGAATTGTAGCAATTCAGATTCTCCCACCCTTGGAGTGGAAAAACCATTTTTCAGAACTTCAAATTCGTAACATTTAGTGAAATCTGATAACTCTGTTGGATTTGGCTTGTCTGAATATAATGATATTCCTACTAAACGATCGTATGACATACTACTTACAAGTATTTTTATTTTTCTTCCTGGAGTCAAAATTGATTCAGCAAATTTTGTATCTTGATCGCTAGCAAATTGCTCTTCAGTGTGTTTTGGATCACCATCAACATATGTTGTTGGTCCTGGTGCCTCAGGAGTGTCTAGTGCTCAAGAACGGATTCTTGCTTGCATTTCTTTGCCATCTTTTATGTATTTAACAGTATAAGTATCTCCATCACTTACTCTTACAACAGTTGCATCATATACAACAAATTTATCTCAATAAGTTTTGTAAGAAGTAGTTATTTCTCCTGTACTTGAATCAAAATTTTTCTCTTCTTTCTTTATCGATAGAATCTTTGAAAAATCAACATTGACTAAATTTTCAATAGCATCATAAACTGTTTGCGATGATTTTTTTCAGTTATCAACTTTAGATGCTTCTTCATTGTTGCCACGATTTGATCCGCCTCTGTTATCACTACCACCATTAACATTCACACAAGAAACAACTGGAAGGCAAGCAAAAGCAGTTAACGATGTAACTGCTAATGTGCTTAACAAAATTTTTTTGTTTTTTCGCATGAAATTATTCTAAGCTCAATGATTCTTTAATTGCTTTAACGTAGGCATTAAAATCAATTGCACTTCCATTTGCTGCTTTGTTTGCTAAACCTTTTCCTGCACCTGTTATCGCGCTTCTTAAACGTTGTGATTTAGGGGCAGCAACGTCCTCTACAATCTTGTTATCTTTTGAGTCATGTTCAATTGTGATTAATTCTTTTGAAATTATTTTAATAGCATCATTTGCATCAGAACTATCTACTTGGTCAATTGACATGCTTAATTTAGATTTTGTTGGAGCTAAGTAGTCAGCCAATTCAGCTAGTGATTCAACTGGAGCTTGATCTTTAGCTGAGGTTTTTGTTATATTTCTGTTTGTGAATGTTATTTCATCTGAATCATGGTTCACTGTTAACATTCATTTAACAAATTCTAATGTTGCTTTATCTTCAGTGTCGTTTGAATGTACTCCAATAATTGAAGGACCTTGCAATAATGTGAAGGTTTTTTGTGAAGAAGCTTTTGCTTTAGATGGGGCACCTAATCACATCATATCTTCTTTTTGTGCTGAGTTTGCTGAACCTGATTTTTGTTCAAATAAATCACTTGGAACTCAATATACTTCAAAATCTTTTCCATTTTTATCAACAACAGTTCCATTTAAGAATTTAGCACCATATAGTATTCCTTCTCTTCCATTTCTTGAGAATTTGATTTTTCCATTGCTTTCAACAGAAAGCACTTTTTGTTCTGGATCTGTACTGCTGAATATCAAGTAACCATTAGTTAAGCCAGCAACAGCAGCTTTTAATTTAGTTGCATCGTCCGCTGTCTTAGGCGAATAGTCGTATCCATTTTTTGACACATCTTCTGCTACTGTAGGTAAAATTTTATTTTTATATTTACCAAAGTTAACTATACTTTTTGATTGATCTGCTGAGGCAGAAAGTGTATTTACAAGCCCTTCAGCTGAAGAACCTTGTAGCAATGAACCTGCTTTAGATCCAAATACAAGAAGTTTTGAAGATCCTTGAGTGAATGTTTTACTTCAACCTGCTGTTGAACCTAGAGAAATAGCAAGGTTATGGATAACTAGTTCATTTGAACCATATGCTCCTTCTCCACCAATTCATAAACCTTTATATTGGAAAGCATCTTTCATTAAATCATATGCAGCTTTTAAACGTTTACCTTGTGGAGTGTTTTGATCCAGAAGATTCTTATAGTTGAATCCTCCATCTCTTACTTGTGAAGCATCTTTGTTGATTAATGAATCTTCATTTTGTCCTGCTAGTGATGCTGCAATTGTATAAACAGCATTAGGGTATGAGTCCATTCCCAAAACATAGTTTTTATTATTTGGGAAAACCCTTTTAGCGAAAGCAGTGAATTTTAATAAGTCTTCGTAATCTGTGAAGATATTATCATTCATTGTGTAATTTGCTAATGCTGCTTGTAATGAAGATTTTTGTGAATCATTGTATTTTCCACTATTTCAAGCTGCTTTTACTGCTGGTTTATCAGATTTTTCATCATCTGAAAGACCTTCTCAGTATGTTTTCAATTCATTTACAACTTTTGAGTTTTGAGTATCGATTTTTGCTCCGGCAGCAACTAATTCTGAAATTAGCATACCTGTTACTGGTTTGTTGATTGATAGCATTTCACCAGATTTTGAAGCAGGAATTGTAAGGATACTATTGTTTTTATTTCCTGCTATTAATTTATTTACTTCCAAGAAAGAACTTGAGTATAAATTGTTGATTTCTGTTTTAAGAGAATCGAAATTTAACCCCATTTGGTATTGTTGCAATACTGAAGCAACAGTAGGGTATTGAATAATCAAGTTGTAGAAGTCATTTTTAGCTTTTACTTTTAGTTTGCTAATGTATGAACTATCTGAATATCCTGAAGGTGCAATAACAATTACAACTGGTAAAATATTTTTACCTTTGTAATCTTCTTTCAATACTGCTTTTTTCACCTTACTGTTGTTTTCAATTTCTAATTCAGAAAAGTGTGATTTATTGTAAAAATCTACAAGCGCTTGTAAAGCAAGTCCTTGGTAGTTAGTTGCAGATCAAGGCGAGTAAATTCTTAGCAATCCATCATTATCTTGTTCAAATGAAGCAGGACCCCTTTCGTCTTTTGTTGTATTATTACTACAAGAAACTAATCCTGCTACCCCTGCTATTGGAACTGCAATAGCAGCTAAAGCTGTTAAAAATTTAGCTTTTTTTGTCATTTTCTTTCTCCTAAATTGTTCTTTATAAGAAAAAACAAGAAAACATATCAAGCGGGTACTTAAACCCGCACTTTTCTCAGCTTTCTTGTTACTTCATTTTGTGTTTTCATACTTAATCTTTTACACTCTAATTATATAAAAAAAAAGCATAGTTGTCAAAAGTTTTACCTTCAATTGACAATATGCTTCTTACTATTTATATTGGTGTGTTTTTTCGTATTCAATGGCACGATTGAAAAAGGCATTTTCAATCTTCAAACTTCAAGTTTGTTTTTGTTTATCAATGTGTGGTAAACGTTTATATAGTCAGTGCACTGAAAAGATGGTAATGATAATACCAACAACCAGGGCGTTAACAACAAAACCAACACTAACCATGTATGAACAAGTTTCTTTGCTGTGTCCTGAATTGTATAAACCGAAACCTATTCCAACAAAAGTACCCATAACAAATCAGAAAGTGATAAATGATTCTAAAGCAACAACTAAAATCGCCATTTTAATGTTATTAGTTGCTCTAAATAACAATATTCCCCCAACCGCGAATGAGTAGAAAACCATTCTTACCATGTTTATTCTTAAGAATGTTGAAACTTCTTCCAGGCGTTCATTTGGTACATTTAAAATTTTGATGAAATATGGTGCTAAGATTGCCACTATTGAATAAACAAAAACGGCATAAATGACTGCAATCATTAGAGCATATCAGTACGTTTGTCTTACTCTTTGCACATTGCGTTTTGTGTAGTTGTAACTTAATAATGAACTAGATCCATCTGCTATTCCAAATAGAGCTAGGAAAAATAGTGTAATTGAAGGGGCTGCCTTGGCTCAGTTATAAACGTTGACAAATCCATCACTATATGGTAAGTAATTGAATAGTAAAGTGATCATTAAGTTGGTAACTGCTACTCCAAAAGTACGTACAAAAGCACTTAATCCCAATAAAGATATTGGTGCTATCAAACGGTAACGAAATCTAAATTTAAATAAGTGTTTTAGATCAATTCAAGTGTCATTTTTCTTGTCACTAACAATGACATAAGCAAAGTAGGCTAGCACATTAACAATTCAACCTACGATTGTTGCTGCTGCTCCACCCAAAATTCCTCACTTTAGAACAATAATAAAAATTGCATCAAAAATTAATCCTACAATGTTGGCAATGATAGCTCATATCATTACATAAGAGTTTTTACCTTCTGCCCGAATTAAGTAAGAAAGTAATAAGTAAAATCCTTGCAATAAAGTTCCAGCGGCATAAACATAAATGTATTGTTGTGCTCATTTAACTGCTATTTTGTGACCGGCATCAAAATATTGACTTAATATAGCACCGGCATTAGGATTCGACAATTTTTCATTTAGTTCACTAAACTTAGTTACATCAAGGTGAGTGTGGCTTGCTACTTTATCTACAAGTCCTGCTCAAATGGCAATGAAAACAACTAACATTGCAAAAATAGCTAATCCTGAAGTTGTTCAAAAAGCAGTTGCTCATAAGTCTTTAGCAGTCATTTTAACACCTTTTGAGATGCATTTTGTGTAATAAACACTAGTTCCCATAGGTACTAAAATAACAACCGCGTTGCAGAAAACGACGAAGAAAATAGTTGCGTTAACACTCAAAGAAGCAATAACATCACTAGTTAAGTTACTAATATTTGCTCCACTTATTTGTTTATATGTGTTGAAAATGGTATTAAATTGCTCTCTTGTGACATGATTGGCTGCAAAAGAAGGATCTAAATAATTGTAAATTAGGCCCGAAGTATTGGCAATATCGCCATCTAGCATCGCTAATGTTTTTGGCACAAAATTTAAAATAAAAACTTGATTAAAAAATGAATATAAACCCATCATCAACATGGTCAAAAGACCTGGTATTGCTACCATTCATATTGCTTTTTTAATAGGAGTCTTTTCAAAAAGCTCAACAGCTCTTTCTTGGCCTTGTTGCGAGTTATTTTTTCGCTTGTTTCAATGTTTCATAATCAAAAATTGTATTCCTATTTTTCAAATGTTGACATGAATTTTTACAGATTTTTTTTGTTGCTTTGTTATAATGTTTAGCGTTACATAAGGAGTACGGAGCGTAGCTGCTATGAAGTCACCAACCTGCTAATAAGTAAGGTGGTAAGCGAGGGGTTAATAACCTAACATGTTGCTTTATTTCATATAAGATAATTAGAATCCTCCTACTCCTTTCATTTGAAAGGGGTTTTATTTATGAAAAAGTATTTTACTTCAGAAAGTGTTGGAGCAGGACATCCAGACAAAATTTGCGACCAAATTTCTGATGCTGTGTTAGACGCAATTTTAGCAAAAGATAAAAACGCAAGAGTTGCATGTGAAACATTTGCGACAAATCGTTTAATTGTTATTGGTGGAGAAATCACTACAACTGCCTATGTGGACTTGGTTTCTATTGCTTGAAAAGTAGTAAAAAAATTAGGATACAAAGAAAATGACTTTACTATTATTAGTGCTATCAATTCACAAAGTCCAGATATTGCAATGGGAGTCGACAGAAAAGATAGTGAATTAATTGGAGCAGGAGATCAAGGAATTATCTTTGGGTATGCTTGCAATGAAACTAAGGACTTTATGCCATTAAGCATTACTTTAGCACATGAGTTAGTCAAAAAAGCTGAAGAACTAAGACTCAAAAAGCAGCTACCACATGCTAAAAGTGATATGAAAAGTCAAGTTACAGTTGTTTATGAAGATAACAAAATTAAAATTGACAAAATTCTTATGTCAATTCAGCACTTGGAAAGCACAGACTTAAATCGTTTTAAACAAACTATTAAAACAAAAGTAGTTGATCCTGTTGTAAAAAAATATAATTTAAATTCCGATTTTGAATTTCTATTCAATCCAACAGGACGTTTTGTTGTTGGAGGACCAATCGGTGACACAGGTTTAACCGGAAGAAAAATTATTGTTGATACATATGGTGGGCATGCACACCATGGTGGTGGGGCATTCAGTGGTAAAGACTACACAAAAATCGATCGTTCAGCTGCTTACATGGCGCGTTATGTAGCAAAAAACATTGTTGCCGCTGGCTTAGCAAGCGAATTTGAAGTACAACTTTCATTTGCTATCGGTTTACCCTATCCACAGTCAATTTTTGTTAACTCATTTGGAACATCAAAATTAAGCGATCAAGAGTTTATAGATATAATTAATGCCAATTTTGACTTATCAACAAACGGAATTTTTAAAACCTTGGATTTAAAAAATGTTAAGTATCAGCCAACTGCAACATTTGGTCATTTTGGGCGTGACGACATTGAATTCAATTGAGAAAAATTGGATAAAGTAGATACCTTAAAACAATACTTAAAATAAAAACAAAAAATCACTCCTACAACTTTATGGGAGTGATTTTAATTTCCTTAAGTTTTGTTACTAAAGGAAAGTATTTTCCTTAATATAAATTCATAAATCTTCAATTATTTTCAAAACTGCATAACGGTTGGCATTATCAATATAGTTTTCAATATTACCAGTGGTTAAATACACAGTTTGTAAATAGTCAGGATGTTTAGAGTTTTTTGCATGTCGATTACACAAGAAACCACCTTCATGGGGTATGAAATCAACAATGTTGTTTTTCGTTTTGCATATCACACAACCATCAGTTTTGACTTTTAAACCAGTACAAGTTAAAAAATCGAAAATCAAAATCAGTAAGTAAAGATTATCATCGCCTTTACCAAATTTATTGACTAAAAAGAAAAAATCACTAACAAATTCATAAGGATTTGAGTCAATGTTTTGTGCCATTAATAATAATTTATTGGTTACATTAATGTTGGTATTAATGTCAAATTGGGCAATCAAATCAGCACGTTTGAGTTTACTCATTTTACCTTCAAGACGGGCTTGAAAAATTTCACATTCGACAACATTTAAAAGCTGTAATCTTGACCTGTTTTTAGATTGTATTTTTCTTGTTCCTTTAGCCAAAAATGTAATTGGTTTATTCATTGTCAAGATTGTAACAATTTCATCATATTCATCATAGTCAATTTTGTTGATAACTATTCCCTGGTGTATTGTTTCCATATCAAGATTATAACATTTAGCCTAAACATTACATAGTCGATGTTATACTGCCAAAAATGAAAGATTCGAGTAAAAGAAAGCAAAATAAAAGCCAGAAATTGTACTTCTGGCTATAAAAATTAAATAAGATTTTCGCTTTTTAGGTAGTCAATGATTTTTGTGTCGGTTTTACTTTTATCAATAGAAATTCCTAAATCTGAAAGATATTTAGTTGCAGTTTTATAAATGTCTTCATCTAAGAAAAGAATATTGTAAGCAATTTGTTTTTGTTTTGTTTCATCTTTTCAAGGAGTAACATCTAAACTTCATTTATAAACAACCTTGTTATCAACAATTGAAGAAGTTAAAACTGGTACTAATTTAATTAAATATTTAGCCTCAATTGTTTTTGAAGTAGGATTGTAGAAATTGATTGCTGTTGGTAAAGCGTTTTGGTTAAATTCTTTTGATTGGGTTTGTGAATCTTTTGTTAATTCAGTATCAAAATCGTATGTTAAACGAGTTTTTAAAGCAGGTATTGACACACTGATGTTTAGTTTGTAAACATTATCGCTTCTTTTTTCAACTGAAGCAACCTTAAATGTTACTGTGTAGTCTTTTGAATCATAGCTAAATGTCTTAGATCAGTCTACTGAATTTGAATTTGTATAACCTTCAGCTTCAATATCGGTTGGGTTAACGCTAGCTGTTGTGTTAGCAGTAGATCTAATTTTGAAAACAGGA
Organism: Mycoplasma sp. 3341; assembly: GCF_051549855.1. Classification (NCBI taxonomy): domain Bacteria; kingdom Bacillati; phylum Mycoplasmatota; class Mollicutes; order Mycoplasmatales; family Mycoplasmataceae; genus Mycoplasma; species Mycoplasma sp. 3341. The sequence continues at coordinate 96,651 of NZ_CP196080.1, read as the reverse complement.
GTGTTTTTTACTGCTTTTAATAAAATGTTACTGAATAAAAAGTCATCTTGGGAATAAACTACATTGCTTGTTGGGTTAACAAAACCACTGATTACTTGATCTTTTTTTAGTTCTCATAGTGAGAAGTTCAAGTCTCCGGAAGCTGTTGAAGAATATTTTGAAACACCTTTGTAACCTAATAACTGACTAAAATCGATGTTATCGTTTGAACCGACCAGAAGTGGATTGTTAGCGGCTGTTTTTAAAGTTAAATCATTTGGATTTGCTAAAGCATTAAAACTTGCCAAATCATTTACGTAAGCATTATTACGATATAAACTTAAATCACTGTTACGGCTATATTCTCAAGTTTCAATTAATTTGTTTTCTACTAAATATTTCATTAAGTATAAATTTTTAGCACTTTGATCGTAACCATTAAACGAATTTTTTTCATCAGTTGTCATTTTGCTTGTGTCAGTTAATGACAATACTTTGTCTTTAGAATTAGCAACGCTTAGTGATAACAAAGTATCATTTTTTATTAAATAGTTGTAGGCTACCATTTTTTGCAAAATGTTTAGTTTAATGTTGTCATCTAATTTGTCTGAATTATCATAAATAAATTTCATTTCAGCATCAGTTGGTACTTGTCAACCTTGTGGATTAAAAGAAGAAGTGTCAACTGATTTTTTGTTAAATTCTTGTACTAAATTCACGAAAAACATTGGGTTAGACTCAATTTGTTTGAATGCATAAATGTCAAAAAGGGTTTTGTAGTCTTTATAAAAACTTGAGCTAGTGTCCTCTAAGCCTTTTGAAACATCTGAACCATATAAAACTTGTAATTGTGTACTAGCTAAAGTTGTTAAAACTTTATTCTTTGTTGCTGTTGATGTTAGAATTGTGCCAGCACTTGGATCTGAAGTTTCAGTATTTTTACATGCAACTAAAGGAGCAGAAACTAACGATGTTGTGGCTAAAAGTGCCGCTGAACTAAATAATATTTTTTTTGTTTTAGTCATAACTAGTTTCCTCCTTGTAGATTTTTTTGAATAACAGAGAAAATAAATTGGTTATATTCTTTGTCTGTGTGGTCTTTAACTACTCACTTGTTATTTACTTTTTCATAATCAGCATTTAAGTTTTTAGTAATTAAATTATTTACATACTCTTTAATTTCACTGTTTTTGGCCACTAACAGCGAAATTAGACTTGCATATTGTTGTGAAGTAACATATTGTTTTGCTTTGGCAATAGTATCGTCATCAAAGTTTGCTTTTTCGCTACTTGTTTGTTTTTCATATTGTTGAGTTTTTAAATAAGTTACAAAATCAGGATTTGCAAGCATATTCAAGACTTCGTAGTTTTCATTAAATAATGAATTAAAAATGTTAGTCATGTTAAACAATGGTTTTAAGGCATTGTTGTCGTTTTTATTTGCACTTCTTTGTAAATCAGAAAGAATCAAAGCCAAAGCATTGCTTTTATCAGTTACTGTTTTGGTGTTTATAAATACTAAACCGCTTGAAGTAAAGAAAGCGAATTTATTTTCATCAATTTGGTAAACTGATGACACTTGATTTAGTTCATTTACTTGCAATGCTTGTTTAATAATTTCATCAATTAAACTTTCGTAATTCGAAAGTGAATCTAAATAATCACCGATGCGTTTGTTGTATTCTGCAGCTTTTTGCGCATTTTCGTTGCTTCATTCCATTGCATCTGCATTTAAAATAGTTTGTAATTCTTGTGAGTTAGCAAATAGTTTTTCAACAATTAATTTTTTGAAATTAGTAAAGAAATTATCTAGTTTGTGGGGAGTAAAAATGGCATTATTTTGAACTATTGATGTGTATGGTACATAGAATTCAGCATTTTCTTTCGAATAAATTTCATTTAGTGATCTAAATCCTTGTGAACCATATGTTGAAGCATTGTTTTGTCCCAGATTTTCTAATAAGGTAGTGTCATTTTTAGCTTGCAATGCTTCTTCATCAGTCAAGTTTTGACCACTAGCAATGTTTGTAATTCCTGCAAAAGAATCTAAACGATTGATTGCTAAATCAATTACATTTTTGTCACTATTTGCATAACTGCCGAATGAAAGTAGTTTTTTCAAATCATTTTTTGCAAAAGCGAATAATTGATCTGATGATTTTTGGTTTTGGGTAATGTTTAAAGTAAATTGTGAATAAATTACTGGTTTTGTTTTTAGTCAATCTTCAATGTATTTAGTTGCATTACGAGCGCTTGCAACAAATGATTTGGTTACAAAAATGTATGCTTTTGCTTTAGTTTCATCTAAAACATTTAGATTATTTGTAGGTAAGACTGTATTAACATAATCACCACTTAACGCGAAGTAGTCTTTTAAGTCGATTATTTCACCTTTTTTGGCTAAAGTAACAGTTTGCTCTTTATTTGCAGCTTCATCTCAGTAATGATAAGTTACATCAGCATTAGCTTTAACACCATTTTTAATTTCGTCAATTGTAAAGTCAGTATTAATTTCAGTTGAAAATCTTCTTAAAGCATCAGTTTTTATTTCTTTTGAAACTAAATAATCAACAGCTTCTTGCTCTGTTTCGCTTTTTCCATAATTTTCTTTTGCTAATTCTTCTTTAAATTTGGATTCTCATTTTCCATAACCGAATTGTTTTTGGAAACGTTCTTTTAATGTTTCAATTTCTTTTTGCTTAGCTTCACGAATTGTTTTTAGTGATTTTAATGAAAGGCTTTTCTTTTCACTTAAAGTTTTGTCAGCATTATAAATTGCATTGTATTTGGCACTTGCTTCGTATTCTTGTTGATATAAATATTTATAAATTTGAGCGCTTGTAGCATTAAAGATTGTGCTATTTTCACTAGCACTTTCATTAATAGCTTTTAAGTCTTTGTATTTTAGTTCAACTGTTTTATCACTATTTGGGACTTTAACAGTGTAAACCACATCATCATCGTTGTAGTTTGTTTTTTCTTTTTTGTATTTTGCGCCTGCCACTGACAATGGAATAGCAAATCCAGCTACTAAAACTCCAACGATTGCTAAACCCAATACAACTTTAGGTCATTTCTTTTTAACAACCATTTCTTCATTGTGGTTTGCTTCTTGAAGTTTTTCTTTTTTACGTTGTTCTGCTTTGGTGGTGTTGAAACGAGCAATTTTTTTAGCTCAACTATTGTTTTTTGCCATTTATACTCCTTTTAGGTTTTTTATATTTTAAATATAAAATCATTAAGAATTATACCAACAAATGCAATTTGCAATGGTATTTTGACAAAAAGGCAAAAATTACCATGGCAAAAGACTAGTTGAAAATTTAATGAATAGTATAATTATGAGAATATGTATAACAAATTAGAATTATTGAAATATTTTATTGAGTTGTGTCAAAAATACAATCTTTGATACAGTTTGGATGGTTTAAGTTTGGTTTCAGCAACAACCAATAAAGACCTAACTACATCACTAGATTTTTTTGAAGTAATGATGAAACAAGATTCATATGACAAATTAAAAATGATTGCTCCTGACAATGTTTTGGATAATACAAATTATTCTGAGTATTATGATTTTCAAAACAAATTTGTTGTTTCAAAAGAAAGTCTTTACAAAACCAATTTCTTCATAAAAATTAACATTATTGTACCTACAACAGTCAAAAAGGCAAAGAAATTTCTATCTTTTTACAACTTGCTAAGAAAAAGTTATCAAAAACACGCCAATTTTCAGGATGTCGCCATAGCAAGCATTTGAATCAAAAAGTGACTGCTTTTTGGAGCGTACAAAGGTAAAATGTTAAACCCATTAACATACTGAATGTTTGGTAAAAAAATCACATATCGTGAGGCAATAAATAAACTTTCAGAAAGTAAATATGATGGTTTTTTAGTTATTGACGATTTCAAAACGAGATACAAACGAACTTGAATTACTAACCTTACAAACAAACTAATTTCAGTTCATTGAAATGGTTTGGATGTTAACGTTCTTTCAGAATACAAAGAATATCTTGAAAACCGTTATGGAAAGAATCTAAAAAGACTGCCGAGAAAACCACAACCATATGGATATAAAAACATTTTTGACTTATACAAGATTAAAAATACTGAAACGAATACTAATCTAAAAAGCGAGGAAAGTGCTGAATAATAAAGCATTTTTCGCTTTTTTGTTACTTTTAACAAACAAAAAGTTGTAGCATTTTCCGAAAAATAAGCTACAATTGTATTTATGTTTAAAAAATCATATAACGACGCTAAAAAAGTTGTTCTAAAAGGTAACATGTTCATGTTGGCTATTGGAATGGTACTTGGTACAGTATTTGGTGCTGTAGTAACATCTCTAGCTACAGATATTATCATGGGAGCAATTAACTATAGTGTACTATCTAAACTTCCAAAAGATATGTCATTAGAAAACCTATATGGAATGAACATCCAAAAATTCATTGGTGCTTTAATTGCATTTATCGTTGTAACATTCATTATATTCTTTGCTCTTCTATTAGTATTTTTAATTAAAAACTGAAGAGACTCTAAGAAACCTGCTCCAGCACCAGTTACACCTGTTCCTACAACAGAAGAACTAATTTTAGCTGAACTTAAAAAAATGAACGCAAACAAAAAATAAAATATAGGAGAAATTAGAAACCCTGGCTTTTGAAAGCTGGGGTTTTTAGTTATAAAAACAAAAAAAAAAAAAAAAACCAACCCAAAGGTTGGCTTTGAAAAGTATTATTGGAATGATTTTTTGATTCCGATTAAGTTCATAACATCTTCATGTACTTTAGCAATAGCTGAAGTTGATTTTTCAAATGCTGCTCATTCATCATTTGTCATGTTTGGTTTTGTAGGTAAGTATTCGTATCCATTTTCTCCTACGATAACTGGAATTGATGAATAAATTCCGGCATTTTTGTAGTTTTCTGGAAGTTTAACCCCTACGGTCATAACTTGACGTTTGTTGTTGATAATAGCATCTGTAATTTCATAAATTGATGTTCCAATTCCAAATTGTGTGTTTCCTTTACGTGCATAAATGTAAAGTCCTTCTGCTACTGTGTCTTTTAGAATTTGTTCTTTGTCAGCTTCTGTGAATTTTCCAGCTTTAATTAAATCTTCAATTTTTGCTTCTCCAACTTTTAACATTGATCACGGAGCCATTAATGAAGCACCGTGTTCTGCTAGAGTAACAGCTTGAACTGAATCTGCTGAAACTGATAGACGTTGAGCAATGAATTTTCTAAATCTTGCTGAGTCTAGAAGTGTTCCTGTTGAAATAACTTTATTGTATGGTAGTTCTGATGCATAATGAATTGCTGCTGCCATAACATCACAAGGGTTAGCAGCAATAATAACTGTACCTTGGAATCCTGCTTTTTTAAGATCATCTCCAAATGATTTCATTAATTTAGCATTGTCTGCTGCTAGCTGTAGACGGTCTGCTAATTTTTTCATTGGGATTGATGCTGTAATAACCACAACATCTGCATCTTTTGCGTCTTCTAAAAGAGTTCCTCTTCTAAAAGTCGAGTTATTTCTTGGCATTAAAGCCACTTGATCTTCGAAGTCACGTGCATGTGCTACACACACTTCTTCATTTAAGTCTGCAAACACATAGTTTGCTTGTAATCCACGACTTACAGCGATGTTAACGAATGTGAATCCTACGTTTCCCATTCCTACTACAATAATTTTTTTCATTTTTATCCTTAAAAATATTAAAGTTTAGTTTTTGAAAGAAAAGAGCCAACCATTAACAATATTAATGATTTAGCCCTTAGTTTGTCATATATATTTCTATGCTGTTGCTGTGGCTGCTACTTTCGCAACTGGAGCTACTGCTTTTGTTGCGACGCTTGCAATAATTACTCACACAGGCATTGCAATTAAACATAATAATGTAGATAATGCTGAAACTTCAGCAGTTAATGCTACTTCTGGGTGTTTTGCAGAAACAGCAAAGATAATACATACGGCAGCTGGTGGAGTTGCACCAAATAGAACTAACAAGGTTCCTGTACTTGGAGATAACACTCCTGCATGTACCAATGGAAGAGCGATTACTAACATAATTAGTGGCATTAAAACTAATTTTAGCGCTGTTGCTACTCAAACTGATGGGTTTTTAGCTGCTGCCTTCAAGTTTGATGTAGCAAGTGTTCCACCAATAACTAGTCATGCTAATGGTGAAATAATAGATGTACCTGCATCTAGAATTTTTCCAAATACTGGTAGATTAGTTTTGAATCCATGTCAGAATTGCATTCCACCTTCAGAAACTTGAGTATATGGTTTACCATCAACAATTTTGTATGTGTGTGGAAGTGCAAATTGTAAAGCTCACATGAATAGTGAGAAGTATAGACAGCACATCATTGGGCTGAATACTGCTTTTAGAATTGGTTTAATGTTTTTTGCTGAGACTTTTTGTCCTGAATATTGAATCAATACGTATGAGAATGCTCCAATCATGTATGGAATACATCATACTTGAGCTAGTGCTAATGCACTTTCGTCAAAGATTGATCCCTTCATTGCTATAACCATAGGGTAAGCAAAGAATTGTAGTGAACCATATGAAATCATCATCATAATGGTTAACAATTTAGCTTCAATAGAAGCAATAGCTGCTTCTCTTTCGTTTTCACTAGCTTCTAGTGAACCATTTTGTTTTTCATATAAAACTAATGCTTTACGTTTTACTAAACCTGGAACCATTCTTGGTCCAAATTTAACAACTAATTTTGAAATAATTGCAGCAAGAATGTAGAATGCTGCACTTATTCCGATCATTGTACCTATTTCTTTACCCAACTTAGCAGAAGCTGGTTGCATAAATGCTATGATGCAAAGAAAAGGTAGAGCTCATTGAAGGGTGAATTTAGAAATCTTTTGATTTACTTCTTTAGTAAATAAACCCATCTTTGTAACTATAAAACCTATAGCAACGAAGGTACATGTAGCAAGAACTCCTCCCCACATACCTTGTTGACTTATAACATTTACAAAGTCTTTCATTTTTTTCCTTGATTTTTTGACACTCAAATGTGTCTTATAAAATATTTGATTTTTATTCGGCTTATGCCTCACTCATAATTATACAATAAGACACATATTTAAAAACTTTAAGCAACTCACTCAAATAAACAAAGAAATAATTTTTTAACAATCCATGAATAGTGCTTTTACCAAGCATTTTTTTGCTTTTTTAGATACAAAAAAATAAGACAAAAAACTTGTTTTTATTGTGTTTTGTAAACAATTATTTACTTTATAATTTTACTCAAGATGACCAGAACTAGCCTTGCACCTCTAGATCTTCCGACTCTAAAAGTCTTTGAAAAAGGATTTTTTCATTGAGCCGGCGGACACTGAAATTTTGAGCAATCCAAGCCACTTTATTATTCACTAGTTGCGTTAGTTGCACTAACGTGCATTTTGTTGTGATTGTTTCGTTCGCTGATTAGACAACGTTACGAAAAAAGAGCACAAATTCTTGGTTTAAAAAAGACAAGCTTTTGAACTTTGTTTGGAACTATATCTTTGATTTGTTTTTTTGGTAGACTATTGATTTTATTTACCAATGGGTTTCCTAATTATTGAGAAATAATACCTTTACACTATTGTCGTTTGTTTATATTTTTAGTAATTCTGTCAATTATCTTCAATCGCTTTGATTATTCAAAATATTATTGCATTTTTGCTTACATTGGAGCTTTAATAGCATTTAGTCTAACTGATTTGGCAAATAACGAATTTTGGCAAAGAGCAAATCACGGAATACCAATCCATTGAGGATTAGACTCATTTGCCTTTTGAGATTTCTTTTTTGCACATGCTTTTTTGTTAATTATGTCAACTTTAATAACAATTTTAGGTAAACAAAAAGTCACTAAGGTGGTGGTAAAAGACTCACTTATTACCATGATTTTGATTGCCATATTTGTTTTTAGTTTAAATTATTTAACTACAAAAATAACTCCCGATGTTCGTTGACATGCTAATTGGTTTTATATGGGAATTGATCAAGCTAATAGCCAAAAAGACAGTTTGGGTATACTGACTCGCTGGCCGTACCATTTATTTTTATACATTGGAATTTTTATTATTTTCTATTTCATCGGACTTGGTATTTGTTTTCTAGGTTCAAAAATTGGTTTATATAGAAACGAAGAAAACAAAATCAGATTTTTTGTGCAAAAATCACAAGTTTATGCAGATTTTAAACAATCGAAATGAATTGTTAGACATTAAAGCGCAAGCGGCGCTTTTTTGTTTAAAAACCAATCTCTTAAAACTTTAAATTTATAGCAATTTAGTCTATGATAAAATAAAATAAATTAAATTAGTATTATTTAATTTCATTCAAAGGAGTCTTATGGCTGATAATGGTTATATTGCTTTATATCGTCAATACCGTCCCCACACATTTGACGAAGTAAAAGGGCAAGATCATATTGTTAACACACTTAAAAATGTGATAAAAACACACAAAATTTCTCATGCTTATTTATTTTGTGGACCTCGTGGTACTGGTAAAACATCAGTTGCCAAAATTTTTGCTTCAATTTTAAATTGCCAACATGATGAAAAAAGTGAAAACTCACCTTGCCAGGAGTGTTTAGTAAACATCGATCGTAATCTTGATATTTTAGAAATTGATGCTGCTTCAAATACTGGAGTTGATGACATCAGAACGTTAAAAGAAAATATTGATAACCTTCCATCTTCATCACCTTACAAAATCTACATTATCGATGAAGTTCACATGCTTTCAAAAAATGCTTGAAATGCGTTGCTGAAAACTATTGAAGAACCACCTAAACATGTAATTTTCATTTTGGCAACAACTGATCCACAAAAAATTCCTGTTACTGTTTTAAGTCGGGTACAAAGATTTAATTTCAAGAGAATTGATAATGAAGTTATCTTCCAACAATTGGTAAATGTTTATAAACATGAAAATATTGGTTTTGAAGATAAGGCTTTGAAATTGATTGCTACCTTAGCAAATGGAGCAATGCGTGATGCCTTGAGTATGGCGGATCAAGTGTCAATATTTGCTGGTGAAAATGAAGTAAAAGTTGAAGATGTTGAAAAAATGTTTGGTTTGACATCAACACAAAATATCATCAACCTAATTAATCTTATTGCTGCTAAAAACATTAATGAAGTTTTAGAACTTGTCACCAGTTACATTGAAAATGGAGCCGACATTGAAAGAATGCTTTTAGCAATGGTGGAGGCGGTTAAAGATTTTGTTGTTTGAAATAAAACTAACAAAGCTAAATTTTTAAAATCTCTTTCAGTTGAACAAATTCAGCAATTAAAACTAAACATTGCAAGTGCTTATGTGATTTTGAACCAACTAGTGGATGCACTAAAAGACATTAAATATAGCGACACAGTACAACAAACTTTCGAATTGGCACTATTAAAAATTTGTACTAGTGATTTTGCAAGCCCTTCTGGTGAAAATATTGAAAGTCCAGAAGTACTAATGGAACAAAAAATCACTAATTTACAAAATAGCTTCTTGGAAAAAGAAAAAAATATTGTCGACGAACAATATAGTAATTTAGAAAGAAAAACAATTGATTCAATTGTTGATGAAGCTCAAATAAAACCACAAACTAATAGTGTTGTTGAAGATTATTTTGAACAAAATGAAAGTCAGAGACAGGAAAAACAAACAATTCAAATTGACAATGTTTTCATTAATCCATCTATTGAGAAATACAATGTTAAAGAAAGTTATGAACAAGAGTTAAAAGAACAAAATAACGACTTTTTCGACTTAAAAAATGAAGAAACACTAGACAATGAAGATTTGTTGCAAGAAATTGAGGCTGATGAACAAACTGCTATCACAACAACACACGTCCCTGAACTGATTGTCAGCCAAGCAACACTAAATCCAGTACAAAAATTGACAGAGTCACTAAATGAGTTGAGTGATTTAGATGGCGGTGAGTACAGTCAACAACATGCTAAAAAACATGAGAAAAATTATGACCGTCTAAACCAAATGCTAAGTTATGATGATATCTCAAACGATAGTTTTTATGCTCGTTCAAACGCAAGTGTTGAAGACATTTTGCAAAAAACACAAGAATTCGCAGTTGAACAAAATCAAGTCACTGCTGAATACAGTGTGATTGAAGAAGATATTCTAACAAATAATAAAACTGAAGAAAATTATGCAATCGCCACAAAAGATATTTTTGGTTTAGATGATGTGATTGAAAACCAAAGCACTGACTTAACAATGGATGAGTTAATCAATTTAATGATGTTGTCAGCAATGTATAAAAGTAAAACTAATAATCCGCGGGCAACTAAAACTATTTATGATTCAAAAATAGCACAAGCTAAAGACTTAAACAAATATGATGAATTTACTCCATTTATCAACATTTTGGAAAATTTCAAAATTGTTATTAGTACTGATCAATTCATTATTTTCCAAAGTAATTATCAAAGTGTGGTTGATAAATTTAATCAACTAAAAAAACAAGATGATTATTGAAGATTTGTACAAAGTGTTTTTGGCAAAAGTTTACACCTTTTTGCTGCTACAGGACAACAGCTGGAAAGAGCAAAGAATTTTTACAAATCTAATTTTGAATTAATAAGATCAAGACAAGTTCGTCCTTTGCCACCGTTACCAACACTAAAAAAAGATGATAGTTATGAAAAACTACAAGACATTTTTGGTGATGCCTTAAAAACAGATTGAAGTTAGGAGATAAATATGAATATTAATGAAATGTTAAAACAAGCTAAAAAATTACAAGCTGAAATGGAATTAAAAGAAAAAGAAATCTCTAAAAAAGATTTTGTTGTTGAAAAACAAGGAATCAAACTAGTAATGAAAGGTTCAAGAACCATTACCTCTTTAAAATTAAATGAATTACTAGTTGACCCAGAAGATACAGAAACACTAGAAGATTTAATCATTATTACTATTAATGAAGCACTTGAAAAAATCGAAAATGAATATGAAGAATTAAGTAAACAAGTTCCAACAACAGGACTACCATTCTAATAATGAATAACGAGCAACTAGAATTGCTAAAACTAGCAATCAAACAAACCTTTGGATTGTCACAGGGAATGGCAGAAAAAGTTGTTTTCAAAATTCTAAAAGCTAGCAGCAAGGAAATTGATAGTCTTTTAGAAGTAATAAAAAACACAAAAAGCACTATCATTGAGTGCAAATTGTGTCACAATTTTGGCAAAAATGAGATTTGCGAAATTTGTGAAGAACGCAAAAACTCCAAAAAAGTTGTTTTTGTAGAAAAAGCTCAGGACATTAAATCTTTTGAACAACTTGGCACTTACAAAGGAAAATACTTTGTTTTAAGTGATTTACTAAGCACTAAAAAACAAAATTTTGACCAAAAACTTATTGAAGAAATTTTGCAATATTGCACTGGTATACAAGAAGTTATTTTAGCCTTGCCAACTAATCTAAACGGTCAAATAACCATGCAAAGACTAAAAACTATTTTGGGTGCTAATAATATTGAAGTTTTTCAATTAAGTACTGGAATTCCTTTTGGGGCAACCATTGACATTGTTGATCCGATCACCTTAAAACAATCATTAGAGTACAAAGTAAAGATGTAAGGAAGTCATTATGAATAAAAGAGCAAAATTTATCACATTTGAGGGTATGGATGGAGGTGGAAAAACTACTGCTTTAAAGCATGTCAAAGAGTACTTAAAAGCAAAACATCCAAACATTGAAGTAATTTACACAAGAGAACCAGGAAGCAGCAATTCTCGTGAAGCTGAACTAATTCGTCAAATGATTCTCGATAACAAAAATAATTTTAGTCCTGCTGTGGACGCTCTTCTATTCGTTACAAGTCGACGTCTAAATTTAGAAAAATGCATTTGACCTGCGCTACAAGAAAATAAAGTTGTAATTAGTGATCGCTACCTTCACTCATCTCTAATTTATCAAGGAGTGTTGGGTAATTTAGGTATTGATGATGTACGTCAATTAAACAAAATTGCTTTATCGCTAGGTAGCAATAAGCAAGTCATGCCAGATTTAGTGATTTATTTCGACCTAAAACCAGAACAATCACTAGCAAGAATTACTAATAATCGTCAGAATTTAGATCGCTTAGAAGATCATGAATTAGACTATTACCAAAAACTTTACGATGGATACCATAAACTTATCAGTCAGGAACCAGACAAATTCAAGATTGTTGATGCTTCTTTGCCAATCGAAGAAGTTTTAAAAACAGTAACTGAAATTTTAGAAAATCACTTGGTTAAATAATGGCAAGTGGAGAAAATATTTTTCAACTGATTGATAATGCAACACACTACAATAAAAAAATTCAAACAATTTTATTTTCAACAAATCAAAAAGTCGACTTATCACCTTATGTCCTTTACTTTATAAATCATATTCAGGATATTAAATTTGATTCAATATCGCAAATGCAAAGTCATTTGAATTTTTCGATTTTAGAAAGCGATAAAACTCTTACCAAAGAAGCAGTCAATGAAGCTATTTGCAAAACTACTCAATCAATGAATAGTTTAGAAAGCAAAATCATTCTTATTAAAAATATTGAAAATGGTAATGCCAGTTCGCTAAACTTACTTTTAAAATTCTTGGAAAACCTAGAGCCAAACGTTTTTGTAATAATGACTACTAATAACAAAAACAAGGTTTTGAAAACAATTTTTTCACGCTCGGTTGTAGTAGATATTAATTCAAAAAATGAAACAAACATTTTGAATAATACTTTGTTTGAAAATTCAAAATTTAAACATTTTTTTGCTTTCTTAACCGATAGCGCTCAATTTATTGAGTCTTTTTATACTCAAGAGATTGAAGATAGTCTAGAACTGTTATTGCAAGCATGTAACGAACAAAACTATTCACAACTAATCAATCTTTTGGTGCAAAACTTGACAAAAGAAAACAGTTGGATATTGTTACAATTTTTACACACTTACTATTCAGAAGTTTTATTACAACAAAATAATTTTTATCGTGAAGTTTTATTGATAAATCGTGAAGTTTTATCAAGCAATCTAGATATAAAACAGGCTATTGAAGTGACTAAAAAATATAAATTGCTATTGTCAAAAAACAACGTAAATTTCAATGCCCAAAAAGCACAATTTATACTTGAAATGAGTGATTTGTATGGAAAATAAACTATATATAGTAGGGACTCCAATTGGTAATCTAGAAGATATTAGTTATCGGGCAGTAAGAATCTTAAAAGAAGTAGATTTAATATTGTGCGAAGACACTCGAACATCGAAACCGCTACTGAAACATTATGAAATTTATACACCTACTTCAGCTTATCATAATTTCAATGAAAAAACTTTTGCACCAAAAGTTTTGCAAATGATCCAAGACAACAAATCTGTTGCTTTGATTAGTGATGCTGGAATGCCGGCTGTCAGCGATCCAGGATTCGAAATAGTTCGCTTATGCAAACAAAATGACGTAGATGTAGAAGTAATTGGAGGACCTACTGCTTTAATTCATGCTTTCATAAAAGCTAATTTCAGCTCGACATTCAGTTTTATTGGTTTTTTAAAAGATAAAAGCCAACAAAGAATAAATTATTTCAAAACATTGACTCCTAATACCTACATATCATATGTATCACCACATAAGCTAATAGCTACACTGAATGATTTTGATGTTGTTTTTGGAAACAATATTGAGCTATATTTAATAAAAGAAATGACTAAGAAATTCGAAGCTAGTTATCAAGGGAGTCCTAAACAAGTTTTAGAACAGCTTCAAGATAATACAAAAGGAGAATTCGTTTTAGTCTTTAATATCCCTGAAGTTAAAAAAGAAAAAGTCAATAAATACGCCCATTTAAAAAATGTGAGTTAATTTGCTTACGTTGTGCTATAATTTTATAGCTTAATAAATGGCGAAAGTGGCGAAGTGGCTAACGCACTGGGTTGTGGCTCCAGCATTCGCGGGTTCGATCCCCGTCTTTCGCCCCATTTTTTTATACCTTTTTTCAAAATATTTCTTAATAAAGAACATTAAACTATTTATGACAGAGTAATATCAACTCTGTCTCTTTTTTATTAAAAATGTCATTTTCAAAGCAAGCAAATCGGTAAAAACTTATTTTTTAATTTTTAAGCAAATAAAAACACCCCACAAGGAGTGAATTACAAACAACAACTCATTTTTTTCTTTTACTATTTTTTTAGAATGTGACAATTACGACAACGTGCTTCGTATGAAGACTCATCATCAATTAGAATAGTTTTTTTGCTATTTACTGTCCGATAAGAACAAGAAGCACGATTTTTACATACAACACAAACGGCATATAATTTTGTAACTTTTTCAGCAATCGCCATTATCATCGCCATATTTTTAAAAGGTTTGCGACGATAATCTTGGTCTAAACCACTAACAATCACCAAGTATCCTTTGTTTGCTAAATCGTCAACAATTTCAACAATTTCATCACCAAAGAATTGCGCTTCATCAATAATAATGGCATTTGTATCTTCTTCTATTAATTGATAAATATCCTTTATATCTTGTAGTGAATGTGTCTCGTGTTTTATACCAGATCTTGAAACAATGTTATCCTTTCCAAATCTTGTATCAATTGCTGGCTTAATTATTGTCATCTTATAACCGGCATATTCCAACGTTCTTACTCTTTTTAATAATTCTTCACTTTTACCACTAAACATTGGTCCAGTAATAACTTGAATAATACCTTGATCAAAATATTGCATACAACTCCTCCCAACTAATATGCTTCTATTTTAACCCTTTTATTTTTTTGTTTTAACAATTACTAAATTTCCAAAAATATTGCATTTTTGCTAAAAAAGTGGACTATTTTGTTAAATTTTTAATTTTTTGTGTAGTATTCTAGGATAAAAAATAATTTTTAAGCAATTTTTATAAAGAAAAGGACAAAAAATGAAAAAATCTTTTAAATCAAAATTTAAAGCCAAGCGTTACTTTTTAGCGCTAGGAGTTATGGCTTTGCCCATTTCATCAGTTGCTTTTATTGCTGCTTCTTGTGATGACAAGCAACAAGAAGTTTCAAAAGAAGTTGTTTTTAATTTAAAAGACAACCTTAGACAAGGTGCATACTTTTTAGACTATAGTGCAAAATTAAGCATCAACTATCAAGATAATCCAGTTTTAGAAACAGCTGTTTCAGGACAATTATTTAGAAATATTACTATTTCTTCACCAGAATATGATACAACAACTAAAGCACTTAAAAAATCAGGACAAGTTGCCTACAAATTTGAATTGGCAAAATCAATTACTATTACTTTAGAAGATGGTAGTCAAAAAGTTTATGACAAAGACGACTATGAACTATCAACATCAGACACCAACCCATATGAATATCAAAAATCTTCAGATTCACGTTCAATCAACTCAGAACAATTTATACAAGACATGCGTGCCGCAAACAAAATTTCTATTCAAGTTCGTGACGATGTTTATTGAACAGATGCTGATGGCAACAAAACACAATATAAAGTGGTAGCAGAAGACTTCTGATACTCATACTTACGTTCATACTTCCAAGGACGTTTCCAACGTCAAGAAGCTGGATATAATGGAACTCCAGATCAAGCTAAAGCAGTTGATAAAAATATTCAATCTGTTACAGGAGTTAGCCCAATTGAACGTTTCGGAAAACAACTATTCACTCACAATCAACTAATGGAAATAAATGGAATTAGTAGCGAAAAATTTAGAGCATACGACAAAACGACATATGCTCCAGTGAATGCTGTTAAAGACAATAGTTTAGTTCTAGAAATAGACGAAGATTTCAAACAACAAAAAGATATTTTTAATTACTGAAACTTAATGTTTATTAACTCAAACATTTTTGCAGCTGCCCCAAGTCAATACATTAAGGAATTGGCTCAAAAACCAGAGTACAACACTATGTCTACAGTAACAATGGAAAATCCGAAAACTAAAGAAAAATATGATGTTACAGTTAAAACATATGGTTACGACATTGTACATGCATCAGGTATTTATTTCTATGGTGTAAAAGATTGAGAAAATAACCTTTATGCTGGTGCATACATTCCATCAAAAGATTCAACAACTTCAAAATTCATTCTAAAACAAAATCCAAATTACTGAGACCAAGACTGAGCTAAGAGCAAAAATTCAGTAAAACAAATAGTTTTCAATTCTTTAAGTACAGACAACTCAAGAAATTACAGTAACTTTAAAAATGGTCAAAATGCGTTTATGACGTATGATGTTCAAGACCAAAGTACTAAAGACGCATTGAATAAAAACTCTTCAAACTACTCAGTTGTGCCTTTCAAACATTTCCTAAAGACTAAAACTACAATCAAGAGCGTGTTTAACTTTACTCCTGCTCCAAGAGTCGCATATGACGATGATACAAAAGTTGCAGAGGTAAACTATGAAAGTATTGCATTTAACAACAATTATGCAAAACTTGTTTATGGTGCTTCTATTGATGAAATTCAAAAAGGATATGTTGGTACAGACTTAAATCACGTGACTCGTTCAATTACTAAAGGTGCTCTAAGCCCATTATCAGCAAGTTTTAAAACAATGATTAACAAAGCAATCAACTGACAACAAATTGTTTCAAAACTTAACCCTGATGCAAATGTGGATCTATGATTAAATGGTGCAGCGCCTGATGCCAAAATTGGTGGAACAGACCAAGAGACATCGCAATACAAAACACCTCGTGATGCGAAAGATATCATCAATGATTTAATCGCTATTGATGCACAAGGAAATAAATTAACATTAACAGCTAACAACGCATACAAAAATGACACAAAATCAATATATTTTGACTCAATTAAACCAGCAATGAAAAAATTACTAGATGATTTCTACAAAGAAAATTCATTGTCAAGCGACCAAAAAATTACTTGATACATCTACAACAGCTCAGTTGTTAACACAGCGGAAGAAAAAGCATACAATGACATGATTCAAGTAATTAAAGACTTAGACAGTCGTTTAGATCCAGTTTTCAAGAAATTAAACACTAACGAAGATATTGTGAAAATTTTTGGAGCTGACAATGGTACAGGAGCTAACACTATTTCACAACATTTAGTTCTTAACTATGAAGATGACTCTCAAGCTTCATACCTAGATAAAATTACTCACGCAATTGGACAAAGTATGTTCCCATTATTCCAATTATTTGCTGATGCTGATAAAGGAAACAAATCACCACTTGCTCAAAACTTCCCAGAACTAACCAATTTCGCTAAATTTATGAAGAAACAATTCGACAACGGAAACTTCAAAATGAACGAAATTTACAAACCGAATGCTGCAGATAAAAATCTAGAAGCGCAATTTAAACCTCTAACTTGAAATGATCTAGACAAAATGAACTCATATGAAGAAAGAAACTTATATTTAAGGGGAATTTGAATAGATGATCTAAAAGCATATTCATATAGAGGACTAGGTGGGCCTGCATATAAATATGATGCTTCGAAAGGAATTTTCTCAATCGACAATATTACTGAGGCTGCTAAACTTGCTCGTGATTATTTAAAAACTGTAACTAACGAACAAGTTGTGCAACTACTGAGAGAACTAAATACCTGAAGAGGGGTAGAAATGAACTTAGAAAAATGAATTCCAAGTTTAAATAACTTAGATTACAGATATAGTCAAAAATACTTATCTGCTCCAATCGCATTTAATGATATAGATTATGTACAAGATATGAAAATCAATACTACAAAGGAAAAATAGACAACATTATTTTTGAAATTTTGTCACTAAAATAGCCTTAAGTTTAATCATTCTATTTCTTATTAACATCATCATCTATACCCTAACTACTGCTTTTCACCCAGTACCTTTAGACATTGAAAAAATGTCAATGGCGCCGGATCAAACAGGGTATGAAAGACTGTTAGAAATCTATCAACTGGATAAACCTTTGGCACAAAAAGTCTTCCAATATATTGGAAGGCTCTTTACTTTTAATTTTCTTAATTTTCAGGTTCTAGATCAATCAATTGGTGTCTTAAACCAAGAAAATTTGAAACTAAGTAACTACTGAATCACACAAAATCGTTACAGCTACACAATTGGTTTAATAAGTTTATTAATAAGCCTAATAATTGGTTATTGCCTAGGTTTGCTTGCAGCATACAAAAGAAACAAAGCTACTGACTATTTAATAAATTTTGGAGTTATCATTTTCATTTCGATTTCTTTATTGATATTAATTCCAATCATCAATTTATTGTTTTCAGAGACATCAATGATTATTGATTTTGACGTACACAAGTTTTCAACCTATTTGTTGCCAATACTCAGTCTTAGTCTTATTTCGATGTCTTCAATTGTGCAAGTGACAAGAAGTGAAACAATTAAAGTTCTTAATTCAAGTTACTATTTACATGCCACAACATTAGGAATGAATGGTTGACAAAAATACTGAAAAGTTGTAATTAAAAACTCAATTAGTCCAGTATTGACACTGATTCCTTTTGAAATATTGTCACTTTTCATTGCAAGTATCTTTTTAGAAAGTTATTATGCTGTGCCAGGAACTTGAAAATATTTATATTCAGTTATCGCCACCTATCACAATGAAGCACTTTGCTATTTAGTTGCCTTTTTATCAGTTACGTATTTAAGCTCACTATTAATCACAGAAACTATCAAATTATCAATTAACCCATTTGCAAAGGATTAGAATGGAAAAATCACTTTTTCGCTTTGCATCGCAACGCAAGCACAATCTCGATATTGTTGGTAAGAAGCAAAGTTACTTTAAAAGATTTTTTAGCAATAAAATAGCAGTCTTTTTATTGATAATTTGACTTTTGATGATATTTATTAGTTTCATAAATATCTTTTTAAACTCTTCTCCATATGAAGAATTTGCTAATTTGAACTTAGATAAAAACATAACAGCACATATCACCGTGTCAAAAGATAATCCTTTACTTTACACAATTGAAAAAAGAGAATCTGACAATATTTATCAAACTATTTACTCAATAGTAAGTAAAGAAGATAATCACATTTATCATACCTTTATAACTAACAATTTGCAAAGGGAGTATTTAGTTTTTAATTTAGATCAATTCTTTAGTTCTCAAGCTAAACATGACTACCGTTATGCATTACTAGGGACTGATAGAAATGGTTATGACGTTTTAGTTCATAGTTTAAAATTGTTTTTCTATTCTTTTGGTTGTGCGATGTTGTGTTTTGTTGTAGAAATGTTTTTTGGTTTTAGCTGTGGAATATTTTTAGCAAGAAAACAGAGTCAATTAAGATCATTTATCAAAAAATCACTTGGTTCAATTGTTGCTATTCCTGACATTATGTATATTTTGATTTCGCTTGTAATATGAAATTCAATTACTGGAGTAATTGTAGCAATCATTGTAACTGGATCGGTAAGACTAACTTACTGAGCTGCTTCTTATGCTGAAGAAGAATGAAATAAAGAATATGTAAAAGCTTTGATAGCAATGAATGCATCGGTTTTAAGAATTGTTTATGTTCACATTTTGTGAGCGATTTTTGGAAGAATACTCATTTTATTTGCAAGAAGATTGGGATATATTATTTTCCTGTTAGCAACAATAAGTTTTCTAGGTTTTACAATCAATTGAAATATTGCTTCACTATTCAAAGAAAATTGAACTGATCGCGCTAAGAATATGTGGCAAATTGTCTTTCCAACTTTATATTTATTTATTTTCTTGATAACAAATCAACTTTTAGCCATTCAAATAGCAAGAGTAGTTGATAACAATTAAGGAGTAAAAATGATTAAAACTTTTAAATGAAATGATTTAGAACTTGAATATTTGCACATTGATAACAAGAAGGATAAAAACTTAATTTTTGTTCATGGTTTTGGTTCGGAATTTGCTTTCTTTGAACCTTTGTTTAATTCATTTGCAAATGAGTACAACATTTGAGGCTTAAACATGCTAGCAAGTGGTAAAAGTCAATACAAACCGGAAGTCATGAAGTTTCTAACTTTTTGTGATATTTTTGATGCTTGAATTAAAGAAATTAATGTTGACAATCTTTATCTATTCGGACACTCAATGGGTGGAGGAATTTCAATGTCAGCTGTGTTGAAAAACAGTAAAAAAATCAAAAAGATTGCTCTTGTGGGGCCAATGTCACGTTCTGGATTAACAAGAGTAAAAGAATTTGACGAATGCTTCTTTCCATTGAATACTGAAGAATGAAAGAAACTAGTTAACCTTTGCTATTATGATCCTTCAAAATTGCTAAATGATGAAAACAAATTAAAACAAATGGATAAATATTTTGCAACTCACCAGGAAGAATTAAGAAACATCTATGCCCTTGGTAGAATCTTGCCAAGTTTAGAAAATATGGATAGAATTGACGAAGGAATTAAAAACGCAAAAATGCCAGTAGGTCTTTTCATTGGTGCTTATGATGGAATAATTGATTTTGCTAATATTGCAAATTATTACCACAGTGTTAACAAAGATGTTCAAGTTTTCGAATTTCAAAAAGCAGGACATTCAATATGATTGGAAGACTTTGACAATTTTATTGATACTCTCAAAGATTTCTACGCAAATTAATTAACAAAGGCAAAAAAACATAATGCTTAAAAGCTTATTTGAACAGTACTTATTATTTACAACACGGCGCAATGCTGTGTTTTTTTTGTACAAATTGAGTCTATTTTATTTTTTAAGTTTTTTCAAAAAAGTAACGTAAATTAATCTCCAAGTTATTTTTTAGTATATTTAGTAGTGTTTCAAGACAAAAAAAAAAAAAAAATCGAGCAGTGTTTGCTCGATACAAAATTATTTTTCTAACTCTTCCAAAAGTTCCATTACGTCGTTCACTACCGAACTATAAACAGGACCTCCACCGAAACCAACAGGAACCAATGCTGCATCCAAAATTTCTTCGTAATTAGCACCAGCTATATAGGCTTTTTTGATGTGTGCTTTCATGCATGGTTTACATCTTTTTGAAACTGCTACTCCAACAGCAACTAGTTCTTTAGTCTTTTCATCTAAGTAATTGGCAGAATAAAGCACTTTTGTAAGTTCACTGAATGCTTTAACAAATTCTGGTCTTTTTTCGACTAAAGTTTCATAACCACTTTTCTTTTTGTCCATAACTTCCTCCAAAAAATTACATTTATACCTAAATTTTAAAGCAAAAACACACTTTTTGAATAAAGCAATCATATTCAACCAGTATTTCAAAACTACATTTAGACTTGATTTTTGACCAATTTCTAATATAATTTAATTCAATGAACCATACAAATAATATTAAATAGAAAGTAATAAATATGGCAAAAAAAATAGACAAAATTACCCCATTAAAAGAAGATTTTTCAAAATGATATTTAGATGTTATTAAAAACGGAGATCTAATAAGTTACACTCAAGTTAGAGGTAGCATCATTTTCAAACCGCTTTCTTACGGAATTTGAGAAAACATTCAAAGAAATCTAGACAATGAATTTAAAAAACTAGGAGTACAAAATGTGTACTTTCCTTTACTTATTCCAGAAAGTTTAATCAATCGCGAAAAAGAACATGTCGAAGGTTTTAGTCCTGAATTGGCCACAGTAACTCATGTTGGAGACAAAAAATTAAGCGAAAACTATTACATCCGTCCCACTAGTGAAGTCTTATTCAATGAGTATTTCAAAAATGAAGTTGAAAGTTATAATGACTTGCCTTTAGTTTATAACCAGTGAGCTAATGTTGTGAGATGAGAAAAAACAACTAACCCTTTCTTAAGAACTACTGAATTCTTATGACAAGAAGGACACACAGTTCACAATAATGCAATTGAAGCAAGAAAATTGACTCGTACAATGCTAAAAGTTTATGCTAAGTTCTTAAAAAATTATCTTGCAATTCCGGTTATTCAAGGAAAGAAAACTCCGCGTGAAAAATTTAGTGGAGCATGTTCTACATACACAATTGAAGCAATGATGAAAGATGGTAGAGCATTACAAGCAGGAACAAGCCATTATCTTGCTCAAAACTTTACTAAAGCATTTGATATAACCTTTAAAAATAAAGAAAATAAAAGGGAACATGCTTATGGAACTAGCTGAGGAGTAACAACTAGATTATTGGGCGCATTAATAATGGCGCATGGAGATGATCATGGAATTATCATCCCACCGAAAGTGGCACCGACTCAAATTGATATTCTAGAAATTTTCGGACATAAAGATCCTGAGGTTAAAAAAATGGCAGAACAAGTTCGTTCAGTTCTTGCTAAAAGCTGAAGAGTAAAAGTAGATTCAAGTGAAAAAGGTCTTGGTTTCAAGGCTGCAAACAGTGAGATCCATGGTACTCCTTTGAGAATTGAAATCGGTTCAAACGAAGCTAAAGAAAGAAAAATGCTTCTTGTTCGTCGTGATACATTACAAAAGATTGAAGTTGCATTTGATTCTAATCTTAAGAAAACAGTTAAGACTCTTTTAGAAGATGTTCATAACAACCTTTACAACTCAGCCTACAATAGAATGATTGAAAATATTGTATTCACTGAAGACTACGAAGAATTTAAAAAACTTATTGCCGAAAACAAATGGGTAATGATGCCATTTTGTGGTTGTGAAGAAGCTGAAGCCAAAATTCAAGAAGAAACAGGAGCCACTGCACGTTGTATCCCATTTGAAGATCCTATCCCAACAAATAAAAATTGCACTTGTCCTGTTACTGGAAGCGAAACAAAACGTAATGTAATTTTTGCTAAAGCATATTAAAAGACAAAAAAATGCAAAAGCACTCGTTTTTTTACTGAAAAATAACTTTTTTGCTTTTGTGTAATATAATTTAACATATTATTTATAACCCTAAAAAGGAGAGTAAAATTATGATCAAAAAAATCGAAAATGCTAATGATTTAGACATCAAAAACTTAAAAGGGAAAACATTCATTCTATTTTCAGCTGACTGATGTGGAATGTGTGTTATGTTAAAACCAGAAGTTCAAAAATTTGCTGAAAAACACCCAGAAGTTAATGTTCTAACAGTGGATGTTGATGAAAATAGAGACTTAGCAAGACAATGATCAATCAACTCAATTCCTGCTTACTTTGTTTTTGAAGATAACATTCAAAAATTCGGTGGAGTAGGGTATAACACAGTTGATAAATTAGAAAAAATTGCAGGATTCTAATGAATTTCCAACCAAAAGCTATATTTTTAGATCTTGACGGAACATTGGTTGATAAAAAATCAACAATTTCACAAGAGAACATAGAAACTATCAAAGAAATTAACAAGTCTGTACCTTGCTTTATTTCTACTGGTCGTGCTTTTAACGAAAACCTGTTGCAAATAACAAATACTCTTGGTTTAGACTACGGAATAGCTCAAAATGGAGCAATAATTTTCGACAAAACAGGAACAATAATTAGAAAAATTACTATCAACGATGAAAAATTCAATCAAATTATTAAGATTTTGATTGAAGATAAATTCTCGTTTATTGTAAATTCAAGTTCAACGATTTATTCAAATAACCTGTTTGCCAAAATGATTCCTGTTTTCAAAAAGAAAATATATGTTGCCACTTACAACAAAATGCCAAAACAAGATGATGTTACTAAAATTTTAGTTTTAAGCTTCTCAACAAAAAAATTGGCACTTTTGCAAAAGAAATTACTTAAATATGTTCCAAACATTAATGTCGCAATGACTGCAAACAATAAAGCGCTAGAAATAAATGATATTGAAGCCTCAAAAGGCTTTGCTGACAGCTATGTTTGTGCTTTAAAAAATATTGACCCACAAAAAGCCGTGCATTTAGGCGATAGTATGAATGATGCCAGTGCAAAACAGTATTTGGGTGCTTTGATTGCGATGAAAAATTCAAGCCCACAGCTAAAAAACCTTGCAACAGAAATCGGTGCGCACTATAAAAAAGCCGGAGTTTCTAAAATATTAAAAAAACTAATTAATGCAAAATAATAATTTTTCGAGCAAAACAAGTGTTTTTGCTCTTTTTTTTACACAATGTATTTCTTGATAAAATTAGACGAAATAAGTTAAGATAGTTCATTCAAATATCACAAAAATCGCTTTTTTTCTTTGTATTCAATGATGTTGTTCATATCAAAAGTCAAAATACAGTAATATACAAATATATAATTTAAATATGAATGATAAAAATAACAATAGAACATTATATTTTTTCAAAACTATTGACCAATGTTTGAATATTGATGAAATATGTGAATCGATTAAGGAAAAAAAATATTCTAAGAGTGAAATCAGTTCAAATTTATTTTGTAGTCATTGTAAAATAGCGAGATTTACTCTTGCAACGAATGAAAACGGAACTTTATGAATTAGATCTTATCCAATTAAAACAAGTGGTAAGCACGATATTTCTTGCCCTTTTTTAAAAGAACAAAATAAAAGCGTAATTAATGCTGATAAAAATTACAAAGAAAATGAACTTTTGTCGTTTTTCTCTTCTTATATAAATAAAAATTCCAAAAGAGAAGGTAGTCATCATGATAAAGCTTTGAATGATGTTCAGAAACCTTCGGAACAACAACAAACAAGAAAACGAATTCAAATAATAACGCCAAACAATTTTGACAAAATAGAATATCACAAACTGTCGTTACTTAAAGGGAAATTTAAATGTCGTTTTATTTATAAAGATGACAGCAAGTTGTTCATAAATTTTTTAAACGAAAAGGGTATGACTGAATTTTCTGTTCTTTGAGACAGTGACATTCTAAAAAAAGTGATGAATGACATCAAGTGATTGAATGAGGAACTCGAAAAGAAATCTATTTTGAAAATAGATGTAGAATTATGCTTGAATGGTTTTACCAAGTCACAAAATCCAAATTACAAAGACAATGAAGGTTATTACAGCAGAATGCAATATCATCGACTAATCATTAAATTTAATAAAGTGAAATAAATTTATTTTAAAGTAGGATAAATTACTTATAATTAGTTATCTTTTACTCAGGAAGGCCGTGTGTTTTCAGTTAGATCTAGAGTATAGGATAAAAAGGTCGTACTTTCAAATAATAATGAAGTTTTCACTCCATCAATGATGGGGTGTTTTTCATTCAGGACAACATTGAATTTTTCATTGTTGTATCACTGGATATAATCTTTAACCAAATTTTTTCAATTAGCAAGAAGTCGTTTTATGGGTTGGTTGCGAATATAAACATTCCAATTTTAAAATAGAGAAAAAGTATTTAGTTTCTTCGCTATCTGAGACTGTTCATGCTTTTTCCATTGCGATACTTTTGCGCCATTTTTTATTGTATTAGTATATTCCGTTAGTGAATATCCATGAATGAATAACTCATTCTCCATCAAATGAATATTTCTAATATAGTTGGCAACAAGGTTAACATCATTTAAACGCTTAAGTTCAAATTAAGTACTTTTTTATTTTTGTGATGTAATACTATTAACAAGAAAATTGATTTTGCGCAACATCTTTTATTGACGAAGATGAGTTACATTAGCAAAAATAGCATTTAATTTGTTTTTTCTAAAATTTCTTTTGACAAGATCCAAAAATTTAGTATTTGTGTTTTTAATTTCTCTTTATTTTATTTTTTGTCTAATTTTGCAGATTAAAGCACATATTTGCAGATATAATTTGTCTATTTTTCAAGATTTATTCTGTTTTGTAAATGTTTTTTTAAAGTAATGATGCAATTTTTAGTTATACACAAAAAACTATTCTAACTAAGAGTTTTTGAATATTTTTTAGTTCTTAAGAATTATTACTAGCTTTTGTCTGTTTATTTACTAGGTTTAGCAACTCTTTCTTTTTTTATGTGCAAAGCCGTTTTTAGAAAGAATATTATTTTGTATTTCAAAAGGTTCATTTTTTTACCCTATTTATTATTTAGTAACCTTTCAAACTCAAATTTTTAAAGATTAAAATTAAGTAATATACAAAATAAGGTGACAGTATGCAAAATCTAAATTTTAAATTAACCTTATTTTTAAAGTTGTGTACAACAGGTTATTGTTTGATATGAGTTTAATTTTTATCACAAAAATAAAAAAAGTATTATAATTTAATTTGCTTAATAGCATTAGAAGCTATGTGTTGCCACCATAGCCAAACGGCCAAGGCAAAGGTCTGCAACACCTCGATTACCGGTTCGAATCCGGTTGGTGGCTCCAAAATGCGCCCGTAGCTCAATTGGACAGAGTGTTTGGTTACGGCCCAAAAGGTTGCGGGTTCGACTCCTGCCGGGCGCGCCATTTCAAGAAATTGACCCTTAAAAGAGCGTTGTGCTCTTTTTTTGTTACTCTTTTAACACTCAAAACAAAGTATAATTAAATACATGCTTAAATTAAAAAAGACGAAAACGATATTATTTGCACTTGCGGCAGTTACTACACCAGTCGTGGCCTTAACATCTGCTTCATGTAACAAAACTAAGAGTGATTTTGAAATTCCTGAAAGAAATAGAGTAGTTTTAGCAACAACTTATACACCGCAAAGTGATTTAAAAAGATATAGTGCACTAGTTGATTTAGTAACTAAATATAACGAATATGTGGAAAAAACCAATAAAGAGATTAAAGAATCAAGCAATCCAAAGCAAAGTCTTTTAAAACCGGTGGAATTACAATATTTTGCTGGGTCACTAAATGACTTGTACTTGAATTTAAAATTAAAACTTAATGCCAAAGATGTCAACACTATCCCAAATGCAGTTCTCGCTTATCCTTCAACTGCTGTTCTGTTATCTAGTTACAACAAGCTTTTAGACTTAAAAAATGTTGACACTTCAGATATTAAAGATGAATTTTTAAAAGCTAATAGTAACCTAATTGGACCAAAAAATATTCAAGTGGGACTGCTTCCTTTTGGAAAAAGTAGTGAAGTAATGACAGTTGACTTACCTTTATTAGGTTACATATTAACAACACTAAACACAAAGTATGACTCTTATTTAAAGAATCTTACTCAAGAACAAAAAGTCAATTTAAAAACTAACTTGATTTCAGCTACAAATTCAGAAACCTTACAAAAAGCGATAAACCTTTGAAAATCAGATTCTATCAGTGAAAACGAAAGAAATTTAATTCAAGAGCTTTGAAAACTTGACAAAGCTAATTTTGATTTCAGTAAAGTACAAAACTTTACACTAGATAATTCGATTATTTACACATATGACAATCAAATTTCTTTTGCTAACTTCTTAGCAAATTCTTTAGAAACTAACACTAATGAGTTTTTTGTTCTTGGAGTTGACTCGGTTGTAAATTACTTGTACTTACAAATGTTCAATGTAGCAAAGGGTGATTTTAAAAATTATTATTTACAGCCAGGAATAAAGAAAGACTATCTAATTGATTATTGAAAAGTCTTGAATGATAATCAAAACGACACAAATTCTAAAGAGTTTTACTCAAGAATTAAACAAATTGTTGACTTAATTAACACAAAAAGATTTTATGTTCAAAGAGACTCATCAAGAGATTTTAACTCTTCACGTCTTCAAACAGCACACAAGGTTCTTTTTGGATCTGGTTCAACATTAGCATATAATTATGTACGCTTTGCTCAAGATCCTTTCTTCTACAAAAATCAAAATATTTCATACTGAGCTAATGGGGATTTAATCAAAGATCAAGAAACAACAAAAATGACAATTGGTTCAAAAAAATATATGTTACCGACTGACATTGACAAAAAACAAAAAGTTGTGAGTTTACTGAACTTTGACTCAAACAACAAACCTACTACTGCTTCAAAGACACAAATTTTGACTGAAAATCTTATTTCTATAAATAAATTTATGGAAAACGCAAACAATGCAAAAGTGTTATATAACTCAACAGAAGCCAAGGAATTTATCATTAATAATTTGAGCGATTTTGTTAAGTTTTATGTGTTTGACACATCAAACCCAATGACTGAAGAGCAATACAACTCAGTATACAAAACAATTGATGATATCAATACTGCTTATGCTTCTAATTTGGCAGTCAAGGACAAACTTGAAAAAATAAGCGAGCTTGAAAAAAGTCTTCCAAAGCAAGTAGATTCTTGATGATTGTTAAAAGATTTTAAGCCACAAGGAAACAAACTTTCATTAAAGAATACGTTAATCACTACACCACCACAAAAAAACAATGATGAAGACCCAAACTACAATGGGGCATATGTTCTACAGGGTCCTTCAATTGTTGCAATTGATGCTGGACAAAAAAATAATGCTTCAACTTTAGCATTTATCAATTGACTATATAGTGATGATTTTAAACAAAGCTGAAGTGACTTAAAAGAAGGTGTTGAATTAACCCCAGTCGAATATTTTGCTTATCGCGCTGGGTACTTGTTTCCGTCGAAAAATTTCATCGAACAAAGTCCAAATTTAAATACCAATGCCTTTTTGGATATTTTCATCAAGCAAGTGCAAAAAACCGAGCAAGGTGATGGTCAAGTTCCTTTCGAAGAACCAGCTGATAAAAACAGTGATAAATTCAGAGGAACGCTAAAAGGATTGTTTAATACTACTTATGCTTCACGTGATAATCAAGTGCAATTTAGTTATCAAGACTTCGTAAAGGCGCTAAAACAAACAATGGATATGGTAGAAGAGCGAGCATAACTCGCTTTTTTACTTTTAAAAATGTAATTTTTAAGTTATGGCAAGATAAAAAGTGTTATAAAATTAATAATATTAATTTACTGCAAGTTTCAAACAATAATATGAAAGGATTAATATGTCAAAGATTAACTTTTTTGCTCTTGGAGGACAAGACGAAAATGGTAAAAATTGTTATGTTTTAGAAATTGATTCCAAAATTTTTGTTATCAATGCCGGAACTAAAGTACCAATCAATTCACATAATGGAATTGATACTTTAATTGCTGATTTTGATTATTTAGAAAAACATGCCAATAAAATTGAAGGGATTTTCATTACTGATGTTCACAACGAAAGCTTTAGTGCTATTCCTTGAATGTTAATGAAAATCAAAAACGTCAAAATCTATACATCTACATTCAATAAGTTTGTTGTTTTAGACAGAATTTCAAAATACAGTATCGAACATAATGACTACGAAGTTATAGCAATTAACAAACCTTTTAACATTGGCAAAATAAAAATAACTCCACTACCTTTAGCAGGGGGATTGCCAGGAACATTAGGTTTAAATTTCAATACCGATAATCAAAACATTTTATTTATGACTAATTTCGTTATCGGTAACCTTGGCCCTTATGGGCAAACTAAATTGCAAGATATTCAGCAAAAAATTGGTTCTGATCCGATCAAAATATTAATTATGGACTCAGGAAAATCAAATCAACCAGGTAATACTATCAATAAACTTTGAGTAACTAATCAAATTGAATACAAATTTATGGAAGCAAAAGAAGACCAAAGAATCATTGTCGGACTATACGATGAAGACATGATTACCGCTAATGAAATCTTGCTTCTAGCTATCAAATACAATCGGCCAGTCATCACATACGGTAGAAATTATTCAATTTTGATTGATTTGTTGCAAAAAATGCATCCAAACATGAAAATGCCGGAAGTTATTGATTATCGCAATGCCAATAGTGTTCACAATGCTGTTATTTTAGTCACTGGAGCAATTGAAAGATTACACAATCGTTTCTTAAGAATTGCTTCAGGAAATGACGTTTACTTGACACTAAGAGGAAATGATAAAGTTATTATGATTGCTCCACCAGTTAATGGTTTAGAAGTTAATTATGCAGTTACACTGGATGAAATTGCTCGTACATGTTCAGACTTAATTGAACTAAGCTCAAGCGAATATTACTCATGTAATCCAGCTAAACAAGACATTATTGATGTTGTGAAATTCTTCCGTCCAGAATACTTTATCCCAATTCAAGGTCTATATCGTTATTTTGCATTAGCAATCAGTGAAGTAGTTAAACATGCTTTTATGAATCAGAACAATTGCATTATTTTGAATAATGGTAAAGTTGCTCAATTTGTTGATGGTAAACTATTTTCACAAAAACACACTTTAAGACATCATGGTGATGTAATAATTGATGGTTTTGGAATCGGAGATATCAGTCACGAAGTTATTAAAGAAAGAGAAACACTAGCAAGAGATGGTGTGATAGCAGTTTCAAGCTTAATTGACTACAAAACTAAACAGCCAATTGGACAATTAAATATTGCTAGTTATGGAATTATTTCCAAAGAAAATAAAGAAGAAGTTACACAATTGATTGAAAAAATGTTTAATAAAGAATTTGAAGAAGCAGAAGAAATTAATTTAAAAGATATTCAAGAAAAATTACGTCGTACAATTAGAAAAAAAATGTTTAAAGTGCTTTACAAAGAACCATTAGTGGTGGTGACTTTATATGAAATCTAGTAAATTTAATTTTTTAAAATTATCAAAAGAAAATAACACCAATAAAACCAAAAAACACTTTGGATCAAAACGATTGTGACTAATTTTAACAATTGTTTTAAGTGTCTTTTTCTTAGTTTTTTCATTCCTGCCTGTGCCAGTTATAACCACAATTCACAGTTACACAATGGGGGCATTATTTGGAGCTTTTTCGACATTCATTTACTTATTTGTTATCTTATTTGCACTAAAATCACTTTTTAAATTTGAAAGTAAATTTTCATGAAGAGCTTTTCATATTTCAATTAACAAATCTATTTTCTTGGTAATCAGTGTTGTTTTTTTGACAACCACTCTTTACACTATGAAACAAAGCTTGGGCGAAATCTCTGGAAAAATTGATGCACCACAAAATGCTTTCAAACCAATATTCAATATATGATTTTCACAATTTAGCAAAGCTTATAATGGTAATACTGCCTTACCAAATCAGTACACAATGGGAATTGTTCCAACATTCTTTTATGCAGCTTT
This sequence comes from Mycoplasma sp. 3341, assembly GCF_051549855.1. Classification (NCBI taxonomy): domain Bacteria; kingdom Bacillati; phylum Mycoplasmatota; class Mollicutes; order Mycoplasmatales; family Mycoplasmataceae; genus Mycoplasma; species Mycoplasma sp. 3341. Next base: position 65,721 of record NZ_CP196080.1, on the reverse strand, counting down.
TGCAAGCATGGGTTCAACAGTCTTGGCACTCGTTTTATCAATCGTTTTGTTGCTAACTAGCTTAGTTTTATTAATTGTTTCACCTACCGTTTTAAACCGTTTTGCTTTTTCTAAATCAAAACGTGAAAAGGCAAAGCTCGAATCACTTAAAACTACAACAACCAAATATACTCAAAATAAAGCTACACAAGCACAAATCAAAACATTTGATGATAAAAATGAAGACAATCTTGCTTTCTTGAATTTACAAGAAGACAAGCCTCAAGTTGACAATAACAAAATTGTTTACAATCAAAATCAACGCGTTTCTTATAACGAAAATATTGAAGAACTATCAGACATTAACAATGAACACCAAACTGATGAATTGATAATTCAAAACAATGAAATTCATCAAAAAAGTATACAAACACAAAGCAATATTGATTTTGATGTTGATCCGTTTGATACAAGAGAAATAAACATTGATTTTGATTCGCCAAGCGAGCAACAATTCACTGAAAATACACACGAAAACATTGAATCACATACACAAAGAGATAACGATTTTAATAACATTTTTTATCAACCAAGTCAAGAAACAGATGATCTGAGTGAATCTGAAATTACTGAAATTAGTTCTGAAGATTCAATTTCAAATAAAAATCTAGAAGATATATTTGAAGACAACAATATTCAACCATTTGAGAAAGAAGAAAAAGCATCAAGCCAGAAAACTACTAAAAAATATAGTTTGGTTGATGACGACGATTTAGGATTGGATTAATTTATGGAAAGAAGAATTGATGATAGCTTAGCAATAAACGACATTTTCATAAACCCGACAAAGACTTTTTTTGAAACTAATGAAAGCAAATTGGGCGACATTTTTGATGATTTTATCAATGAAAGAATAAAACAATTTGATCCAGAAGCTGCCAACAAGGTTACATCACTAAGAAAAGAGATATTAGACAAAAAAGTTTCAATCGAGAAGCTTTATCAACATCTAAACATTGGTGGTAAACGTTTTGGAAACATCATGATCATTTTGAGTTGTTTCATTCTGATAGGTTTTATATTTCTAGCAATGGGAATATACCGTAAAAATTGTGAAGCAATTGAATCGTTTGAAAATGAAAAACAAAAAGCATACAAAGAAGCTGATAATTTAAGAATTGAAAAAGAAGCAATTTTGTGTTCAGTTTTCAACACTTTCAGTCCAGAAGACTTAAGATCATATGCCTTTAGTAAAATAGGAATCAATAAAGTTGAAGTAACTGACTGAAGCGATCTAAAACCGGTTTTCGCAGACACAACTAACCCGGTTTTCATTCACGCAGTACAAAAATATGACATCCGGAACACATATTTTTACGACATTTTTTATCGTGTTTTAACGTATGAACCAATCGAGTATACAGGTTCGATTGTTGTTAGCTATAGAAATGGCGACAAAACTTATAGCAAAACTATTGTGGCCTATTATCAACACACTTCACCTTTTTTAAAAAGCCGTTCTTTATTCTTATACCCAAGTAATTACTTACCAGAATTAAGTTTCATTTCACAACCTCTTGAAAGTGAAAGAAAAATAAGAAAAACACTGAAAAAGAGCACAGTTTTACTGGAAAATCGTGATTTTTACCAACATTTTAATCTTGAATACAACAACGATGTTGCATTTGTAAACTTTTTCCAAATGTTAATACAACAAAGATACATAGATTGAAAAATATATAGTCAAAAATTAAATCTATTCACTCCTGATTTTGAGAAAAAACCAACTGCTTTCTTAATCAACAACTGAAACATAAATGATGCTAAATTTTATTCTGAACTTAACTACAATGCAGTTGAAAATATAAGATTTGAAGAATCAGATATTGATAGAGTTAAGAAGGCTTTATGACCATTCTTTTACACAAATATGTCAAATCTTTTGGCTTCGATAAATTTTGTTTTTCAAAATAAATATTTAGCGGCTGAAAAGTACACTAAACCAGGTCAACGTTATCAAATTGATTACAAAGATGATCAAATTGTGTCAAATCCAGTAGATACTAAATTAGATGATACTTTAATAGTTAAATCAAAAATTTACAAAGAAACTTACTTAGAAATGTATAGTAAAGAAAGATTGAGACCCATCATTTATGAAATTGATTCTCAACATAAATCTTCTGACACTTCGATTTTTAACATCATTGCAACAAGCTGATACGGAATTGAAAAAGTTGAATATGTTAGAGTTTATGACCACGATTGCGGTACTGTTAATGTTCCAGTTCCTTACACTGACTACACCATGTTTAAAGAGCCTAAAATCGTTCTATTTAACTCAAAAATACGTCTAGAAAAAGGACAAATGATTAATTCCGGACTTGTTAAAAAAACTTTTTCAAGAAATAATGCAACTAAGATAGATCAACAGCTAATTGATGATAATAGAATGTATTTCAACTATCATTTTGTGAAAAATGAAGAAAAAGCATTTACAACAACAAGATGAATCAATAATTTTAATCGTCAATTCAATAAATATAAAGATACATACAAATTAGAAATCAATGAGCATGGAATATTTGTCTTTATTGACAAGCCAGACAAATTGGAAAAAAGTGTTATCGATCAGATGGCTGCAGCAATGAAACTTTAAATTAAGATATAATTTAAAAGAGCATAAATTCTAAGGAGAAAAAATGTTATTTGATTCAAGAAATGAACAAGTGGAAGTTAAATTAAACGTTGACAACCACATTCAACCAGCTAAAGCAACTAGTGCACAAAAAGCTATGTATATCTTTTTCATTATCATATCTTTATTCATCTTCTTGATTTTTGCATACAAAAAGAAAAATTCTTTCAATACTATGCAAGTAGAAGCACAAGAAGCTAGTTCGCAAATTCAGGCTGCGCAAGCAAAAAAGAAGAGCAACATTGATTAAAATGATGGATGGAGTAAAAAGCTACAGAAATCACGAAGCAGGACTACTAGAAAGAGTTACAGAATTACGTTCAAAGATCGCTGATGTTGATAAAACAAACAACTTACAAGAAAAACAAGCAATTCTAGAAAATGTTACTCGTGGACTTTCATTAACTTTCGAGCAATACCCAAATTTAAAGGCAGAAAGTCTATACTTGCAATTCAATACTGAAGTTGCTTTACAAGAAGATGAAATCTATGCAGCACGTAGAGTTTACAATATGAGAGTAAGACGTTTCAACCAAGAAATTTATGTTTTCCCTTGAATCGTTTTAGCTGAAAAAATGGGTCTACACAACCTAGCATTCTTCACAGCAACTGAAGAAGAAATTAAAGATGTAGATACTTCAAGCTTATTATAAGAATTTAAATCGCCTCTAAGGGCGGTTTTTTCTTGCTTTTTGCTAGTCATGGTGCTTCAAAATGCCTAAAATAAGGTAAAATTTTAATATATTTATATATTAAAAAAGAGGTAGCAATGGAGCAAAAAAATCATAATAATTACGATTCAAGCAGCATTGAAGTTTTAAAAGGTCTAGACCCAGTTCGTAAAAGACCGGGAATGTACATTGGAAGCATCGGTTTCAAAGGTCTTCACCACATGATTTGAGAAATTCTTGATAACTCAGTCGACGAAGCTTTGGCAGGTTTTTGTAATGAGATCACAGTTAACTTATATCCTGATAATGTAGTTGAGGTTATCGACAATGGTCGGGGAATACCGGTTGACAAACACCCAGGAACAGGACTAAGTACAGTCGAAACAGTTTTCACGGTTTTACATGCTGGTGGTAAATTTAACTCAGATGCCTATAAAGTTAGTGGGGGATTACACGGGGTAGGAGCTAGTGTTGTTAATGCCTTAAGTCAGGAATTTGAAGTATGAGTTACTAGAGATCAAAAAGTTTACTATCAAAAGTTTGCTAATGGAGGGCAAAAAGTAAATGAGTTGGCTGTTATTTCTGAAGCTCCTGAAGGAATTAGCGGAACTAGAGTTAAATTCAAACCTGATTTCACAATAATGGAAAAAAATGACTTTGACTTTTCAATCATTGCAGACCACGCAAAACAAACAGCATACCTTAACAAAGGATTAAAACTAAATATCAACGACAAAATTAAAAGTGTTGAAAAACAATTTTGTTTCGAAGGTGGAATAGTTGACTACGTGCGTGAGTTAGGGAAAGGTAAAAAAGTTATCAATCCAGAGATTGTATACGCTGAAGGAAGTTTCAAAGATCCAAGAATGGGTGAAGACGCAAAAGAAGTTAGTGTTGAAGTTGCTTTGCAATATAACGAAGGATTTTCAAATAATGTTGTTTCATATGCCAATAACATTTCAACAAATGAAGGTGGAACACATGAGCAAGGTTTTAGTGATGCTTTAGTAAGAATTTTTAATCACTGAGGTGAAGAAAATAAGCTAATCAAAGATGAAAAAAACCGTTTATCAAGAGATGATATTCGTGAAGGATTAGTGGCAATTATTTCAGTAAAACACGCAGATCCTATTTTCGAAGGTCAAACTAAGGGGAAACTAGAAAATAAAGATACTCGTAGTGCAACTAACAAAGTTTTAAGTGAATCGCTAGAACGTTACATGTTAGAAAATCCTGCTATAGCTCGTTTGATTGTTGAAAAATGTATCAAAACTCAACAAGCTCGTTTAGCTGCTAAAGCAGCAAGTGAAGCGTCACGTAAAAAAGATGGACTTGAGTTTGGAAACCTACCAGGAAAGCTTGCTGACTGTTCAACTAAAAATGCTGAATTAACTGAACTTTACATTGTCGAAGGGAACTCTGCTGGTGGTAGTGCCAAAATGGGTCGTGACCGTTCAATTCAAGCAATTCTACCATTGCGGGGAAAAGTTATCAATGCCGAAAAGAACAATATTCAATCAGTGTTAGAAAATAAAGAAATTGGAACTTTAATTCACGCTCTTGGAACTGGAATTCGTGATGAATTCAATATTAACAAACTAAGATACCACAAAATCGTTATTATGACTGACGCCGATGTCGATGGAGCTCACATTACAACCTTATTGCTAACCTTTTTCTATCGTTATATGCGTCCTTTAATTGAATATGGTTTTGTTTACTTGGCGCAGCCACCACTATACAAAATAAGTTATGGTAAAAATGTACAATATGCTTACAATGACAAGCAAAAAGAAGAAATTTTAGCATCTATTGACAAATCAAAAGTTAACATCCAACGTTACAAAGGGTTGGGAGAAATGGATCCAGAACAATTGTGAGAAACCACAATGAATCCTGAAAATCGTCGCATGTTACAAGTACAAATCGAAGATGTAGCTGCAGCTGACACAATCTTTACCACTCTAATGGGTGAAGAAGTTGAACCACGTCGTGATTTCGTACAAGAAAATGCTAAATATGCTTCAAATATCGATTTTTAATTCATGAAACATCTATTAAAAAATCAAGGTTTTACCAATAAAACTTATTTTGATGATAAACAAAACACATTCATTAAAGAAAAACAATATGATGAATTCAATCACAAAATTGATTATCAAATCCTTAACAAATTTGATTTCAGCCCTAAAGTTTTATATGATGATGAAAAAACTTTAGTAACAGAATTTATCAAAGGTAAACAACCAGAATTAAACAAAGAAAACTTAATAAAAATCGGTCAAATGCTGATTACAATTCACAACTCAAAATTACGTTTTCCTGCTAACAATTTAGCAAGAAGATTCAAAGTATATCGCCAAAAGGTTAGTGAACTAGGACGCAAGATTGACGTTTTAGATAAACACTACAAAAAAATTAATCTCTTCTTGAAAAATATCGACAACTCTGCTCCTTGCCACAATGACTTGTGACTATTCAATTTTATTGAGGATGAAAACAAAAATCTCTTCATTACTGATTGAGAATACGCCACAATGGGAGATGTTCACTTTGACCTTGCTTACTTTATTGAATCACAAAGTCTTACCGAAGAACAAACTCAGTGATTATATGAAGGTTATGGCGATGACTTTGAACCTTACTATGTTCACATTCACAAAATTTTGGTTAATGCTTTAGTTGTGCTATGGATAAACAAACATCCTGTTAAACCTTTTGATGACAGTCTTTACATTAAAAGAGTTGATGAATATATGAATCAACTAGAAGAAATTAAAAATGCTACAAGACAAACTCAATAAAACTGAGTCTAAACTTGTTATCGAAGAGTTAAGAGGAGTTTTTGGCTCGGTTATTAGTGAAAAAATAAGTGATATTTACTTTTACTATGAAGGCTTTAAGAACAAGACTTACCGTGCTAAATATCGTGGTGAAATGGTCCAAATCAGAATCCCAAAGTTTGACGAAGACTCAAAAATGACTAAAAAAGTCATTGCTAAGAATTTTGATGACTATTTATTTTACAAAGATGGGTACCTAATCAAGAAATGATATAATGGCCAAGATTTGACAAAAATCAAGATTAATCGAACAATTATTCGCAATCTTATTGTTGAAGTAAAAAAACTACACAACACAAAATTCAAGGCTCCAATTTTTAATTGATATAGTTGTAAAATTGATGACACAAAATATGATATGCTTCTAAAAAAATATGCCAATGATGACTTGGTATTGTGTCATAACAACATAAAGCGTTCGAATGTCATAGTTAATAGCCTGGGAAAAATTAAATTGATTGACTTTGGTGCTTGTTCTTACAATTACCCTGCTGCTGATGCTGCTATGATGTATATTAATTTAGGTATTTCAAAACAATTGTTATGTGATGAATTCGATATTACCTTAACTCAACTGGAAGATTTTATTTATTTAGTTAAGACAAGGGAAAAAGCAACTTTTAGCCAATTTTATTCACACCTTGAAACACCGCTGCCAAAAATAGCAAGAGCATTATATCTTTACCAAAACAAGTTCTATAACTACCAGTCTCGTTTCATAGTACAAAAAGTCAAGGATGGCTTTGGAGATCGTTTAAACATTGATTTACTAAATGAATTTTATTTTGTGCCAGTCTATGTGTATCAAGATGACAAAATTATCATTTGACGTTGAATGGAAGCAAACACAACAGGTTTTTTGACTGACAGGAAAATTCGTTCGATTGCTCGTGCTATTAAGATTTTGCATACTTCGAAAATTGAATTTCCGCCTTCAGTTTTAGATAAAAAGATTAAAAATTCTCTAAACCAAATTGGTATCGAAGCATTAAAGGAAGATTTTGACTCAATCTTTATTCATAATATGCGTAAGTGAGTATCTCAGTTAAACCTTAATGCTAACTGTCACAATTCACTTTCAATTGATAATATCTTTTTTTCAAAAAATCAAAGTGTTTATATTACTCAGTGAGATCAAGCTGCTAAAGGAGATCCATTGGTTGATATTGCTAATTTGTTTGAAAACATGGGATTGAATGAACACCAGGAAGCAATCTTTTGAAAGACTTATGGACGTAAATGTCCACAAGATTTCATTAAATACCGCGTCATAGCTCAGTTTCTTGCTTATTTAGCAAATAAAGTAAAACTTGATGATGAATTTCACTCGCGGATTAATATTAAAAGAATTAAAGATCTGATTTACAACTGAAACAAACACTAGTGAAAAGATGGCATAGCCATCTTTTTCATTGCTTTAGTGTCTTGTTTAGTATAATTTTTAATTATGGAAAATCAAAATCAAGAAATTATTCAGAAACCAAAAGCAAAAAAACATAAGCTGCGTTCTGCACTAATATTTTCAGGGCTTGCACTTTGTTTTATTGGCTTGATAGCTATTATTCCAATTGTTACCAAAGCTAAAAAACATGAAACACAAAAACCACTTCTTGAAGGTTATGTCGGCGCAAATAAAGAGCAAGAAACAAAAGTAGAGCTAGTTCAAAACTCAGAATCAAAAAAATGAGAACTTCAGAGTCAAAAATATGATTTTGTCAATGCTTTTGCTTCTGGAACTATGATTAGAGAGTTTTCAGTTAAAAATAATAACGTCTTTAAATTTAAGATTAACGAACAATTAATTGGTACTCTAGTTAAAGAAAACTATGAAAAATACTTAAAAGAAATATATAAAGACGATAAACATTTTTCAAACGAAAGTTTCACCTATGAAAATGTAAAAAGCAATGATGAATTGGAGTTCAATGTGTCAAACATTTTCAAGGAATGATATGCAAACGATGAAGAGAAAAAGGATAGCAAACTAACATTTAAAACATTGCTAGACTACATCGATCACTTTGATTTTACTGCTACATATGGTTATATCAAAGACAGCACTACGAAATTTAAACTAACATCAGCTATAACAATCAAAGCTCTTTTTGTTGCTTTAAAAAATTATGAACACCAAAATCCACAACTAGCTGATCTAGAAGTAGAAAAAATGTCATTCAAAATAAAAATAATATTAGATGAAGTCAATCAAATGCAACACCTACTTTTTGAACCGATTTTGATTTTAAAAGGAGAATAATGACTAACGCAGATTTTGAACAAGAAAAAATGATGGCTTTACAAGCATGAAATGCTGTATATGGAAACAAACAAGAAGCAGAAGATTTTGCCGGGAGAAAAATAGTTCGTGATGAATATAAAACAGATTCAGAATTTTCTTGAGAAATAGATGTTCTGTATCCTGTCAAAAAAAATGAACTGCCTACTAATGATAATTTAATGATTATGAGTAGTTTAACACAAAGAGAAAAAGGACTAAACGGTACATTTAAAGCTAATAATAGACATTTTCAAATAAGAAAAACTCTTGACGGTTATGAATTATTTGAAATGTACAACGATGAAAAATAGGCAGCTAAAAGCTGCTTTTTTTGTGTTTTTGTCACCAAAAAGCAAAAAAGAAAAAGCAACTTGAAAGTTGCTTCTTTGAAAATAATTATTTTAGAACTTCTGTAACTGTTCCAGCTCCAACAGTTCTTCCACCTTCACGGATTGAGAATTTTGTTCCGTTTTCAACGGCGATAGGAGCGATTAGAGTAACTGTTAAGTCAACGTTTTCTCCTGGAACAACCATTTCACGTCCATCTGTGAATTTAATTCCACCTGTAACGTCTGTTGTACGGAAGTAGAATTGTGGTTTATAGTTAGCGAAGAATGGTGTGTGACGTCCCCCTTCTTCTTTTTTAAGTGCATAGATAGCAGCTTTGAATTCTGTGTGAGGGATAATTGTTTTAGGTTTTGCTAAAACTTGTCCACGTTGAACATCATCACGGTCAATTCCACGTAGTAATAGTCCAGCGTTGTCTCCAGCCATAGCTTCTTTTAGGTTTTTACGGAACATTTCAATTCCTGTAACAACTGTTTTTTTGGTGTCTTTTAGTCCAACGATTTCAACTTCTTCGTTCAGTTGTAGTTTTCCACGTTCAACTCTACCTGTTGCAACAGTTCCACGTCCTGTAATTGTGAAAACGTCTTCAACTGCCATTAGGAATGGTTTGTCAGTTTCTCTTGGAGGTTCGTCGATTCATGTGTCAACTGCATCCATTAATTCCATGATAGCAGCTTCATATTTTGGATCTCCTTGTAGAGCTTTAAGAGCTGATCCACGAATAACTGGTGTGTTGTCTCCGTCGAATTCGTATGATGATAATAGGTCACGAATATCCATTTCAACTAGGTCGATGATTTCTTCTTCACCTTCTAGCATGTCAACTTTATTTAGGAAAACAACCATTTTTGGAACTCCAACTTGTTTTGAAAGTAGGATGTGTTCACGTGTTTGAGGCATTGCTCCATCAGTTGCAGCAACTACTAGGATAGCTCCATCCATTTGAGCAGCTCCAGTAATCATGTTTTTAACATAGTCAGCGTGCCCTGGACAGTCAACGTGTGCATAGTGACGTTTTTCTGTGTTGTATTCGATGTGAGCTGTGTTAATTGTAATTCCACGTTCTTTTTCTTCTGGTGCATTATCGATAGAAGCATAATCACGAGCTTCTGATAGACCTTTTTTAGATAAAACAGTAGCAATAGCAGCTGTTAATGTTGTTTTACCGTGGTCAACGTGTCCGATTGTTCCAATGTTAACGTGAGCTTTTGAACGGTCAAAATCTAATTTTGCCATTGTATTTCCTTTCTGAAATTTGTTTGTAATTTATAAAACTATTTTTCGATTTTAATTTAACGCGTTAAACCAACCTAAGTATAGTCTTTCACCTATATCCTGTCCATTGCGTTAAATACTTATTAAATTTTAGCAAAAAAAACTCTTTTTTTTCTTATTGGTGTTTGTTCTCTACTTTGTAGAGAAACAAAATGAGTATTTGTTAAGAGTTATTTTTTAGCCTTCTTAAAACTATCTTTGTAAATTTCAATTGCTGCTTTTGCAATCATTGCTCCATTATCAGTGGCATATTCTTTAAGTGGAACCAAAGCATTTGGATGAATAGTTAGGAACATATTTCTAATCGCATTGTTAGCACTAACACCACCACACAAAACTATTGATTTTGGTTGAAAAGTTTCAATTGCTTTCGTCATTTTTTCTTTTAAATACTCAACAATGGTTTCTTGAAATTTGGCAGCTATATCCTCGACTGGAACTTGCTCATTTCGGTTGCGATAATTATTAATGAAGTTAATAAATTGAGTTTTTATTCCACTGAGTGAAAAATCATACTCATTTTCAGTGTGTGGGATAGAAAAATGATGCTTAATATTACTTTTATGAGTTGAAGCAATTTTGTCAATTTTTGGACCTCCTGGATGTTCTAAACCTAGTTTACGTCCGATCTTGTCATAACATTCTCCAACTGCATCATCAATTGTTGAGCCTATAACACTCATTTTAAAACTATTTTGAACAAGAATTATTTGTGTGTGTCCACCAGAAACTACCAATCCTAAAGCTGGATATTTGATTTTTTGACCTATTGAAGCTGAAAAAAAGTGACCTTCTATGTGATCAATAGGAACTATAGGTTTTTGCAGTGTCATAGCGATTGCCTTTGCTGCTAAAAAACCAATTTGAAGTGCACCAATCAAACCTGGTTTTGCTGTGTATGCAATCAAGTCAATTTTATTTAAATCAAAATCTTTTTTAATTTCCTCTAATGCTAGATAAATGTTTTTAACATGCAAACGTGAAGCAATTTCAGGAACAGTTCCGCCATATTTTTTGTGTACTTCAATTTGACTTATTGTTACTATTTTTAAAACACCTTTTCGACTGCTAACAATTGCTAGTGACGTATCATCGTGACTAGTTTCGATTCCTAATACAAGCATTATTCTAGTCCTCCAATTTGTGGGTCATGAAAATACTTAACATCAACGCTTTCTAAGTCTTCTACTAATGTGAAACATTTTTGATACTCTTTAAAATTTATAAGTAATTCACTGTAGTCAATTTCATCAACAACAATGTTTTTCACTAACTCGTGTTTTTCATCATTGTTTGTGTCAATTTTGTATGAAGCATATTTATTAGCCTTGATGAATAAAATGTCATTTTTCAGTTGTTTTTTCAGTAGTTGAATTGTCGAAGTAACATATAGTTGAGTGTTTTTGTGTATTTGGCAAATTGTTCTAGCAAAAGTAAGGGCGATTCTACTACCTGTAAAAGAACCTGGTCCTACATTGATATAAATAGCATTCAAATCAGTAACTTTTGCACTATTTTGAGTAAGAATTTTCTCGACCAAATGTGGTAAAACATCTACTTTTTTATTAAGTTTGTCAATGATAATTTTGTCTATAAGTTTTAATTTCGAGTTATATAAACCAATTGCCAAATCTTCTAAACAACCATCTAAAAATAAATTCATTACACTTCCTCTACTTCAAAAATGTGTTGACTATCCTTAAGATAAGCATTGACTTTTGCGTAGTGACTAAAATTGTGACTAATATTATCAGACCACTCAACAACCACCAAGTTATCCTCAAAATAATCTTCAAACCCAGACAATGAACCTGTTAGTTTATAAGCATCGATGTGTACTAATCCTTCATAAACAAGGATAGTATTGAATGTTGGTGACACAATTTCTTTTTCAATATTCAGCATTTTTGCAATACATTTGGTTAGAGTGGTCTTCCCTGCACCTAACTCACCATTCATCAAAATCGCTTCAACATTTAAAGACAGTAAATAAGAAGCCAGTGGCTCTAGTGATTGATTATGTTCAAAGATGAAAACCTTTTTTTGCATTTTTATCCAATCAGTTTATCAATTGTTTGTTTTGAAAAGTTTTTAACTAAGTATGAACCGACTACTGCTAATTTAACTCCTGAACTAAAAACATTTTCAATAGTAGAACCATTGATACCACCATCCATTTGAATTTCTATATCAAGGTTGTTTTCTTTGATGTACTTACTAAATTCTTTAGCTTTAGCAAGAGTTTCAGGCATTAATTTTTGCCCACCAAAACCAGGTTCAACACTCATAATTAAAATTCTTTTTACATTTTTTAGGATTTCAGGATCGATTGAAAATATGTCAGTTTTAGGTTTAACTGCCAGTCCTAAACCAACTTTTTTGTCAGCAAAATATTTTTGATAAATTTTTCTTAAGCGCTGAGTATCGACCGCTTCAACATGGAATGTTATAACATCGGCAAAAGAATTAAATTGTTCAATATATGACTCAACATCTTCAACCATCAAGTGAATATCCATAATGTGTTTAGGACATTTTTGTGAAATTTCTTTGATTATTTCAGTACTTAAAGCAATGTTTGGTACAAATTTATTATCCATAACGTCATAGTGAACATACTCAATTCCTCAGTCAATTAACTGCTTTACATACTCAACTTGCTTATCTTTAGGTACATCTAAAATCGAAGGTGATATTGTGTGCTTATGCATAGTTGTCCTCTTTCATTTTTCTTAAAAAAGTCAAATAGTTCTGATATCTTTCATGCTTAATTTCACCACTTTGAACCATTTTTTTAATTTCACAGTCATCAAGAGTTTCTTGATCATGTCTACAAGAACTAAATTTGCATTTGACTGCATTTTCGCGAAAAACTTTAAAGGCAGTTGGAAGTTCATCAATTGTCAAATCAAAATCAATCGAACTAAAACCAGGAGTGTCAATGATTTCTCCGCCATTGAATTCAATCAAACTAACTTCCCGAGTTGTATGTTTTCCTCTGTTCAAAGCTTTAGAAATTGCTTGAGTCTCAAAATTCGTTTTTGCTAAATAATTAATCAAAGTAGTTTTGCCTACTCCAGTCTGCCCTACAAAGAAACTAGTTTTATTTTTAAAAACAGCACTCAGACCTTCTAATGTTTGTGGTTGTGTGTAATCAATTTCAAAAACTTTGTAACCTTGTTTTTTGTAGTATGAAATTTTTGAGTCGCTTGTTAAATCTTTTTTTGTCAGAACTATAACTGGTTCAACATTTTTGTTTTCAATAATAATCAAAAATTTATCAATTAGGAGCGATGAGTATTCAGGTTCGACTAGCGACATGACTACAATCGCTTGATCAACATTAGCAATCTTGGGACGAATAAAAATGTTTTTACGTTCATAGATTTTATGAATCAAACCATCGGGAATGAAATCCACTCAATCTCCAACAGTGGGTTTAATATCTAGAAGACGTAGTTTACCACTTCCTCTAGTTCTAAAAATTTGACCGCTTTTAGTTTTCACATCGTAAAATCCAGCAACTGATTTTATTATTTTTCCGTATTCCATTTCTTAACCTTTAACTGCTAGATAAATCAAAATAGCCACAAAAATAGCAAATAGAACTGCTGTTACAACAATTAAAGAGACAGTGAACTTTTTATTGTGGAATCACTCAAAACTAGTCTTTTTCTTGTTTTTAGAAAATGAGATTTCGCTTTCAAAAGCACGATATGGATCTAAACAGGTGTTAAGATCATTGTATAACTCGAAACAACTTTCGTAGCGATCTTCAGGTTTTTTAGCACAACACTTGTTGATAATGTTTTGCACTGGCATTGGTATTGTACGATTTAAGTTTGTAAGTTTGGGAATTTCTTGATTTACATGACTTAGCAATTGATTTTTCATTCCTTCAACATTGCTATATGGGTTGTGCCCTTCTAACATTTCATACAACAAAATTCCAAATGAGTAAATATCGCTTTGTACTGAAGGACCTTGTGTTTTTTCAATCAGTTCTGGTGCTATATACTCTGGAGTACCAACCACTTTGTTGACTTGAGTTAATCTTGGACTCGCTTCATTTAAGGCAATACCGAAGTCAATAATTTTCGCGCTTCCTGTTTTTGTTTGAATAATATTACTTGATTTAAGATCACGATGAATTATACCTGCGCTGTGAATATCAGCTAAACCCAAAGCAATGTATTTTGCTAGTGTGATTGCTAGACCTGTTTCGAGACCACCAGTTTTTTTAATTAAGTCTTTTAAAACTGTTCCTTCAACATATTCCATAACTATTCAAGAAACATTGTCATCGATTTCTGCATCATAATAACGAACAACATAATTTGATTTAATTTGTTTCATTGTTTCAATTTCCGAAATGAAACGTTGTTTTTCGATCGTCGAATGGTCTGATTTTATGACTTTGACTGCTACTTGTTTTAAGGTTTCTCTACTGCGACACAGGAAAACGCTACCCATTCCCCCTGTCCCGATCTCGGAAACAATTTCATATTTTTCTTCCATTTTTTGAGTATTTACGTTCATTATTTAATCTCCACTAGTAAACAGGTCATATTGTCATTTGATTTATTTTTCATTGCCGTATTGATTAATTGCTGGCATTTTTGCGAAAGAGTAGAATTAGAACTTTGCAAGATTTGCTCTATTGCAGGTTTACTTGCAAAATCATGAATTCCATCAGTAGTTAAAAGTAAAAGTTTAGGATGGTTTTCTTTTTTAAGTAAAAACACTTCACTTTTAGAAGGTTTGTTTGGTCCTAAAGCAGAAACTAGTTTTGCATAATTTATATCTTGCATTGCAATCTCAGGAAGTATTTTCTGCTCATCAATCATAGTGTTTAAAACATTGTGATCTTTGGTTACTTGATGTAAAAATCCATTATATAAGTATGTGCGTGAGTCACCAATGTTTAATATGTAAACTGTTTTGGTCTTTTTAAAACACAAAAACATAGTGATAGTGGTCCCCATATCACTGCTTGCTTTTTTCAATTTAACAAGCTCTTTCATTTTTGCTTCAGCTTTTAAAATCCCTTTATTCAATCATGTGCGAACTTCCTCATGATTATTTTCATCAAGAAAATTAAAATCCGTTTCATTAAAATACTTGCTAAATTCATCCACTGCAACTTGTGAAGCAACTTCACCATTTTCATGGCCACCTAGTCCATCACAAACTACACCCATTGCAACAATGTCGTTTTGTAAAAAACAACCGTTGTCTTCATTATTACTGCGAACACCTATGTCTGACTTAAAACATCAGTCGAACATAGACTAAAGATTGAATTCCTTTTCAATAATTCTTTTGACTTCTTGGTAGGTTCCATCAACAGTATCATTTGTAACAACATAATTAAATTGACTTATGTAACGAACTTCGTCGTATGCTTTTTCCATCCGTTTTTTAAGAGTTTCAGGAGTTTCTGAACCACGTTCTTCAATTCTTCTTTTTAATTCTTGAAATGAAGGTGGCATAACGAAAATAGAAACAATCTTGTCAAGATTATTTTTCTTAGCATATTTGTTAATTATTTGTAATGCGCCATTAGTTTCAATTTCTAAAAATGGGATATATCCTGAAGAAGAAATTCTTTCTAGATCACTGTATAAAGTTCCATAGTAATTATCGAAGTGTTGTGAGTACTCCAATAGATCACCATTTTTTATGTGTTGTTCAAATTCTTCTTTGGTTTCAAAATAGTAGTGTACCCCTTCTTCTTCGCCAACACGTGGTTTACGAGTTGTTGCTGAAACTGAAAGCTTTAATTTTAATGCTACATCCCTGAAAAGTTGCTTTTCTATTGTTCCTTTTCCAACTCCAGAAGGCCCTGTAAAAATAATGATTTTTTTATTAAATTCTTTTGACATAAAACTCCTTAATTTTAGAATTATATTCTAAAAAGCAGTAAAACTAACGCTTTTCTAAAAAATAAACTCAGCTGATTGAATATTTCTTAACTTTTGTAGTTTCGAAAAGGGGTGTTGAAAAGTCTTTTCGAGCTGTTTCAAGAATAATTTTTCCATTTTCAGTCAATAAATCTCTTTCGCTTATCAATCTTAAAGATTCAGTATAAAGAGTTTGATTTGCATATGGCGGGTCGATAAAAATAAAGTCGAATTTTTGTTCCGTTTTTTGCAAAAAGATTAAAGCATCAGTGTTTTTTAACTCAAATTCAATCTTTTTGAATTTTTCGGCGTTTTTTGCAATAACCTTATATGCTTCGCGATTTTTCTCAATCAAAATGCTTTTTTTGACTCCTCGACTGATTGCTTCAAAACCAAAAGCGCCACTGCCTGCAAACAAATCCAAAAAGATTTTATCTTCAAGCTCAAAACTTAAAGATGAAAACAATGCTTCACGAAGTTTTTCACTACTTGCTCGAGTGATTTTTTTATCTGGTTGTTCTAAACGTGTATTTCGATATTTTCCAGCTACTATTCTTAACATACAAATAATTATAATACACTTGCATTTTTCAGTCATTTTGAGTATTTTTTAACATAGTTAAAGAGTTTGATAAGGCCTTTTTTGTTATAATTTCAAATATGTTTGAAGTAAAGTTAGTAAAGTTACCTAATAAGGTACTAAGAGAAAAGTCGAAAGACGTTCCAATTCCCCTGACTCAAGAAGATGATCTATTGATTCAAAAAATGATTTATCACATTGATGATAGTCAAAAAGAAGGATCAAAATTTAGAGCAGGTGTTGGAGTGGCCGCTGTTCAATATGGAATTTTGAAAAATATTTTTTACATTATGATTCAGGATGAAGAAGGTAATATGATTTTTCGTGATGCACTAGTTAATCCACGCGTGATTGCCCACTCAGAATTAAAACAATCGCTTGCTGAAGGAGAAGGGTGTCTAAGTGTTTCTGAAACATGACCACATCAAGAAGGATATGTTCCAAGATACCGTCGCATAAAAGTAAAAGCATACTCATATTTTGAAAAAAAAGAAAAAACATACGATGTTTCTGGTTATGAAGCAATTGTTATGCAACATGAATTAGATCACTTGCAAGGTAAATTATTCTTAGATCGCATTGACAAAAATAACCCTTGAAAAGAAGACAAAAATATGGAGCTGTTAGGATAATATGATTTGAGCATCAATTGGACTTGTTGTTGTACTGGCCATTATCGGATTTTTAATTGGATTTTTCAAGCGTTGATTGTGATCTTTAATTACTTTTGTTATTAGTGCTGTTATTGTTTTTTCAATTATTTTAGCAAGTGATCCAATATTTAACCTTGTTACAACAATCGAGGCATTTAAAAAATACAAAGATTACGCAGAAGTTGCAAAACCTTACATCATTACCATTGTTGCACTTGCAATTTTATTGGTAATTTGACTATTTTCTTTGATTGTTTTTGCAATTGCGTTCTATTTTGTAAGACGCAAAAGAATTTTAAGATGTTACAGCAAAGGTTGCGAAAAGAAACACATTGCTTCAAAAATTGTGGGTGGATTATTAACAATGGCAATTACTGCTCCTATTGGAATATTGGGTGGTTCAGTGGTTGCTTTAGCCAATAAAAACTACGAAGAAACTTGATGAGATAGACTTGTTATAAAACCAGCAATTAAAGCTATTACACTTGGAAAAGGTGAGTCAATTTCATCAGAAATACCAGTCATAACAAAAGCTATTGAATATTCAACAAATACTGAAAAAAGAGAAGAATTAACTAAAGATTTGGAACAAATTGCTAATGCTTTAGAGGACATTAAATCCGATGCAAATTCATCAAATGAATCTGGAAACGAAACAAACAGTTCCTATTACTCCAGAAACAATCAATACTGTTAGAACGATTTTAAATTCAGATTTAGCTTTACCAGTAATCAAAACCATTGTCAATAATCCTGAAAGTGATTTGGGTGAAAAACTTGAAAAAGTAAAATTCGATAAAGAAGCAGTAGACTACTTATCAAATCAAGAAAACATTGAAAAAGCGAAAAAAGAATTTGAAAACATGTCATTGGATTTAAATTTAACAGACAAAGAAGTAAGCAATCTAAAAGAAATAGTACGTACATCTTTTGTTAATACAGACTACCAAAAGGTATTGGAATCTTCACCACTTGAAAAACAGAGATTTGAAGATGTTTTAAATAATTTTGCCAATATTTTTACAAACAAAACTAAACAACAATAATTACAAATTCGCCATTGGCGAATTTTTCTTTACGTAAAGGGTTTTTTACTTTAAGTAAAAAATAGTCATTAAAAGGGTAAAATTGTAATTATGAGTAAAATTTTGAACAAAATTACTAAAACAAAAGACCAACAAGTCGATTCTACTGAATATGTTATTCCTCGCAGACCTGAAGAAAAAAGTAAATGATACAAACCTAAATTTAGAACTGCTGAAATGCGAATTGCTTACCTCACTCTAAATCAAATTAATAATTGAGAAAATGAAATTCAAAAGTTAAGTGATGATGAATTAAAGAACAAAACAGCTGAATTCAAAAATCGTTTATCAAAAGGTGAAACATTAGAAGATATTAGAGCAGAAGCGTTTGCAGTAAGTAGGGAAGCAACAAAAAGGGTTTTAGGAAAACGACCATTCGACGTACAAATGTTGGGTGGAGTTATTTTAGACTTAGGTTCAGTAGCTGAAATGAAAACAGGAGAAGGTAAAACCATTACTTCGATTGCTCCTGTTTATTTAAATGCACTCAGTGGAGAAAATGTTATCGTTTCAACTGTTAACGAGTATCTTGCAGAACGTGATGCTACTGAAATGGGTGAAGTATTCAATTGACTTGGTTTGAGTGTTGGAATTAACAAGGCACAAATGTCTCCGGAACTAAAACGTGAAGCTTACAACTGTGACATTACATACTCAATTCACTCAGAGCTGGGATTTGACTACCTAAGAGACAACATGGTAATGCGTAAAGAAGAAAAAGTTCAAAGAGGACTTAACTACATCCTTCTAGACGAAGTTGACTCAATTTTGATCGATGAAGCTAAGACGCCGTTAATCATTTCTGGTGGAGATACAGGTGAAAGTTACTTATACAACACAGCTGACTTGTTTGTTCGTAATTTAGATGAAGAAGATTATTACATTGATGAAGAAACAAAATCTGTTTATTTAACTGAGCAAGGTATTGATAAAGCTAACTTATATTTCGGTCTAGCTAACCTTTATGACATTGAAAATTCTGAACTAGTTCATAGAATTCAAAATGCCTTGAGAGCACACAAAATAATGAAAAATGATGTTGAGTACATTGTTCGCGACAACAAAATTGAGTTGGTTGACTCATTTACAGGACGTATTATGGAAGGGCGTGCTTACTCAGAAGGATTGCAACAAGCATTACAGGCAAAAGAACAACTAGAGATTGAACCAGAAAACAAAACACTTGCTACAATTACCTACCAAAACTTTTTCCGTTTATTCAAAAAATTGAGTGGTATGACTGGTACTGCCAAGACCGAAGAAAAAGAATTTATTGACATTTACAACATGCGTGTAAACGTTATTCCAACTAACAAACCGTTGCAAAGATATGATGATCAAGACTTAATATTTGTTGATATGCACTCAAAATATATGGCTATTGTTGAAGAAGTTAAAAAAGTGTATGCTCGTAAACAACCGATATTAATCGGAACAGCACAAGTAGAAGACTCGGAAAGATTACATGAGTACTTGGTTAAAGCAAACATTCCTCACACTGTCTTAAACGCAAAACAAAATGCTGAAGAAGCAGATATTATTGCTAAAGCAGGACAGCTAGGTGCAGTAACAATTGCTACTAATATGGCCGGTCGGGGAACTGACATCAAACCTTCTGACGAAGCAAAAGCTGTTGGAGGATTATATGTTTTAGGTACTGATAAGGCTGAATCTCGTCGGATCGATAACCAACTTAAAGGACGTTCTGGACGTCAAGGAGATGTCGGATACTCAAAATTCTTTTTAAGCTTAGACGATCAATTAATTTTACGTTTTAGTTTACAAGATAAATGAAAAGAAATGTTTGCAAGTTATAAAGATAGACCAATTGATGGTAAAGCTATTCAGATTGCCTTTTTAAGAGCACAAAAGAAAATCGAAGGTTTCAATTACGACAATCGTAAAAGCGTCCTAAACTATGATGATGTTATTCGTCAACAAAGAGATCTTATTTATCAACAAAGGGACTGAATTTTAGAACGGGACGATTTAAGTATTATTATTAACAAAATGATTATTTCGACTGTTAAACAAGCAGTAAATAACCGTTTTTTCGCTTTAAAAAACAATGCTATTGATTTTGAAAAATTTACTGAATATTTAAACAAAAATTGATTAGAAAATAACAGCGACTATCGTTTTTCAAAAGAAGAATTATCAAAATTTGAAAAACCAGAACTTGTTGAATTCATTAGCGATCGTTTAATTCAAGAGTATGCAATGATGCGTGAAAATGTGATTGAAAAATATGGAGTGTTTGCCCTTGTTTCAACTGAAAGAACAACTATTCTTAAAGTTTTTGATGCAGCTTGACAAGATCATATAAATACAATGGATAAATTACGTCAAGCATCCAACTTAGTTCAATACTCACAAAAAAACCCATATCAAGTTTATACACAAGAAGGATCAAAACGTTTCGAAGAATTAACTGAGCGTATTGCCTTAGAAAGTGTTGTAAATTTAATGAATAATCCTGAAGCAAGCAAACCAAACGCAGTCCATGAAAATATGGATGCCAATGCTAAAGACATTGCAAACAAAATTGGAATCATAGAACAAATTCTTGACTATCATAAAGACTCACTAATTAAAGAAGGAATGAGCGAACAAGAAATTGAAGAGCAAGTCGAAGCGATGCGCGGTTTACTAGAAAATCAACTTGGTATCAATACACTAAAAAATAATAAAAGTTACAAAAAAAAATAGAGCTCGAAAAGGGCTCTATTTTTTGTTGTCGTATCCTTCCAAATTAAGTGCTTCTTTTTCACAATCCGCAATTATCAGTGGGATTAACGAAGCATCGTTAATTTGTGCTCCTGAGGCACGATGGTGTCCACCACCACCTCATTTGACTGCGACATTTCTGACACATGCTCCATTAGAGCGAAATTCACAACGAATCTGATCTTGAGTGCTTCCGTCAGTACCTTTTGCTTTTTCTTGAGTGAAAAAAACTCAAATCTTGTTGTCATCAATGTTAGCTAACGTATAAGGTCGATTAGCTCTTAACGGATCTAAGATATTGAAGTTTCTTTGTGTTTCTAAATCAAAATAGAAACTTACAACTTGATCTTTTATTTGCATATTAGATTGAATAAAAGCGTCCACTTTCATATCTTGTGAAGATTTTTTCGCCATATTAACGAAAATTAAATCTTTTTTAGCACCACTTGCTCACAGTTTTGAAACTATGTCCAATGTGCGCGAATTAGTTGTGTTTGTTGTTAATCTAACGCTATCGGTATAGATTCCTAAAAATAGGTATGTTGCTGCTTGTGGTGAAATTTTTCAACCTAATTTTATTGCTATCTCAGCAACTTGTTGAGCAGCAGCAGGCGCTTCTGATTCGACTCAAACTAATGAAGCATTCAAGTCATCATCATTTGGGTGGTGGTCTACTCTAATAACTTCATCAAAAACATTTTCATCTAAGAATTGACGACACTCAATTCTTTCTTTAAAGTTAGCATCAACAATAATTGCTAGTGAATTTGGTAGTTTCTTTAGCTCTAAATTATCAAATTCAAAATCTAAATAACTGAATAAACCTTTTGAGTCTCCAATTGTGTAAACATTTTTGTTTGGAAAATTGGTTTTAATCAATTCTTTAAATCCAAATTGCGACCCTAAGCAATCACCGTCAGGACGAATGTGGTGAAAAATAACAATGTTTTCAGCTTTCTTAATTTTCTTTTCGATTGCTTTGAAAACTTTCATTTTTTGGCGATTATCTAGCATCGTTTTTCAAAACCTCTTGCAAGTCAGCTAATAATTTTTTCATTTCTGACTTGTTTTTAACTGTAGCTCCGGCAGCACATTCGTGCCCTCCGCCTCTTCATTTGTTAGCTACTTGATTAATTCACACACCATTTGATCTAATTCTTACTCTTGTGTCTCCATTGTCTGAATCAATGAAAAATACTCAAATTTTGCAATCTCCAATATTCGCTAGAACATTAACATCATTTGCTTGGTTTTCGTCAAGTTTGAATTTCTTTTGAATTCTTTTAGTAACGTGGAAGTAAAGAACTTGCCCATCTTTTTTGTAATTTAATAAAACATAAGCCATGAAACGTACTTTTTGTTCTTCACGGCGTGAAAGCGGTAAGTTAACATCGTAAACTTTAAATCCTTCAGCGTTATGTAAATAACTCACAACATCGAATGTACGTTTCACAACACTTTCAAATTGGAAACGACCACTATCAGTATTGATTGCTAGATAACATAATTCTGCAGCTCTTTTATTTAGTTTTCATTTCGCCTTCATTGCAATGTAACCCACTTGTTCTCCAGCTGCAACGTATTCATTATCTTCTCATGTATAGTCGTAGTCAATATCTGGATCAACTGGATGGTGGTCAATACGTAAAGTTTTAGTAAATCTTTTTTCAAGTATTAAATTAACGTCTTGAATTCTATTTGAAGAGTTAGCATCAACAACAATTGCTAAAGAATTTTTAAAGTTTTTAGCAGGAATGTTTTCAATTTTGTCATGTTCTAATTTCATGAATGGAAATGATCCAATAGTATCACCAATTGCATAAACGTTTTTGTCAGGGTAGTTTAGCTTAATCATTTCTTTTAAAGCAAACTGCGAACCTAAACAATCTCCGTCAGGACGAATGTGGTGAAAAATAAAAATATTTTTAGCTTCTTCGATTGCTTGGACAGCAATCTTGTAACTGTTTTTAGCCATGTAATTATCTCCTTGATTTTTATTTGCATTTTAACGATTACAAAATGTTTTTTGCAATTGTTTATAATATTAATATTATATTTATTTTAAGCCACTAAAATAATAAAAATTTAAGACAAATTTAGCAAAGGAATTTTTATGTACGATCACCGTAGTGTAGAGAAAAAATGACAGGCAGTTTGAGAAAAAACTAACGCATTTAAAACTGAAGAAAAAAGCAACAAAAAAGCCTACATATTAGACATGTTCCCGTATCCTTCAGGAGCAGGCTTGCACGTTGGACACCCAGAAGGTTACATTGCTACTGACATAGTGAGTCGTTATAAACGTTTAAATGGTTACGATGTTTTACATCCTATTGGATGGGACGCTTTTGGTTTACCAGCGGAACAATATGCTCTTAAAACTGGTAATGATCCAGCTGAATTCACTCTACATAATATTAATAATTTTCGCCGTCAACTAAAAATGCTAGGTTTTAGCTATGACTTTTCAAAAGAAGTTAATACATCTGATCCTAAGTTTTACATCACTACTCAATGAATTTTCAAACAACTTTACAAACATGGTTTAGCAAGTATTGAAATGGTTGATGTAAACTGATGTGAAGAATTAGGTACTGTACTAGCAAATGAAGAAATTTTGGAACAAAACGGACAAATGGTTTCAGAAAGAGGAAACTATCCTGTTGTTAAAAAACCAATGCGTCAATGAGTTTTAAAAATTACTGCATATGCTGAAAAATTGCTTGAAGGTTTAGATGAATTAGACTGAAATGACTCAATCAAAACATTACAAAGAAACTGAATCGGAAAGAGTGTTGGTACTGAAATTGATTTCAAGGTTGACAATAAAGATTTCAGCCTTACTGTTTTTACCACTCGTCCTGACACGATTTTTGGAGTTAGTTACTTGTCAATTGCTCCAGAACACAACTTAGTTTCAAAATTAGTGACTGAAGAAAACCGCCAAGCAGTTGAGCAATTACAACAAGCAGTGATTTCAATGAATCAAATCGAAAGATCAAATGACTCACGTCCTAAAAAAGGAGTATTCAGTGGTTCATATGCTATTCACCCAATTACACAAGAATTGATTCCAATTTTTGTATCAGATTATGTATTAAATAGCTATGGTACAGGAGTAGTCATGGCTGTTCCTTGTCATGACCAAAGAGACTGAGAATTTGCTAAAGCACACAATTTATTATTTAAACCAGTCATTGAAGGTTCATGAAGTGAAAAAGCATACACTGAAGATGGCGTTCATATTAATTCTCAATTCCTAGACGGTCTTAATAATAGTCAGGCAACTACAAAAATTAATGAGTATCTAGTTAATAACAAAATAGGAAAAATCCAAACAAAATATCGCTTAAGAGACTGAGTGTTTTCACGCCAAAGATACTGAGGAGAGCCATTTCCAGTCCTATTCGATGAAAACGATAATATTCTTTTAGTTGATGATATTGTTGAGCTACCGAAATCAAAAAATATTAAACCTTCAGGAACTGGAGAGAGTCCTTTAGCAAACTTAAAAGACTGATTGTATGTTGAAATCGATGGCAAAAAATATCGTCACGATACTAACACCATGCCACAATGAGCAGGTTCAAGTTGATATTTCTTGGCTTACATATTAAAAAACAGTGATGGAACTTATGAACCTATTGACAGTGAAGAAGCTAAAAGAAGATTTAAAAAATGATTGCCTGTTGATCTATATGTAGGTGGACAAGAACATGCTGCCGGGCACTTGTTATATGCTCGCTTCTGACATCGTTTCTTATTTGATATTGGTATAGTTCCGACCAAAGAACCGTTCTTGAAATTAGTAAATCAAGGAATGATATTGGGAACTGATGGACAAAAGATGTCTAAATCATTAGGTAATGTTATAAACCCAGACGATATAGTTGAAGAATTAGGGGCTGACACATTACGTGTATACGAAATGTTTATGGGGCCTTTGACTGACACAAAACCTTGAAGTGTTGATCCAATAAATGGAATTAGAAAATGACTGGATAGAATTCTAAATCAAGTGACTCGTTTGATTAATCAACCTTTGAGTAAAGAAGTTAATGTTGAACTAGAATCAGAAATAAATATTTTGATTCGTGAAGTAAGTGAAAATATTGAAAAAGTAAAATTCAATATTGCTATTTCAAAAATGATGGTCTTTATTAACTTTTTAGCAAAATGTGAAAGTATTCATGATCTAAAAATCTTGAGAGACTTTGCTATTTTACTTTCACCTTTTGCTCCCCACTTAGCAGAAGAAATTTTAGAAATGCTAAATGAAAAACAAATTAAAGAGCAAACTTGACCTTTATTGGATGAGGCTAAAATCATAAAACCACAAACTATAATAGCAGTCCAAGTTAATGGAAAAGTGCGTGGTGAAATTGCAATAGAAGAAGATTGAACAGAAGAAAAAGTTGTGCAAGAAGCGCAAAAAGTTGAAAGTGTAAAAAGACACTTAGAAAATAAACAAATTGTTAAAGTTATTTACCGTCCGGGTGTTATACTTAACATAATTAGCAAATAATTAATTTTAAAGGAGTAAAAATGATTAAGTTAATTAATGAAAAAAATGATGCTTTAGTTCTAAAAGCAGCATTCGAAGAAAGCAAATTACCTGAAGTTGTTCTTAAAAAAGATAATGTAGTAACTGACTTATTCAACAAAAACACTTCATACGTATATTTAGGAAAAAAAGAAGAATTTGGTGCAGAAAAATTTGAGTCATTTATTAAAGCGTTTACAGCAAATCTAAAACGTTCATACCAATTAGATGTTGCTACATTCACAAGTGCAAAATTAAGTGCAAGCGAAGTTGTTAAATTGGCGGTTGAGGCTTACGAATTCAATCAACCTATTTACAATCTAAAAACTAAAAAAGATGATAAAAAAGATGAATTAGATTTCTACTTATTATCAAAACGTGATTTAAGTGCTGAATTTGAAGAAAGTTCAAAAGTCGCAAGCGTAGTTAGATGAGCAAGAAACCTACAACAAATGGCTCCAAACTATGCTACATCAGAATATTTAGCAAAAGCTTATGACGAAGAATTGTCAAAATACAAAAACCTTCACGTTAAAGTTTTAAACAGAAAACAAATTGAAGATCAAAAAATGGGACTATTTTTAAGTGTTAACAGAGGAAGTGTTTATGAACCTCGTCTAGTTGTAGTTGAATACAAAGGAAATCCAGACAGTGACCAAGTTTTAGGATTAGTTGGAAAAGGTATAGCTTTTGACTCAGGAGGATACTCACTAAAACCATCTAGATACATGCTAGGAATGAAATATGATATGTCAGGTAGTGCTGCTGTTGCTGCTGCTATGATGCTTATTTCTTACTACAAACCAAAAGCTAATGTTGTGGCTGTTATGCCTTTAACTGATAACCGCATCAATGGAGATGCATCATTACCAGACTCAGTATGAACATCAATGAATGGTAAAACAGTTGAAATCAATAACACTGATGCTGAAGGGCGTTTAGTTCTTGCTGATGGTATGACATATGCAATCAGAAATCTAAAAGCTACAAAAGTTGCTACTGTTGCTACTCTAACAGGTGCAATCTTAGTTGGACTAGGAACTACCTACACTGGTGTTTGAGCCTCAAATGATAAAGATTGAAAAGCAATTGAAAAATCTGCTAAAACTACCAATGAACTAATGTGAAGAATGCCTCTACATGAAGACTTTGCTAAAAACATTAGATCTTCAAAAGTTGCTGACTTAAAAAATACTGACTTATCAGGAAATGGTGGAAGTATTTCTGCTGCTATGTTCTTAAAAGAATTCGCTGAAAAAGCAGACTTCATGCACTTTGATATCGCTGGTACAAATGAACTTTCAGAAATGCCACAAGGTGTTGCAATCAAAACTCTAGCTGAGTTAGCAAAAAACTTATAGTATCAATATAAACTAAAAATTGCTCTGACTGAAAAAGTCAGAGTTTTTTTGTCTCTTTAAGACTGAAAAAGCACTCAAAATAAGAGGTAAATTAAAAAAAGCCAAGTTTTAAACTTGACTTTAATGTAAGTAAATTGAGAGAATAAAAAAATAAAGCATATTTAAAAAAAAAATCAGTTGCGTTTTTTTGTTGCTATGTTTTTTTGTATTTTTATAGTGAATAAACACATGGCAGGGGCTACAGGATTCGAACCTGCACCGAAGGGTTTGGAGTCCTTAGTTCTGCCGTTAAACTAAGCCCCTTGACATTATTTGGCTATTTTGAAATAACAAACATCACCGTCTTGCATTATGTAACTTTTTCCTTCTAAGCGCATTTTGCCAGCTTCTTTAGCCGCTTGTTCTCCACCTAGAGAAACGTAGTCATCATATGAAATCACTTCTGCTTTTATGAATTTCTTTTCAAAGTCAGTATGAATAATTCCAGCACACTGAGCAGCATTTTGTCCATTTTTAAATACTCAAGCTCTTGCTTCTATTTCGCCTGCAGTAAAATATGTTTTTTGATCTAGCATATAAAAGCTTGTGCGAATTAAATTATTAAGTCCACTTTCTGAAAGATTGTATTCATTTAAAAATGCAAGTTTTTCTTCTTCGTCTTCAAATTTTGAAAGTTCATATTCAAGAGAAACACAAATAGGAATTAATAAGTCTTGAGTCTTAGCAAGATGATTTTTCAGTGTTTGATAGTGTTTGGCTTGTGTTAAATCACTTATTTCATCTTGTTTTAGGTTGGCAACATAAATAATTGGTTTAGCAGTTAAAAGTTGTCAAGATTTGATTATTGTTTTTTGCTCATCACTCAAATCTAACTCACGAACATTTTTCTCTTGCTCTAAAAAGCTACGAATGTCAAGTGCTGTTTGATATTCTAATTTTAAATCTTTATCGCCAGAATTTTGAGCTCTTTTACCGATTCTTGCAATCACATTTTCAACAGTTTGTAAGTCGGCTAAGATTAGTTCCAGATTAATTGTGTTTATGTCGTCTAATGGATCAACTTTTCCATTAACATGCATTATATTTGAGTCTTCAAAACAACGCACTACATGAACAATTGCATCAACTTCACGAATGTTAGCTAAAAACTTATTCCCTAAACCTTCCCCTTTTGAAGCACCTTTAACCAATCCTGCTATATCAACAAATGTAAATGTTGCTGGAATTATAGTTTTTGTTTTAGCTAATTCTGCTAACTTGATCAATCTTGGATCATGCAATTTAACTATTGCTGTGTTGGGTTCAATTGTGGTAAATGCATAGTTTTGTGCCTCAGCCTCATTCAAAGTTAAAGCATTAAATAATGTACTTTTTCCGACATTTGGCAATCCTACTATACCTGCTTTTAAACTCATATTAACTCCTTTTTGGCAATAAATAGTATTATAAACAATTTTTACACACTTGTTAGTCTAGAGATTTCAAAAGTAAAAATAAATGCAGAAGGTATTCTTCTGCATGTAGAACTTATAAGTCTGATTTGATGTCGTTATCTGAATTGTTGTGGTTTTGATCTTCAATGTTATTATTCATTGTTGCTTGTAATTTTTTACCTTTAATTACAACAATAAGCGCTATAACTGCACCTACTAGTGAAAGAACACCGATAAATAATCCTACAAGTAAAAATATGAAAGCAACTAGTGAAAGTGATTCAATTTGCTTTACATCGTGGTTTGGTTGAGAACCTTCATTAATTGCTTGAGCACATTTTCTGATTGAGTGAATTGCAATTATTGTTAATATAGTCATTACAAGATTAACAATTGCAACAATTAAAGACACTACTTTTAGTGCTATGTAAGTGCTGAAATTGCTACTTAATGCTACACCAACAATTCAGAATACAAATCAAGCGACACTGATTACTAATGTTGTAATAATCAATTTAAAAGCTTTGGCTGACTTATTTTTCAAATCTTCCATTGAGTAAATCATTTTTCTCCTTAGAATTTATAATAATTTAAACATTAAATATTTTATAACATTCTAAGAATTAATCTAAGTTTTTTAATTTTGAAATAGTCATAAATTTAGCAATTAAACTAACTAATGGAATGAAGAAACCGATAATTAATAGGATTTTTATGTTCGATAATCCATCGGCAGCCATTTTTTTCTCCATGTTTTGTCTTGCTAAGGCAGGATCTGCATTTGTTTGCTCTTGTGAATAATAATCGGAACGCGAAAGTTTATTTTGTAGTTCGTCTACTTTAACAGTTAATATAATTGATAAGACAAAATTAATGATTCCTAAAATTGATAAAACTATTATTGGTGCACTAATGCTTGTAATAAGATCACTTAATGCTTTAGATACTTCTGATAGGCTATCTGAGCTTGATTCACTAGTTGTTGCAATTTTAGAAACATTAATTACAATTTTTATGATGAAAACTATGAATGTGATTCATATTGCAAAGTGAAGAATAATGCTCGAGATTGCTAAACCTTTAATTTTTTTAATACTTTCATTCAAATATTGATTGTTTTCCATAATACCTCTCTCTACTTAAAATTTTATCATGTCATTTTTTGAGATTTGGCTACTTTAAAGACTCGGGTTCCTTTTAGTCCAAAAAGAAAGAATGGTTTTGAGTGGTTTAGATAAAAATAACGAACTGTTTCCGAAACCAAATTTAGCATTAACAACAGTAGTAAACTTATTCATACATATGGAGCTATATCCTGATAGTTATTTTTTTCGCCATAACTTATTGCTAATCCAAAACCAGAAGCCCCAAAAGTCCCATAGTTAATAAAATTACGAATGTTCTTTTCGATTTCTAAAAACAAAAACGTGTATATTGAAACTTTAACACTGGCTAAAATGAATGAATTAAATATTTTTAGCTTATTTCATCCTTGTTTTTTCAATATTTCAATACTATTAGTTTCGATTTTACTAATCGCTTCATTGATTTGTTTAGAAACAACTGTCGATGAGTGTAAAGCAAAAGCAAACACAAATCCTGACACAACATTACTAAATGCGTATCAAAAAATATAGAAAATTGTCAAAGTCGGAATAATTCGTATAAAAGTAAAAATAAAGCGATTAATTCAAACAAAATATGCCTTATTTGTTTTATTGTTGGTTAGAAAAATGTTTACATAGCTGAACAAAATACAAAAAATAATTGTTACGAATACCTGCACTAACAAGTCAAAAATAAGATTAAGCACATTCTCATTCGTTTGCAAAATTTTTCAATTTGGATTGAATAAATCATTCAGAATTGTCTGGCTTTTTTTAATGCCAAAACTTGGCATTGTGACAAATGAGCAAATAACAAAAATCAAAATCAAAATCAAAAATATTCACTTCAAAGACTCATAAAGATTGAATTTTTTTAAACTATTGACGCGTGTTTTGTGTGATTTGAGTGATTTATTATTTTTGTTAACGACGCTGTGACTTAATCACTCAAGACCGAAAATAAAAGAAACCAAAAATAGCAAAGGAATCAATAACTCATGCATTTTATACATTGTCAATGATGCTTCATTCAATAACTCACCTATTCCAATCAAGCCTAAAAAACTAAACACTGAAGTTCAACGCATATTTGATTCGAAAGAGTAAAGAATATAAATGACAAATTTGTTGACTAATTGTGGCAACAAAAAACGAACAATAACGTGTGTTTTTGAAAAACCTTTTTTGAGTCAAATGTTGTATGCTTTGACATCTAAATTTTCAATTGCTTCACTCATAAATTTATGTAGTCATATTCAAGTAAATCAACTAATCAAAAGTGCTGTTGCTAGTTGCTTGTGAAAACTAAATACAAATAAATAAATATAAATAATTTCTGGAATGCTTCTGAGTAATAACATAAACACCTTAACAACAAAACTTCAGTACTTGTTGTTTGTTTTGTAGTTTGTTACTAATGCTGTTAAAAGTGCAAGAGATGCCCCTAGAATAGTTCCTAGCAATGTAATTTGAATAGTCAATAGTAAAAATTTGAAACTTAGTCAAATTAAAGATTCATTTTGAAGATATGATGATTGAAAATAAGGAGTAAAAATATTTTTAATTCCCTTTCAAAAATATTCAGACCCACCTAATGAAAAACTAAATTTCATATAGACAAGACATAAAACAAAAAGAACAATTAGCAGTAAAAAAATCAGTCATTTTAGACTTTTTTGTTTAAAATAGCGACTTTTAAAAAAGTTATTATTCATTATAAAGCCTTCTTGTAAAACTCGGTAATTTTGTCAGCATTTGTTTTTTCATAACCGTTAATTCCTACTCAGTAACCTCAGTCATCTTTTGAACTCAAAATTGCATTTTGTAATAAACTAATCACATCATCACTCATGTATTTATTAGCAACTACAACATTAAAAAGTATGGGATCTGTTGTTGTTAAAATTTCAACTTGTTCATCAGTTTTTGCTGGTGTGTAAAGGGTTGGTTCTTTTTGTGAATTGTGATATGCTCATTCACCTTCTTCTGCTAAAAAAATGTGTACTTCAGGCATTGATTTCATATCTTTTGCTCCACTTCCTTTTGGGTAGGTGAAAAAATTAGAACTTGCTTTTTGTTT
This sequence comes from Mycoplasma sp. 3341, assembly GCF_051549855.1. Classification (NCBI taxonomy): domain Bacteria; kingdom Bacillati; phylum Mycoplasmatota; class Mollicutes; order Mycoplasmatales; family Mycoplasmataceae; genus Mycoplasma; species Mycoplasma sp. 3341. The sequence continues at coordinate 34,158 of NZ_CP196080.1, read as the reverse complement.
TTGAATAGCAAAAGAGTCAAATTGATTTTTTTTCAAATTGAAGTGCTTTTGAAATAAAAGTTCAACAAATTTATATTTTGAGGAAGATGAACTTTCACCCAACGCAATGTTAAAGGAGCGAAACGTTTGTCAATCCTTTTCATTTCAGGCAGTCTTGATCATTGACCTAGTTTCTGGTGAACCTACTATTAAAATATCCCCGCGATAATATGGTATTTTTGTTTTTAAATCGTAAAAAGACTGATAAATTCCATTTTTATACTGATATTCATCGTTTTTTCATTCATTGAAAGGTTTCTTTGTCAGCAGTTCATTTCTTTGCATTACTGATTGTTGTAACGCTTTAGCATTGTCTACTCAAAAAAATCCTTCACTGTCGTACTTAGGAGCAAGAGTTAAAGTTTGCAAAAAAGGCTTGACCAAATTAACTTGATAGTCAGTTAAAGATGCTCTTTGCAGTAAAAAATTAGAAGTAGTTATACTTATATTGTTTTTGTGTACCAGAGCACTATCGAACAATGTTCTATCGTCACTTATGATGTTAACTTTGATTTTTATGTCTGGCAAGTCTTTAGTTTTATCATTTAATTTTTTCAACTCATTGTATTTTTGTTCAATTTGTTTGAAAAAAGTTATTTTTTCTAAATTGAAACTTTTTGACCAGGCTTGTGGCACGTTAATAATTATTTCATTATCGTTTTGCGCACAAGATACAAGCATAGGACAAAAAAGACTGCTTCCAGTCAAAAGAAAAACAAGTGGTATTGTTTTTTTTAGCTTTATTGGCATCTTTCTTACTCCGTTTATTAATATATTTAATTAATGTAATTATATAATTTTAATAATATGAAACAAAAAACTCAACAAGGAGTCGACATGCAAGCAGGATTAATCGTCAGTGCTAAAGTAAAAAAAATTTATCGAACATTTGTTTTGCTTGAAACAAGACAAAAAAATACGTGTCGTTTGAACCTTAAAGAAGTAAGTGATTTTTTTATTGCTAATTTAGAGGATATCTTCAAAATTGGCGATATGGTCGATGTTCAAGTTTTGAATTATGATGACAAAAAAGAGACATATAGTGTTAGTTTTAAGTCAATTAGACCACCGTATTTAAGAAATCCATTTAGTTTTGTATTTGATGAAAAAAATGCTTCGTTTGAAAAATTAATGAAGTTTTGCAAGAAGGAGTTAAAAAATGACGGAAAAGATTAAAATAAATATCAAAAATGCTCTTAAAGACACAATCTATTTTACTTATAAAGATTTAGTAAAAGAAATTGATTATAAAATTCAGACTCGCACTGCAGAAGGGAATGAATTTTTTGGTTTTCTAGATTTACAAAGAGATGGAACTAAAATCATTGACACAAAAGATATTATCAAGACCGCAAAAGCATTGAAAAAAGATGTGCAAGCCTTAGTAGTTGTTGCTCCTAATTCACTTGCCTTACAGTCAAAAGCTGCTATCGAATTTTGTTTCGGTAAGCAAAACTGAGGAAATGCAGGTGATGTTGAAATCATTTACATCGACCACATTTTGAGCGGACGTGAAGCAGCATCTTTGAGTGAGTATTTGAGAAATAAAAAATTCGCCATTAATTTGATTTCAAAAAGCGGAAATGATATTGAAGTTTTGGCTAATTTCAAAATTGTTAAAGATATTTTAGAGCAACAAATCGGAACAAGAAATGCAAATAAATTCATAATCGTTACAACAAATGCTAACTCAGGTAGATTAAATCATTTAGCAAGAAAAAATGATTACAAAACCTTTGTTATTCTTGATAGCGTCTCAGATAGTTACTCTGCTCTTACTCCTGTTGGTCTTTTTGTTATGACAATGGCTGGTATTGATATCGATAAAGTACTGAAGGGCGCTAAAAAAGCACATGAAATCTTTAGTTTCAGTGAATTGAGTCAAAATGCAGCATACTGTTATGCTATAGCTCGTTTTGCATTACAAAAACACAACATTAATCACGAGCTGTTTGTTGCTTACGATGAAGATTTAAAATCGGTGGCAAAACTTTGACAATATCTTTTTGGTGAAGCCGATAGCAAACAAAAAAGATCACTTTATCTGGATACTGCGATATTTTCGAAGGACATTTCAACCCGAATTCAATTTATACAAGAAGGATTCAATAATCTATTTCAAACATTTTTAAGTATCGACAAAACTAACATGGATTACAGAATTCCAGTCGGTCAAGATGAAAGTGAAGACATCAAGTCACTTTCTTCGTTAACAACTAATTCACTTAAAAAACAATCTTATCAATCAATTATTAAAACGAATCACAGAATTGGGAAAATAAGAAACATTGAACTTATAGTAGAAGATCAAAGTTTCGAATCGTTTGGACATCTTATAGTTTTCTTACAAAATGCTAGTTTGATGAGCAGTTACCTACACGGACTAAGTCCTTTCCACAATCAATCACAAGGTATCTATGAAACACAATTATTAGATGAATGAAAGGGAAGATAATGGCTAACGCAACAGTAATTAAAAAATTAGAAAAAATCAAAAAGTTTGTTGATGAATATGATACAAAAATACAAAAAGTACTTAACAAAACACACACAATCGTAAAAGATCCAGAGGCTGCATTTGACAAAGCATCGGTTGCTGCTGATATTTTATTTGTTATAGCTGATTATGATGATTTTGATCCATACAATCAATATTTCAACTTTATTCAAGAAACTGAAATGGATATGTATGATGATTATACTATTTACAAGTATGAAAGCAAACTATCGGGACATAGATTTGATGTTCTATTTTCAGGAGTAGGAAAAGTTAACGCATCACTTGCTTCAACTATTGCACGTTTATATCCAAATACATACTCAGTAGTTTACAATATTGGTTCAGCATGTTCTATTCGAAAAGATGTACCTGTTTTGAGTACTCACGCAATTAGTAATGCTCGGTACTGAGATGTTGATGCAACAGCAATAAAAGATGATTCAGGTTCATCTAAATACACTTTAGGTCAAATTCCTGGAGAACCTATTAGTTATGACATTTTACGTAATGAAGAACATAGTGTAATGACTGATTACCTAGGAATAGATTATGTTTCATGAATACTAACTGGCGACAGTTTTGTTACTAAAGATAATCCAATTTTAAGTAATCCGGAATTCAAAAAATATCAACTTGTAGATATGGAGGCAACTGGATTTATTCACGGAATAATGAAAGTTTTTGGTTCAATAGGTGTAACCGGTATTTTTAAGGTTGTTTCTGACAATATTTATGATGATAATAACCCAAAAGATTATGAAAAAAATAGGGAATTGGTTTGTCAAAAGATTTGCAAATTGATGGATACACTAGTGTATGAAATTTCTATTTACGAACAAACATACCAAAAACTTATTTCATCCAAACATAAACAATTGAGCTCTATTAAAAGCAATTGCTCGTACCTGGAAGCACTTTATGTGGAAGCAAAATTAATGAATACAGATAACATGGATTTGGTCTTTAGTAAACAAAGAGATAGAGAGCTTATGTCATTTATTGACAATCAAGATGAAATAATGGAATTAGCAAAACATGCTAAATTTGGATTTTCTAAAAATCATTGAGATGATGACGATGAAGACTATGATGATTTCGATGATGATGATGACTGAGAAAATTAAGTAAAACAAAAAAACAAAAAAGCAGCCTGCGCTGCTTTTATTATTAACTATTTTCCTAATTTGTGAACTGCTTGACGCGCTGTTTCTCATAAAATTTCTGAGAATGTTGGGTGTGGGTGAATTACATTTGCTAGGTCGTAAACTGTCATTTTATGATCCATTGCCATAGCAATTTCTGAAATCATGTCAGTTGAGTTAGCTCCAACTAATTCAGCTCCCAAAATTTTTCCTGTTGATTTTTCAACAATTAATTTTGCAAATCCATAGTCACGGTGTGCAGCAATAGCTTTTCCTACAAATCCAAAGCTATATTTAGCAGCAACATATTCAACACCTTTGTCTTTTGCTGCATTTTCAGTAAGACCAACCGAAGCTACTTCAGGGTCAGTGTAGATACATCCTGGAACTGTTAGAGGATCGTAGTTAATGCTTAGGTCAGATTTTCCTTCTTTACGTAGAATATCGTAAACTGCAATAACTGCATGTTTGTATGCAACGTGAGCTAACATGTTTTGTCCCACTAGGTCCCCAATTGCGTAAACGTTTGAAACATTAGTTTCACATTTTGAGTTGATTAGAACTTCTTGTCTTTGTCCTAGTTCAACTCCTGTGTTTGATAAGTGAGCTGAATTTGGAATACGTCCAACAGCACTTAAAACAACATCTGCTTCAACTTTGTATTCTTGACCATCGATTTCGTAAACAACAAAATCCCCTTCAAGAGCTTTAGTTTTAGCATTGAAAATAAATTCAACACCGTTAACATTTTTTAGACGTTTTGTAACTTCATCAGTAACATCTTTGTCTAAGTTGTAAAGAATTCTATCTAAGTTTTGAATGATTGTAACTTTTGTTCCAACAGCTGAGTAAACTTGAGCAAATTCAACTCCGATTACTCCTCCACCGATGATTACTAAACTTTTTGGAATTCTATTGAAATTGATTAGTCCAGTTGAAGTAAGAACTTTACCTGATTTGTATCCTTCTTCGAAACCTGGTAAGTTTAGACGACGGTTGTGTGAACCCATTGCATAAATCATGTATTTTCCACGGTATACCTTGTCTAACACTTTGATTTCGTGGCTTCCTATGAATTCAGCTTCAGCTTCGATAGCGTCTACTTTGCTTCCTTTCATTAACATTTTAACCCCAGCAGTTAATTTGTTAACTGTAGCCATTTTTTGTGCTTGCATTTTGTCTCAGTCAACAGCTACTGAGCTTAGGTCTAAATTAATTCCTAAACCTGCTAATTGGTTTTTAACTAATTTGTTGTATTCTTCTGTTGAGTGTAAAAGAGCTTTGGTTGGAATACATCCAACGTTTAAACAAACTCTTCCTCAGTATTTTTTCTCAACAATAAGAGTTTTTAGACCATGTTTACCAGCTTCTTCTGCTGCTAAGTATCCACCAGGACCTGCTCCAATAACGATTAAATCATATTCTGCATCAATTGGTCCGTTGTAATTTGAACTCATTTTTCTCCTTTTTGACGTTAAATTTAATAATTATAAATTATATAACTTTAGGTTAAAAATAGTCTTTAAAAGGCCAAAAAGCACCATTTTACACTTTTTTAAATTTTTGCCTACTTTAATAAAAAACTATTCTTTTGATTAAAAAGTACGAAGAAATAGCAGCAACAATTGTTGCTCTAGGCTTTTAGATAATGAATGTTGAAAATATTTTTTTCCAAAAATCACTCATTTTCTTTACAATTTGACGTTTTTACAAAAGAAGTAACAAAAAAACTGCCAAAGTGGCAGTTTGGCGAAGCAGATTATTAAGCTTCTTCGATGTAGAAAATTTCTTCTCCAACTGTGATTTCTTGTCCTGGTTGGATTAAAACTTTAGCAACTTTTCCTGAAACTGGTGCAGGAATTTCAGCTGTCATTTTATCTGTTTCAACTGAGAATAGGTTGTCACCTTCTTTAACTACGTCTCCTTCTTTAACGAAAACGTCAGCTACTGTTCCTTCGTGTAGACCTTCTCCGATGTCTGTAAATTGCATTTTAAACATAATTATAAATCTCCTAATTTTTCTGGTTGTTCTAATAATTCTTTAACTCTATAGTTAAATCTTCCCATATCTCCACCATCTACTCAACGGTGATCAGCTGCGATTGTTAGTCACATTGATTTTGCTGCTACAAATTGTTTGTCTTTAACAACAACATCATCAATGATTGCTCCAGTTGCTAAAATAGCAATTTCTGGATAGTTCATGATAGGTGTTCCGTAAAGAGCTCCTACGGTACCTATATTGGTAATTGTAAAGCAAGCTCCTTGCATATCTGACATTTTTAATTTTTTGTCTCTTGCTAATCCTGCTAAACGAACGATTTCTTGTTGAATTTCAACGATGCTTAGTTTTTCTACGTTTCTGATTACAGGAACAACAAGTCCGTATGGTGTGTCAACAGCAATACCGATGTTTAATTCTCCTGGGAACTTTACTACTCCAGCTTCTTCATCAACTTTTGCTGAAAACATTGGTTGTTCTGATAATGTAATAGCAACAGCTTTTACAATAAATGATAGGAATGTTAATTTAACTCCTGTTTTTTCAACAACATCATTTAATACCGCTTTACGGTAGTTTCATAATTCAGTTGCATCTACTTTAGTTACTAAAGAACAATATGTAACATGATCCATAGCATTTTTTAGATTTTTCGCAATAGCTTTACGAATAGGAGCTAGTTTTTCTTCTTTAGCTAATAATTCTTTTACTTTAACAATTTCTTCCATAAGTTATTTTCCTTATTCTGCTTTTTGTTTTCTTTCAAGAATTGCTCTTTCACGTGGTGTTAGTTGTGCTTCATCTTTCGATTGAGCAGAGCATTCTCCGTCACATTTTTTAGGTTTTTTACTGAACATTGAAAAATCTAGTAAGTCGTTTGAAACTTGTAGTTGTCCTACAACAGCAGGAGCATCTTGTTCTTCGACTTGTGGTTTTTTATTTTCATCAGCCATTTAAAGCCTCCTTCATTTGATCAAGCAGATCGATAAAATTTATTAATTTATTTATACGTTAAATTATATATTAATTTACAAAAAAGAAGAAAAAACCTTGCCTTTTTTCGCTGCAAATAGCGTTTTTGGCAAGATTTTTATTATTGAGTTTTCAAGTTAATTTTGATGACTATTTTAACATTTCTTTAATTGTTTGAGCAATCTTGTTTTTGTCAACCATGAATTCTGGTTCTAATGCAGGTAGAGGAATGGTTACGTCTGGAGCTGCTAAACGAACTGGTTGGTGTGTTAAGTAGTCAAATGCATGTTGGTTAACACGAGTAATAACTTCTGATGCGATTGAGAATGATTGAACTGATTCAGTAACAACAAGAACTTTTCCTGTTTTCTTAACTGATTTAATAATTGTTTCTGTATCTAATGGTTTTAGTGTACGTAAGTCAATTAGTTCAACTCTTCCAGCAATGTCAAATCCTTCTTCGTGAAGTTGTTTTAGAGCAGCAGTAGTTTCGTGAACCATGTGTCCGTAAGTAACTAATGTTAAGTCGTCTCCTTCAACAACTACGTTAGCTTTTCCTAATTCAACTGTGTAGTATCCTTCAGGAATTTCTTGTTTGAAAGCACGGTAGTCACGTTTGTGTTCTAAGAAGATAACTGGATCTGGTGATTCAATAGCAGCTAACATTAACCCTTTCATGTCGTAAGGTGTTGATGGCATAACAACTGTTAGACCTGGAATGTGAGCGTAGATAGCTTCGATTGATTCTGAGTGGTGTTCTAGAGCTTTAACTCCTCCTCCACAAGGCATTCTGAATACAGCAGGAACATGGTATTTTCCACGTGTTCTATTTCTTAAACGAGCAGCATTTGTACAAATTTGAGCAAGAGCGTAGAATGAGAAACCTGAGAATTGGAATTCAACAACTGGTTTTAGACCTGCAACAGCAGCTCCGATTCCCATACCAGCAAGTCCTGATTCTGAAATTGGAGCATCTCAAACTCTATCTGAACCAAAAGCTTTTTGTAGACCTTCTGTAGCACGGAAAACTCCACCTTCAAACCCTGCATCTTCTCCGTATAGAACTACTGATGGGTCACGTTCCATAGCAACGTGTAGGGCTTGGTTTAGAGCACCGATGTTATTTACTGAAATTAATTTTTTATCCATAAAAATTCTCCTAATAAATATTCTTTTAATAATTGGCTAGCAATTATTTTTTGAATTTTAGTCCTTCTGCGTGTTGTTCTTTTAGTTCGGCTGGCATTTCTGCGTAGGTGTATTTGAAAATGTCGTCGTATCCTTCTTTTGCTAGGTCTTTTGTTGATTCTTCATATGCTTCTTTAGCTTCTTTTAGAGCTGCATCTCACATATTTTGTTTCATTTCTTCTGTAAGAATTCCATTGTCAAATAGGTATTTTTCAATACGGTGCATTGGTTCTCATTTTTCTTTTTCTGCTTCTTGTTCTGCTGTACGGTAGATACGTGGGTTATCTGATGTGGTGTGTTGTCCTTGACGTCATGTAACGAATTCAATTAAAACTGGACCATTTCCTTGACGGATGTAGTCAGCAGCTTCTTTAGCAACTTCGTAAGCTGCTAGTAAGTCGTTTCCATCTACACGTAGTCCTGGCATTCCATATGAAAATGCACGTTGTGAAAGTGTTGGAACGATGTAACTGTTGTGTTCTGGAACCGAAATAGCTCATTGGTTGTTAATTGCAGCTACTAATACTGGTAGGTGACGAACTGCAGCTAGGTTTAGTCCTTCATGGAATTCCCCTTCGTTTGTTCCCCCGTTACCGATTGTTGTAACAGCAATAGCATCTTTTTTACCGGTTTGTTTTAGTGCATAAGCAACTCCAGCTGCTTGTGAAATTTGTGAACCGATAACAACTTGCATTGGTAAAGCATTAACATCTTTAGCAAAGTTTGAACCTTGTTCTGATCCTCTTCAGTAGTTAAACACGTCTTTCATTTTTACACCGTGTGATAGTTGTGCTGCAAGTACACGGTAGTGAGGAACGAATCAGTCTTGTTTTTGCATAACTGCTCCAAGAGCTGATAGGGTAGCTTCTTCTCCTAAGTTAGGAGCAAATGTTCCCATACGTCCTGTTTTTTGTAGTTGTAGAGCGTAGATATCTCATTGACGAGATCTAACCATTGTTTCATACATTTTCAATAGTTCTTCATTTGATGCTGATGGTTTGTATGATTTGTCAATTAAGTTTCCATCAACGTCTAATAAACGAACCATTTCGTTTTTATCTGACATAACATATGTAGCAGATTTAATATATTTGAAACTCATTTATTTTTCCTTTCATTTTTCTTACAAGTATTGCACTTTAATTATAAATAATTTTTAATTCTTTTTTACTTGCTTGGAGCGAAAATCTTTGCCCTCTATTTTCCTTAAATTTAATAAGTATTAAAGATTTGCAAAAAGTAAAAAGTAAGATATGGCCAATCAAAGCATATTAATATAAGGTTTTTAAAATATTTACTTTGAAAAGGGTAAAATTTAGATTATTATAGTTTTTTATATTCAAAAACAAGATTTAAGGAGACAAAATGTCAAAATTTAGTGAATATATCAACAGTTTAATCAAAGAAAAAGCTGCTGAAAAAGTTCTAAGTGTTTTATTCATCGATGGGGATGATGAAAGAAGCCGTGAAGCTGCTAAATATCTACAAGAAAATAAATTAGCTAAACCTATTATGTTGTTAGAAAACGAATCACAAATCGTAAATGATGGTTTAGAAAATATCGTTATGACACAAATGGCTGACAAGATTGAGGAATATGCTCAAAAACTTGTTGTTATCCGTAAAGGAAAAGAAGATTTAGATACATGCCGTAAAAATCTAAATCAAAGACCATACTTTGGAGCTATGATGATTAGAACCAAAGATGTCGATTCAGCAGTAGGGGGATTAATTTACTCAACAGCTGACATTCTAAGAGCTGCTTTTAAATGCATCGGAGCAAAACCAGGAATCAAAACCATTTCATCAATTATGGTAATGCACAAAGATGATGAAAAATTCATTCTAACTGATCCTTCAACAGTGGAAAAACCAACTGCTGAACAATTAGTTGACATCGCTAAAAATGCAACCGATTTCGCTCGCACAATGAAAATGAACGACTTGACCGGATTCTTAACATACTCAACAAATGGATCTGGAAAAGGAGAAAACCCTGACCTAGTTCGTGCCGCTGTTGCTTTAGCACAAGAAACAGACATTAACATGATTAATGGAGAAATGCAATTCGACTCAGCTTACGATTTAAAAGTTAGAGCACACAAGTTCCCTTCAGCACCTCAAAAAGAATTAGGAATTTACGTATTCCCTAACCTAGAAAGCTGTAACATTGGATGCAAAATTGCACAACGTTTAGGAAAATACGGAGCTGTTGGAGCTATTATGCAAGGAGTTAACGGAGCAATCAACGACTTTAGCCGTGGAGCAACAGTTCAAGACGTTATCGACGTTACTTCAATTACAGTTCTAAAAGGATACGAATTTTTAGACAAATAATTACTTAAGGATTAATAAAAATATGAAGAAAATTTTAGTTGTTAATGCAGGTTCTTCTTCTTTAAAATGAGCACTATACTCAGCTAACAAATTGGAACAACTTGCTAGCGGTCTATGTGAAAGAATTAACTTAGACGGAAACATTATTACCAAGTTTAACGGTCAAAAATTTGAAGATCGTGCTTACTTACCAAACCACGTTGAAGCTGTTAAAAATTTAACTCGTTTATGAGTAAAATATGGAATTATCAAAAATTTAGACGAAGTAATCGGAATTGGTTTCAGAACTCCTTTATCAGGACACAAATATCTAACTCCTGTTCACTACAATGAAGATGTTAAAAAATCAATTGAAGAAGCTGCTAAATTCATTCCGTTACATGCGCCTGCTACACTAGCGGCTGTTGAGGCTTTTGAAAAAGAATTGCCACATGTACAAAAAATTATTGCTCAAGACACAGCTTTCCACGTAACAATTCCAAAAATTAATGCGACATTCCCAATCAATCAAGAATGAGCTAAAAAATACAACATCTATAAATTTGGTTACCATGGTTTAAGTTATGACTACATTAATGACAAAATGAAAACTATTTTAGGTAAAACTAAAAACAATATTGTTGTTGCACACTTAGGATCTGGAAGTTCAGTTTGTGCTATCAAAGACTCAAAATCATTAGACATTTCAGTAGGATTTAGTTCTCTAGATGGGTTGATGATGGGAACACGTTGTGGTGCAATTGATCCAGGAATTACTGACTACTTAGTGCGGGTAGAAAAACAAGATGTTGAAGAAGTATTCAACATGATGGTTAAAAAATCTGGTTTACTAGGTGTAAGTGGTATATCTAACGACGTTCGTGATCTACATGCCGCTTGAGAAAATGACAAAAATGAAGATGCCAAATTTGCAATTGATTTATTCTGCCGTAAAGTAGTAGATTACATTGCTCAATATATTAATAAAATTGGTAAACCTATTGATGCCATTGTCTTTACAGCTGGTATTGGTGAAAACGATGATATTGTTCGTGATCTAGTAGTTAAAGGTCTAAAATCATTCGGTGTTAGACTATCGGACAAAGCAAACAAAGAAAAATATGCAGATTACAAATTAATTTCTTCTCCTGCTTCAAAAATTCCAGTTTACAAAATTAGAACAGATGAAGAAGTTGTTATTGCTAAATATGTAAAAAGTTTAGCTAAATAATTAATGCATACAAAGCCTTTATTGGCTTTGTTTTTTTATAAGTTTTGAACCTAAAGTGCTCATCAGCAACGAAATAGAACAACAAATTGAATTTATAGCTTTAATTTATTTAAATCTCAAAATTTTTTATTTTCTTTTGTGAAACGTTTTTTTATAAGATGAGTATATAAAATCTTGGAAAATAGCTATATTTAAACAAATAAAAAATAGCCAACACACCTTTTTATAGAAAACTAACTGTGACATAACTTATTAAAGGCAGCGTCTTTTAGTTGATGCGCTATAAAATCACAACGTCCTGAGAGATTAATGGTTTTTAAAAAATAACTGCTAGTGAGTTTTGACTCATCCGTTTAAATATCTAAATATTCACTTAAATAAAAAAATCCCAGAGGATGCTGGGATGCCAATTTCTTTGTTAAAAGAACTGAGATTTTTGTTGATTTTATTGCTAACTTTAATTAAGTTTTCGACAAAACACTAAGTTTTACTTGTTTTTTTTACTGAGTTTTCGTCTAAAACTATTTGGTCTTTCTTTTTAAATAAAGTTAATTATTATTGATCAGCGAAGATTGTTTACTGAGTTAGCGAATCAAATGATATTTTTTCAATCTTTTTTAATTATTTTGGATATTTAATTCTTATCCTTCAATACTAAAATACCTATTGATTTTAAACAAAAAGCAAGACTGTAATCAATCTTGCTTAACTGTTTTACTTATTATTTTTCTGATTTTTTAGCACTTGCTTTTTTGGCAGGAGCTTTTTTGTCTTCGCCAGTTTTTACTTCTTCTTTTGGTTCTGGTAAAAGAATGTCACCAAAAACTGATTTGTAATTTTTAGGGTCGTTGTATTTAGCTAAAGTAGCAATAATTTTTTTGTTAATTAGAGGTAGTTGAATTTGTTCTTTTGTAATGTATTTTTTAATTTCTTCTACATCCATATTGTATAGTTTTGCTAACAATGAGTATTCATTTTCGTAATCAGCATCTTCAACTTTGATGTCTTCAGCTTTAGCAATAGCAGTGTATGTGAATGAAATTTTTAAATTACGAACAACTTCAGTTCTGATTTCTTCTGCTAGTTTCTCTTTAGTACTTTTAACAACTTCTAAGTATTGTTCAACTGATGCGCCTTGTTGTTTTAAAGATTGTTCAAAACGTTTGTAGTATTCTGACATTTCTTTACGAACAATTTGATCTGGAAGTGGGTATTCTGAAGTTTCAAGTAATTTCTTCATAATTTCTGAAGCAAATTTTTCTTTTGATTGTTCGATTTTTTCACGTTTAGTTAGGTCTTTTAGGTAAGATTTCAACTCTTCAACAGTGTTAACATCTTTAATTGCCAATGTTTTTACAAATTCATCGTTTAATTCTGAAAGCTGTGGTCTTTTAACTTCGTTAACTTTAATTTTGAAAGTAGCTTTTTTATCTCTCAAGTATTCCATGTGGTAATCTTTAGGGAAAACAATGTCAAATTCTCCTTCATCACCTTTTTTGAATTTCTTTAGGTTATCTTCAAATCCTGGGATAAATTGTTTTGAACCAATGATAATATCAAAGTTTTCAGCTTCTCCGCCATCAAATGCTTCACCGTCTACAAATCCTTTAAAGTTAAAGTTTACCCTGTCATCTTCTTGGATTAAGTCTTCAGCAACTTCTAACATTGCATGACGTTTTAGCATTTTTTGAATTTGTTCTTCAACATCTTTTTCGCTTACTTTGATTGAAGGTAATTTAATTCCTAGATCTTTGTATTCTCCTAGTTTAACTTCAGGTAGTAAAGGATAAACAAATTCTAAAACTAGTTTGTCTTTGTCTGCTTCTAAGATGTTTCATTCTGGAGCATCTAAAATAAAATCTTCTTCTTTAACTTTAGTTGCAGCTTGTTCAGCAGCTTTTGGTAATAATTCTTGAACTGCTTGAGCTTGTACTTGACCTTCAGTAATGTATTTATCTGCCTCAGCGGCTGGAACTTTACCTTTTCTAAAACCTTTAATTTCAACTTTTTTTCTTAGTTCTTTACGGGCTTTTTCTTGTGCTTCTTGTCAAACTTTAGCTTCGATTTCTACTGATACTGATAATTCAGATTTTTTCTTATCGATTTTTCTTTTTAACATAAAAAACTCCTTTGTTATATTCTATAAAATTATAAACTAAAAACACTTTGTTAGTGTCCTAGACATTGCTTGTTTTCTTCAACACTTCGAACAATTTAGTTTCTTCAGCATTCAAACTTTTTTCATCTTTAATTCCTAGCAATGTGTCAGTTACATTGACAATAGTGTCTAAACAATTAATTTCTTTGCCTAGCGCATAATCTTTTCAATTGCTAGTTATGAACACATAGAAAACTGATATTGCTGTTTTAGCTCTTACAACATCATTATTCATCGTGTCAACAATCATTTTTTGTGTGTTTGTAATTTCATCATTATCTTTCAAACTCACGCATTTTGCAGGATTTATGACTGTTTCGCCTATTTTGTAGTCATAGTCAATTTTCTTTTCGCTTAATAAAGTAAAAATCAAAATGTCAATGTCTTCTTTCTTATTAAACAATTTATTAAAATGAGTAGCTTTTTGTTTTAAGTCATCCTTCATTTTTAGAGCATTGTAAAAAAGCATTCAGTCATATCCCATTGGGTTTTCTGCCAACAAATCAATCAATTGTTCTGTGGTGATTTGAGTTTCAATGTGTTCTCTTTTTTTCTCTAAAAGTCTGTGTAAGATTGCTTGTTCCAGCTCTCTTAATTCTGGGCGATACTGAAACAAATCAACATCTTTGGCTGTTAATCTTAATTCATAAAGACTTGCAATTGGATCATTTTCTCAGTTAGCAAGTACTCGTGCTTTGACTTTTTGAAGTTCCAATTCTTTATTGTTCATTATTTTCCTCTTGGGCTTTTTTAGCCATTTCCAAGAAATTAGCAAGTTCTTTTTTCTCTTTTTCCAAAACTATTTTCTTATCGTTTACATCTTTTAGTCTACCTAATAAAATTAACACTAAATCTCATCCAGCTGAAATGATACTAATAGCAAAATATAAAATTGAGAATCCGATTGCCAAGATTCATCCAATAAATACTTTTGAATTTGTTATATTACCTTTACTATCCTTAGCAATATCAGTAGTGTTTATAATTACAGCTCCAGTAATAATTAAAGCAGTTGCTAGAAGCCCTAATAAAAATCAAACAAGGGCATTAATTTTTTTTCCTAAATATAGACTCGGGATGCCAAATCCTTTAAAAATTAATAGACTCAATAAAATGGTTGATTTTTTGGTTGAATTTTGATCAATCACTTCTTGAATTTCTTCGGGTTTAAATACCATTTTTGTCCTTTCTATAATTTATATAAATTTTATTACAACATACACTCAGATTGACTATTTTGACACAAAGTTGGGAAAAAAATCCCTTGCTTTCTTATTCTAATTTGTATAAAATTAAGAATAAAGAGAGGTAATATGTCGAAAATTACAAAAATACACGCTCGTGAAATCCTTGATAGTCGAGGAAATCCAACTGTTGAAGTTGTTCTAACAACTGAAAAAGGAGTTACAGCAAGTGCTAAAGTTCCTTCAGGTGCTTCAACAGGTTCAAGAGAAGCTTTAGAGCTTCGTGATAAAAATTCACAGTATGCTTCAAACTGATTCGGAGCAAAAGGAGTAATGCTAGCAGTTGATAATGTTAATCAAAAAATCGCTCCTAAACTTGTTGGTTTTGAAGTTTTAAACCAAAGAGAAATTGACCGTGTGCTTAATGAACTAGATGGTACTGAATACAAGTCAGTGCTTGGTGCAAATGCAACATTGGCAGTTTCAATTGCCGCAGCTCGTGCCGCTAGTCAAGAACTAAACATTCCTTTATATCGCTACTTAGGAGGAGTAAATGCTCATTTATTGCCACTGCCAATGTTAAACGTAATTAATGGCGGAGAGCATGCTTCAAACACTATTGACTTTCAAGAATTTATGATTATGCCAGTAGGGGCAAAATCATTCCGTCAAGCATTACAAATGGCTAACTTTGTATTTCATACTCTAGCTAAACTACTGAAAAAAGCAGGACACGGAGTACAAGTAGGAGATGAAGGTGGATTCGCACCTAACTTACACACTCACGAAGAAGTTTTAGATTTCTTAGTTGAAGCTATTAAGGAAGCAGGATTTGAGCCCGGACGTGAAGGTGATAATGCTGTTGCGATAGCAATGGATGCAGCTGCAAGCGAACTTTACAACGAAGAAACTCAAAAATACGTGTTTAAAAAATTCCATAATGCAGTTATAAACAAGATGCCCGGTTTTAGAAAATACAACAAAACAAAATACGAATTTACTAGTGATGAATTAGTTAAATACTATGGGAAATTAATTGATAAATATCCGATTATTTCAATCGAAGATTCGCACTCAGAAAAAGACTGAGCGGGATTTGAAAAAATGACTAAATTGTACGGAAACAGAGTGCAAATAGTTGGTGATGACTTAGTTGTAACTAACCCACGTTTCATCAAAAAAGCAATTGAAAACAAATCAATCAACTCAGTGTTAATTAAAATGAATCAAATTGGTACATTGACTGAAACAATTGAAGCTATCCAAATGACAAACAAAGCTTCAATGACTGCTGTTGTCAGTCACCGTTCAGGAGAAACAGAAGACACAACATTAGCTGACTTAGCAGTTGCTTTCAACACAGGACAAATTAAAACTGGTTCTCTATCTAGAACTGACAGAATTGCCAAATACAATCGTTTGCTAGCAATTGAAGAAGAATTAGCAAAAGATAGTGAATTTAAAGGTTTAGCATCATTTTTCAATCTTTATAAATAAGTAGCAAAAAAGACTCCGAAAGCCGGAGTCTTTTACTTTTATTATAGATTTCCAGAATTATTCATTTGCTCTAGTTTTTGCTTTAAATAAGTGTAGTTTATTTGTTGTTCTGGATCCATTGTATTTCTAAAATCATTATAATCCTTGCTTGGATCACCAAAAAGATTATTATATATATCTTCTGACATTCTCGCAGTATATATAGCGTAATCTATTCTTGAAATTACTGCTGTGGTAATTACTGATTGTGTTTTTCCTAATAGTCCTCATTTTGAAGTGAACGTATTTTGTCTAGTCTTCTTGTTTGTACCGATAACATTTGTAAGTGGTTCAAAGAAAGTATCAATTACAAGCTGTCTTAGGTCTTTAAATTTATTCAATAATTCTAGATTTTCATTACTTGGAACTAAATTAATTCCCTCTTTGATTGTTGGTGCTTGTAGCGGAACAAAATAAGTAGGGTTTGTTTTTGATCTACTGTCAAGTGTCAAGTATTCTAAAGTATCATCTTTAGCTCTTAAATCAGCATTTGGTATTGATGCAGTGCTTGCTGATGGTTTAACATCATTAATTTCAAAAGTACCTTTTTGTCCTTCTTCAGCAGAAACTTCAAACAATAATTTATTTTTTGCAAGGTCTATAGCAACTGCTGCCTTTAGTGTGGTGTTTGCTGGAACTTCAAAATCACTTGCTAGTTTAACCAATTCTCGATTAATTAGTTTCTTAACATTGTTCTCTGTTATTTCAGTTGTATAGTAGAATAGTTTTTTCTCTTGATCGTATTTAAGTTCTAATAAGTTACGAGCAGCACCATTTTGCAATCAGTCTTTAGTTTTTTGTTCTGATTGAGTATCAGAAGTGACTAGAGATAAGTTTTCAGCAATTCTTTCTGATAAAGATTTTTGTTGCACTGGATTTTTAGTGTCTTTGTTATTTGTTTCTACACAAGAGATAGCTGCTAAAGGCATAAAAGCAGTAAGAGAAAGTGTAGAAACAGCGAATATATTAAATATTTTTTTGTTTTTTCTCACTATTTGTATATTCCTTTCTTTCATTCTTCTAATTCTTGTTCGGTTGCTAGAACAAAGTGATCATCATTTACTTTCAATCATTTTGGTTGGTTTGATTCTGAATATTCATGAATTTTTGAATCATATACATACCCAATTAAGCTTCCTTGTTTTGAGTCAATTGAAGGAACTGCATCTAAAAGTGATTTTGTGTAAGGGTGTAATGAATTGTGCATTATTTGTTCAGTAGTTCCAACTTCTAGAACCACTCCTTTGTTCATAACAACTATTCTGTCACTAATGTATTCAACCATCCGCAAGTCGTGGGCAATAAATACAATAGTTAAGTCATATTTTTCTTTTAAATCGTTGAAGATATTAACAACTTGAGCCTGAATAGAAACGTCAAGCGCTGAAATCGGTTCGTCAGCAACAAGAAGAGTAGGTCTTAATACTACTGAACGACTGATACCAATACGTTGTTGTTGCCCTCCTGAAAATTCTAGTGGATAACGACGTAAAACCGAATCATCAAGTCCGACACTTTTTAAAATCTCCACAACTAAGATTTTTTTTGCTTCACGTTCTGTTATGTTTTCTTTTTCTTCACGAATTTTTTTGTGTTCCATTAGAACATCATGTGCTTCTTGTTCTCTATTTTCTAGAAGTTCTGAAGCAAAGTTTACATAAAGACATTCAAAAGCATCTTTTGGATCTTGCTTAATTTCTTTATATAAAATTGGTTTTCTTGTTTCAAATTTAGCTAAATCTTTAATTTTTTCATATGTTGCAATTATCGCTGCTTGATCTAAAGAATTTAAGTAAATTAAACGAGCATTCTTAGTGTTATTTAACCCTTCTGAAACAACTGATTCAACATTAATGTGTGGGTTAAGTGAGTTAGCAGGGTCTTGGAAAATCATTTGCACTTTATTAACCATGAAGTTTTCAATTTCTTTATATTCTTTCAGTGCTTTACCTACTTTTCAACCTCTTTGTAATTTTTTAGGTAATTCTCTACCTAACATCTTAATCTGGCCAAAACTATAAGGAATTAGTCCCACTAGTGCTTTACCAATGGTACTTTTTCCAGAACCTGACTCCCCTACAAGTCCTAGAACTTCGCCCTTATAAATATTTAAATTCAAGTCTTTTACTGCTTTGAAAGCTTTTGAACCAGAACCATAGGTAATATCTACGTTTCTGATAGTTGCTAACACTTCTTGATTATCTTTGTTAGCCAACATTTCGTTAGTTCCGGGAGTTTTGATTCTAATTTGTTGTTTTTTTACAAAACCTCATTTTTTGGTTGTTTCAATGTAAACATCATTTTCAGTAAGAAGTTTGTTTTCTGTATTGTTATTTGTTGTATCCATAACTATTTAGAATTTTTAAACTCCTTTCATAAGTCTTGAATCAATTGTGGTGGAACATATTCTGGCGCCCTTTTATCAAGTAGAGCTGATTTTACTCTGTGAGTTTCACTTACTCAGTAAAAATTTGGTTCTTGTACAAAGTCGATATCTAAAGCATAGTCGTTACGAACTGCAAAAGCATCACCGACAATGTTATTTAGATTCGAAGGAACTGAACCACGAATAGTTGCTAATCTAGAACCTTTATTAACATCAGGCATACTCATAATTAGTCCTCATGTGTATGGATGTTGCGGGTTTTTTAGAATTTCTCTAGTTAAACCTTCTTCGATGATTTGTCCCGCGTACATAATTGAAATGTAATCGGCTATTGACGCTACTACTCCGATGTCGTGAGTAATGAAAACGATTGATAATTTCAATTTTTGTTGTAAATCTTTAATGACATCTAAAACTAAAGCTTGAACAGTTGGGTCAAGAGCAGTTGTTGGTTCGTCCATAACTAGAATTTTTGGTTCTAGGGCAACAATTGCTGCGATAACTACCCGTTGAATCATTCCCCCACTCATTTCGTGTGGGTACAATTTCATAACAGCTTCTGGGTCATTAATTTTTGTCAATTGAAGGAATTCGATTGCTCTTACACGAGCTTCTTTACGGGTTTTTACCACTCCGTTCAATAACATTCCTTCCATAATTTGTTCTCCAACTTTCATTGTCGGATTTAGTGTTGACATTGGGTTTTGAAAGACTGCTGACACAACTCTTCCACGATAATGACTACGTTCTCAATCTTTTAGACTGAATTTTTCAACATTGTTATTGTAAAGTTTAACTTCACCACTATCAATAATTGCATTTTCTCCGGTTAGCCCATATAGTAAAGAAGTGATAACACTCTTTCCAGAACCAGATTCACCAATGATGGCGTGAACTTTACCTTCATAAATTTTTAAACTTGGGCCACGTAAAACTTTGTTTTTTTGTCCTGGTACAGCAGGGTTTTTGAATGATAAATTAACATCTTTAATTTCTGCTGCAATTTTTAATTTTGTTCCGTCTTTAAATTCTTCGAATTGAACATCTTTGAAAAAATGGTCTCAGTCAAAGTGTTTTTGTTTTCCCGGGGTAAAAAAGTATTTTCAGTCAGTGTTTTTGACCTTATTTATAAATTTACGACTTCTTTTGATTAGGCAATATTTTTCATTCATATCAATCCTATCTTTGTCTTCTTAAAGCATCTTGCACACTAGCACCAATTAATTGCACGCTAGTTGTGATTAAAATCAAGATTGAAGAAGGAACAAAAACATATCTTAAGTATTGAGGGAACACTTTTTGACCTTGACTAATTAAGTTTCCAAGAGTTGAAACATCATCAATTGATAAACCTATGAAGGCTAGTGATGTTTCAGAAAGAATAACTCCAGGAATGGTAAATACTAATTGAGTAATTAAAATTGGCAAGATAACTGGAACATAATTTTTCAATATTTTTCAAGTAGGAGTACCTAAAACTTTTGAAGCAGATACTCATTCAAAGTATTTTGCTCTTTTAACTTGAGCTCTTATTTGGTTTGCCATTCCGGTTCATCCAGTTAGTGATAGTGAGAAGACAATTACTCAGAAACTTGGGCTAACAACAACAGTCATTAGAATCAAGATTAAGATGGTTGGAACAACTGAAATAATTTTGATAATGAAGGTTAAAACAACGTCAAATTTGTTGAATTGTCCCATCATAATACCAAATGTTACTCCAATCACAACTTCAATCAAAGTAACCATAAATGCAAGTCCTAATGAATAACGAAGACCATGTCATAATCTTGCTCAAATATCACGTCCTAGATCATCAGTTCCAAGGAAGTGGTAAACACCATTACTGTCAGAACTACTGAATGTTAAGAAACGATTATTAACGTCTTGGGTATTTGGGTTAAGAGTAAAGAATGGAATAATTAAGGCAAAAATAATTAAGATTGCAAGAATTAAGAATCCTACTACTCCTCCAAAGTTTTTAGAAAAACGATAGACGAATTCACGGAAGATTTTTGGTTGAGAACCCATGTGAGTATCAGCTTGATAATCAAATGCTTCTCCAATTAGTTTTCATTTTTGGTAGTTAATTGGTTGAATAAACTGATTTGGTGCATCCATGATATTTTCGCGGTTTGTTTTTCCCAATTCTTGTCTTTTCTTCATATTACTAAATTTATTTTTCAGTCAACTCATTATTTACCTCTTCTTCTTCTTACCCGTGGGTCAATTGCTTCGTAAAGCATGTCACGGAAAGCATATGAAAGAATAGTTAATAGGGCAAACATAGCAATTAAGAAAAGAATAACGTTATAGTCTTTTGATTGAATTGCTTGTAGTAGAGTTGCTCCTGAACCAGCGATGAAGAAAATTTGTTCAATGAAGATACTTCCAATGAATGATCCAAAGATAACAGCAGGGAAGAAAGTGGCAATTGGGAAAAGTGAAGGTTTTAATGCATGTTTTCACACAAAACGGTTTTTCGATAAACCTTTTAAGTAAGCAAACTTAGCATGCACTGAATTTAGCTCACGGTTTAATTCGGTTCTTATATATTTAATGTAAACAATAATACTTCCAAGCGATAAAGCTAAACCAGGAAGAATGTAAGTTGCGAAGTTTTGTTCTTCAAAAATGTAAGGAAGATTAACTAGACGACCAATGAATAGTAACACTAGCGCAAAAACAATCGAAGGCACTGAACTGAAGATTGAAACAAAGAAGGTTGAAACGTTATCAACAATTTTTCCTGGGTTTTTTCCTACTCAGATTCCTAGTGGAATTCCGATTCCAACAGTTAGTAAGACTGAGAAAATTCCAACTAAGAATGATTTATAGAAACGAGATCAAATAAATGAGTTAATGTTTTGACCTGGGAAAAGAGATAATGAGATACCGAAATCTCCGTGGAATAGATTTTTTAGATAACTTAAGTATCTTAATCCTAGTGGTTGATCTAAACCGTATTTTTTCTCAATTGCTTGTCTTGATGCTTCATCTAGACCACTTGTTAATGAGTTAGAACCTGGGACTAAGTTAATTAAAAAGAAAGTAATGGTAATAACAATAAACGCAATAATGATAAATTCAAGAGCGATTTTTAGAACTTTTCAAAGTGCACGAAGAACAGGAGAATCGATAGCAGACATTTTTTGCATAAATGTCATTTTTCTGTTTCTCTGACTACCAAAATGCACTTTATTATCATTGAGCTGGTAGATTTTGTTATCGAATAAAACTTTTTCTTTTGCCATTATTATGTTCCTCTCTGTCTTGGTAGTCCTGGTCTTGGTGGTTTGGTTACATCATAAGCGTATTGCAAGTTGAATGTATATAGGCTTGAAGTTCCACCAACTTTTGTAATTTCTCAGTTGGTGTCAACTTCCATTAGTGGTACAACTGGGCTGGCATCACGCACAACTTTTTCTAATAAAGCAATAAATTGGAAAATGTTTGCTTCACTATCTCAGTATTGTTCTCTTTCTTCTTTTGTAAAGTTTCCTGAGAAGAAAGCACTTAGTCTAGCAGTGTAATCCACTAATGATTCACCTTCTCTTTGGTAAGCTAAATCAATAAATTTAGCTCAGTAGTCGGGTTGTGACTCAGTTGCATTTTTCAAGTGTTCATCAATCATAAGTCTTTCTTCAAGACTTTTTTCATCTGGATAGTTAGGATCTTTTTGTTTTGTAAAATCAATAATTTGATTGATTGTGTAAGTATGTTTTACATAAAGATTGAATAAACGATTTATTCTTGAAGCTTTAATGTTGTCATTTGTTGTTCAGTGGTATTCTAAAGCGTTTTTTACCACTGTGTCAGTTCATAGGTTTTCATCTTTTGATTCTGCTTTAAGAGCAAGTGATTTAGCAATAACTTGTGCATATTTTTGCACAAAATCACTTTGTTTAGCAGTGCTATCTGCATTTTGGAACTTGTCAGCAGCAACATCATTTGTTTCTTCTAAAACTTTGTTGATATAAGGCAGTACTGCTTTTTCTTTAGTTAAATCACTTTGCCCTGAATTTTGCAATGCTTGTAAAACATAGTCCGATAAGTAATCAGCGTATGTAAATGAACCAACTGGGTTGTTCTTAAATCCAATGTTTTTCTGTGAAAGTGAGTCAATTTCGTCAGTTTTAAAGAAAGCAACTACATAGTCAGACGCACCACTACCACCAATACGGTCATAGTTTTGGTAAATGATGTCATATTTTCCTTCTTCAATTCAAGAAGCATATGTGTTTTCTGGTAACGATTTGTTTTCAATCACAATAAATCCATCTGACATAACTTTTAATGCTTCTTTTAGATATTGACCGGCTTTTTTATGTTCATCTGTTGAATTATTTATGTAACGTAGTGATATTGATTTTAAGCCAGGGTGTTTTGCTTTGAATCTATTTAAGTAATATTTAGCAATATCTTGACTGTAAGCTAGGTCACGACGATCAGTTTTTTCAAAATTGTATGATTTTGACTGGTGTACAAAGAAATCATAGTTTTGAATTGGTAATTTCACATTGTTTCTTGTCAATGTGTCTTGATCATTGAAATATAACTCAATGTTTTTACCATCTGCTGCTTTATATTGTCCAAAAGCAGTTCAAGTAATAACTGGGAAACTAAAGTCTCAACCAACTGATTTAAGAATGGCTTCACGATCTACTGCATAGTAAATTGCATTTCTTAAATCTTGATCTTGAATATAACTTTGCGCATTTGTTTCATTATCTAGATTAAATCCAAATGCAATTGTTCCATATCCGGAGTTTTTGTTTAGATATTGTTTATAAACTGGATCAGATCAGTAATTATTAATTTTGTTTGCTGGAATGTATGCTTGTGAAACATAACCATCTTCAAACAATGTTGAGTTAATTGTTTTATCAGTTGAGAAATAAATCTTAATTTTGTTTGAAATTACATTATCTGCATCAAAGTAGTCTTTATTTTTAG
This sequence comes from Mycoplasma sp. 3341, assembly GCF_051549855.1. NCBI lineage: Bacteria > Bacillati > Mycoplasmatota > Mollicutes > Mycoplasmatales > Mycoplasmataceae > Mycoplasma > Mycoplasma sp. 3341. Next base: position 10,548 of record NZ_CP196080.1, on the reverse strand, counting down.
TTAGGATTAAGTATCCTTGAGGCCCTAAAACAACATCACCATCTTTGATGATAAAAGGCCCTGAAGTTAAGAATTTTGAAGGTTCTGAACCATAATTATCAATTCCTCCAGCTTCCATTTCGACATATTTACGATTGATTGGATAAAGTTTGTCTAAAACTCGTGAAAGAAGGAAAGCTAAACTTGGTGTTTTGTTTTCATCAAAAACAATAGTGAATGCATTTTCATCGTTTGAAAGAGTGGCAATATCAGCAGTTATGGAACCATTTGCTGAATCTACAGTAAATGATTGATAAGGATTCAAGAATTCGTTTTTGATTAATTTTACTTTGTAGGTCTTACCATTTTTCAAAATTGTAAAGTCTTGAATGTCACTGTTAATTGAAAATGCTTTGTTTTCTGTTAGTGACAATGATTTGGCAACTTCTTCATTAGTGTAATCTCTAAAGATTTGCCCTGTGTAGAAACCAATGTTTTTTGCAGCTTTTTTGATTTTTTCAACGTATTCTTGGTCACCAGGAACTTGTGAGCTTCAAGCTTCTTCTGAGGCATCTTCAATGTATTCTTTTTTATCGTTAGTTGATCAAGGTGCTTCAATATATTTACGGTAACCAAAAGGATTTTTATAGTTTCTTCCGAATTTCAGTGCGTATTCTTTTTGAATTGCGATAAATTCATCAACACCTTTTAGACCAATTTTTTCAATGTTGTTTAGTTTTTGCGAACCTGTGTTTAGATCCAAAATGTATTCTAAGTAAGCACGAATATCGGCTGCAGTAACGAAATCTCCATTGCTTCATCTATTTTTTTGATCATTAACAAACCCTGTTACAGCCATGTAATTATTTGGGTTACGAGGGTTTCTGAAAGCATAAAGTGATGCAAGTCTAGTAGGATCTGCTCCTAAAGAAGGACGTCCGGTTCCTCCTAGAATTTGGAAATCATGAATTCCATAGTATGAACCACTAACTTCACCATATCCATTTTTTTCTTTCAATTTGTCTTTTGATATGTTGAAAAAGTCATCAAAATTTGATGAATCTTTTAGTTTTGAAGTATCAACCATTGACATATAGAAGTTATTTGTTTGAATGATTGATTTTAAGTTAGTTGTTGGCCCATTTTTAAGGAATGCATCAACTAGTGAAGGTAAAATTTTGTCCATTGATTTATAACGAACATAGTTTAGGTTATTGATTGGTTCAGCAGTCAGACCCAAGTCATAACTTAACTTTATTTCTTCGTTTGAACCACAAGAAACCGCAATAGCTGGTACTAATGCAATACTTGCGAGTGGCAGAGTGGACAGTAATTTTAACAAGTTATTTTTTTTCACTGTTCCTCCTATCCTGTTATGTTGAATTGATAGTCAATATCAATAATTACTTGGTTAATGTCGCCATTTGCGTTGGCTGCGTTATTAATTAATTTAACTGGTGCTTGCTCAACAGCTTTTCCGTTTTCTGACATAAAGTCAAATCCAGTCATGTTAAATCCTGGCAATGTTTCTTTGTTTTCGTTAGCAAAGTTTACATAGTATTTGTGTTTTGGTTCTAACAATGTGTTTCTATATTTAGCCATTAGAGCATAGTCACTTAGTCATGAAGTGTATCCATATTTATCTTCAAGGGTTTGTTTTGAAGTAATGTCACCTTGTTTTTCTAAATAGAATAAGTTATTAGTTTTAGCAATATTTACTGGTAGGTATAGCTTTTTACCACTATCAACATCAGTAAATTCTAGATATTTGATTTTTTCAGCTTGTTCTTTTTTAACAAAACCATACATTGAGATAGCATCAAGTTTTTTATTTCTGAAAATTCCAGCAACAGTTCTTTCACCAACTCCAAAGTTTTTCATTTGTGAAACAAAGAATGCTTCAGGACGGTTTGTGATTTTGTTTCCATTTCAATCCTTGATACGAATAGTATCGTCTTGGATAGCATTTAGATTATCATCGTAAAGCTCAGCACCAATAGTTTCTTTTTGTCAACGATCTTTGAAATATCCATTACTCTTAGTAATAAATTGTCCAAAGTATGAAGACCTAGGCACTTGGTCCGTATTAATATCACTTGCTTGAATTGAATTTTTATTCATTTCTTCAGTTAATGCAACAAGTTCCTCTTGTCTTTCTTTCGAGATTTTTAATAATTCTTCAGCAAGAGCAAGTTGTTTCTTTTGAATATCCGCTTTTTCTTTGGCACTTAGAGTTTCACTATTGTCATTTAATTGCTGACTTAGTTTTTTGTATTCACTTTGTTTTTCTTTTAGATAGCTATATTTTTGATAGATAGCTTGATCTTTTTCTAGACGATCAACACGCGCTTTATATGATGACGCAAGTGCAACTGAATTAGCAATAGAATCAATATCGATTAGTGTTGAATTAATGTAATTTAGTTGTGTACCATCAACAACGTAGTCAAGTCCGGTTGTAGCTTCGTTTACATTGCTCAAATATTTAGGTAAGTTACCAAAGTTTTGAGTTGAAGGAATGTATGTAGTTTGCACATAATCACGTGTTAATGTTTCTGGTAAGTTGTAAACATAGTCAGTGAATTTATCTTGAATTTGTGATTCGGTTCTTGTTGCTGCATAGTCAATAACATCTGATGAAGGTTCACCATCTGACAATATTCCATAGTAGATATCTACGTAATATGAACGAATTCCGTAGTTTTGGAAATATAAGATATTACCCATAAACATCGATAAGTCATGAGCATCAAAGTTGTGCTCTAGAGTTTTTAAAAGGGTTTCTTTTTGTTCATCATCATTTGCTCTTCGATTAGCAATCGATTCCATTTGTTTCTTAACTGCATCAATAATTTGATCATATGAATAAGCAAGGCTGTTTTTGTCCTTTGCTTTTTGTTCAGCAACAAGTTGCGGATCTTCATAGTAATTAGCAAATATTGGGCTTAAAACATCAATTCCATAGTCTTTTGAAAGAAAGGCAGCATTTTTGTCTAAGCTTTCAACGACACTAAAGTTTTTAACCCCTAGGAATAGCCCTGAATGTCTGAAACGATACATCATTTCATTAGCTAGAGATTGTTCTGACTCAGTTATTTGATTTAATTTTTCATTGTCTTTTTCGTTTTCTAACAAGTATTCTTTGAAGCTATCTAAGTCAAATTTTGATTTTACATAATCAATGTCTCAGTTTCATGTTACTTTAGAATCGTTGATTGATTTAGTTGCCTTTGAGTAATCGATTGAACCGAAACTCATCAAGTCATACATTGACATGAATACTGGTGTAGGTTGTAATGAGTCACCTACTTTTACTTTTAATCATTTTGCGTTTTTGCTATTGATGAAGTTTACAAGTTTATATTTTTCTACTTGCATTGCATAACCAGTAGTTTTTATTGCAATACCGATAACTTCTCTTCCTTGTTCATCAAAAAGAGCATCTCTAAGTGCTCCGAACGAAGGAGTAGAAACTAATTCAGGAACTAATTTATTATCTTCAGTTTGAGTTGCTCTTACTAGCGCAAACTTGTTTTTTGCTAAGTCTTGTGGATCAGTGCTTCCACTAGATAAAACTCCTAAATAATCTAAAAATCCGAATCTAAAGTCAGACATTAACTTCCCATAGGCAGCTGGAGCTCTAAATCTTTGAAGTGCTGATTGTATGCTCTGTGTGAAACCGTCATTAGATGAATAAATGTTTTTTAAGAAAGCAGCATCTTTAGCATATGGAAATACAAATTCATCATATTTTTTACCTGATTTTGTGAATCCTAGTACTTTCGCAAAGTTAGAATTATCAATTTGTGTATATGCTTTCTTACCTAACTGCACTTCTTGCAATAGTGTGTTGTAAGTTAGTCACAAGTCATAACCTAAGTTAGCTTGATTTCCTACTAAATTGAAACGAGTATATTCACCACGGTTTGGTTGTTGTGGGTCATTTATAAACAATTGGTTGTTGTTTGAAGAAGTGAAATCAGCAGCACTTGAATTTCTTTTAATTAGTGATTCTTCAACATCTGTAGAGATTCCTGATTCAGCAACACTTCTTGTTGAAACGTTAGCACTTCCACCTAAAAATGTTCCGGCATTATTTCATCCACTGTCATTAAATTGAGTGATTACTAAGTTGTTAATACTTGAGTTAATTAATTGTTCTTGAGTTCTTAGATAATTAATATCCGAAGCTGAAAGTGGAGTGTTTAATGTTACATTGAAAATTGGCTGATTGTCTTTTGTTTTTAAGTTAACTTTGGCAATAACCGTTTGACCATCTTGGTTGGTTGCCCATTCAAAAACTCTTACGTTGATTTCACCATCTGGTTGAACTGTTGAGAATTGTGATAATGGTGTGTTTTGTCCATCGGTAAAGTTACTTAAAACTTCTTGTGCGGTAGCAGGAACGAATTTGTAAGTTGCTAATTCACCAGCTCCTGCAGTCGCATTATTTTTTTCAGTTTTTGTAAATACTTTAGCATTATTAATTCCACTTAAAGCACTGCTAATGAATGGGTTTAGAGTTCCAGAATTTTCATCAAATGAGTTAGCAAAGAATAAATCTCTTAGCCCCACTCCTCTTAGCTTAGCGGCCTCAACGATTCCATCTCAGTCTTGCAAGAAACGGCGTTCTTTATTTGCAACAATTTCTGATGTTGAAGCACTTGTTGAACTTTTTCCTCAAATTAAGTCTTTTGTTTCGGTAATTCATTCACCCTTGTTGTTAATAAATTTGTATCTTACGAAATTCCCATTTTCAGTTGGGATTCCATTAGCATCTACACGGTCGAAATCTAAGTTAGTTCTAGCTTCTAAGTAATTTCTCAGCGCTTTTGCTGAATAGAATGAGCTATCTGTAGCTCCTCCACGAGTTGAAATTCCTCCAACTAGAACTGCATTGTTTGAATCATCAATAGCTTGAGTTCTTTCTAATGTTAAGTGGTGTCCATATTCGTGGGTTCCAACGTATTTTAAGAAGTCAGTTGAGATACCTTCAAAATCATCTAAAACTGCTTGCATTAGTAATGGTAATCCTACCCGATCAGAATCTTTAAATCCATAGAATTCTCCATTTTCTAGAGTATATTCATAGTAACCTTTGTCATTTAGATGTTTTGCAATGTGAGGTCCTGTTTGTTTATAAAGAATTTCAGGGAATTTACGAACAATTTTATCTAAAAGTCCTGGGTAAGCTTCAATGTAAACTTGATATTTACGTCTTTCTAATTCTGGTAGTAAATTTCCTTTTTCATCAGTGGCACTAACATCAAGTGGAGTCATTCCAGTAATTAGTGGGTTAATTGATCCAACATATCCCAATGAATCTTTTAGTGAGGTAAATAAGTCAAGCTGTGCTTCATTTCCTTTGTTTGCAATATCTGTTGAAAATGAGCTTACACTGTTTAGAAGATTTGTGTCACTATCTTGGGTTGTATTTCTAGCTTGTGAATTATTTTTTGAAGAATTTAAAATTGATTGAATATCACTTCAATTTTTATCGCTGTCACCTTTAATTAAACTACCCAAGATATCATTTACTTTGTCAACTCATGCTACAGAAGAATTTTCTTGGCTAGCAAGTTGGTCTTTTTCAGCTTGTGCATCTTCAAAAGTGATTTTTAGATTTCATTTATCGTTTTCATTAACAACGTCTAATGATTTTATTGTTGCACTAATAAGTTTGAAATTTTGGCTTCTTGCTATTTTTGAGTTTAATGCTGATAGTTTTGAACCAAAGAATTGTTTTTGGCTTCCATCTTCACTGCTAATTAAATAAACTTTTTGATTTGCGTAATTTTGCACATCATAGAAGTCAAGGAACCCTTTGATATCTTCTTGCCAAGCTGATGATAGAGATAATTCACTTCTATTTTGTGTTAAGGTTTTTTTGTCTTTTACCAGAGCAGTGTCTACTACATTACCATCTTTGTCTTCAAATCTTACTCATAATATTTCATGACTACCTGCTGAAGTTTGTTTTGTTCCAGGAGCAAAACCTTTCAGGGTCATTAATTTATAATCACTCAAACTTGTATTTCAGTCTTTGTATTGTGAAAGTGTTCCGTTTTGTAGATTAGCAAACTCTTCCTGAGTAATATTTTTTGGAAGAATAATAGTTTTTAGATCTTCATTAACAACTAAAACAGAAGGGTCTTCGCTATATTGTAAGTTCTCTTTGTCTAAGACTAAAAATTGCTGCCCAATAAGCGCACTTGGATAGATGATAGCGTTAAAAGGTTTGACTGCTTTGCCATTAAATCCTTGAAGTTGTGTGTTTTGCAGTACTGTTGCTAAAGGAATATTCTTTAAGAATGTATCAATTGTTGCTTTGTCTTTATTGTCTTCGAATACTGAGAAAGTTAATGAGTCACTTGCATTTCCTTGTCCCCCAGCTGATGAGAACATAGGCATTGAACCAAAGAATGCATCTGGGAAGAATTTAATTTCACTTTCTTCCTTGTGAAGAGTTGAGTGTGATCCTAAAGTGATTGAGTTACCGTTTTGTTCAACTCCTGGCACGATTCTAAAACTATCTAAAGTCATTAAATCTGGTCCTCAAGCGACATTAGTGATAAATCATTTGGTAAATTCTAAGAATTGTTTCGGTTTAACTGCTAGAACATATTCATCGTAGAAGTGAAATGATCCATAAGTTACTTTGAAAATAAATGATTCTTGATAACGTTTGTAGTATTCTGAGTAGAATTGTTCAAACGTTAATTTTGTGTTTTTGTCTTCATTGAAGTAGAAAAATACATTTCCATCAGCATCTTCCACATAGCCAGCAACATCTTTGTCTTTTAGCGGGTTAGTAATTGCAATTTCAGGACTTAATTCATTGTTAGCATACATCTTGCTAAAGTCGTTGCTAAACTTATCTTTTTCAGTTGGAGAAATTTTCCCTCTAACTTCGTCCGAGTTTTTAGCAAAGGCAATCATAGTACCAATAACAGCACCGGATGCTGCTGCGATTGCTCCTAGAGTGATTGCTACTTTAACACTTAATTTTAATGCCATAAAAATCCCTTTCTGTTGACACTCACAACACATTCTGGTGTGTTATTGAGTGAAAATTTTGTATATATGAAATATATAAAAAAATAAATATACTTAATAAGTATAACATATAAAGAGGTTTTTTGTGTTGTTAACAGTTGAACTGTTCATTACAAAGGGGGCATTTTTGTGCATAAAAGTTTGTTAACTATTGATAAAATTAAGGTGATTAACCACTCACTAAGGAGATAAAATGCAAGTTAAATTTAAAGGAAACAATGTAACTTTAGAAGCTTCACAATTAAAAGTTGGAGACAGCTTTCCAGAATTTGTTGCAACAAATCTAGATCTTTCAGACTTTAGTTCAGCCGATCTAAAAGGACAAAAGCGTCTAATTTTTTCAATCCCTTCAATTGACACAGGTGTTTGTGAAATGGAAACAACAAGATTCATGAATGAATTTAAATCGAAACCTAATCCAGTTGTTGTTATTTCAATGGATTTACCTTTCGCTTTGAATCGTTGATGTGCAGCAAAAAATAATGAAAAAGTTGTAACAGTAAGTGATTTTAAATATCGTGACTTTAGTAAAAAAACAGGAACAAGAATTGCTGAATTAGGACTTTTAACAAGAGCAGTGTTTGTAGTTGACGAAAATGACAAAGTTGTTCATGTTGAATATTGTCAAGAAGTTGCTTCAGAACCTAACTATGAAGAAGTAATGAAATTCTTTTAGACTGAAAAAGTACTCAAAATAAGCACTTTTTTCAACAAATAAGCAGCCCGTAAAAGGCTGCTTTTGTTTTAATTATTCTTGTTTTTCAACGATTTTATAAATTTCATCATCAATTCAAACGATATCACCAACATAGACTTTTTGTCCACGACTTGTTACTTTTTCACCATTGACAGTTACTTCGTGTGTAGCGATGAAATATCTTGCTCTTCCACCTGTTTCAATGATGCGCATTTTTTTTAATAGTTGCGAAATTTTAATTTCTTTACCTGTTATTTCAATTAGCATTATGAACTGTGTCCTTTCTGTGGTGTAAGTAATTGTACAATATTTTTATTTTCTTGACTAGTTACAACTATTCTCTGATTATTTTGTGCGAATAAGATATTTAATTGTCCTTCAAAAACATTGATGGCATCAGTCAAGTAACGATTAATTACAAGAATATCAAGTTTTTCTTCTCCATATTTGAAATCAGTAGTTTTAATTTCTGCTTTACCAACTTCACTTGTTTGACTTGAAACGCTTAATACACCATTAGCAATGGTAAGCCTAATTTTGTTGTTTTTTTCACTATTTAATAATTTTGCTTTCGTCAAAAGACTGCTTAAATTTTTCTTATCGATTACTAAAACGCTGTCAAAAGTTTTGGGAATAACCTTTGAAGTATCTTTATATTGAAGACGTGAAATGCTTGATTGAATGATTGTTCCATCATAAGTAAGACTGATTTTTGACTCGTCAACATTAAAATCAACTTCGCCCTTAATTTCGAAATTCAAGATATCTCTTAAGTTTTTAGGTAATATCAAGAATGAAAATTCAACATCTTTATCAAATGGAATTGACATTTTTGCTAGTCTAAAACTATTAGTTGCAGTGGCTATTAAAGCTCCATTTTTTGCTTCAATGTTAATCATATTCAAAACTATTTGATTTGTCACATTGTTAAAATCTGTTGCAAAAGCGACATTTTTGTAAATTGATTTTAAATCTTCAATATTCAAGCTTACATTGTTTCCGATTTGTCTGAAATCCATTTCTGGATATTCAAATGGATCCATTAGGCTGATTTCAAATTTGTCGTTTTCGGTTTTTACCAATAAATTTTGTCCGCTTTTCTTAAGTTCAATAATACCATCTAAGTTTTTTACTATGTTTCTAAATAAAATTAAAGGAACCAAAATTTTTCCGGCTTCAATTACCTGACATGTTTCCATGTCATAATGTTCAATTTCTTTACCTGTCGAAAGAATAGTATGTTTGATTGCCAATTGTTCACTTGAGACAATGAATGTAACTTTTGAGTCGATCGCTTCAATCAAAATTCCTTTCAGCGAAGCTAGATATGTGTTTCCGTCGTAAATTTTAGCCGCTCTTTCTAAGGCTTTATCTAGTTGAGTTTTTGAAATTTTTATATACATCTTGATCTCCTATTTCAACTTGCGAATATTATCATCAATTTTTTTTAGTGCTGTTTTTAAAGCATTGTTTGTTTTAGCTTCTGCTTCAATGCTTTCAACACTTGCCATTACACTTGAGTGTGCTTGAGCAAAAATGTCTCCAATTTCCTGGAATGTTTTATCTAGGTTAGTACGAATCACAAACATTGCAATCCGGCGTGCTTGCACAATTGGCTTAAGTCTTGTTTTGCCAAGAATATCCTTTTTGTTGATATTGTAATATTTACCAACAGTTTCTATAATTTTTTCTGGTGTTATTGAATCTATGTCAGCTTCAGTGTTTTGGAATACTGTGCGTTTTAGATAAGTTAATGTTGGTCTAAAATCAGTATCATTCTTTTTGAAAAGCGCTATTTTATTGATTGCTCCTAAAATTGCCCGTACTGATGAAGAAAAATTCCGCACAAAAAAGCTATAACACTCTTCATCGAAAATGTTTGGATCGATATCAGCTTGTTTGAATTGAAATCTAAACATTTCTTCAACATCATTATTATTAAAACGGTTAATTTGCAAAACTAATCCTGCTGAAAAACGAGTAATAAAACGATCTTCAAATCCACCCAGTTCACGTGGTTCTTTGTCAGCAGTTACAATAATTTGTTTCTTTTTGGCAATATGGTTGTTGAAAATGTTAAAAAGTACACTCTGCGTTGAGTCTCTACTTCCATATTCTTGCACATCATCAAACATTAAACAATCATATTGTCCTAAACTTTCAATTAATTTAGCAATAGCTTGTTGATTTTTATTTTGCAAATTTAAAACTATGTCACGAGTAAAAAGCTCAGGAGTAATGTAAAAACAACTTTTACCCTTTTTTTCTAACTCATTAGCGATAGCATGCAACAAGTGGGTTTTTCCAAATCCTGATGCTGAATAGAAAAATACTGGAGTATAAGTAGCCTCTTCTCCATCGTTAATTATTACTTTTGCTCCCATTAATGCTGACTTGTTAAATTCTAATTGCGCATATTTATCCAGTGTTAATGATGATGAAATTCTGTAAGACTTTGCTACACGTGAACTAGGTTTTTGGCGAGCACTGCTTTGAATATTTTTAGGCAAATCATTGATATCAGTTATATAAATTACGTGCTTGTTTTCATTAAAAACATCTTTGATTACCCGAAACACATAAGCTTTAACATTTTCATCTTCAGTCAGTTTTAAATTATTCTTGTTAGTTAACAAGAAAACTCTATCATCATACTCTGCAACTAACTTTAGTTCACTCAAAAATGTGTCATAAAGAATTTGGTCAGTATTAGAAGAAAGAAAATCTTCTTGAATTAGGGTGTTTTTGCTTTCTAAGTCGAATTCTTTTGAAGTAAATTCATTGTGATTTGAAGTCATAAAAAAAATTATAAATAA